>NZ_CALWJJ010000020.1 GCF_944380985.1 uncultured Agathobaculum sp. | reverse complement strand
TGCGGGCAGTAACTTGATCTTATCCACAGTTTCACCGCAGGCGTAGTAGATATACTTTTGCTCCTCTTTCATGCGGGAGACATACTCCTCAAGCGTTGTCAGCTTATCCTCAGTGGAAGAGTGATAGATCAGCAGGTCCTGCAACAACTCTTTATGGGCGCCATACTGCACATAAGCGCCGTACTTGATCTGCCTGCCAAATGCCGCCCAAAACTTTTCATAGTCCTCGCGTTTGTCTTTTTGCAGGTGGAGCAGCTCGCTCTTGATCTTTTTCTCCAGGCTTTGAGCAATCGCTTTGAGGTGCCGGTCATGCTGGAGCATCTCGCGCGAGATGTTGAGCGACAGGTCAGCCGTATCAACCATGCCGCGCACAAAGCTGAAATGGTCGGGCAGCAAATCGGCGCATTTATCCATGATAAGCACACCGTTAGAATAAAGCTGCAATCCCTTTTCAAAATCCTTGGTGTAGTAATCCATCGGCGCGTGCGACGGAATGAACAACATCGCCGTATAGGTCACCGCACCCTCAACACTCGTGTGAATGTGCACGAGCGGCGGCTGATAATCGTAAAACTTTGCAGTGTAGAATGAATTATAGTCCTCGTCTGTCAGTTCCTTTTTTGCTTTCTTCCAGATCGGTACCATCGAGTTGAGCGTTTCGTTCTCAACATATTCTTCCCACTCGGGCTGATAGTCTTCGCCCGCGTCCGCCGGCTTTTCTTTCATACGCGAGCGCGTCATATCCATCTTGATCGGATAGCGGATATAGTCCGAATACTTCTTAACCAGAGCCTGGATGCGATAAGGCTCGAGAAACTCATCATAATTCTCGTTTTCGGTATTTTCCTTGATAGTCAGCGTGATCCGGGTGCCATTTTCCGCTTTTTCGCAAGGCGTCACAGTGTAGCCCGCCGCGCCGTCCGACTCCCAGCGGTTAGCCTCGTCACTGCCGAGCGCGCGGGAGACAACCTCAACATGGCTTGCCACCATAAACGCCGCATAAAAGCCCACGCCAAACTGACCGATGATGTCCACATCGTCCATGCTTTCGTTCTCTTTTTTAAAGGCAAGCGAACCCGAGCGCGCAATCGTGCCGAGGTTGCTCTCAAGCTCGTCGGCAGTCATGCCGCAGCCGTGGTCCTCGATAACAAACCTACGGTTTTCCTTATCGATCGTCAGCTCAATCGGCAGGCTGTCGCGCGTAATGCCGGTTTTGCCTTCTTTCATCGCATTGTAGTACAGCTTATCCGTCGCATCCGATGCGTTGGAGATCAGCTCGCGCAAAAAAATCTCCTTATGCGTGTAAATCGAGTTGATCATCAGGTCGAGCAGACGCTTGGACTCTGCCTTAAACTGCTTTTTTGCCATGGCTTATATACACCTCTGTGTTTTTGTTGAAATTAGCACTCTAATATATCGAGTGCTAACACTGTTATGATAATCCCAGAACGGGCAAAAATCAAGTGTTTTGGCAAAAATTTACGATTTATTTATAAATAAATTATTTGCAAACCCGGTAGATTAGGTATAAAAATCCCCGGAGAAACGCTCCGGGGATTTTCGGTTACTTAATTTTATGCGTGGCGATGCCGCGCTCACGCACACGCCGGCGCACATGCTCGCGCAGCAGCGTATATATGACTGACGCCACCGGGATGGCAAACAGAATGCCGATTACGCCGCCGAGGCTCGCACCCAGCGTAACCGCAACCAGTACCCAGATAGACGGTAAGCCAACCGATCCCCCCACCACGCGAGGGTAGATCACGTTGCCCTCTATCTGCTGGAGCACAAAGAACAGCACCAAAAACCACAGTGCCTGAATAGGGTTTGCGATCAAGATGAGGCACACGCCGACAAAGCAGCCGATGAACGCGCCAAAAATTGGGATCAGCGCCGTCACGCCGATGAGCACTGCAACCACTAGTGCGTAGGGCATATTCAGCAGCGACATGCTGACGAAAAACATGGCCGCCAGGATAAAGGCTTCCAGGCACTGTCCGGACAGGAAATTGTTAAACGAGTCGCAGGTCAACGTGCACACCTGCAAAAATCTGTCCACATGCTTTTCTGGAAACACCGCGTAGAACAGACGGCGAAATTGCCGTCCTAGGTTTTCCTTTTGCAGTAGAATATAGATGGCAAACACAATGCCGATGATTGCATTTGTCACCCCGCTTACAACCGAGGTCGCTATGTTAAATGTGCTGCCGAGGATATTATTCTCCTGCACAAAATCCCGGATCATAGTGCCAATCTCACGCCAGTCTACGTTCATAAAATTTTCACGGACAGACTCTATCACGCTTGCAAACATGGGCAAGAGCGCAGCTGTATCATCCAACAGCTGCGGGATGCGTGCAACTGCCTGTGTCATCTCCCAGCCGATTGCGCGGGCTGATTTGTACAGCTCGGGTACCACCATAAACAGTACGATTGCAATCATGCCGAAGACAACGATCAGAGTCAGCAGCAGACTGCAAATACGCTTCATCTGACGCAATTTTTTGCTTTTGGTCGCTTTTTCGCCGGTAAATAGGTTTTTTTCAAAAAAACGCATGGGCACGTTGAGCACAAACGCAAGGCATCCGCCAATCAAAAAAGGCGCTATCAGGCCCGCCACATAGCGCAGCGCTGCAGAAACCATCCTGGTATTCTGCAGGCCGACATAAAGCAAAATCGCAAAAGCAATCAGGCCCATTATTTTTTTCATCATATCCCGGTTTAAATTCAATCTTTCCAACCTCGCCTGCGTATTATCGTTTGGGAAGGTTTTCCCACCGCTGTGTTATATATCTAACCATGTTTTTGCCCTCAAGTCAAGCATTCGGCAAAATAATCCACACGCCTACCGTTTTTTCGGCATACGGTACTTCATTTTTCCATGCTGATCTGCTAAAATAACTATATAGGCAGGCCCAATGTTCGCTGCGGCGGCAGAAACATTTTCTTTTCTGAATCATGGGCCGACAAACAAGAGGGGGTTAACTGGATGAAAAAAAGACTGCTTGCCGTCATACTAGCTGCGGCCTTCTGCCTGTGCGGCGGCCTGCCGTATGCGGACGCGCTGGACTTACAGGCAACGAGCGCATTCGTCATGGATGCAGACACCGGCGAGGAACTGTATTCCTATAACGGCGACGCTGCCCGCGTACCCGCTAGTATGACCAAAGTGATGACAGCGTACATTATCTACCAGGAGCTTGCAGCCGGCCGGCTGACGATGGATACACCTGTCCGTATCAGCAACAATGTTGCGGTCAAGTCGCGCTCTGCAGCCTATCCGACCGCGGTTCCGCTAACCGAGGGCGCAACCTACACAGTTGAGACACTGCTCCACCTGATTCTCATTCCATCTGCAAGCGCATCCTGCATTGCCATGGCCGAGCACATCAGCGGCAGTGAGAGCGCGTTTGTCGCCCGCATGAACCAAACGGCACGCGATCTTGGCGTCAATGCTACCTATTATAACTGCCACGGCGCCCAGCCGAATTACATCACCGCGCGCTCACAGGCAATGCTGACATATGCCTTTATCAACACCTACCCGACCGTTCTCAACATCACCAGCAAGAGTGGATTTCACTTTAACGGCACTTACTACAACAATACCAACCATTTCCTCAACACCCTTGCACCGTATGAAGGTATTGATGGTTTTAAAACCGGCACAACAGCCGAGGCCGGTTACTGTTTCACCGGCACCGCTGTGCGCGGAGGACGACGTGTCATCTCGGTTGTGATGGGATCGACAGGTGATTCCCAGCGTTTTGCGGATACCCGCCAATTACTTGATTACGGATTCGAACAAATTCGGCTGCGCGACGCTGCGCGTGCAGCGACCAACATTGTTTTTACTGCCCAGCCAGACAGTATCCGCCCCTATGCGCCAGCCTCTTTTGCCGTGCGGCTGACCGGCGTTTCGGCCAGCTATACCGCCAAGGCGCAGTGGTATGTCAATGGCCAAGCAGTACCGCAATACGGGAACGAAAAATTCCAGGCAAGCGCGAACAAAACAAGCACGCTCCACTATATCCTGCGCGATATTCCCGGCGATACCGCAACTATCTCCTTTGTACTGACAATGCCTGACGGTACGGAAAAGCGCGCGGACACCATAGTCTCCATCGAGCAGCGCCCAGTAGCGTACACAGGCTCACTCAACATCCTGCGCGCCGCAGTCTACCCGGGCAAAACACTCACTATTACTGCCGACATTGCGGGCAAAAACGGCATCGACCGTGTGCAGCTGCCCGCAAGTTGGCAGCTCGATGGAACAGACATCCCAGCCTATGCTAACGAGCATTTTACGATCATAAACGACCGCGCGCAGAGCCAGTGTCACCTGACTATTCCGGAAGACACGCCGCCCGGTACGCACACTGTCAGCCTCCGCGTCGGCGATGCGGACAGCACAGGCGTCCGGCAGCTTTTGCTATCGGCGGAAATTGAGGTTGTGCTGCCCGGCCAGACCGGCGAGGATCGCATCACGCCGCCAGCTCAGGAGGACGGCAACCCATTACTGGCCGCATAGCGACGCTTTCTCCCCTTCAGCAAGCGTGGTGTATTCCACCAAATACCGTGGGTAGTAGGTGCGGATGTAGTTTTATTAACAGCAAGCGCCAAAGAAGAAGGACGCCCTCACAGCGTCCTTCTTCTTTGCTTTACTTAAAAGCGCTTGCGCTTTTACAGCGCAGGCTGCGCCTGCCAAGTACAGCCGCCCTGTTCTCATGCACGCGGCCGCGGCATATACTGCTTATGTGTTGTCCGATTGCACGCCGGTTTGCAACATATATTTCTGCTGATAAAAACGCAGTTTGTCCGCAAACTGCGGCGTCGATTTATATGCCTGCTTGGCATAGGCGTGTGTGTTGAATTCCTCTGCTCCCTCGACGAGCTGAATGGTGTAAATGGCAATGTTTGAGCAATGGTCGCTGATCTTTTCCAAATCATGCACAATGTCAAGGAAAGGAATGCCGGTCTGCATCGTGCATTCGTTATTGCTCAGCCGCTCGATATGGCGGGTCTTGAGACGCTCTTTGAGCATGTCGACGACCTCTTCCAGCGGCTCGACCACGCGCGCGACCGAGACCGAACGCGTTACATAGCCTTCTACCGTCAGGTCGAGCGCCTCACCGACCGCATCGCACATCGTGTGCAGCTCGCGCCGCGCGCTCGGCGAAAAGGACAGCCCGGCCTGTTGCAGCTCCTCCATCCGGCTGAAAATATTCTGTGCGTAATCGCCAATTTTTTCAAAATCCGAAAGCGAGTGCATCATTTCGGCAGCCTGGCGGCGCTGGTCCACCGAGCGGATATTATGAATATTGGTTAAGTACCGGCCGATCTCCACCTCAGCGCGGTCCAGAAAGCTCTCGCGCTCGCGGAATTGATCCTCATCCGGCGCAATAGTGCTGCTAAACAACGGATCAACTGCAAAATGGAAGTTTTGCTTTGCCGCATCACCCATCTCCGCAATGCAGCGCTGCGCCTGTTCCAGCGCAAGCGATGGCGTTGTCAAAAAGCGAGGCTCGAGCTTTGCCAGTGGATCTTCCTGCACCTCGCCCGAAGGCACGCTCCAAGTCGCCAGCTTGACCAGCAGCCCGGTAAACGGCAGAAACAGCACGGTGCAGACCACGTTAAACAGCGTGTGGAAGTTCGCAATGCCGCCTTTGTCAATCGGAAGATCCCAGAACGGAAATCCGACTGTAAACTCGATTGCGTAAATAATAACAAGAAACAGAATCGAACCAATGAGGTTAAAATAAAAGTGCACCATTGCCGTGCGGCGCGCATTCTTCGAGCCGCCAAGCGAGGACAAAAACGCTGTGATACAAGTGCCGATGTTCTGACCTAAGATGATCGGGATAGCAGCCGACCAGCTGACCACTCCCGTCGTTGACAGCGCCTGCAAAATACCGACCGAAGCCGAGGAAGACTGAATAATCGCGGTGACACCCGTGCCAACCAGCACGCCTATCACTGGATTGGAGATTGCGGCAAACAGAGCGGCAAACTGCGGCAGGTCGGCCAACGGAGCGACCGAGCCCTCCATCACCGACATGCCGATAAACAGCACACCAAAGCCGGTAAAAATATCTGCAATATCCCGTGTGCGGCGTTTTTTGGCAAGCATCATAATGATCACGCCCGCCAGCACAACGAGATAGGCAAGGTTGCTCGGCTTGAGCAGATCCATCACCAGATTTCCGCTGCCGCCGCCGTTATCAAGCCGTAGGATCTGTGCAGTGATCGTTGTGCCGATGTTGGCGCCCAGAATAACGCCGACTGACTGCTTGAGCGTCATGATCCCGGCATTTACAAAGCCGACTACCATGACCGTCGTCGCCGAGGAGGACTGGATAACCATGGTGACCACAAGCCCCATCAGTAACGCCTTGAACACATTGCCTGTCATTCGCTCCAATGTTTTTTCCAGCTTTGAGCCGGCTGCGCGTTCGAGGCCTTTCCCCATCGTTATCATGCCGTAAATAAACAGCGCCAGACCGCCTATCAACTGCACGAACGACAGCACGTTAAACTCCATAAGTGTCCTCCGTTTCACACTTTTCTTACATATCTCTTACTTTTTCCATACATTTTTCAGTATACTTGTTTCCCCTACCACTGTCAACGATAAATACGAAAGGAGGAACAATTCTGTGAGACCACCTGTAATCCTAATTACAAGCGGTCGGACGCCGGGCGCACTATCCATGCAGCGGCAGCAGTCCGCGCTTTACGGCGCATGCATTGCCGCTGCGGGCGGTGCCGGTGTGCTCTCAAGCGGTGGCGCGGCAGATGTGCTCGCCGCACGGTGCGACGGCCTGCTGCTCGCGGGCGGAGGCGACCTCCATCCCGCACGGTATGGCCAGGCAGTAAAGCACGACCGGCTCTCGATCGATCCCGTGCGCGACGAGGAGGAACAGTCGCTGTTTGAGGCTTTTTTCCGCTGTGGCAAGCCAATTCTCGGTATCTGCCGCGGAGTGCAGGCAATCAACGTCTTTCTCGGCGGCACACTGCGGCAGCATATTGACAGGCATGACGGCTGCTGCCACAAAGTGCGCTGCGTACCACAGCTATCTTCGCTTGTCGGCGCGGCGCCACTTGTCAACAGCTACCATCATCAGGCGCTGGATACCATTGCATCCAGCCTGCATGCCGCGGCTTGGGCGCCAGATAACACGATTGAGGCCGTGCGGCATGAAAGCGCACCTGTGCTCGGCGTGCAATGGCATCCCGAGCGGATGGCGCCGCCCTTATGCGACGACGCAGCAGGAACAGACCATCTGCCGCTGTTCCGCTGGCTGTGTGAGCGGTGCTGACAATCTTACAGCAACATGGATTGCGTACATCACACCTTATAGAGCGCAGCCCCATTGCCAGGCAGATAAAAAACGGACGGTTTTCAAAACCGTCCGTTTTTTATTCCATATCATCAATTAAGCAGCCATACACCCGCATTGAGATACGCTGCAAACAGCAGCCACACGATATATGGCACAAGCAGCCACGCCGCTCGCTTGTCAATCTTGCCGAAGGCGATTGTCGTCTCGATTACCAGCACCAACAACAGCACCAACCAGATGAGTGCAAATCCGAACAGACCCGCTCGAAAGAACAGCAGCGGCCACACGAAATTTACCGCAAGCTGCACCGCGTATAGTGTCAACGCGCGTTTTTTCTCCGTCTGCGGCGCGGCCGACTTCCAGATAAGGAAACTTGCCAGCCCCATCAGCAGATAGAGCACAGTCCACACCACAGGGAACACCCAACCCGGCGGCGACAGCGGCGGCTGCTCGAGTGCGGCAAACTGCTCCATGCTGCCCATGGTCAGCCAAGCGGACAACCCACCGACTGCAAGCGGGATCAGCAGACAGATAATCAAGGCTTTTCGCAAACCCAACCCTCCCTTTTGCTTCAGGCGATACCGCATCTTTGGCAGAGGCGGTCCTGCCTTTAGCATATGGCGCCTGCATGCGTTTTATGTGTAGGTTTGGAACATCCGGAGCGGTCCGTCGTCTATCGTACATACTTACAGCTCGGTTTTCTGGTAGATCCGAACGCTAATCAGGCAGCAGAGCGCATACACCACTAAGCTGACCACAAGCGCCGCTGTCAGCACAAAGACAAACTGCCCGTCTTCAGCGCTATCCAGCCAGCGCGCGGCTGTATGCATCGCCGTTTGAACCACAGCCAGCTTTTCTAGTACAAACATACCCAGCACGGGCACCCACACGCAAGCTATGATGATGTAACGCGCCTTTTCGATGCCAAACCGAAACGAGAGCACCATCAATACGCCCATCATCAGAAGGGCCACAGCCTCGCAAGCCAGCATCCCACCGATGTTTTCCACTAGTACGGCGGACGGCTCATATGCCGCATAGATTACGTTTATTACAAGGCCCACTGCCAGCATTGCAAAGTTTATCAGCGCGCCCATGATGAATTTGCTTCCGACAACATCGCGCCGCAGGATGGGAAGCACCAGGCTCAGCCGGTTCCAACCGTAGGCCTTATCTGCCGCAAATAGCGTGGTTGGCGTCATAATGCTCAAAAACACGACGATGAAACTGAAAAACGTCGTTTTACCCGATATAAACGCTGTAGCGATAAACACCACGATCACAAATAGAAGTGAGCGGAACGACTGGCGGAAAACCATCCAGTCGGCATACAACATGGCTTTCATTAGGCATCCTCCCCTCTGGTTAAAAACAGCATGATTTGCTCAATATTGACCGGCTCGACCGGCCAGCCTATCGGCACGCCGTCGCGCCGCACAAGGGCCTCACAGCCGAACGCACCGATACGTTTGGCGCGCACCGCCACTGGATCAAGCGAGGCGAGCTGATCGGCTGTGCAACGTAGCACGCCGTAGGTATCAAGCAGCTCGTCACGCGGCTCGGAGAGCACGATTCTCCCCGCGTGAATGAAAGTGACACAGTCCGCAATTTTATCAAGATCGCTTGTAATGTGGCTGGACAGCAAGATTGCATGTCTCTCGTCCTGCATAAAGTCGTAAAGCAGATCGAGCACCTCGTCACGCACAATCGGGTCAAGGCCGCTTGTCGGTTCGTCCATGATAAGTAGTTCGGCCCCGTGCGAAAGCGCAGACGCAATCGAGATCTTCATACGCATGCCTTTGGAGTAATCCTTAATCTTTTTGCGCTCGTCAATGCCAAACCGCTTCATATATCCTAAAAAAAGTTCGGGCCGCCACCCCTGATACGCCTTGCCCATCAGGGTATTAACCTCGCGCGCATTCATGGTGTTTAAAAAACCGCCGTCCTCAAGCACGACGCCGATGCGCTCCTTGACCGCGCGCTCGTCATGAATATTATCCATCCCCAGTACACGGATCTCGCCTACGTCGCGGCGGATCAGATTCAGGATGGATTTGATGGTCGTGGTCTTGCCCGCGCCATTTTCCCCGATAAAGCCCATCACCACGCCTTGCGGCAGCGTAAAGCTAATATTTTCTAGTGCAAATCCTTCATATCGCTTGCATAATCCTTTAATTTCCAGCACGTTATTCATTATATCCCCTCCTCAAACAGTGTTTTTGCAATGTCGAGAAACTCCGTTTTGTCAAGGCTTCCCAAATGTGCGGCGCGCACTGCATTTGTCAGGTGTTCCTCCACCACACGCAGTTGCTCTTCGCGCAGAAGCTCGACACCCACCGGGGCGACAAAGCTGCCGCGGCCAGTTTGGGTGATGAGAAATCCCTCGCGCTCAAGCTCTTCATACGCACGCTTTGTTGTAATGACACTGATTCGCAGCTCCTTTGCCAGCAGCCGCATGGATGGCAGCGCCTCTCCCGACTTGAGCTCGCCGCCGACAATCTTGGCCTTGATCTGCCGCACGATCTGCTCATAGATTGGCGTACCGTCGACGTTAGACAGGATAATCTCCATGTCCTCTGCTCCTTTCATTTTGTATATATCAATTATATACAATAATTACGATATGTCAATACATTATTAGAAAAAATTGCATTACACACATACACGCCAGATAAACCACAAATAAAAAAGGAAAAAGCCTGCAAAGCAGGCTTTTTCCCTTCAAAATTGCGTTTATACGGTCACTTATATAAATAAATATACAGGCATTACAACAGCTCAAATACCGTGCACCGCAAAGGTGATGCGCACCTTGAACAAATCGCCATCCACATCGACCGCGAGCGCGCCGCCGCAGGCTGTGACATAGCTTTTTGCAATCGCAAGGCCAAGGCCGCTGCCTTCAGTCGAACGCGCCGTGTCGCCGCGAACAAAACGCTCAGTAATCTCGCTTGCATCAAAATCCATGGCATAGTTGGCGATGTTCTTCAGCTCGATCACCGCCTCGCCCGACACCTCTCTTACCGACACGAACACCCGCGTGCCTGCAAGTGCATATTTAACGCAGTTGCCAATCAGGTTTTCCATGACCCGGCTCATCTTCTTGCCGTCCGCCCAGATGGGCACCTCGTGCTCAGGGATGTCGACCTTGAGCGTCAGACGGCTGTCCGTGATCGCCTTATCCTGCTCGCCCAATGCCTGCCGCACAAGCGTGCAAGCATCAATATGCTCGCACTGTATCTGCTCGGCGCCCGACTGCACCTTAGAAATGTCGAATAAGTCGCTCGTCAGATTTTTTAAGCGTAGGCTCTTTTGATGAATGATCTTTGCGTAGTCGTTGGCCTCCTCTGGCGTCAGGCATTGCTGGCAGAGCAGATCAGAATAGTTCAAAATTGAGGTCAGCGGGGTCTTAAGGTCGTGGCTGACGTTGGTAATCAGCTCTGACTTCATTCGTTCGGCGCGGATCTCGTTTTGGAGCGCAGCTTGCATGCCGTCGCCCAGCGAATTGATGTCGTCCGCCATGGAGGCAAACACTCCGGCAGGCATATCGGTCAGCTTATAGGTCAATTCACCCGCGCGCAGCCGCTTGAGCGCCTCTACCACGCGGTCAAATCCGTCGATACGATTAAGCAGAAACCATGCTGCTGTCACAAACCAAACGATGCCCAGCAGCAACGGAAGACCCCAGCCAAAATCTATCATCACGCCGAACATCATCGCCAGCAAGGCGAGCACTGCCGAATAGCCAAGGAAGATCAGCAGCACATTGCGGGTCTTGTAGTGCTCCAGCATCCTGTGCCACAATTCGTCTTTGCCACAGCTTACGCCATGCCAGATACGCTTTATCAGCCCGATCGTCCAGCGCACCATGCGCCCCGCCGTTCGCCAGCACCAGCGAATGACGCGCAGGATAAGCGATCGATCGATAAAACTGCGGTTTTTCAGATTGCGCACAAGCGAGAGCGACAGCTCGACTGACAGTGCCAGCGCGCCCGTCAGCAGCAGGGCAGACGGCAGCAGCAACGCATCGATATTCTGCCGATTCTCAACAATTTCAAAAAGCACGGCAAACACGGGGATGGCCGCTAGCGCCGGCAAGCCAAACAGCAGCGCAAGATTGATTTCGACATACAGACGGTCGATCGTAACCAGATGCACCTGGTCCTCCCCGCCTTTCCGTCCAGTCTGGAACAGCAGACAGATGTAACCGATTAGGGCGGCGCACAGCAGGATCGCCGCACGGCCGATTGCCCCCAAAACAAGATCCCGCTGCTCTTCCCATGCTGTGCGATAAGAATCCGCCTGTTCCTCGGTAAACCGTATCATAATAACGGTATTTTCCGGGTAGTTCTCGTTTGCTATCCATTCCTCTTGGCCGGTATCGGGGTC
This sequence comes from uncultured Agathobaculum sp., assembly GCF_944380985.1. Classification (GTDB taxonomy): domain Bacteria; phylum Bacillota; class Clostridia; order Oscillospirales; family Butyricicoccaceae; genus Agathobaculum. The sequence goes on along the minus strand of NZ_CALWJJ010000020.1, from coordinate 1,672 downwards.
AAAGTGCAGCTCTGGAAGAAAAGGGATATGGCTTACACTTCCACTCGAAAGAAAGTCACCGCCTGGCCGCGCAATATAATAATAGGGTGAGGAGAGCACTTCCTGCTCAGTCAAGTCGACGGTTTTCAGCACCCGGTCGCCCATCCTGGCATAGTAGTCGCCGCCAAAGCCACCGGCAAACCGGCTGTCAAACTGTATTTGGGTATAGTCGTTCTGCAAGGCATATGCAAGATCGGACATCATCCAGGACATTTCGGTGTCGAGCACGCCTGCGCTTTCAAAGCTAGGTTCAAAGCGATAAACAAAATCGTAACTGCTGCCATTCCGGATCCAGTCGCGCAAGGCATATATGCTGGTGAACAGCGCTCCTCCCATACAGCTGACAACAAATAAAAACACAATCAGTTTTGCTGCTGTGCTGCAAAACACTTTTTTTGCCGTCATTTTCACTCGCTCCTTTCGATCTTGTAGCCCACGCCCCACACAACCTTAAGGTAGCGCGGCTCCTTAGGATTGATCTCGATTTTTTCGCGGATGTGTCGGATATGCACCGCGATTGCATTATCCGAGACAATCTCATCGTTCCACACCTGTCGGTAAATCTCTTCTGTTGAAAACACCTTACCTGGATGGCGGCAAAGCAGCTCGAGGATCTTATACTCAAGCGGTGTCATGCGGACGGCCTCACCGTCAACAGTCACACTTTTGCTCTCGGTATCGAGTACCAGTCCGCGGATGACGATCTGTTTTTCAGTTGGCTGCATTGCGCCAAGCTGCGTGTAGCGCCTAAGCTGGCTCTTGACCCGGGCGACTAGTTCGGACGGGTTAAACGGCTTTGTAATATAATCGTCCGCACCTGCGGTCAGGCCGAGGATCTTATCCGCATCCTCACTCTTGGCCGAAATCAAAATAATCGGGATATTCTTACTTTCGCGCACCCGAAGCAGGGTCTGGATGCCATCCATTTCGGGCATCATAATATCAAGCAGCAGCAGGTGCACTGAATGCGTCATGATAATGTCGAGTGCCTCCAGTCCGTTATATGCCTTTTCAACTGCATAGCCATCTGCTTGGAGAAAAATCGCAATACTGTCCACGATCTCCCGGTCATCATCGACCACCAATATGTTCAGCTGCTCCATTGTGCCCCTCCTCTGTGCTTCTATCATACCAAAGGTTTCTTTTGATTTTTGCAATAAAATTATTAAGATTTTCTTATGATTTGACTCAGTAACAAAAAACAGAAAAGAGACGCCTATCAAGGCGTCTCTTTTCTCATAGCTGGAGGTACCACCCAGAATCGAACTGGGGATCAGGGAGTTGCAGTCCCACGCCTTACCGCTTGGCTATGGTACCATATAAAGAATGGAGCGGCTGACGAGGCTCGAACTCGCTACCTCCACCTTGGCAAGGTGGCGCTCTACCAGATGAGCTACAGCCGCAAATAAATGATGCCTCCGGGCGGAATCGCTTTTCTGCGGAAAAGCCACGACGTGGAAAATATGCCACCGGCATATTTTCTTGGGCACGCCTTTCGATTCCTGCATCGGTTTATACCATTTTGTAAAAGCCATTTTCAATGACTTTTACAAAATGGTGCCTCCGGGCGGAATCGAACCACCGACACGGGGATTTTCAGTCCCCTGCTCTACCGACTGAGCTACAGAGGCAA
>NZ_CALWJJ010000019.1 GCF_944380985.1 uncultured Agathobaculum sp. | reverse complement strand
CGACAGATAGCCGGTCTCTCGGATTGCTTCCAGCACACGCGCGCGCACATCCGCGCGTACATAAGAACGGTTATTTACCACGCGATCAACTGTGCCACGAGACACTCCTGCCCGCTCAGCTACCATTTGAATGGTTGGGCGTTTGTTCATTCCCCTCACCTGCCTGTTGTTTTTTATTATTATAACACACATTGTGTGCATTGTACCATATCAGCACGCATTTTCCTCATTATGTGCAAAAGCACATAATGAATTCTGTTGTTAATCGTATATTTTTTTATTTATATTCCGTTATTTATTCTATTTTATTACTTTATTTGTAGTTATTCTTGACGTAATTCTATGTGCGCACCATTGTTTGTTGATAATCCCCAAGTGTAATGCGCAAAAAACCGTCATTATTTTAGTTCGCAATTTTATTTGAATAAATTAAACTATTTTTTTGTAAATATACTACGATTTTAAACCTAAATAGCCTTTCTATTGTATACTGCTTTGCTTATTTATTGCTTTTTCAATTGACAGTTTATTTTTCCTGCATTATAATAAGCACATAAAAGCACATGACACATAAACGCACACTAAGAGAAAGGATGTACCGATTGGATCGCCGAGCTTGTCCATCAAGTGCCCTTCGTCAGAGACCATCTGCAGGAACAGACCAACACGATTCAGGCCGATCTATCCGACGAAACTGTTGACGGCTATCCGACCGCATCCTCGCAGTCTGAACCGGTGGCAAGACTGATTGGGAGCATCGGCCGTCCGGCCAAGATCTCCAAAATCGAGTGAGTACAAACCTGGGTGTCTAATAAAACAAACATTTAAATAAACAAAAAGAAATGGTATTACGGCTAAGGAAGATCTATGATATACATCTGGGAGGAATGATTTATGGCACTGAGAAAATGCGCGTGCATCGACACGCTTTATACCGAACTTGACTGGCTTGACCGCTTCCAGGCAGCTAAGGACGACGGCTTTGACGCGGTTGAGTTCTGGGACTGGCGCATCCGCAACCTGGACGCGACGCGCGCAGCGGCCGAAAAGGCTGGCATTGCGATCTCCGGATTTAATGGCGACGCGGACTATTCACTCGTCGACCCGACCCACAAGGAAAAATACATCGCGTTCCTGAAGGAGTCGATCGCGGCGGCCAAGAAAGTCGGCGCGGCGAGCGTCACCATTCATTCTAACGCGCTGGGCGAGGGTGGCATCGTGGTCGATCACTATGATAACCTATCCCACACGGTCAAGCTGTGTTCGATGTACGACATGCTGCTCGAGTGCGCCAAGATCGCTGAAGCTGATGGCATAAACCTCAACCTTGAGGCACTCAACATCACAACCGACCATGTCGGCAACTTCCTGGCGACCACCCAGATGGGCGCGGAGATCGTGCGGCTGATCGGCTCGCCTCGCCTCAAGCTGCTGTATGACATCTACCACATGCAAATCAACGAAGGCTGTATCTGCGACACGATCACAAGCTACGCCGACTGCTTCGGCCACATCCATGTGGCGGATGCACCAGGTCGCCATGAGCCGGGCACAGGCGAGATCAACTACAAAATGGTGCTGCGTCATCTCGAATCATGCGGCTATACCGGCCGCGTAGGCTATGAGCTGTTTCCGCTGACCGACACCAAGACCGCCGTCCAGGCGATCATGGAGCACTGCTAACGCCCCGCGTGCAAACCCGCTCCGGACAAACAAAAAAGCCTGCTTTGCAGGCTTTTTTGCGTCCGGCTGCCAAACGGCATCACAGGCTTTTGACAAAACGCGCAGGCACGCCGCCAACGACCGTGTTCGCCGCCACATCTCGCGTTACAACCGCGCCTGCGGCAATGATCGCACCATCTCCAATAGTAACGCCCGGGGTGACAGTGGCGTTGGCGCCGATCCATACATTCTTGCCGATTACGATCGGCGCAGGAATGAGCGCACTGCGGTTTGCCGGATCGGGGTCATGGTTGAGCGTGGCGAGCACGACATTGTGCCCGATCAGCGCGCCATCGCCAATCGTGATGCCGCCTTGATCCTGGAAGTGGCAGCTGGTGTTGATAAATACGTTCTTGCCGATCGTGATATTCTGGCCGTAATCTGTGTAAAACGGTGGGAACAGGCAAAAGCCCTCGCCCACCGGCCGGCCGATCAGTTCGGAAAATAACCGTACGACCTCCTCCGGCTCGTGGTAGGAAAAATTCAGCTCAGCGGTCAGCTTGAGCGCGCGCTGGCTTGCAATGCGCATGTACAGATAAACCGGCATCTCCATTTCAGCCGCCTGCTGTTCGATTACTTCATATCCCACGATTACTCATGACTCCTTTCAGTTTATACTTTTACACATAAATTATAGTGGGGTTGACAAATCAACTCCATTCATCTGCCGCGGCTGGACAGGTAGGGCTCATAGTGCGAACAGACAGCCTGCCTCCGCGCAGCCAGCGCCCATCCGGCAAAACAGCGCACATAGCAAGGACAGGACACATGTATCCGGCTTTGCCCGCAAACGGTAAAAGGACTTCGGAACCGTAGGATCCGAAGTCCTTTTGCTGTATCAGGCGGCTCCAGCTGTAGGCTGATAAAGCCGTCTCCCCGGCTGGACTGTGCATCCAGCTTACAGATCTTACTCCTTATGCTCCTCGATATACTTGACGATGTCACCAATCGTGCTCATCTGGGTCGCTTCCTCGTCGGAGATCGTCACACCGAAGTTCTCCTCCAGATCCATCATCAGCTCAACGACGTCCAGCGAATCTGCGTTCAGATCCTCCTTGACCTTGGTATCCATGGTCATGGTGGAAGCGTCCGCGTCGAACTTGTCGGCCAGAATCTCACATACCTTTTCAAACATGGGATTTACACTCCTTCATTTTCTTCTTGGTTTATTTGTCTGAAAACTCCGATCTTTCGGAATTTTTCATACCGTTTTTGCAACAGCGCATCCATATCAGTCTCAGCCGAGAGCGCTGCAAGCTGGTCGCGCAGCGCGCGGCCCACATTGCGGATGATCTGCGAAGCGCTCTGCCCCTCGGGCACAATGCCCTCGATCATGCCGAACTCGTATAGATCCTGCGCGGTGATGCGCAGCGCGTCCGCGGCCTCGCCCTCACGCTTGGGATCTTTCCACAGAATAGAGGCGCAGCCGCGCGGCGACACGACCGAGTAGATCGCATTTTCGAGCATAAGCACGCGGTCAGCCACGGCCAGCGCGAGCGCACCGCCCGAGCCGCCCTCTCCCGTGACGATGGAGATCACCGGCGTTCGCAGCTCGATAAACTCATACAGGCAGCGTGCGATGGCCTCGCCCTGTCCGCGCTCTTCCGCGCCCACACCCGGGTATGCGCCTGAGGTATCGACAAAGTTGATGACCGGGCGGCGGAACTTTTCCGCCTGGTGCGCCAAGCGCAGCGCCTTGCGGTAGCCCTCCGGGTTTGCCATGCCGAAGTTCGCGTCCATATTCTGTTCAATCGTGCGGCCCTTACGGTGGCCGATCACGGTCACCGGAATGCCGTTAAAGTAGCCGATACCCGCCATGATGGCATGATCATCCGCAAAATAGCGGTCGCCGTGCAGCTCGATAAAATCATCGAACAGCTCGCTGACATAATCGCTTAACATCGGGCGCTTGGTATCGTGGATGATATGCATTTTTTCGCTTGCGGTTTTGTTAGCCATGACGACGCACCTGCCACTTTCTGGCTTTGGACCCGCAGTGGAGCTTGAGTATGCTCTCTATCGTTTCCCGCAGCCGATTGCGCGGAACTATTTTATCACAGAAGCCGTGCGATAGCAAGAACTCCGCGGACTGAAAATCATCCGGCAGAGTCTGGCCGATCGTACCCTCGATCACACGGCGGCCGGCAAAGCCGATGGTCGTGCGCGGCTCAGCGAGTATAATGTCGCCCAGCATGGCAAATGAAGCGGTCACACCGCCGGTCGTCGGGTCGGTCAGCACCGTGATATAGAGCAGGCCGGCGTCCGAATGGCGCCTTGCCGCGGCGGACACCTTGGCCATTTGCAGCAGCGAGAACATGCCCTCCTGCATGCGCGCGCCGCCCGAGCAGGTAAAAATCACGACGGGAAGGCTTTTTTCGGTCGCATACTCAAACAGACGGGTCAGCTTTTCGCCCACGACCGAGCCCATCGACGCCATCATAAAATGGCTGTCCATCACGCCGAGCGCGGTCTCCACACCGCCGATTTTGCAAACGCCGGTCTTGACCGCGTCCGGCATGCCGACCTTTTCAGCAAGCTCGGCGGTCTTTTCCGCATAACCTGGAAACCCGATCGGATCGGCCGGCGCAAGGTTTGCAAACAGCTCCAAAAAGCTATCCTTATCCGCAATCTGCCGGATGCGCGTGCGCGCAAGCAGGCGCCCATAGCGGCCGCAGTGCGGGCATACATACAGGTTTTTTCCGTAAACATAGGCCTTGATCTCTGCGCCGCAGCCCTTACACTTGACTACCTTGACGACGTCGTCTTCCTGCGCTTTCATTTCCATCGAAGTCTCTCTAGTTTTCTGGAAAAGGTCGATCAGTCCCATACTCTTCCCCTCTCTTATTTGTCAAAATCGCCGTCGGCGATCGAATTGACGTGAAACGCCGCATCCTCAAAGGCCTTGGAGCACAGGATATGCATCTGATAATCCGTGCTGGTGACAACACCCTCGAACAGTGTTTCTGCCAGCGCGCGCCGCATGCGGTAGATGGCTTGCGTGCGGTCGACGCCGTACACGATCAGCTTGCCGATCATCGAATCATAAAACGGTGGGATGGTGTAGCCCTGATACGCAGCCGAGTCGACCCGAACGCCCGGGCCACCCGGCAGGTGCAGCGATTTGAGCGTGCCCGGACAGGGCGCAAAGCCGCGCGCGGGATCCTCCGCATTAATGCGGCACTCGATCGCATGGCCGCGCAGCGCAACATCCTGCTGTCCGAAGGACAGCGGCTCGCCCGACGCAATGCGGATCTGCTCGCACACGAGGTCAACGCCCGTCACCTGCTCGGTGACCGGATGCTCAACCTGTATACGGGTGTTCATCTCACAAAAATAGAAATTGCGGTCGCTGTCGACCAGAAATTCAATCGTTCCCGCGTTGCGATAGCCCACGCGCTTTGCCAAGCTGACCGCGGCCTGCGTCATCTTTTCGCGCAGTTCGGGTGTGACAAAGGCCGAGGGACTTTCCTCGATGAGTTTTTGATGGCGGCGCTGTACCGAGCACTCACGCTCAAACAGGTGCACCACATTGCCGTAGTGGTCACCGAGGATTTGCACCTCGATATGCCGCGGGTTGTGGATGTATTTCTCCATATACAGACGGCCGTCGCCAAAATTCGCAACCGCCTCGGCAGAGGCGCTGTCATACGCCTCCTTAAGTTCCTTCACATTGCCCGCCACGCGGATACCCTTGCCGCCGCCGCCCGACGCTGCCTTGAGCATGACCGGATAGCCGATGCGCTCCGCTTCGGCGATCGCTTCGTCAAAATCGGACAGCGGGCCGTCCGTACCAGATGCGACCGGCACACCTGCGGCAATCGCATTGCGCTTGGCTTCGGATTTGTCGCCCATCAGACGGATAGTCGCGGCAGTTGGGCCGATAAAAGCTAGGCCGGCCTGCGTGGCCTGCTCGGCAAAATCCGGGTTTTCAGAAAGAAAGCCAAAGCCCGGATGGATCGCTTGGCAGCCCGAGGCAAGCGCCGCCGAAATGATATTACTCATGTTAAGATAGCTGTCCGCCGCGCGCGCCGGACCGATACAGACGGCCTCATCCGCAATCTGCGCATGCAGCGCCTCGCGGTCGGCCTCAGAATAGACAGCTACGGCGATCACACCCAGATCGCGGCAGGCCTGAATGATGCGGACCGCGATCTCGCCGCGGTTTGCAATCAGTATCTTTTGAAACATACGTTCTCCCGCCTCAGTCCATGATGACCATGCACTTGATCTCTGCCTCCGCAGCCTTTTCCTCGCCCACCCAGGCGACGCCCTCGGCTACCGCCATCGGCCCCCGGCGCTTTGTAAAGCGCACTTCCAGCCGGAGCGTGTCGCCCGGCTTTGCCATCGCGCGGAACTTGGCCTTGTCGATGCCGGTATATACCGCGGTCTTGCCGCGAAATTCAGGCAGCGACAGCAGCGCTACGCCGCCGCACTGCGCCAGCGCCTCCAACCGGAATACAGCAGGCATAATCGGGTTGCCCGGGAAGTGGCCCTGGAAGAAAAACTCCTCTCCGGTCAGGTGTAGCGCGCCGACCACATGCTCCTCGTCCATCTCGACGATCTCATCGACCAGCAGCATGGGCGGACGGTGCGGAAGGATCTCCATGATCTGTTCTTTATTCATCAGCATATATCTTATACCTCTTTCCTGTCGGACACAAGGGGTTTTGCAAAATCGCGGTAAAATTGCATCTATTTTATGCATTTTGCTATAACTTCGCTCATTCGCTCGCGCGCAGCACAGCATATAGCATATAATAATAGAAAATTGCCCCAAAGAGGCAATTTTCATAAAAAGCGTGAGCTTTGCCCGTGCTTTTTATACATAGGTCACAAAGACATGGAAACTCAAAATTTTTCGTGGCTTTGGGTGCAATAGCCGTTCCTCGCCCCGCGTGGCAACGGCATCTTTTGAACAAAAGCGCTTTGCGCTTTTACTCGATGACGATGACCGTCTGGTTATACTCTACCATATCACCCGGCTGCGCGAGAATGCGCAACACCGTACCATCGCATGGCGACTTGATCTCGTTCATGGTCTTCATTGCCTCGATAATGCAGAGCGTATCGCCCTCTTTTACTTTCTGGCCGACCAGCACAAACGGCGGCGCATCCGGCGACGGGGCCGAATAGAACGTGCCTACAAGCGGGCTTTTGACCTCGGTACCGGCAGGTATCTCCTCGGCCGGCGCGGCGGGTGACGGTGCCGCATCCGCGCTCGTAGCTGCCGGCGCAGAGGATACTGCCGCTGCCGATAAAACCGGCGCCGGCGGTGCGGATTTAATCTTAATCTTAACGTCGCCCATCTGAAGCTCTACCTCGCCCAACCCCTTGGCCTGCATGGCTTCCATCAGCTGGAGCGCGACGGTTTTCAGTTCGTTGATTTCCATAACTTGGGTCACACCTTTTTAAACAAAATGCAGGCATTGTGGCCGCCAAAGCCCAGCGCGTTAGAGATCGCCACATTCACCGGCATCTCGACCGCCTTGTTTGGCGTAATATCGAGATCACACTCGGGGTCGGGCTCCTGATAGCCGATGGTCGGCGGGATGACCCCCTCGCGGATCGCCATGATGCACGCGATCGCCTCGACCGCGGCCGCACCGCCCAGCAGGTGGCCGGTCATCGACTTGGTCGAGGACACCTTAACCTGATACGCCGTATCGCCAAACGCCTTTTTGATGGCGATGGTCTCATATTTTTCATTGAGCGGAGTCGACGTGCCGTGCGCATTGATATAGTCCACGTCCGCCGGGGTAAGGCCCGCATCCTCGATCGCGCCGCGGATGGCGCGCGACGCAGCCTCACCATCCGGCGCGGGGCTTGTGATATGATATGCGTCACCCGTCGCGCCATAGCCCGCAAGCTCGGCCAAAATGGTCGCGCCGCGCGCCTTGGCGTGCGTCAGGCTCTCGAGCACGAGGCAACCCGCGCCCTCACCCATGACAAAGCCCGAGCGGCGCGCGTCAAACGGGATGGAGGCGCACGTCGGGTCCTCGCCCATGTGCACGGCTTTCATGTTCTGAAAGCCTGCCATCGAGATCGGGATGATGCCGTTCTCTGTACCGCCGCACAGCACAACATCCTGATAGCCGTGGCGGATGGCGCGCATCGCCTCGCCGATCGAATGATTGCCGGTCGCGCACGCGGAGACCGGGCTGAAATTTTCGCCCTTAAAGCCAAAGCGCATCGAGATATAGGCTGCCGCCATGTTGGCGATCAGCTCCGGGATGCAAAGCGGAGACACTCGACTCGGCCCCTTTTCGTTGAGCTTCGGGATCTCCTCCTCGGCGATGTGCAAGCCGCCCACGCCCGATCCATAGATCACGCCAACGCGGAACGGGTCAAAGCCGCCCTCTTTCAGTCCGGCCTGATCGACCGCCTGCTGCGCCGCGGCAAGCGCAAAATGGCAGTTTAAGTCCATGCGGCGCGCCTCGCGCTTGTCCACATACTGGGTCACATCGAAGTCCTTGACCTCGGCTGCCAGCTTTACCTTATATTCTGATACATCAAAACGGGTGATCGGCCCAATGCCGCACTTGCCAGCCTTGAGCGATTCCCAAAACGTCTGCACGTCATTGCCCACCGGGGTGACCGCACCCATGCCGGTGACGACTACTCGTTCCATGAAAGCAACTCCTCTTCCCCATAATTGCTGCGCCCTGCGCGTAATGAGCCTGCGCCCTTGCATCCGCGGGAGGCGCACGCCCCGCGGCAAACGGCCTTTGCCATCCAGCTCAGATCATGCCGCCGTCTACGACGATCGTCTGCCCGGTGACATAGCTCGCAGCGTCGGACGCGAGAAACGCGACCACGCCCGCGACCTCCTCCGGCGTGCCGAAGCGGCCGAGCGAAATCTGCTTTTTGGCGCCTTCTTTGACCGCATCCGGTAGCGACTGCGTCATATCGGTATCGATAAAGCCGGGCGCCACCGCATTGACCGTAACGCCGCGCGCGCCAAGTTCCTTGCTCGCGGTGCGGGTCATGCCGATCAGGCCGGCCTTGGCCGCGGAATAGTTAATCTGACCCGGGTTGCCCGCGATGCCGGCAACCGAAGCAATATTGATAATACGACCCTGCTTGGCGCGCATCATCATCGCGCCGACCTGGCTGAGCATGTTGAACGCGCCCTTGAGATTGGTGCGTATGACCTCGTCAAACTGCTCCTCTTTCATGCGCACCATTAGCCCGTCGCGGGTGATGCCTGCGTTGTTGACCAGGATATACGGCACGCCGAGCGTGTCCTTGATCTCCGCGAGCGCTGCGGCGCAGGCGTTGTTATCCGCAACATCCCACTGCCTGGCAAGCGCCTTGACGCCATGCGCGCGGCACTTTTCCGCCACGGCCTCGGCCTTATCCACGCTCGAGGCGCAGCTGATGACAATATCGTGACCCTCTGCGGCCAGTTTCTCCGCAATGGCCGCGCCGATGCCGCGCGAGCCGCCAGTTATGATTGCAAGTCCCATGGTTTTCTCCTTATTCAAAGCGCTTGTATGCGTTTTTAAGCAGTTCTTCCGCCTGGATGGTCATGCTTTGAACGACCGTCTCGCACGAACGCAGCTCGGCGAGCATGCCCGCGATCTGGCCCGACATGAAAGTACCCTCCTCATAGTTGCCGTCCTGCACCGCCTTACGCAGCGAGCCCGCAGTCGCGGCCTCCAGCTCCTCGAGCGACTGCTCGGTGCCGATCTTCTCAAGCTCGAGGCACTTGCGCGCCATCGGCGTTTTGAGCGAGCGCACCGGGTGGCCGGACGGACGGCCGGTGACGACAGTCGAAATATCGGTCGCCTTGAGTACAAGCTCCTTATACTTATCCGAAATATAGCATTCGTTTGTAGCGAGGAACACCGTGCCGCACTGCACGCCCTCGGCGCCCAGCATGAACGCCGCCGCCATGCCGCGGCCGTCTGCAATGCCGCCGGCCGCGATGACCGGGATGTCGACCGCATCGACCACCTGCGGTACAAGCGACATAGTCGTCAGCTCACCGATATGGCCGCCGCCCTCCATACCTTCGGCGATGATGGCGTCCGCGCCGGCGCGCGCCATGCGTTTGGCCAGCGCGACCGATGCGACCACCGGCATAACCTTGATGCCAGCCGCTTTCCAGTTTGCTATATATTTGCCCGGGTTGCCCGCGCCCGTTGTAAGCACCTCGATCTTCTCATCAATCGCAAGCTGGGCGAGATCGTCCGCATTCGGGGAGAGCAGCATGATGTTAAGCCCCAGCGGCTTGTCCGTGATCTCGCGCGCTTTGCGGATCTCGCTTCGGATATAATCGGCCGGTGCGGAGCCGCCCGCGATAATGCCAAGGCCGCCCGCCTTTGATACTGCCGCTGCAAGATGATGCTCGGCGACCCATGCCATCGCGCCCTGCACGATCGGGTACTCGATGCCGAGCAGTTCTGTAATCCTGGTTTTCATTTGCTTTCGCTCCCTTTACAGTTTGAGTACAAACGCGCCGTAGGTCAGCCCTGCGCCAAACCCGGTGCATACAATGGTCTGCCCCTCGCACAGCAGGCCCTTCTTCCGCATTTCATCCAGACAGATCGGCACGCTTGCGGACGAGGTGTTGCCGAAATATTCCATATTCACATAAACCTTTTCCCGGGGCAGGTGATAGCGCTTGGCAATCACGTCCAAGATGCGCAGGTTGGCCTGGTGCGGCACAACCCAGTCGATCTCCTCCGCCGCCACGCCCGCACGCTGCAGTGCGGTGTCGATCGCAAGCGGCACCGCCCGCGCGGTAAAGCGCACGACCGCCGCACCCTGCATTTTCAGAAATCTCGCCTTAGGATCTACCGGACGATCGGATGCAAAAGGATCCTCAATCGGCAGCGCCTGCATGTGCAGGTAGTCCGCGCCTGCGCCATCCGCCGCGATGAAGGTCGACTGGATGCCGATACCCTCCCGATCAGTCGCGCGATAGACCGCCGCGGCTGCGCCGTCGCCAAACAGGATGCAGGTGGAGCGGTCGGTGTAATCAATAATGCGGTGCAGCGTCTCCGCCGCAACGACCAGCACGGTTTTCGCCTTGCCCGACTTGATGTAGCTATCCGCCACGTCGGTCGCCGAGATAAAGCCTGTGCAGGCGTTGTTAATGTCCAGTGCGCCGATCTGGCGCGCGCTCAGCTTATCCTGCAAAATACTTGCGGTGTTGGGCGTATTGTTATCCGGCGTGCAGGTGCTCACCAGAATAAGGTCAAGCTCATCCGCCGGGATGCCCGCATCCGCAAGCGCCTCCTGCGCTGCGCCGAGCGCCAGCTCCCAGGTGTGTGTGTTCTTGGCGATGCGTCGCTCCCGCACGCCCGTGCGCTGGACGATCCATTCATCACTGGTGTCCACCATCTGCTCGAGCATCGCATTTGTGAGCACAAAATCCGGGATGCACGAGCCTGTTCCTATCAATTGGCTATTGATCATTTCCACGCTCCCCAAAAGTTCAAATCGCTCTCCCAGAAAGCGTGGAAAAGCGACATTAGTTTGATTGACAAAGTAATCTCTGACTATTATAATAAAAGGGCATGAAATTGTCAACCTTTTCCGAGGTTTGGCGGCGATTTTTGGAGGAGAGAACGCATGGAATACGGTTTTGCATTTTTCCCCGGCCAGGGCGCCCAGGCGCCTGGCATGGGCAAGGATTTATACGATAATTCACAGGCAGCCCGGCAGGTCTTTGAAGAGGCCAGCGAGGGCGCCGGAATAGACGTCAGAAAGCTCTGTTTTGACAGCGATAAGGACACCTTGTCACGAACGGAGAACAGTCAGATCGCGATCTTCACCCACTCGATGGCGGCGCTTGCGGCGCTTTCCGAGGCGGGCGTGACGTTCAAGGCTGCGGCGGGCTTTTCGCTTGGTGAATACACCGCACTTGCGGCGGCGGGCGTGGTAACGCTTGCAGACGGGGTAAAAATCGTATCCATGCGCGGCAAACTAATGCAGCAGGCGGCGGACGCGGCTGACAGCGGCATGGCCGCCATCCTCGGGCTGGAAGATGAAAAGATCGAGTCGGCCTGCGCTCAGGTGACAAGCGGCGTAGTACGTCCAGTCAACTACAACTGCCCCGGCCAGCTGGTCATCGCGGGCGAGCGGGCAGCGCTTGACGAGGCGATCGAAAACTGCAAGGCCGCCGGCGCGCGCCGCGCGCTGCCGCTCGCGGTATCGGGCGCATTCCACACCCCGCTAATGGCCAAGGCCGCGGCCGAGCTGCGCGCGTTTTTATCGGATTTTACCTTCGCCGCGCCCCGCATGGACATTTACTCCAACCTTGACGGCGAGGTGCTAAGCTGCGCCGATCTGCCCGCCCATCTCGAACAGCACATGGTCTCGCCGGTGCGCTGGACCCAGCTTGTGCAAAACGGTATGGCGGCTGGCCTTTCCACCTCGTGCGAGATCGGTCCGGGCAAGACGCTGACCGGCTTTGCCAGCAAGATCAGTAAAGAGCTTGTCTGCCATCCGGTGCAGGACATGGCAGGCGTCAAGGCCGCAGCCGGTCTGGAATAACACGGCAAAATGCCCGCTTTTGCGGGCATTTTTTATTCTCCGCGCCCTTTACGCAATGAAATAGAAAAGGACCGCTGTACGGCGATCCTTTTCATAGAAACCGGGGACATACGCCTCGGTTTTATGCTTTAAGAGGGCGAAAGTTTGCTTTATCAGAACTTTCTGTCAACTTTGGACGCATACGCGTTGCAACGCAATATGCCCTCCTCGTTTGAAAGCACTCCTTTAAACGAAGTGTTTAAAACACCGGCTCGACTGCACCTCTATACGTATCCTCAATAAACTGTCGAACCGTGTCGCTCTGCAGCGCGTCAGCCAGTGCCTGAATCTTCTCGCTGTTTTCATCGCCATTGCGGCAGGCCACCGTGTTGACATAGACCTGACCGTACTCCGGGTTTTCGATGATGAGCGAGTCGTCGTTTGCATTGAGGTCGGCCTGCAGCGCGTAATTGCCGTTGATGACCGCAAGGTCAACATCCTCGAGCGAGCGCGGCAGCTGCTCGGCTGCGATCTCCTGAATGTTCAGGTTCCGCGGATTTTCCACAATGTCCAGCACGGTCGCATCCGCAGTCGGGTCGATGCCGTCGGCAAGCGTAATCAACCCGGCATCCTGCAGCAGCAGCAGCGCGCGGGTCTCGTTCGAGCCGTCGTTCGGTACGGCGATGGTTGCGCCGTCAGCCAGCTCCTCGAGCGTCGCAGTCTGGCCCGGATAGATACCGAACGGCTCATAGTGCATCTCAATCGCAGAGACCAAATCAGCACCGTTTTCCTCGTTAAAATTGTTCAGATACGGAATGTGCTGGAAGTAGTTGGCGTCCAGATCGCCGTCCACCAGCGCGACGTTAGGCTGCACATAGTCAGTAAACTCGACAACCTCGAGCGTCCAACCCGCCTCGGCAAGCACGTCCGCTGCCGCGTTTAAAATCTCGGCGTGCGGTGTGGGCGACGCGCCGACCGTGATCGTTCTGTCCTCCGCGCCGCCATCTCCGGCGGTCTGGGCGTTGTCGCCATTGCCGCCGCAGGCGGCCAGTGCAGACAGGCACAATGCGCCTGCGAGCAGAGCTGCAATTTTCTTCTTCATTGGTAAATCTCTCCTTTTTTTGTTTTTTATCATAATTTTTAATGATAACAATATTTTAGCGGTTGCGCTTGTCCAACCGGCGTGCGAGCCACATGCCGCACGTTTGAACGATCTGCACAACTACCACGATGATGATGACCGCAACCAGCATGATGTCAAACTGATAGCGGTTGTAGCCGTAGTTGACCGCAATCGTGCCGAGTCCACCGCCACCGATAAAGCCCGCCATCGCGGAATAGCCGAGAATGGTCACGATCGAGATCGCGCCGCCCACCATGAGCGAAGGCTT
>NZ_CALWJJ010000018.1 GCF_944380985.1 uncultured Agathobaculum sp. | reverse complement strand
CCCGCTTTTCATTGCAACCTGTCTGCCAGCCGTTAAGTTAGTTTGTTTTCAAACCTTCCTTATCGGCGGTTGCCTTTTCAGAAGTGGTTTTTGTATTTCTGGACGTATTGCGTGCTCGGCTGGTGCTATGAGGTATTTCTCGAGGTTGTGGTATACCGCTGGGGTTTTTCCAACCGCGGCTTTCTGTGGGGGCCTTATCTGCCGGTATATGGCGTGGGCGCGCTACTCATCCTCGCCTGTTTGCGCAAACTCAAGACCAGGCCGCTGCGTGTGGGGCGTATCAATCTCATGCCGGTCGTGGTGTTTTTCGCAATTATTTTGCTAACGACAGTAGTCGAGCTGATCGCGAGCTATCTGCTCGAGTGGACGACCGGCGACTGGCTATGGGATTACACGCGCTACCGCATCCAGTGGCAGGGCCGAATCTGTCTGAGTGCCAGCCTGCGGTTTGGTGTGGGCGGCATGATTATGCTGTACGGTTTGCAGCCGCTGGTCGAGAAAGGCATTGCGCGGTTGGGCAAATGGCGGCGCGTGGTGTTTGCGGCGCTGTTTATCGTGTTTGCGATTGACTGCCTTGTACGGGTGATACGGCTGTAAGACAGGGGAGAGAACCATGAAAACGATCTACCTTGCGGGGTTTGACGTATTCGCGCCCGATGCTAGGCAGCGCGGCGTCCAGATGAAAATGATGTGTGCTGAGCGCGGGCTGGTCGGCCTGTACCCGCTTGATAACGAGGCGGGCAACGCATCAGCGATTTTTGCGGGCAACTGTGCGCTGATCGATCGGGCGGACGCAGTGATCGCCAATCTCAATCCTTTCCGCGGTGCGGAGCCGGACAGCGGCACCTGCTTTGAGGTAGGTTATGCCTTTGCCAAAGGCAAGCGTGTATACGCCTATTTGTCGGATACACGCACTATGCGGCAAAAACTGGGGCAAACGGATAAAGATGGTTTTTCAGTTGAAGATTTCGGCCTGCCGCTTAACTTGATGCTTGCCTCTGCAGCGACCCTAGTGAAGGGCGGCTTTGCTGAGGCGCTTGCGGTATTTCTGGCCGAACAGGCATAACACAAAACAGAATATGGCATGCTAAGCTTCGGTGATTTGTAATGAAAATGCAAACAACGGGGCTTTTCTTTTTGGGTGCAGGCGGCTATTGCCTGCTTGAGCTTGCTTGGCGTGGTCGTACGCATTGGACCATGGCGCTGACAGGCGGTGCGGTGCTCGTGGGTCTAGCCCGGCTGCGGCCACACGTTAAAAATGAGAAACCGCTTGCGCGCTGTCTGTGTGGCGCGGCGTGCATTACAACAGCCGAGTATGTGGTCGGCTGTACAGTCAACCGGGCCTATCATATGAATGTGTGGGATTACTCTCGCGAGCGGGGCAATATTAAAGGACAGATCTGCCCCAAATATGCGGCGCTTTGGACTGTGCTTGCCGCGCCTTTTATGCTGCCCAAATAAAAAACTTGCAATGCAGGCTGTGGCGGGCGTATAATGGCCTTGGCAAGATACCGAAAAAGGAGATGCGCCATGCTAATCGCAGTCATAGCAGATAACAGCCATATCCGTGTGCACGGTTTTAAGGGAGACGGCAAGATGGATTTTGCCGCTTCCATCGCAACCGAACCGCGGCAGACGGCTGACTATTATGCCTGCATGGCAGAGCAGCTCTTTGCCCTGGGTGGTGTGAAAAAGGATGAGATCACGGGCGTTGTGCTCGGCTCGGTCGTGCCGCAGCTGACGCGCGCGCTTAGCAGCGCGCTGCACAGTGTGACTGGCCGGCGGGTGCTCAGCGTATCGAGCGGGGTGAGAACCGGGCTGAACATCCGGTCGGATCAGCCGCAGCAGGTCGGCGCCGACCGTGTGGCGGCGGCTGTTGCCGCCAAAGCGCGCGGCAAGCTGCCATGCATTATTGCGGACTGCGGCGCGGCGATCACTTTTACTGTGCTTGATAAGGATGGTACGCTCTGCGCCTCTGCCATTGCGGCGGGTGTGCGCATGTCGCTTGAGGCGCTGCACGCTTCGTCCGCGCAGCTGCCGACGGTTGCGCTGGAGGATGGTGCGGTATGCGAGGTCATGGCGCGCAACACCGCAGATGCGATGCGCGTGGGCGCGGCGGTCGGCGCGGCCGCAATGATCGACGGTATGGTTGCGCGGTATGCCGCCGCGCTCGGCGATACCCCGCAAGTTTGGTTGACTGGCGACAGCGTGCAACTGGTCTCATGGCATCTTCAGACCTGCTGGGAGGGCGCGGATGACCTTGCGTTCGAGGGTTTGCGCCTGATCTGGGAGAAAAACCATCCGGACCGGTAAAAGGCCGAAAAAAGCCCTGTACCCGACGAAAAGGGCGGGACGGGAGCGGGAGGAAATTGCATATGAAAAGTAAAATGTTCAGCATTCGTACGATGACACAGCTGGCGCTGCTAACAGCGATCACGCTGGTCCTCGCCTACACGCCGCTTGGCTATTTGCGGCTCGGGCCGATTAATGCATCCTTTCTGTCTGTGCCGGTGTGCATTGGCGCGATTGTGATGGGGCCGGGCGCGGGTGCGTTTCTCGGGCTGGTTTTCGGCCTGACGAGTTTTGGAAACGCGCTGATCGGCGGCTCACAGATGGGCGTAGCGCTCATGGCGGTCAGTCCGGCGGGTTATTTTGCGCAGGCGGTCGTGGGCCGCGTGCTTATGGGATTTTGTGTCGGCCTTATTTTCCGCGCGGTGCGCAGAATAGACCGGCGTGGCATGCTGAGCTATGTGGCTGGTGCGGTGAGTGCGCCGGTGCTCAATACGGTGTTTTACATGGGGCTGATGTGCCTAATTTTCTATGGCAGTGACTATGTGCAGGATATGGTCGCCGCGACCGGCGCGGCAAACCCTATTCTGTTTGTGCTGGCGGCTGTCGGCGTACAGGGGCTGGTTGAGGTGCTGGTGTGCGGCGTTTTGGGCTGCATTGTCAGCAAGGCGGTCGACACGGCGCTCGGGCACAGGATAGCCGTTCGTCCGGCGGCTGCGGAGGCATTTACAGCAGAACAGCAAGAGGTTGCCGGTGTAATGCCTGCGGCTGACGAAGTTACTCAAAAATAAAATAAAACCGATAACGGCGGTTTCTCCCAATTAGAATGGGGAAACCGCCGTTTTTGCAGGGTAGAAAACCTTGCCTTCGCCAGAGACTTTTAGCGCATCCAAAAATGCTAAGAGAATAGCAAAGCTTCACAGGCTTTTTTCGCAAAGCGCGTGGCATAGTAAAGCGCGGGAGGTGAAAAAAGTTGCATCAAAGCAAAGCGAAAAAAATCGCAATATCCTTGCTTCTGACCTTTGCTATGCTGGTCTCTGCGCAGGCAGCGGAGATCACCTCGCTCATTCCAATCGGCCACACTGTGGGTATCCAGATGAGCGCCAACGGCGTGCTGGTCGTGCATCTAAGCCCGGTGCAGACGTCCGAAGGAGAGGTTTGGCCTGCGCGGGAGGCCGGCGTACGCGAGGGCGACACGATCGTGCGTGTTGGCGGCGCGGAGATCAGCTCTAACGATGATCTGCAAAAACAGATCGCGCTTTCCGGCGGGCAACCGGTGGAGCTTGAACTTTTGCGTGACGACCAAACCCGAACCGTGACCTTGACCCCGTGCGCGGATGAGGACGGCGTTTACCGCATTGGTATCCTCGCGCGTGATAGCATCGCGGGCATTGGCACGCTAACCTATGTCGACCCGGAGACGGGCGCCTACGGCTCGCTCGGTCACGGCATTTGCGATAGCGAAACCGGCGTGCTCATGCCGCTGCGCGAGGGCAGTCTGATTTATTCGGTAGTCGGTTCGGTGCAGCGCGGTGAGGCTGGCGAGCCAGGCTCGCTGCAGGGTGAGTTTCAGACTGACAGCACGCTCGGCACCGTAGAAGAAAACACAGAAAGCGGTATTTTCGGCACCTTGACCGATAAATCATTTTTGCAGTCACTTCAGGCGGTTCCAGTTGCGGAAGCTGACGAGATCAGCGTAGGCGAAGCCGAGATTCTGACTAATGTGGAAGGCGACACAATCGAA
Organism: uncultured Agathobaculum sp.; assembly: GCF_944380985.1. GTDB lineage: Bacteria > Bacillota > Clostridia > Oscillospirales > Butyricicoccaceae > Agathobaculum. The sequence goes on along the minus strand of NZ_CALWJJ010000018.1, from coordinate 12,391 downwards.
AAGTATTCTGTGCAGGTTGTCAAGGTCTATCCGCAGGATGATGAATACGGCCGCGGTATGATGATCCGCGTGACCGACCAGGAACTGCTTGATAAGACCGGTGGCATCGTGCAGGGTATGAGCGGCAGCCCGCTTTTGCAAAACGGTAAGATCATCGGCGCGGTCACACATGTGCTGGTCGGCGATCCCACTTGCGGCTATGCGATCAGCATCGAACGCATGCTGGAGGAAATGACGAACTGATGGGGAACAAGCAGATTTGCGCGAGATTTGTCGAATCATGTCGAATCATGTCGAACGAAATACGCCAGTTTTTCCGACTTTAGGCTTGAAAAACATGGAATTATATGGTAAATTGGTGACAACACAGAGAGAAACCTAATTCTTTCGGAAAGCTGGTATTGACAACATGGAACAAAAAATCCGAGTATTGCTCGCAGACAGTGATAGCGAATTTTGCGCGCGCATGGCAGCCGCGCTGGAAAATGCCGACGATATGGAATTGGCCGGCATAGCGGAGGATGGCGCTAAGGCGCTTGCCGCGGTGGGTGAATTAAAGCCGGATCTGCTCATCATTGATTTGGTGCTGCCTGTGATGGATGGGATCATGGTGCTCAATCATCTGCACGAGCAGGCGCAGAACGCGCCTACAACGGTTGTGCTCTCCGCTTTTGCCAGCCCGCAGGCCGGCGCGGAATGCACGGCGTTGGGCGTTGAGATATTTCTGCGCAAGCCTATGGAAGCGGAAACGGTATGCGAGCGCATCCGCCTGTGGAAGGCGGGGAAACAGGAGGCCGAAACATCGGGGGAAGCCTTAGCGCTGGAAGTCCGTGTGACGGATGTGATCCATCAGATAGGCGTGCCAGCGCATATCAAGGGCTACCAATACCTGCGGGAAGCGATCATGATGGCGGTTGAGGATATGGAGGCGGTCAGCGCGATCACTAAGGTGCTGTATCCGTCCATCGCCAAAAAGTTTAGGACTACCTCGTCGCGCGTCGAACGCGCCATCCGCCATGCGATCGAAGTTGCGTGGGATCGCGGCGATATTGAGACGCTGCAAAGCTATTTCGGCTATACGGTATCAGGTGTCAAAGGCAAGCCGACCAATTCGGAGTTTATCTCAATGATAGCCGACCGCCTGCGCCTGCAAATGCGGTTTGGGGCGTAAGGCTGGTGCCGGCAACGAGGCAGACGGCCTTGATAATGTTGACTGTCCGCTAAGCGGCAGCGAATCGAGCCGCAGGCGCTGCAATGGGAGCAGTAATTCAAAATGCGGCGCTTTGCCTATTGCCAGTCCATCCCCCGGTCTGCCAGAACGAAAAGAGTCTGGCAAGCCGGGGGTTTTGGCTTTTAGAAGGGAACAAACCTTACAATTTGCGGGAAGCTGTCTATACTATTCCTGGGGCGCTGCCCGACAAATGTATATGGGGGGAAAATGACCGGACGGATCGGGAAAACTGGTATGTCAACTACGTACGGCCATGAGCGACGGAACGGGGCGGTGGCTCCGTTCCTATTTTGTCTGGAAATATATCTGACAATACGATATAATATTATTAATGAAAATTTTGTAGAATGATGGAGACTATGCGCATGAAAATCATGGTGATAGACGGCAACAGTATTTTAAACCGCGCGTTTTATGGCGTGCGGCAGCTTTCCAACCATGAGGGGCTGCCGACAAATGCAGTATATGGCTTTCTTGCCACGCTGTTCAAGTTGCAGGATGAGGAAAAGCCTGATCGCACGGTCGTGTGTTTTGACGTAAAGGAAAAGACTTTCCGCCATAAGAAATTTGACTCTTACAAGGCTACCCGTAAGGGCATGCCGGACGAGTTGGCCGTTCAGCTGCCCGTGACCAAACAGGTGCTCGACGCGATGGGGCTTGTGCGCTGCGAGCTGGCGGGCTATGAAGCGGACGACTTGATCGGTACAATCAGCCGCCGTGCAGACGAGCACGGTGACCGCTGTGTGATCGTCACCGGCGATCGGGATAGTTTGCAGCTGGTCGGCGGCGGTACGACCGTCCGCTTGGTCTCGACCAAAATGGGGCAGACCATCTATGACAATTATGATACCGCGGTTTTTTTGGAAAAATACGGATTTGAGCCGATTCGCCTGATTGATCTCAAGGCGTTGATGGGCGACTCGTCGGATAATATTCCGGGCGTGCCGGGCATTGGCGAGAAGACAGCCATGCAGCTGCTGCATGATTTCGGCACGCTGGAGGGCGTGTACGCGCATCTGGACGACCCGAGGATTAAAAAAGGCGCGCGCGCCAAGCTAGAAGCGGGCGAGCAGTCGGCTAAGGACAGCTTTTGGCTGGCGACGATCGACCGCTGCGCGCCGCTTGAACTGGAAGTCGAAAACCTGCCTGAAGCGCATATGGACGAGGAAGCGCTGTACGAGCTGTTGACGCGGCTCGAGTTTAAGAATTTTATCAAGCGGCTGGGACTTAGCGGCGTGCAGGCCGCGCCCAAGCTGCTAGCGGTCCGACCGCAGCGCATCCAGACGGCCCGCGAGGCGTTCGCCCTGCTCGACGCGCTGACCGACGCCACGCGTGTGTTCGCCCTTGTGCCCGAAACGCTCGGCGTGCTCTGCCTGCTGGAAGAGGATACGGCAAGCGTACTGTTTGCGGACGATTTTGTGCCAGCCGATTGGGAGAGCCTGCTGCGCCGCTTGTTCGACGGCTCGGTCGACCTCGTGCTGCACGACGCCAAGCCGGTGGCCGCAGCTTTGCTCGCGCACGGCATCCAGCCCAAAGGCATTCAATTTGATACCTGTATCGCGGCTTATCTGCTCGATTCCACCCAGTCGGGTTATGACCTGCCGCGCGTTGCGCTTGCCTACTGCAACACCGAGCTGCCCGCACTCGACCTGAACGATCCGGCGGCGGTTTCGCCGCTTGGCGGGCAGGAGCAGGCGATCGAAGGCTGCGCCGCGCATGTGAGCGCAGTGCGCGCGATCTATGCCGAAGCAGCCGACAGGATTGAGCAGCTTGGCATGCGCCGGCTGTATTATGAAATCGAGCTGCCGCTCATGCCCATCCTTGCGGAGATGGAGACGGTGGGCTGCGCGGTCGCGCCGGACGAGCTGCGTGCTTTTGGTCAAAAGCTCGATGCGCGCATCGAGGTACTTGTCCGCCAGATCTATGAGGACGCCGGCGGTGCGTTTAACATTAACTCCACCCGCCAGCTGGGCGAGGTGCTTTTTGAAAAGCTCGGCCTGCCCGCGCAGAAAAAGACAAAGACTGGATATTCGACCAACGTCGAAGTGCTGGAAAAGCTTGCGGGTCTGCATCCCATCATCCCGGCGATATTGGAATACCGGCAGCTGACCAAGCTCAAAAGCACCTATGTCGAGGGGCTGCTGAAAGTCATCAGCCCGAAGGACGGGCGCATCCACACCCATTTTCAGCAGACCGTGACCGCGACCGGCCGTCTGTCCTCGACTGACCCTAATCTGCAAAATATTCCAGTGCGCACCGAACTCGGGCGCGAGCTGCGCCGCATGTTCGTTGCGCCGGATGATAAGCATGTGCTGATCGATGCCGACTATTCGCAGATCGAGCTGCGCGTGCTTGCGCATATCTCGCAGGATGCGCACATGATCGAGGCGTTTCGCTCTGGGCAAGACATCCATGCCGCGACCGCGGCTAAGGTGTACCATGTACCGCTCGGCGAGGTCACGCCGCAGATGCGCTCGTCGTGTAAGGCAGTGAACTTCGGCATCGTATATGGCATCTCGGATTTCTCGCTTGCACAGGACATCGGCGTAACGCGCAAAGAGGCGGCGGAGTTCATCCACACCTATCTTGCAACCTATCCGGGCGTTGCGAAGTATATGGAGGACATCAAGCAAAGCGCCAGGGAGCAGGGCTATGTGACCACGCTGTTCGGCCGCCGGCGTGCGCTGCCCGAGCTGCAAAGCCGCAACTTTAACACCCGCTCGTTTGGCGAGCGCGTGGCGATGAACACGCCTATTCAGGGTACGGCGGCCGACATTATCAAAATCGCGATGGTGCGCGTGCATGACCGACTGCTGCGCGAGGGGCTGCAAAGCCGCCTGATCTTGCAGGTGCATGATGAGCTTATCCTCGAAGCGCCCAAAGAAGAGTGGCAGACCGCAATGCAGCTGCTTAAAGAGGAAATGGAAGCCGCGTTCCCAATGGATGCGCCGCTCGTGGCCGAGGCCAAGGCGGGACAGAGCTGGTATGAAACAAAATAACGTCGTTCCGAATTGTTCAGGTTTGGATTATCGAAGCGCCGCACGGTGCGGATATGTTTGGAAATATGACAGACAGGGAGTAGTATAACCGCATGGACAATATCATTTTTATTTGCACAGGCAACACCTGCCGCTCGCCAATGGCCGAGGGTCTGTTTCGCGCGCGCGGCGGGGAGGAAAAGACTGGACTTGCCGCTTCGTCTGCCGGGCTATTTACGCAGGATGGCATGCCGGCCTCACAAAATGCTGTCGCTGCGGCTGCCGAGCTGGGTGCGGATATTGCCGCCCACCGCTCGCGCATGCTGACGCCCGAGATGGCGCGTCAGGCGCGCTATCTTATCTGCATAACCGGCGCGCATTACGACCGCTTGTGCGAGCTGTACCCGGACTGCGCGGACAAGGTGTTTACGCTTGTGCAGCAGGATGTCGCCGACCCGTTTGGCGGCGATCTTGCGACCTATCGCCGCGCGGCGGCCGAGATTGACAAAGGCGTGCAAAGCGTCATCGAGAGGCTTGCAAGGTGACGGTCGTACCCATGGAGGAGCGGCATCTTGCCGCGCTCGCCGCGATCGAGCGGGCATGCTTTTCCACGCCTTGGCGTGAGGATATGCTGCGTCAGGAATTGGGGAAAGGCATCTTCCTCGTCGCCGAGCAGGGCGGCGAGGCGGTGGGCTACGTCGGCTGCCAGACCGTGCTGGACGAGGGGTATGTCACAAATGTTGCCGTGTCGCCGGCTTGCCGGCGGCATGGCATAGGCCGGGCGCTGGTCGAGGCGCTCATCCGGCAGGCGAAGCGGACGGGGCTGGCCTTTGTCACGCTTGAGGTGCGCGCCTCCAACGCATCTGCGATTGCGCTGTATGAGAGCGCGGGATTTTGCCGGGCGGGCGTACGCAGACATTTTTATACCGCCCCTGCGGAAGACGCGGTGCTGATGACACGATACCTTGAGGAGTGATGCCTGGATGAAGATCAAATATGTCGATGTGACCGATCCGGATCTTTGCGCGCTCATCCGCGCGGGCAGGAGTGCTGCCGGGAAAAAGTATATGCCGCAGCATGCGCCCGACAGCATGGCCTGTGCCGTGGTCGCTTACATCGCAGGAAAACCCGTGGGCTGCGGTTGCTGGCGCGCCTACGACCCAGTTTCGGCTGAGATAGAGCAGATGTACGTTTGCCCGGCGTGCCGGCGGCAGGGCGCAGCGGACGGCATGCTCCCGGCGCTCGAGCAGCATGCTGCCGCGAGCGGCTGCCATCGCGCGGTGCTTGCAGCCGGCGCGGATATGCCGGAGGCAATCGCGCTTTTTCAGAAGCATGGCTACCGCCTGATGCCGAACTACGGCGATTTCGCGGGCGATAATCTTTGCGTGTGCATGGAAAAAGAAATCTCGGACGGTACGATGCGATAAGGAAACGAGGGATGATAATGATATTGCTCGCGGTGCTTCTGATGGGAGCGGTGCTGTGCGTCTGCGCGTTCTGCCACGCGCTATGTGATGTATTGCGTATCGCACAAAACGGCGGTGAAACGAAAACACAGGTCGTGCGCCTGCAAATCAGCCTGTGCGGCGCGCTCGTGCTGCCGGCCGCGGCGGTGATTTGGGCGGTGTATGGCATGATGGTTTCTTTGTAACGCGGCAAAGGGGATGAAGGTGTTATGATTACGATACTAAACCGAGAATGCGTGTTGCAAACCAATGTCCAGCAGGGATTTTTTAAAGCGCAGCAGGCGCTTAGCCATGCGGGTATCCGGTTCCGTACCGAGGTGCGCGACAATGCCTCCCGCCTGGGGCAGCGGCAGGATGTAATGGGGATCCGCGTGCAGTATCCGCACGAGTACCGGGTCTATGTACACAAACAGGATGCGGAACTTGCGCGTACTGTACTGAAATATCAAGACAACAGGTGAAACCATGAAAATTTTAGCAATCGAGTCCTCGTGTGATGAGACGGCGGCGGCCGTCATTGAGGACGGCCGCAAGATGCTGTCGAGCGTGGTGGACACGCAGATTGAGACGCACGCGCTCTATGGCGGCGTGGTGCCCGAGATCGCTTCGCGGCGGCACATGGAGGCGGTCGTGCGCGTGACTGAACAGGCGCTGGCGGAAGCAAATATAGATAAGCATGCGGTAGACGCCGTCGCCGCGACCTGCGCACCCGGCCTGATCGGCGCTCTGCTGGTCGGCGTTAATTTCAGCAAGGCGTTGGCAGCGGCGCTCCATAAGCCGTTTATCCCGGTGCACCACATCCGCGGGCATATCGCGGCGGCCTATCTCGCCCATCCCGAGCTGCAACCCCCGTTTTTGACGCTGATCGCCTCCGGTGGGCACAGCGAGATCGTGTTGGTGCGCGACTACACTGCGTTCGAGGTCCTGGGCGGCACGCGGGATGACGCGGCGGGCGAGGCGTTTGACAAGGTCGCGCGTGTGCTGGGCGTGGGCTATCCGGGCGGACCCAAGATCGAAAAGCTCGCGCAAGGGGGCGATCCTGCGCGTTACAAGCTGCCGGATGCGCGCATCAAAGATGCGCCGCTCGATTTTTCGTTCTCCGGCCTGAAGACCGCGGTTATTAACCTTGTGCATAACGCCGAGCAAAAGGGGGAGGAGATCGACCGCAGCGGCCTTGCGGCCTCGTTCTGTGCGGCGGTTGTACGCACGCTCGTGCCGCGGCTCGAGGAGGCAGTGCGCAAAACGCAAGCGCAGCGCGTGGTATGCGCGGGCGGCGTGGCAGCCAATTCCTATCTGCGCACCGCGCTTGCGGATATGGCAAAGCGTACAGGCGTCCAGCTGCATCTGCCCCCGCTTTCGCTCTGCGGCGACAACGCCGCCATGATCGGCAGCCAGGCGTATTACGAATTTCTTGCCGGCAATATTGGCGGCGCCCTGCAAAACGCCTTTGCCACCGCTGCAATCGGCGAGAATATTTGTCAAAAGAGATAGCCGAAAAGGGCTTTTCAAACATACCGAACTGTTGTAGAATAGAAGAGGTTTTTGCGCTGCAAAGGCCACTTCTATTTTGTTTTATGGGCACGGCGCGTTTTTTGCGCCGTGGAGAAGGCTGTGGAAGCCGCAACAGACCCGTCCAGCAGGTTTTGGTAGACGGGGCGCGGCGTGTTATCGCGCCGCGTTGGGAGATGAAGGAGCGAAGGAAACACAAATGGGTATGACAATCGCGCAAAAAATTCTCAAGGCGCATCTGGTAGACGGCGAGATGGTTCAGGGGCAGGAGATCGGCCTTAAAATCGACCAGACGCTGACGCAGGATGCGACCGGCACGATGGCCTATCTGCAGTTTGAAGCGATGGGCATCGACCAGGTCAGGACCGAGCGTTCGGTCGCTTATATTGACCACAATACCCTACAGTCCGGCTTCGAAAACGCGGACGACCACAAATATATCGGCTCTGTGGCAAAAAAGCACGGCATTTACTATTCCAAGGCGGGAAACGGTATCTGCCATCAGGTGCATCTTGAGCGCTTCGGTGCGCCGGGCAAGACGCTGATCGGTTCGGACAGCCATACTCCGACTGGCGGCGGCATCGGCATGCTGGCGTTCGGCGCGGGTGGACTGGACGTTGCGGTCGCCATGGGCGGCGGAGCATATTACATCCCGATGCCCAAAATGGTGCGCGTGACGCTGACGGGCAAACTGTCTCCCTGGGTCTCCGCCAAGGACGTTATTTTAGATGTGCTGCGGCAGATGAGTGTCAAGGGCGGCGTGGGCAAGATCATCGAGTATGCGGGCGAGGGCGTAAAGACGCTGTCGGTTCCTGAGCGCGCGACGATCACCAATATGGGCGCCGAGTTGGGCGCTACGACCTCGATCTTCCCATCCGACGAGGCAACCCGCAGGTTCCTCGAGGCGCAGGACCGCGGTGACGTGTGGGTAGAGCTGTCCTCCGACCCGGACGCAGTGTACGACGAGGAATACTCAGTCGACCTGTCCGCACTCGAGCCGCTCGCTGCCATGCCGCATATGCCGGATAACGTTAAGAAGGTACGCGAGATCGGCACGATCCGGGTAAACCAGTGCTGCATTGGCTCGTGCACCAACTCCTCTTACTATGATATGATGAAAGTTGCGTCCATCTTAAAGGGCAAGACCGTACATCCGGACGTTTCGCTGACCATCAGCCCAGGCTCTAAGCAGGTGCTTGACATGCTTGCGCAGAACGGCGCGCTGGCCGACATCATTGCCGCGGGCGCGCGCATTCTCGAGTGCGCTTGCGGCCCTTGTATCGGCATGGGCCAAAGCCCTGAGTCCGCAGGCGTGTCGCTGCGCACCTTTAACCGCAACTTCGAGGGCCGATCGGGTACGCAGGATGCGCAGATCTATCTGGTCTCGCCCGAGGTCGCGGCGGCCAGCGCGCTCGCGGGCGTGCTGACCGATCCGCGCACATTGGGCGGTATGCCCGAGATCACAATGCCCGAGCACTTTGTCATCAACGATAATATGATTGTAAAGCCCGCTGGCAACCCGGCCGAGGTCGAGGTCGTGCGCGGTCCAAATATCAAGCCGTTCCCGCTCGGCAAGGCGCTCGAAGCATCCTATAAAGGCAAGGTTGTGCTTAAGACCGAGGATAACATTACTACCGACCACATCTTGCCCGCGGGCGCCAAGCTGCTGCCCTATCGCTCGAATGTGCCGTATTACGCAAACTACTGCTTTATCAATGTCGATCCGGCATTTCCGGCGCGCTGCAAGGAGCAGGGTGGCGGCGTTATCGTGGGCGGTGCAAACTATGGCCAAGGCTCGTCGCGTGAGCACGCGGCGCTTGTGCCGCTCTATCTTGGCGTCAAGGCCGTACTGTGTAAGTCGTTCGCGCGCATCCACAAGGCAAACCTTGTAAACTCGGGCATCCTGCCGCTGACCTTTGCCGACCCTGCGGATTACGATGCAGTCAAGCTGTTGGATGACATCTCGTTGCCAAACGTGCGCGAAGAGGTCGAAAACGGCGCGCAGGTGACCGTTGTGTGCGGCGGCAGAACCTTCAAGGCGGATTGCGAGGTGTCTGATCGCCAGCGCGGCGCGCTGCTCGCAGGCGGCACGCTCAACTACGCCCGCCAGAGCGCGCAGTGAGACCGGCACCAGTTTTGTGTCAGTGCCGGATAAATAAACCCGATTTCGGTATGGTTTCTTGACAACAGGCAAATTTCTTGTTAAAATAATATCAATACAATGGAGGACATTTTAATGTCGATCGACCAGGCAATATGGAAGCATTTTGAAGCGGTCGTTGAAAGCCAGCGTAAACGGATTGCGGATATGAAGGCGCAGGACGACTTTATTGATTATTCGAGGCTGGGTAAGCTAATCATCGGCGTGTGCGGTGGCGACGGCATCGGCCCGATGATTACGGGCATGGCGCAGCACGCGCTCGAGACGCTGCTGGCGGACAAAGTGAAAGCGGGCAAGGTAGAGTTTCGCGTTATTGACGGTCTGACTATCGAGCGCCGCGCCGCGCTTGGCTGCGCGATTCCGCCCGATGTGATGGATGAACTGAAGCAGTGTCATGTTATCCTCAAAGGGCCGACCACGACCCCGCGTAAGGGAGATCCGTGGCCAAATGTGGAGTCTGCCAACGTTGCGCTGCGCAAGGCGCTCGACCTGTTTGCCAACGTGCGCCCGGTAAAGGTGCCCGAGCTGGGCATCGACTGGACGTTCTACCGTGAGAACACGGAGGGCGGCTATGCGGTTGGCTCGCAAGGTGTGCAGATTGACGACGATCTGTTTATTGATTTTACGGTTGCGACCTCGCAGGGCTGTGAGCGTATCGCGCGTCTCGCGTTTGAATACGCGAGAAGGACTGGCAAAAACCGTGTCTCGTGCGTGACCAAAGCCAATATCATCAAAACGACCGACGGCAAGTTCCTCGACACCTGCCAAAAGGTGGCAAAGGAGTACCCCGAGGTCGTGTTTGACGACTGGTATATCGACATCATGACCGCCAAGCTGCTTGACGATACACGCCGCCGGGATTTTAAGGTGGTTGTGCTACCCAACCTGTATGGCGATATTATCACCGATGAGGCGGCCGAGATCCAGGGCGGCGTTGGCACCGCAGGCTCGGCCAACATTGGCAAACGCTATGCGATGTTTGAGGCCATCCATGGCTCGGCGCCCCGCATGGTGCAGGAGGGCCGCGCCAAGTATGCCGACCCGTCTTCAGTATTGCGGGCGTCTGTCATGCTGCTTGAGCACATTGGCGAGATCGAGCTGGCAAATAAGCTTGACCGCGCGCTCGACATTTGCATGTTTGAGGAGAAGAAGGTTGTCGTCACCGGCCGCGACACCGGCGCGACCGCGCAGCAATTTACCGATTATGTGCTCGATACAATCGCAAATCTGTAACAAGCTGTTTGATGCAACAAAATCAGAGAGAAGGAGCGTGCCCTGTGGAACGAAAGCATGAGGTTTCCAAAGCGGTGATTCAGCGGTTGCCCCGCTATTATCGAAATATTTGCGAACTGAAAGCGGAGGGCGTGCAGCGCATCTCTTCGCGCGCGCTGGCCGAGCGCATGGGGCTTACAGCCTCACAGATTCGGCAGGATTTTAACTGTTTTGGCGGCTTTGGCCAGCAGGGATACGGCTACAATGTGGAAAAACTCAAGGACGAGCTTGGAACGATTCTGGGTCTGGACGCGGGCCGTACGGCGATCTTGCTGGGCGCAGGCAATTTGGGCCGCGCGCTACTCAATAACTTTGATTTTTCGGCCAGCGGCTTTCGTCTGCTGTGCGCGTTTGATGCTAACCCAGAATTGACAGGTAAGTCATTTGGCGGATATGAAGTGCGCAGCAGCGATACGCTGGATGCTTTTTTGGCGGAACATAAGCCCGATGCGGTCGTGCTGACCATCCCGCGCGGTAACGCGCCCGAGATTGCGTGCGATCTGGTTGAGCATGGCGTGCGTGGTCTGTGGAATTTCACGGGAGAGGATCTGCATCTGGAGGGGCTGGGCATCCCAGTGGAAAATGTACATCTGTCAGACAGTATGATGACGTTGTGTCACCTAATCGGTGCGCAGCATTAAAAAGAAGCGGCCGAAAAAAGGCCGCTTCTTTTTGCATATCGCCTAAATTTTATCAAGATAGTAAGGTGTCGTCTGGTAGACATAGTAGTTGACCCAGTTGGTGTAAAACAGATGGGCATGTGCCTTCCAGGTGACAAGGACCTCGCCGCCTGGATCATCATTGCGAAAATAGTGCAGCGGGATATCCGGATTAAGTCCTTTGGCCAGATCGCGCTCATATTCTGTTTTGAGCGTATCAGAATCGTATTCACCATGGCCGAGCACAAAAATCTGCCGGCCGTTCATGGCTTCTATCAGATAGACCCCTGCCTCATCGGACTCAGCGAGAAGATGCAGTCGCTCATCCCGTCGGACATCAGATGCGCGCACCTCGGTATAGCGCGAATGCGGCGCGAAGAAAACATCGTCAAACCCACGCAGCAGCGGCTCTTTTGGAGCGACAACGCGGTGCCGGAAGATACCGGACAACTTACGGGGGAGAAAATGCTTGGCGATACCGTAATGATGATACAGCCCTGCCTGCGCACCCCAGCAGATATGCAGGGTAGAATGTACATGGCCGCGGCTCCAGTCCATGATCTCGACCAGCTCATCCCAGTATTCAACCTCTTCGAACGGCATATTTTCTACCGGCGCACCGGTGATAATAAGGCCGTCATAGCGCTTGTCACGAATATCGTTAAAGGTCTTATAGAAAGTAAGCAGATGATCTTCCGGCGTATTTTTGGACTGATAGGTGCTGGTTTGGATCAGATCTACTTCTATCTGGATCGGTGTGTTGGATAGGCAGCGCAGAATCTGCGTTTCCGTCACGATCTTAAGTGGCATAAGATTGAGTATGGCAATCTGCAGTGGACGGATGTCTTGTGTCGTGGCGCGATGCTCAGTCATCACGAAGATATTTTCGCTCTCCAATACAGCGCGAGCGGGCAGACTATCAGCAATTTTGATCGGCAAACTAATACCCCCCTTTATTAAGAAAATGGCTTTGATAGAAATTATAGCAGAAAATGACTGTGCGCTCAAGTGTCCTGCGGATTGCAAACAATCCGCAGGGAGAAAAAAGGAGAAGAAAGGGGTTGACAAGGAGAGGGGATAGCTGATAGACTAAGGGAGCGTTTCACGCGGAGTGG
>NZ_CALWJJ010000017.1 GCF_944380985.1 uncultured Agathobaculum sp. | reverse complement strand
AGACTTATGACAGAGCAAGAGTTAAACAAGCGGATCGCCGAGATCTTGGGATCTACTAAAAACGAGCCCGGATGCGGCCGGCGTTCCGGCCGCCAATATCGCCGTACCCAATGTGTCAAGCACTCAGACCATCTTCTGTTTCTCATTCAGCACAGCAGGTATGCACCAAACATGGGGTATATCAGGGGAGACTATGAGGGATTAAGAACATTACTTCATTCCGGACTGCACATTCAGTATATGAAGTCCAGCAATTGCCAACGGTATCTGAAGCGAAGATCCAATCGAAAGGTCCGTAAGTATTTCGGCCTATCGAAGAAGGACAACCAGTATCGCAAAGTGTTCGAATACTGGTGGACACTCTATTGAATTTAAGATAGGTCAAAGATTGACTTATAGCAGGAGGGATCCTGCTTCACGACCTGCACAGCGTAGACATACGATCAGGAGTCGCCGACAACGGCACTGATAGAAACGGCGAAAATGCGGAAATTTTCCTGTTAGGGATGAGTTAGGGATTTGTCAGTTTCAGCGGCTATCCTTACTCATGCTCCAGTCGCTTTTCTTCCCCTGAAACCACCGCTGAACAGCAATCGCCTTAAACACAAAAACCAGAACAAAAAACGAAGAAAAACCGCCTAAACAGGCGGTTTTTCTAAGAAAGGTGGTCCGAGTGACAGGATTCGAACCTGCGGCATCCTGCTCCCAAAGCAGGCGCGCTACCAGCTGCGCTACACCCGGATATTAAGTTGTGGGGTGGCCTGGGCGGATTCTCCCAAAGCAGGCGCGCTACCAACTGCGCTACACCCGGAAATTGCATTATAGCTTCAATACGCAGCGGGGGATAAGCGTTTGCCTACCCACACGCTATAAGCTGCATACAATAGTATATCAAATAAGCGGCCAGTATGTCAATATAAACAAATTGTGGCAGTCCAAGACGCTGCGTAGCGGCATTGTCGGAATATGCGCTTGCGCTTTCGGCAAAAATAGGATAAAATAAATCGTATTCACAGAGATAATGGGAGGAGACTGCCGCCGTGCGTGTGATGAGCAGAACAAAAGCCAGAGAAATTGCTTTACACCTGATCTTTGAGATGGGGTTTCGGCAGTTTGAGCAAGAGCGGCTGGACGAGCGGCTGGACGAGGAAATCATGGCCTCGATCAGCGGGGATATTGCGCTGTATGCGGGCAGGTTGTCCGCAGAGCAGATTCAGTACATCCGCGCGGTGGTGGCCGGCGTGGCCGCGCATTTGGACGAGCTTGACCAGGCTATCGCGGAAAACGCAAAAGGCTGGAAGCTCAGCCGCCTGTCGCGAATGACAACGGCGGTACTCCGCCTGGCGATCTATGAGATGCGTCATGTGGAGGATGTGCCGGTGGGCGTTGCGATCAATGAGGCGGTCGAGCTTGCCAAGATGTATGACACGGCTGAGGCATCGGCTTTTATTAATGGCGTGCTCGGTGCGGTTGCCCGCACGGGAATTCCGCAAACAACAGCCGACAGAAAGGCGGATACGACGGAGCCGGCCGATGCCTGAACACTTTCTGGGGATTGACACTTCGAATTACCGAACCTCGGCTGCGGTATTTAACGCGCAGAGCGGCTTGTGGCAGAATGAGGGCGGCCTGCTGTCCGTGCCTGAGGGAGCGATCGGTCTGCGCCAGTCGGATGCACTGTTCCAGCACACTGTGCGCCTGCACGAAAAAATCAAGGCCCTGCCGCGGGGGGAGGTATGCGCCATCGGCGTTAGCACCCGACCGCGCGCGGCCGAAGGCTCATATATGCCTTGTTTTCTAGCAGGGGAGAGCGTCGCGCGCAGCGCGGCGTATTTGCTGTCTGTACCGCTTTACACGCTATCGCATCAACAGGGGCATATTGCGGCGGCAGCGCTCTCTGCGGGCTGCCTGCGGTTGCTGGATAGCACGTTTCTTGCCTGGCATCTGTCGGGCGGCACAAGCGAGCTGCTGCTCGTGCGGCCAGGCCTGGACGGCCTGCCGGACTGCGTATGCATCGGCGGCACAACCGATCTTGCCGCCGGCCAGCTGATCGATCGGGCAGGCGCGCTGCTCGGGCTGTCCTTCCCCGCAGGGGCGGCGCTGGATGGGCTTGCGCTGGGAGCGCTGCCCGAAGAAGGGTACAGCGTCAAGGTGAAGGACAGCCGGTTTTCGCTCTCCGGCATGCAGAACCAGGTGGAAAACAGGCACAAAACAGCGGGAGATGCGCAGACTGCGCGGTTTACGCTGGAAACGGTCGCATGCGCGGTCGTCCAGGCTACCAGGCAGGCAAGGCAGCGGTTTGACTATCCGATTCTGTGCGCAGGCGGCGTGATGGCGAGCGAGATCATCCGCAGGGCGTTGCGTGCAGCGTTTGGGCAAGCGGTGCACTTTGCTGAGCCCGTGCTGTCAGGTGACAATGCGGTTGGTGCGGCGGTGCTTGCCGCGCGGCTCTATGAAAGGAACAAACAGTGAGCACGGTATACTCTGTTACAAAACTGAATAACGAGATCAAGGAGCTGCTAGACGCAGTGCCAGGCTACCGCAATCTGCTCGTGCGGGGCGAGATCTCCAACTACAAGGCGCACTCGTCGGGGCATCATTATATGACGCTTAAGGATGAGGGTGCGGCAATCAACGCGGTCATGTTCCGGTCGGATGCCATGCGGCTCAAATTCCGGCTGGAGAATGGCATGAAGGTGATTGTGCGCGCGCGTGTCAGTTCGTTTCCGCGCAGCGGCCAGGTACAGCTCTATATTGCCGAGATAATACCGGACGGTACGGGTGCGCTCAATCTGGCATTTGAGCAACTAAAACGGAAGCTTCAGGCCGAGGGGTTGTTTGACCCGGCGCACAAAAAGACTATCCCGACTTGTCCGCAGCACATTGCGCTTGTCACTTCGCCGACCGGCGCGGCTGTGCGCGATATGATTCGCATTCTGGGCCGCCGCTGGCCGCTGGCTAAGGTCACGCTCTATCCCGCGCAGGTGCAGGGGCAGGGTGCGGCCGAGAGTATTGCTCGCGCGCTTATGCTGGCTAACGCGGTGGGAGAGGCGGAGGTCATCCTGTGCGGTCGCGGCGGAGGCTCAATGGAGGACCTGTGGGCGTTTAACGAGGAAGCGGTCGCGCGCGCGATCTATCAATCGGCAATTCCGGTGATTTCAGCGGTTGGCCACGAGCCCGATGTGACCATTGCAGACTTTGTCGCCGATCTGCGCGCGCCCACACCCTCGGGCGCGGCTGAGCTTGCCGTGCCTGATCGGGCGGAGTATGTACTGTCTGTGCGTGCGCTGGATGCGCGCCTGCACGCCACGGCGCTGCGGCAGATGCAGCTTAGGCGTCAGCGCTTGACCGGCCTACAGGAGCGGCTCGATCTGCGCACACCCGCAAACTACATCGCAGAAAAACGGCTGCTGCTCGATCAAATGGCTGACCGGTTGTGCGCTGCGCTGCCGGTACGCCTTGCGCACGAGAGTCAGCGGCTTTCTATGCAGCGGCAGCGCCTCATCACGGCGGGGCAGAGCCTTGTCCACCGGCGGCGGCTGCGCTTTGCGCAGGCTGTCGCAACACTCGACGCGATCAGCCCGCTCGGCGTGCTCGCCCGCGGCTATGCGGTTGCGACCCGGGGCACGCGCGGCGCGGTGGTGACCGACGCCGCAAAACTCAAAGCAGGCGACACGCTGCACATTCGATTTGCAAAAGGCGCGGCAAACTGTCGTGTGACCGATACCGAGGAGGGAGTATAAATGGCGGAAAAGACGTTTGAGAGCCAGATGGAGCGGCTGGAGGAAATTGTGCGCCTGCTGGAAAAGGGCGAGGCGCCGCTCGGGGAGAGTATGAAGCTGTTTGAGGAGGGCACCAAGCTTTCCACTGCACTCGGCAAGCTGCTGGACAAAGCTGAGCAGCGGGTGACCGTCATGCAGGAAAACATGCAGGGCGAGGTGCTTGAGCAGCCGTTTGACGCGGAGGAGGCAGCCACATGACCTTTGCGGAGCAGATGGACGCGGATGTCTCTAAAATTGAAACTGCACTCGAAAAATACCTCTCGCGCGAGACCGGCGAGGGGTATGACCGCATCTTTGAGGCTGTAAAATACGCGGCCATGGCTGGCGGCAAACGGCTGCGTCCTGTAATTGTGCTGGCATTCTGCCGCCTGTGCGGCGGGGATGTAGACAAGGCATTGCCGTTTGCGTGCGCGCTCGAGATGATTCATACCTACTCGCTTATACACGATGATCTGCCGTGCATGGATAACGACGATTTGCGCCGCGGCAGGCCGACCTGTCATAAGGTATTTGATGAGGCGACTGCCGTGCTCGCGGGCGACGGGCTGTTGACCGCAGCGTTTGAAACCGCCGCCAGCGCCGAAAACTTGCCGGCGGGAACGGTTTTGCAGTGCATTCGTCTGCTGGGCCGCGCCGCGGGCATGAACGGCATGATCGCCGGGCAGGTGCTCGACATGGGCGCGGAGCACCGAGAAATATCGTTTGACGAGCTTTGCCTGCTGCAAAGCCTGAAGACCGGCTGCCTGCTCTGGGCGGCGTGCGAGCTGGGGTGCACTGCGGCGGGCAACGATGATGAGGATATGCTTGCCAAGGCGCACGAATACGGTGAAAGGCTCGGCCTTGCGTTTCAGATTCAAGACGACCTGCTGGATATCGAGGGAGACACGGCGGTGCTTGGCAAAACGACGGGTAAGGACGCGCGGGATGAGAAATCGACCTTTCCGTCGCTTCTGGGAGCGGAGGCTTGCCGCCGACTGGCAGACGATCTGACCGAGCAGGCGGCGCGGACGCTTGCCGGCATGCCGGGGAGCGATTTTCTTATCTGGCTTGCGCGCCGCCTGATGGGCAGAACAAAGTAAACGCCGGATTTTTATACACTTTTCTTGAATCATCACATTTTGTATGTTAAAATAGCAAATAAGTGGCGCAGTATCCTAGTCAGCGCATACGATTCCCAGGACGGGCCTAAAAATCCGTAGAAGGGCATATCGATGAAGTCTCTGGTGTTTGCTTCTTACGCCCAGTTTGGGGTGGATGCTGGAGGTTAAGGCTCGAGGGCGCGCTTCAATGGCATGAAGTACCGACCCTCCCGCCGTGGAGACCTGTATGCGTGGGGCACCTATAATATCGACCCGATTGATGGATACCCTACGGTGCAGGATGAAACCTGCAATGCGGTGCGGCGCAACTGCGCGTGTTCTCCCGCCCGCCCGGAAACGGCGCGGGAAAATGGGCGGCGCGCACGAGCAAAACGCTGTGTGCAGTGTAGCCTGCCTTGCGTGGTCATGGTGGATATTGTATCCGCCTGCGGCTTCCCGGCCAGGAAACCGCAGGAATTGACAGTTGAAACCATGGTTGCAAAAGAGGCTAAGAATCGTGTTGCCTGCAGTGGAAAACACCTAGGCTGTTCTTTGAGGCAGACTGAGGATTGCAGTGCGGACTCAGTGGCAATTCGGTCCCGGTGATGGTAACATCCCGGCACGGACTTTAATGGGAAACCCCCACGACGGCGACGCGTGGCAGTCCGCGGGGAAATCCAACCGAACCTCAAGCCGCAAGATTTACTCAGTTTGCCGCCACTTGCGTTAACGAATTCCGTCCGACTTATATTTCGGGCGCTTTTGCATATGAGAGGTTTGGTTTTTTGGATACGTCCGACAAACAGAAAAAAAAGGCGCAGCCGCCGCAAAGACAGCGGCTGATCGACACAAAATGGGTAGGCACCATTATGCCTGTGAGCTTTGCGCTCTCGGTTGGGATGAGCTATATGTCAAACGAGGCGCTTGGCAACTCGGGCACGCTGCTGTCGTTTGTTGTGTTGTTTTTCTTTATTGCGCTGGGCATTGTGTTTGATATGATTGGCATTGCCGCAGCCTCGGGCACCGAGCGGGAGTTTCACTCGATGGCGGCGCATAAAGTACGCGGCGCACGCGAGGCTGTGTGGATGCTGCGCAATGCGGAAAAGGTGTCGAGTATCTGTAATGATGTTGTGGGCGACATCTGCGGCATCATTTCAGGTGCGACCGGCGCGCTGATTGCGGCAAACCTTGCCGAGGGGCTGAGTGGGGCGATGGCAGTTGTGGTCTCGCTGCTCGTGACCGGCATGATCTCGGCGATGACGATTGGCGGCAAGGCGGCCGGCAAGGGTATCGCGATGGCGTTTAGCAGCAAGGTGCTCGCGGTTTGCGGGCGGCTGCTTTCACTGCTGCCCTTTGCGTTTGACGCAAAAAAATAACGGCCTAAGCGAGGAAGTACAGAACTGCATGAAACAATACGGGATTTTGGACAATATCACAAGCCCTGCCGATCTGCGTGGGCTGTCATATGATTCGCTGAATGTGCTGTGCGCGTCGCTGCGGGAGTTCATTGTGGATTCCGTATCGCGCACGGGCGGGCATCTGGCTTCCAACCTGGGCGTTGTCGAGCTTGCCGTTGCGCTCGAGCGGGAGTTTGATTCCGCGCGTGACCGCATCATCTATGACGTGGGTCACCAGAGCTATGTGCACAAAATACTGACCGGCCGCCGTGACCGCTTTGATACATTGCGGCAATACGGCGGCCTTTCCGGCTTTATGAAGCCCGAGGAAAGCCCGACCGACCCCTGCGTGACCGGGCATGCGTCAAACGCAGTATCGGTTGCGCTCGGCATGGCGCACGCGCGCACGCTCAAAAACCAGAAATACCATGTGGTTGCCGTTGTAGGTGATGGCGCGCTGACCGGCGGCATGGCATACGAAGCGCTGAGCAATGCTGGAACCTCGGGCGAGCCGTTGCTTGTGGTACTAAATGACAATGATATGTCGATCGCGCAGAATGTCGGGGGGCTTAGCCGGCATCTGTCGCGCCTGCGTGTCAGCCCGCGCTATGTGTACGCCAAGGCGCGCGTCAAAGGACGGCTCAAAAACATGCCGGGCGGTAAAATGGTGGCGCACGCAATTTCGCACGCCAAGGCGCGGCTTAAACGATTGCTGCTGCCAACCTCGCTGTTTGAGCAGATGGGCTTTATCTACCTCGGTCCGGTGGATGGGCATGACATGAAAAGTGTATGCGAGCTGCTCGCACAGGCCAAAAAGATTAAAAAACCCGTGCTGCTGCACGTGATGACGCAAAAGGGGCGCGGCTATGCGCCAAGCGAGCAACAGCCGGAAAAGTATCACGGTGTAACGCCGTTCGATCCGGTTACGGGCGCATTCGCAACAGAGAAAAAAGAGGATTTTTCCGTCTGCTTTGGGCGCGAGCTATGCGCACTGGCTGAACGGGATGCGCGCATTTGTGCGATTACGGCAGCCATGCCATCGGGCACTGGGCTTGCCCGTTTTGCCGCGCGTTTTCCAGCACGGTTTTTCGATGTCGGCATTGCCGAGGAACATGCGGTTGCAATGGCAGCGGGCATGGCCGCACAGGGGCTGGCGCCCGTAGTCGCCGTCTACTCGACGTTTCTACAGCGTGCTTATGATCAACTGGTGCACGATGTGGCGATCACAGGGCTGCATGTGGTGCTGTGCGTTGACCGCGCGGGCATCGTCGGCGCGGACGGTGCAACTCACAACGGTGTACTGGATATTGCATACTTGCGGTCAATCCCGGGCATGAAGATATTCTGCCCATCGAGTTTTCGCGAAGTACGCAGCATGTTGACCCAGGCGGTCTACCATGAGGAGGGGCCGGTCGCCATCCGTTACCCACGCGGAGGCGAGGGAGCATTTCGCGGCGATACCACAGCACAGACGATCGCCTGCATGCGTGAGGCGGCAGGTCATGAGGTGACGCTGCTAACCCACGGCGGTATGGTTGAGCGCGTGCTGGCAGCGGCCGAGCTGCTCGCGGCAAAGCAGGTGCGCGCGCAGGTGTACAAAGTCAATGAAATCAGCGCGTCGCTCGGGCCCGCCCTGCGTGAGATGTCTGACGCGCTGAGCGGCTGGTGCGTTGTGATCGAGGACAATGTGCAGAGCGGCAGCCTTGGCGAATGGGTCGCAGCGCATCGTGCGGGGCGCACGGATATGCTCAATACAGGTGATCGGTTTCTGCCGCATGGCAGTGTGGACGAAGTTTGCCGCCAATGCGGCCTGGATGCGGAGAGCATCGCGGACTTTGTGCTTGAAAACCGCAGGGGAAAGGGAGACAGCCTTGGCTAAAAAAAGACTGGACGTGCTGCTAACCGAAAAGGGTCTTTGCCCCTCGCGCGAGCGCGCAAAGACCGCGATTATGGAGGGCATCGTATATATTGCGGGGCAGAAGGCTGGCAAAGCGGGCGATATGGTGGACGAAAATGCTCCGCTGGAGGTACGAGGCAATGAAAACGCCTTTGTCTCGCGCGGCGGCAAGAAGATCGAAAAGGCGCTCGATTATTTTGCGATCGATCCTGCAGGGCTGGTTGCCATGGACGTGGGCGCGTCGACGGGTGGGTTTACCGACTGTCTGCTGCGCCGGGGCGCTGTCAGAGTGTATTCGATTGACGTGGGCTATGGCCAGCTCGCGTGGAGTCTCAGGCAGGACCCGCGCGTTAAATGTATGGAGCGAACCAATATCCGGCACGTCACGCCCGATATGCTCGATGAAGCGCCTGCGCTTTGCGCGATTGACGTGTCGTTCATTTCGCTGCGGCTGGTGCTGCCGGTTGTGTCGGAGCTTTTGACGGCGGACGGCTGTGTCGCCTGCCTGATCAAGCCGCAGTTTGAAGCAGGCAAGGGCAAGGTTGGTAAGAAGGGCGTTGTGCGCGAGCCGCAGATCCACCAGGAGGTGCTCGCGCAGTTTGTAGAAAACGCGCATGCGGCGGGCTTTGCCGTGCAGGATATTACCTTTTCCCCCATCAAAGGCCCGGAGGGTAATATCGAATTTTTGGGGTATCTGACAAAGCAGGGGGTAGATCATATACCCGACCTGCAGGAAATTGTGCGTCAAGCGCATGAAGAATTGGACGGCTGATTGGTTTGTTTATGAAGAATTTTTTCATCTATCCCAATATGAGCAAGGATGGCGCGCGTGCCGTGCTGCCGAAAGTGTGCGGCCTGGTGCGGCGGGCGGATGTGCGACTAATGCTGCCCCGGCAGTTGCGGGCAGCGGCGCTCGATCTGCCGGAGGTCGACTACATGGAGACGAATGACGCAATACGTTGCGCCGATCTTGCGGTTGTGCTTGGCGGGGATGGCACCATGCTGCGCCTGGCCCGCCTTGCGGCG
This sequence comes from uncultured Agathobaculum sp., assembly GCF_944380985.1. Lineage (GTDB taxonomy): Bacteria > Bacillota > Clostridia > Oscillospirales > Butyricicoccaceae > Agathobaculum. The sequence continues at coordinate 10,717 of NZ_CALWJJ010000017.1, read as the reverse complement.
CAGAGCGAGGTGCCGATGCTTGGCATCAACGTCGGCCACGTCGGCTTTATGACCGAGCTTGAGCCGAGCGAGCTGGGGGAGATGGAAAAACTCTTTACCAACGATTACTCAATCGACAGTCGTATGATGCTGCATGTGTCGGTTTTGCGTGACCGGCGCGTAGTGTACGAAAACGACGCGCTAAACGATGTGGTCGTTGCAAAGGGAGCGGCTTTCCGTGTGGTGCATGTGTGCATCTCGGCGGACGATAAAGAGGTCACCTGTTTTAGTGGTGATGGCGTGATCGTCGCCACGCCGACTGGTTCGACCGCCTACGGATTGTCCGCCGGCGGGCCGGTGATCGAACCGAGCGCAGAGAACACCGCGGTTATTCCGATCTGCGCACATGCGCTGGCAGCCAAGTCTTTTGTCTTTGCGCCCGAGCGGCGTATCACACTTGCCGCAGCCTGCGAGGGCGGCAGTGAGGTATTCGTCTCGGCAGATGGGGGAGAGAGCTTTGCCGTCCGGCCGGACGACCGCGTGGTGATCACACGATCTCCGCTGCGCACGCGTCTGGTGCGCCTGAAAGGGCTTAGTTTTTACCAGATTCTGCAACATAAGCTGTAAGATGTATAGCAGGGAGGGTGGATATGAAATTCCAACGGCAGGCAAAAATTCTCGAGCTGATCGACCGGTTTGAGATCGAAACGCAGGAGGAGATGACCGATCATCTGCGCGCGCTGGGTTACAACACCACCCAGGCGACGGTTTCGCGCGACATCAAGGAGCTGCGGCTGATCAAGTCGCTTTCGGCCGAGACTGGCAAGTATAAGTACACAGCGGCGTCAGCTGGCGTGGCGGACAGCTTTACTACTCGCCTGCGCAATATTTTCCGTGAGTGCGTCACCGAGATCAATGCTGCGCAGAATATGGTCGTGATCAAGACGCTGCCAGGCATGGGGCAGGCGGCTGCGATGGCGATTGACGCGATGCGCGTCGCGGGTGTAGTCGGTACGCTGGGAGGCGACGATACAGTATTTGCCGTCATGCGCGATGATGAAAGCGCCGTGCGCTTTTGCCAACAGGCGAAGGATATTTTGAAGTAAGCAAGGGAGGACGCGGCGATGCTGCAATTACTCCATATTGAAAATATAGCGGTTATCGAGCAGGCGGACATCGAGCTGGAAGATGGATTGACCGTGCTCTCGGGCGAGACCGGCGCAGGAAAGTCCATCGTGATAGACGCGATCGGCGCTGTGCTCGGCCGGCGCGTCAGCCGCGATCTGGTGCGTGCGGGCGCGCAGAAGGGGTTTGTCAGCGCGGTGTTTATCGGGCTGTCGAGCGCGCTTTGCGCCCTGCTTGACGAGCTTGGCCTTGCGGGCGACGAGCCGGATACGCTGCATATCCAGCGTCAGATCACGGCGGATGGCAAAAGCGCCTGCCGCGTCAATATGAAGCCGGTTGCGGCCGCAGTACTGCGCCAGCTTGCGCCCTATTTAATCGACATCCACGGTCAGAACGACGGCCAGAAGCTGCTCGATGAGCAAAATCACATTGATTATCTGGATGGATACGCGGGATGTGAGGCGCTTTTGCGCGAATACCGGCCGAAGTATCAGACGCTGCTTGCGCTGCGGCGTGAGATCACGGCGCTTGAAACCGGCGAGCAGGAGCGGCTGCAGCGCATCGATATGCTAACCTTTCATAAGGAAGAGATTGAGCAGGCCGCCTTGCAGCAGGAGGAGGATGAAACGCTTGCCCAGCGCAAGGCGTATTTCGATCACGCGGGCAGGATTATGGACGCGCTCGGTCAGGCGCGTCTCGCCCTTTCGGGCGATGATGAGATCGCCGGTGCGTGCGCGCTGCTTGATCGGGCGGCAGGCGCGCTAGAGGATCTAAAAGAGGTGTCGGACGCATTTGGCGGGCTGGCTGAGCAGGCCGAGGAGGTGCGGCTGCTCGCTGCTGATCTGCGCGACAGCATTTTAGCCCGCGGCGATAATCTGGACTTTTCCCCAGCCGAGCGCGAACTGGTCGAACAGCGGCTCGACCTCATCTATCGGTTAAAACAAAAATATGGCGGTACGATAGCGGACATTGCAGCGTACCATGACAAAATTACATCCGAGCTTGAAACGCTGCAAGATTCAGATAATCGGCGCGACATGCTGCGCGAGCAGTATCGCGTGCAGCTGGCCGAAGCCAAGCAGCTAGCCGCTGCGCTTTCCGATCTGCGGCGCGCGGCGGCAAAGCGCTTGGAGGGCGAAATTGTACGCGAGCTGTCCGAGCTTGATATGGAAAAGGTCAAGATGCGCGCCGCGGTGCACACGGGAACAAAGCTGTCCGCCCACGGAGCTGACAGTGTGGTGTTTGAAATTTCGGTCAACCCGGGTGAGCCGGAAAAGCCGCTTTCCAAGGTGGCCTCGGGCGGCGAGCTTAGCCGCATTATGCTCGCGCTCAAAAATGTACTGACTGCGGGCGAGGATGTCGGCATGCTGATTTTTGACGAGATCGATACCGGTGTTTCCGGCCATGCTGCGCAGCAGATCGCGCGCAAGCTGTCGTCGATTGCGAAGAAGAAGCAGACACTGTGCGTTACCCATCTGCCGCAGATTGCGGCCATGGGCGACCATCATCTACTAATTTCTAAAACGGTGCGCGCTGGGCGCAGTTATACCGATGTGCGGCCGATGGATCGGCTGCACCGTGTTGATGAAATCGCGCGTCTGCTCTCGGGCGAGCACATCTCGGCGGCCGCCCGCCGCAACGCGGAGGAGTTGCTTTCCGCCGCAGGGCAGGGAGGATGAGGCCATGCGGCAGGTCAGTATCGATGAGCGGCGCAAAGAGCGCGCTCCGTGACGGCGCGGAACGTGAGGGATACCGCTACAATCAATATCTATTTGGGAGAACGGACCTATGACACTTTATGACGAACTGAAAGCGCGCGGGCTGATCGCGCAGGTAACGAGCGAGCAGGAAATCAGCCGGATAATCAACGAGGGCAAGGCCACCTTTTACATCGGTTTTGACCCGACGGCGGACAGCCTGCACGTCGGTCATTTCATGGCGCTGTGCCTGATGAAGCGCCTGCAGATGGCAGGGAACAAGCCGATTGCGCTGGTCGGCGGCGGCACGGGTTATATCGGCGACCCCTCGGGCCGCACGGACATGCGCTCTATGATGACGCCTGAGACCATCCAGCATAACTGCGACTGCTTTAAGCGCCAGATGGAGCGCTTTATTGAGTTTGGCGAGGGCAAGGCCCAGATGGTAAACAACGCCGATTGGCTGCTGGATCTCAATTATGTCGAGTTACTGCGCGAGGTAGGCGCATGTTTTTCGGTCAATAACATGCTGCGCGCGGAGTGCTATAAGCAGCGCATGGAGAAAGGGCTTAGCTTTCTCGAGTTTAACTATATGATTATGCAGTCATACGATTTTTACTATCTATTTCAACACTATGGCTGCAACATGCAGTTCGGCGGCAATGACCAGTGGAGCAACATGCTGGGCGGTACCGAGCTTATCCGCCGCAAGTTGGGCAAAGATGCGCATGCTATGACCATCACGCTGCTGCTCAATGCTGAGGGCAAAAAGATGGGCAAAACCGCATCGGGCGCTGTTTGGCTTGACCCGGAAAAGACCTCGCCCTATGACTTTTTCCAGTACTGGCGCAATGTGGATGATGCAGATGTGCTCAAATGCATCCGCATGCTGACCTTCCTACCGCTTGAGCAGATTGAGGAAATGGATCGCTGGGAGGGTGCGCAGCTCAATCGCGCCAAGGAGATCCTCGCCTATGAACTGACCGAGCTTGTTCACGGCAAGGAGGAGGCTGACAGGGCAATGTCAGCGGCGAAAGACATTTTCCTTGGTGGCGGCGACAGCGCGGACATGCCCACGACGGCTCTGGCCGACGCGGATTTCTCCGACGGGAAGATCGGCGTGCTGACGCTGCTGGTCAAGTGCGGCCTGGCTTCCTCGAATGGCGAAGCGCGTAAGCTCGTACAGGGCGGTGGCGTGTCGCTGGACGGTGAAAAGGTTGCGGATTTCAAGCTTATGCTGGAGAAATCCTGCTTTGCAGACGGATGCGTGATCAAAAAAGGCAAAAAAACCTTTCATAAAGCGACGCTTGCTGAAAAACAGAATAACAGATAAAAAAGCCGCGGCAGTACAGATCTGCCGCGGCTTTTTGCAAGGCCGTTGGATGTTTTGTGTATGGCAGCGGCCGCATGCTATCCTCGATGCTGCCGCTTCCACGTCTTGATTTGCTCGAGCCGGGTTTTGTATTTGGCTTCAAGCCCCTGCTCGGTCGGACGGTAATATTCCCGCCCTAGGAGCGAGTCGGGCAGACACTGCATGTCGGTCAATTTGTCCGCTGTATCATGTGCATATTGATAGCCCTTGCCGTAGTCGAGCTCTTTCATCAGCCTTGTGGGTGCGTTACGGATGACAAGCGGCACTGGCTCGCTGAGCTGCGTCAGCGCATCCTTTTTCGCGCTTTCATATGCCATGTACAGCGCGTTGGACTTGGGCGCGAGCGATAGATATACCACCGCGTGCGTCAGGTGCACCGAGCACTCGGGCATGCCGATGAAATGGCAGGCCTGATAGGCCGCGATCGAGACCTCGAGCGCGCGCGAGTCCGCAAGCCCGATGTCCTCGCTTGCAAAGCGTGTCACGCGCCGCGCGATGTAGAGCGGGTCCTCGCCTGCCTCCAGCATGCGCGCGAGCCAGTAGACCGCCGCATCCGGGTCTGAGTTACGCATGGATTTGTGAAGCGCGGAGATCAAATTATAATGTTCTTCACCAGTTTTATCGTACAGCAGGGATTTTTTTGAAATGCACTGCGTGAGTGTTTCGGGTGTAATAGTTACGGTGTCGCCGTCGGCCTCTCCATTGAGCACGACCATCTCAAGTGTGGACAGCGCGGTGCGCGCATCGCCGTTTGCAAAATTGGCAATCGCCTCAAGCATGTCTGGTTGGATGACGATCTTCTGTCTGCCAAAGCCGCGTGGGTCGGTGAGTGCGCGGCCGAGCAGCATGGTGAGATCGTCCGTCGTCAGCGCTTGCAGGACAAACACTTTGCAGCGCGAGAGCAGCGCGCCGTTTACCTCGAACGAGGGATTTTCGGTTGTCGCGCCGATCAGGATGATGCTGCCCTTTTCGACAAAAGGCAGGAAAGCGTCTTGCTGGGCCTTGTTGAAGCGGTGAATCTCGTCGACAAACACAATCGTGCGCTCGCCAAAGCGGCGGTTTTCCTCAGCTTGCTGCATAACCTGGCGAATTTCCTTGATGCCGCTTGTAACGGCAGAAAAGTCGATAAAGGTCGCTTTTGTCCGTCCTGCAATGATACGCGCGAGCGTCGTCTTGCCGACGCCGGGTGGCCCCCAAAAGATCATCGAGGCGATTTGATCATGCTCGATCAGACGGCGCAGCACCTTGCCCTCACCCAGCAGGTGATGCTGGCCGACAAACTCTTCGAGTGTCTGCGGGCGTATTCTGGCGGCGAGCGGACGGGTGTCTGCTTCACCAAATAGGGTCTGTTGTTCCATCCCGCGCACCTCCTTCTATTCGCTCGTTTTGGATACCAATATTATATCACCGAACAAATGTTCCTGCAAGATGAAAAGGTAAGTCTACTGGAGAGGAGAAGCGACGTTATCCCGGCTGGTAACGTACATTCAGCAGATCGGCGAGCGCAGTGCATAGCACGATCACGAGCGCGCCGGCATAGGTAAAAATCTCACAAGGTGATTAGTCCGTACACTGCCAGTTAGACGGTAACGGCCATTCCTGCCAGAATCGGCGTGGCAAGCTGTTTTTTTTATCCCAAATCCCGTCTTTTCTAAGATAAACGGGCAGAGCCTTTTGGCTCTGCCCGTTATAGTTTACCGAACGTACACCGTGAGCGCGTACTCTTCTTTGATGCGTCTTATGCTTCCGCTTTAATCTTCTTGAGGTTTGCAAAGCGCGGCAGGCCGTTGACCTTGGGGCCGACATTCTCGCCCTCGATCAGCGGCATCGCGTAATCAATGAACGCCTGCGTCACGCCGTTACCCTCCGCGTTGATCCAGTCGCGCGGCACCTTCTTCTCGGTATTGGCAACCTGCGAGAGCGGCAGCAGCTCGATCTCGCACTTGTAGCCGTTTGCATCGCGCGTGCATTTAAAGCCCGGCATATAGTCGGTTTTGCCTGCAACCGCGCTTTCGACCGCCGCCTTGCCCGACAGATAGGACTCGTCCACGTCGGTCTTGGAGGCGCAGTGCGCCGCGCAGCGCTGCAGCAGCGAAAGCTCAATGCCGCGCACCTTGCAGCCAAGCTCATTCTTTACAGTATCGGCCAGCATAGCGGCAAGGCCACCTAGCTGCGCGTGACCAAAGCCGTCGGTCGCGGATGTTTTGGCCTCGGATACGAAGGAGCCGTCGGCATAGTGGATACCCTCGGATACCGCGACCAGACAGTTGCCTTGTTCGGCGTAGATCTTTTTGACGTCTGCAAGGAACTTATCCATGTCAAAATCGGTCTCGGGCAGATAGACGAGATCGGGACCTGCGCCCATTGCGGTCGCAAGGCCGGCAGCACCGGCAAGCCAGCCCGCGTGGCGCCCCATGATCTCGACGATGCAGACCATTCCGGTGTCGTATACGCGCGCGTCGTGATAGATCTCCATGCAGGAGGTTGCGATATACTTGGCGGCGGAGGCGAAGCCCGGGCAGTGGTCGGTGCCGAACAGGTCGTTATCAATGGTCTTCGGAATGCCCATGACACGGCACTCATAGCCCGACTTCATCATATACTTGGAAACCTTGTTGCAGGTATCCATCGAGTCATTGCCACCGTTATAGAAGAAGTAGCGGATGTTGTACTTCTTGAAGATCTCAAGGATGCGCTTGTAATCGGTGTCGTCAACATCAGGGTCGGCCAGCTTGTAGCGGCAGGAGCCGAGCGCGGAGGACGGGGTGTAGCGCAGCAGCGCCAGCTCATCGCGGTCTTCTTTATCGATGTCGTACAGCTCATCGTTTAGCAGGCCCTTAATGCCGTGCGACATGCCGAGCACACGGGTGATATTCGGGTTGTCCAGCGCGGTCTCGATCGCGCCGAGGACAGAAGAATTGATGACCGAGGTCGGTCCGCCCGACTGGCCGATGACGCAAGCGCCTTTCAGTTCGCTCATAATGAAAAACCTCCTAACAAATTAAAACACAGTGCTTGGCCACTGCATTTTGTTAACAGTATTAGGGTATCATAAAACCGGTGCAAAATCAATGGAAAACAGAATTTTTTGCCGCATGAACCGACAAATGGGCAGTATGCCGAAAATTATGCGCATTTTTGTGGATAGGCTTGATTTTGACCGAACATACTGCTAAAATAGGGGTGGAATTCTATATCATTTTCACTCACAGAAAGGAAGTCTAACCATGCCATTAGTTACTTCTACCGAGATGTTCAAGAAGGCTTATGACGGCGGCTACGCCATCGGCGCTTTCAATGTGAACAATATGGAGATCGTTCAGGGTATTACCGAGGCCTGTCAGGAGCAAAAGGCTCCAGTCATTTTGCAGGTATCCAAAGGCGCGCGCGCCTATGCCAACCACACCTACCTGCTCAAGATGGTGGAAGCCGCTGTGATCGAGTGCCCGGATATCCCGATCGCACTGCATCTGGACCACGGTAACTCTTTTGAGCTGTGCAAGGACTGCATCGATGGCGGCTTTACTTCTGTTATGTTTGACGGCTCTGCCATGCCGTATGAGGAAAACGTTAAGATCGCAAAACAGGTTGCAGAGTATGCACATGCGCACGGCGTCGTTGTAGAAGCCGAGCTTGGCCAGCTGGCCGGCGTTGAGGATGACGTGCATGCTGAGGAGCATCAGTACACCGATCCGGCGCAGGTGGAGGACTTTGTTACCCGCACCGGCGTTGACTCGCTGGCGATTGCGATTGGCACCTCGCATGGCGCGTACAAGTTTAAGCCCGGCCAGAAGCCGCAGCTTCGCTTTGACATTCTCGAGGATGTTTCCCGCCGCCTGCCCGGTTTTCCGATCGTGCTGCACGGCTCTTCCTCGGTTCCACAGGAGTTTGTCCAGAAGGTCAATAAGTACGGCGGTGCGATGCCGGACGCAATCGGCATTCCGGAGGAAATGCTCCGCGAGGCCGCCAAGGGTGCTGTCTGCAAGATCAATATCGACTCCGACATCCGCCTTGCAATCACGGCCGCTATCCGTGAGCACTTCGCTGAGTATCCGGCCGATTTTGACCCTCGCCAGTATCTCAAGCCTGCCCGCCAGGCTGTCAAGGATATGGTCACACACAAGTTGGTCAATGTCCTTGGCTGCAACGGCAAGGCGTAATCGTATTTGGCATACTGCCCCTGATAGGATACAGGGCGTATCGCAGTAACAGAACAGGCTGCATCCATTGTGGTTGCAGTCTGTTTTTTTGCGGCAACGGAGTGAGTATCCTACACATTTTTCATGCTTTACATTATGAAAGTGATATGCTATAATACTGGTAACAGATACATAGCTTTACAAAAGGAGGGAACTGCATTGAATCGAAAATTGAAAGACGAAGATATGGACATATTGTTTCGCGGCATTTTAAAGCTGAAAACAGTGGATGAATGCTATGATTTTTTTGAAGATCTGTGCACAATTTCCGAGCTGCGGGCGATGGTGCAGCGTTTTCAGGTTGCGCGCATGCTGGACGAAGGCCAGATATACAGCGATATTGTGCAGGAGACAGGCGCTTCCACTGCGACGATCAGCCGCGTCAACAAATGTCTGGTGTATGGGTCGGATGGGTACCGCCGCATGCTGGACCGCTTAAAGGAGCACGATGAATAGCTACCAAACGCTGGCGGCATACTACGACCGCTTTACCGATGATGTTGGATATGCGGATTGGGCGGATTTCTTCGAGCGACTGTTTGCCCGTGAGGGTATGCAGCCTAAGCTGATCCTCGACCTTGCCTGTGGCACAGGTAGCTTGACCAAAATTCTCGCTGAGCGTGGCTACGAGATGATCGGCGCAGACGCCTCGCCTGACATGCTCATGCAGGCTATGCAGAATACGGCGGACTGTGCGCCGAGGCCGCTGTTTCTCAACCAGCGGATGGAGGCGCTCGACCTGTATGGCACGGTGGACGTGTGCCTGTGTTGTCTGGACAGCGTAAACTATGTGACCGATCCGCAGGTGTTGCAGCAGGCCTTTGCGCGCGTGCATTTATTTCTTGAGCCGAAAACCGGTCTGTTTGTGTTTGACATCAACACACCTGAAAAGTTCACCCGTCTGGACGGCAACGCATATGTGCGGGAGGATAAGGATGTATTCTGCGTGTGGCAGGCTGCGGTCGAGGGCGATTTATGCGCCTATCAGTTTGATATTTTCACGCGCACAGGAGCAAGCTGGAGCCGCGCACAGGAAACGCATGAAGAGCGTATCTACACCACAGAGGCGTTGACCGATATGCTGCATAAAGCCGGTTTTTGTGAGATCAAAACCTATGGCAGTCAGTCCTTTAAGCCTGTCCAAGGTGGGGAGGACCGCATTTACTTTACCGCACGAAAGAGAGACTAAGTTTATTATGAGCGATACCTTACTTCGCGCAATCGCCCGGGATGCGGGCATTCAGATTTTCGCTGCAGTGACGACCGGCCTGGTAGAGCGCGCGCGGCAGATTCACAATACAACGCCGGTCGCTACCGCGGCGCTTGGCCGCACGTTGACTGCAACTGCTATCATGGGCAGCCAGCTCAAGGTGGACGACGGTTCGGTGACCGTGCAGGTTAAGGGTAACGGCCCGCTGGGCGCGATCGTCTGTGTGGGCGATGCGGATGGCTTTGTGCGCGGTTATTTGCAAAATCCGGCGGTCGATCTGCCGCTTCGGGCGGACGGCAAGCTGGCTGTTGGCATGGGTGTTGGACAGGGATATTTGATGGTAATTAAGGATATTGGACTAAAAGATCCGGTGACCGGCACGGTGGTGCTGGTGAATGGCGAGATCGCTGAGGATCTGACGCGATATTTTGCTGAAAGCGAGCAGATCCCATCAGCCTGTGCGCTCGGCGTGCTGGTAGATACCGATCGTACAGTTCGCTGCGCTGGCGGCTGGCTGGTACAGCTTATGCCAGGCGTTAAAGACGCCGATATTGACCGGCTGGAAGACAATTTGGCAAAGCTTCAGCCGATGACCACAATGCTCGACCAGGGGATGAAACCCGAGCAGATCATTGAGTCGGTGTTGTCCGGGTTTGATGTGGATTTTCTGCAAAAGGACGAAATCGGTTATCGCTGTGCGTGCAGCAGAGAAAAAGTTGAGCGTGCGCTGATCAGTATGGGCAGAACCGAGCTGCAACAGATGGCGCAAGAGCAGCTAGAAAGTGAAGTGACCTGCCAGTTTTGCGATAAGATCTATACATTTACAAGCGAACAGTTACAGGCGCTCCTGCAAGAGGCGGAAAAATGAAAAAACGGTAAAAAAACTGTTGACATTTTACCTGATTTTCGATATAATAAATCTCGCCGCTGATACTACAGCGGCAGCTATTTGGCCCGGTAGCTCAGTCGGTTAGAGCGCCAGCCTGTCACGCTGGAGGCCGTGGGTTCAAGTCCCATCCGGGTCGCCATTTCTACGGCGTAAACTGCCGAAGAAAAAATTGCCTCTGTAGCTCAGTCGGTAGAGCAGGGGACTGAAAATCCCCGTGTCGGTGGTTCGATTCCGCCCGGAGGCACC
>NZ_CALWJJ010000016.1 GCF_944380985.1 uncultured Agathobaculum sp. | reverse complement strand
GTGTTGTCCGGGGTTTCCTCCGGCTGCTCCGGTGTGTTGTCCGGGGTTTCCTCCGGCTGCTCCGGCGTGTTGTCCGGGGTTTCCTCTGGCTGCTCCGGCGTGTTGTCCGGCTGCTGCGGTTTGTTATCCGGCCGCAGAGACGGAATATCCCAATCCGGTAGGCAGGCGGAGAAATCAAACTTCTCCAGCAGCTTACGGATCAGCTGCTGCCGCACCTGCGAAACAATCGCGTTTGGAATGTCGATTTTTACCGTCTGAATATTGGCTGCACCGGCGGTGGATGCGGTAGCAATCGTCAGGGCCAGCGCCAGCGGCAACATTTTTTTAAACTTCATATTTGTTTTCCTCCTTGGCTATCACAGCTCAAAATGGTTTGCTTTCCCCCACGAGCCAGAGTATAGCGGACTTTGTTACCGTTTTGCAATGGAAATACCTGCTGCACCCACCAATACACAGTAAAAACCGGTCGGAAATGGAATTATCCGGCCGGTTTTCCCGATATTTATGCGTATTTTTCTATTTCATACAAGTTGTTAAGCACAAGCCAAAGCTGCGGAAACCAACGCATGATATTCCATACACTCACCCCGTGCAGTTGGTATTCGGCAGCGAGCGCGAGCTTGGCGCGCACCGATCGTGCATCTTCAAACCATACCTCATGCTCGGCGCGGTCGCGCCAGTAGTTGTAGTGCGGCGACTGCGCAGTCTCATCAAATCGGATGGGCGCGCCGACCTGCACCGCCTGTTCGACCGCCTGCACGCTGCCTATCGTGCGTGCGCGGGATTGACCGCGGATATACGGCAGCGTCCAGTCATAGCCGTAGTTTGGCAGCCCGAGAAATATCTTTTCCGGCGGAATGACCGATACCGCATACCGCACCACCTGCGCTACCTTATCCAGCGGCGCGACCGCCATCGGCTCGGATAGCGCATAACCCCACTCATAGGTCATCAGCAGCACATAGTCTGCCGACGCGCCGAGCAGGCGATAATCATGCGCCTCATACAGCAGCCCGCGCTGCTCGCCGGAAACCTTGGGCGCAAGCGCGACAAGCACTGTATAGCCCATCGGCTCCAGCCGCGCGCGCACGTCACGCACAAAAGAGGCATAGGCCTCGGCGTCCTCGGTTGGGATAAACTCAAAGTCGATGTCGACACCGGCAAACCCTTGCGCGGCCAGTGTCCGCACCAGGTTTTCGATCAGTGCGCCGCGCGAGGCCGTGTCCTCAAACAGACGGTGTGCGCGCTCGCCGGAAAACTGGCCGTCCTCGCCCAGCGTGGTCAGCACCAGCAGCGGACGCACGCCGTACTGCCGCGCCATACGGGTCAGCAGGTCGGCATTTTGCGGCAGTATGCGGCCCATATTGTCAAACCCATAGGAAAACACCGACAAATAGGTCAAATACGGCAAAGTCTTGCGCAGCACGCGCACGTCAATATTGGGATACGCATAGCCGTTTACCGCAAATCTGCCAAGCTTGGGACCATAAGAGAGCACGAGCGACTGCCCCGGCAAGATGCGATCGCCGCCCCCAAGCTGCGGATTGTTCTGCCACAGGCTGATAACGCTCGTGCCATTGCGCGCGGCGATGCTACCAAGCGTATCACCGCGCTGCACCGTGTACGTTTGTACCGGCTGCGGCACAACGATTGCCTGCCCGGGCGTCAGCCGGTAAGGTTCGCGCAGTTCATTCTGCTCTATTAGAAAGGGCAGTGGTACGCCGTACATCTGCGCGATCCGATAGAGAGAATCCCCCGGTTGGACCGTATGTATCACCATATAAAAACCACCTTTCCCTGCAATCTATGCCATGCCGGGTGGTGATGTGCGCCGCCGTGCATATGAGAAAAGGGCGCACCGCAGCGCTGCAGTGCGTCCTTTCATCTGTCTTTTCCCTATTTTCTGCGGTCACTTTTCCGCAAATAAAGTAAATAAGCCCCGCCCTGCCGATGCAGCCCTATTAGTAACCTGCACGACTCGGCAGGTGGGTTTTCTGTTTGGCATGTCTGCGCTTCCAACGTCCGTGTATACCCGGGAGGCCTGCTGCTCAATGCCAAAACGTTCCGAAATCCCTTATCATAAATGTGGGTTAAAAAAGGGCTGCTGTCGCACAGGGCAGGGAGAAGTTCATCCAAACATAGGTTTTGCATGCGTGGTTTTTGCCGCGTTGCCGGGCAGATAAAACCAAACCGGTTAGCGGCTCTAAAAAAGCTCTCGGCCTTTTTTGCATAAAAACCGAGGCGCATGCTCTCGGTTTCTATCAATTTCAAGGCGCGCTGTAAAATTCTAGTTGCATTCGCACCGTGCGCGACTGCACCATCATCTGGCTGCCTTGACGGTTTGTGCGCTCTCTTGACGGGCGGAAGATTATTCGTCCTCCTCAGCCTCGGCGCGCTCCATAACGATGTTGAACACCGCGTCTGCAACCGCGTCATCCTCAACCGCCTCGAGCAACTCCTCGCCATCTTGCTCGACGATCTGCATGATGACAACCTCAGCGTCCTCCTCCAGCGAAAGCTCTGCCGGGATAAACGCCAGATAGGTCACGCCTTCATATTCGACCGTGTCGATATGTTCAAACTCAACTTCATTACCGTCTTCATCGATCAATGTTACAAAATCGTTGCCGTATTCTTCACTCATGGGGCCGGCACCTCCTTATGCTTTTTGTCAAAATTGAGGGGTGTTCCCCCACTTCCACATAAAGCATAACAAATCGCACCCGGTTTGTAAAGTCCAATTATCCGCGCTGTACACTGTCATAGTATGCCGTGCATGCGAAATATCATACCAATGAAAAAACAGCAAAGAAAGCCTTGACTTTTATCCGCGTTTCTGATATAGTAGCACAGGTACAAAGAAGAAGGCAGCGTCCTCACCCGCAGCGAACAAGCAAACGGGTCAATAAAGCACTCAGCCGCTCCGGCGGCTTGGCGTTTTATGTTTCACAAGGACAGCCTGTACGGTCGGTCCTTTTTCTTTTTGTCTTAACCCATCTATCGTTTGGAGGTGCTTACCAATCAGCAGCATGGAACATCAGATCAACGACGAGATCCGCGATAAGGAAGTCCGCCTGATCAGCGGTGAGGGCGAGCAGCTCGGCATCGTTCCGATCGATCAGGCGCAGGCCGCTGCGATCCAGCAGGGCATGGATCTGGTTAAGATCGCCCCGCAGGCCAAGCCGCCTGTCTGCAAGATCATGGACTATGGCAAATTCCGTTTTGAACAGGCAAAACGTGAAAAAGAAGCGCGTAAGAATCAGCGCGTCGTGGAAATCAAGGAGATTCGCCTGACCCCCAATATCGACGTTGGCGACCTGAACACCAAGGTGAAAAATGCCTGTCGCTTCCTGAAAGACGGCGACAAGGTCAAGGTTTCGGTTCGCTTCCGCGGGCGTGAGGTCACGCACGCATCACTTGGTCAGGATCTGCTCCATCGCTTTGCGGAGCTGTGCGCGGCATGCAGCACGGTGGAAAAGCAGCCCAAGCTCGAGGGTCGCCAGATGCTTATGTTCCTGGCGCCTGTCAAGGATAAGTAAACAAAACGCGCGCTCGCCGCGCAAATTCAGAGAGGAGAACCCTTATGCCTAAGATGAAAACACACAGCGGTGCAAAGAAAAGATTTACCGTTACCAAGAACGGTAAGTTCAAGCGCGCCCATGTTGGCAAGCGCCACCTGCTCAACGGCCATGGCAAGACGACCAAACTTAAGCGTCACCTCCGTAAAGAAGGCTTTGCGGACTCGACCAACGTAGCGCAGCTGAAGCGTCTGCTGCCGTATCAGTAATCCGAACATCATCTTTTATATAGGAGGCAATCACAATGGCACGAGTTAAGGGCGCAATGATGACGCGCAAAAGAAGAAAGAAGATCCTGCATCTCGCCAAAGGCTACTGGGGCGCTAAGTCAACTCACTACCGCGTAGCCAACCAGGCGGTTATGAAGAGCCTGAAGTACGCCTATATCGGCCGCAAGCACAAAAAGCGCGACTTCCGCCGCCTGTGGATTACCCGTATTTCGGCTGCCGCCAAATCCTGCGGCATGAATTACAGCCGCTTTATGAACGGTTTGAAGAAGGCCGGTATCGACCTCAACCGTAAGATGCTCGCCGACCTTGCCGTCAACGACAAGGCTGCGTTCGCCGCGCTGGCGGAAAAGGCCAAGGCTGCGCTTTAATGCGCGCCGGTTTGTAAATGGCACTGATAAAAAAGCCTGTCCGTATATCGGACAGGCTTTTTCTATTTTTCCTTGCGGCTCGATTGTGCTATACTGGTGGACTTTCCGCACTACCAGAACTGTGGGCGCGAAAGCGCTGCCCCACTCTGCGCGGACGGCACGCCGCTCGATGCGATCATCATCCTGTGAGGCTATTCCTGTCTCTCAGCGCAAAGCCAGCAAGAACATTCTTACGTTTTTTGCTTGCTTATTGCCGCCGTGCGCAACAGCTGCGCCGCGAACAGGACGCACGCTTTTCGCATACCGCGATGTCTCCGCCTTCGATGTGCAGCGCTTTGCCGCTTACCAGGCAGTCGGCGATCTTGCGGCGTGCAGCGTTGTAGATCGCCTGCACAGTCGTGCGTGCCACGCCCATCTGCGCAGCCGCCTGCTCCTGTTGCAGACCCACAAAATCGATCAGGCGGATCGCCTCATATTCGTCCAGCCCGATCGTAACAACTTCGCCTGCGCAGCCTATGCCGCGCGGCCCAAATTCCCGGCAGACCGGCAGACTGCACACCCGGCGGCATTTTTTCGGCCGGGGCATCGGTCAGTGATGGCAATGGCCGCTGCCGTGATGACAATGGCCGCCGCCATGTTCGCCACATCCCCCGCCGTGGTGACCTTCGCCATGGTGTCCGTGGTGGCCATTGTGGCTGCATTTAACATTTGGGTCGTACACCAGCGCACCGCTCAGATAGGCCAAGACCGCCTCATCCGCTGCGCCCTGCACGCCGCCCAGCAGACGGATATTCGCCGCGGCAAGCGCGGACTGCGCCCCCTCGCCAATGCCACCGCAGATCACGGTATCCACGCCCTGCGCGGCGAGAAACCCCGCCAGCGCGCCATGTCCGCTACCGTTTGTGTCCATCAGCTGTGAGGAGAGGATTTTTCCGTGCGCCGTTTCATATAATTTGAACTGAGCCGTATGTCCAAAGTGCTGGTATACCTGTCCGTCCGCATAAGGAACTGCTATCTTCATCAAAAACGCCTCCGCTTTATTTTCGGCATATGCCGGTTATGCGTTCAGTATAACATATTTCTGGCATATGTCAATAATTAATTGCAGCGCGCGTTTTATCCATACAGACCGCATCCTGCCCCGCTGTCACTTGCGCATGAACACCGGCAGGCGGCGTCTGGCCTCCAGCCGGTAAATGCGTGCACCCTCGGCTGAAAAACGCTCCTCGTACTCGGTCATCACATTCCCTTCGAAATCCGAGTGGTGCAGATCAAGCGAGATATTTTGCAGCAGCCAGCCAAACTGACAGATCTCGGCGAGCGTCCACTCGAAAAACCGCTGGTTGTCGGTTTTAAAGCAGATGTCGCCCTGCTGCGATAGAATTTCATCGTACACCGCCAAGTAGGCGCGCCAGGTCAACCGACGCTTACGCTGGCGATTGGGCGGCCACGGGTCGGAAAAATTTAAGTATATACGGTCGACCTCGCCGGGGGCGAACACCTCATGCAGCGTGGCCGCGTCGATGGATACAAAGCGCAGATTGGGCAGCGGGTGCATCTGGCAGCGCTCGGCTGCCATGATGAGCGCGCCCTCCTCCCGCTCGACCGCGATGAAGTTTACCTCCGGGTGCTGCTCGGCCATACCGATGGCAAAACGCCCCTTGCCGCAGCCGATCTCAAGGTGCAGCGGGTAGTCGTTTTCAAACAGTGCGCGCCACTTTCCGCGCTGCTGCTGCGGCTCAAAGACCATCACATCCGCGCAAGCAGCAAAGCGTACATCCAGGTTTTTCTTTTTGCGCATTCTCATGCGAGTATATTCCCCTTTTTCTGATAATGAGCTTCCTTATTATACCGTGCCGCTACCGGGTTTGCAAGGCACAGCGCCGCGTATTTTTGTTTTCTGCCTGCGAATGGGCGTGTCCGAGCACACCCCGCAGCAGAATATGTCTTGGGAAATCAGCCGAACTATGTTATAATGAATCCATCTTGAATTGGGGGAAGAAATATATGTTCAAACGCTCCAGCGGCGTGCTTGCGCACATCACCTCGCTGCCCTCGCCGCACGGTGTGGGTGCCATGGGCAAAACCGCTTATGATTTTGTCGACTTTCTCGCCGATGCACACCAGACCTACTGGCAGGTGCTGCCGCTCGGTCACACCGGCTTTGGCGACTCGCCCTATCAGTGCTTTTCCGCCGCAGCAGGCAACCCGTATCTCATTGATCTCGATTTGCTTTGCGAAGACGGCCTGCTGACACGGAACGAAGTTCACGCGGCTGATTTTGCCTGCTCGCCGGACGAGGTCGACTTCGAGCAGCTGGCCGACACCCGCTGGCCGCTGTTTCGCAAGGCGTTCTCGCGCGTAGACGGCAAAATGCGGGCAAAAATTGCCGCTTTTGCCGAGGAGAACGCCGCATGGCTGCCGGATTACGCACTGTTCATGGCGCTTAAAGAGCAAAAATACCAGCAGATGCCGGTTTATATGTGGCCGGACAAAGCGGTGCGCGACCGCGATCCCGTGGCGCTGCAAAGGGTGGTAGATGAGCTGCGGAGTGAGGTCGATCTGCGCATCTTTTTGCAATATCTCTTTTTCCAGCAGTGGAATGCGCTGCGCGCCTATGCCAATCAAAAGGGCATCCGGATCATTGGCGACATCCCGATTTATGTCTCCGCCGACTCGGCGGAGGTATGGACGCACCCCCACCTATTCAAGCTGAAGGCCGACCGCAGCCCCAAGCTGGTCGCGGGCGTGCCGCCCGACTACTACTCAGCCACCGGTCAGCTCTGGGGCAACCCGGTTTACGACTGGCAGGCGCACCGCGCGGAAAACTACGCCTGGTGGATCTGGCGTATGAAGAGCAATCTTGCCCTGTTCGATGTGGTGCGGCTTGACCATTTCCGTGGTTTTGCGTCCTATTGGGAGGTTAAGGCCGAAGAGGAGACTGCAGTAAACGGCAGTTGGCGCAAGGGGCCGGGCATCGGGCTGTTCCGGGCGATCGAAAAGGCGCTTGGCCCGGTGCCGCTGATCGCAGAGGATCTTGGCATGCAGACGGACGATGTACGCGCACTGCTTACAAAAAGTGGTTTTCCAGGCATGAAAGTGCTGATTTTCGCCTTTACGCCAGACGAGGACAACGATCACCTACCGCACAACTATGTGCCAAACAGCATTGTTTACACCTCGACGCACGACTCGCAGACCGTGTGCGAGCAGGTCATGGACATCTGCACCGAGCCGGAAAAGCAGTTTGCCTATCGGTATCTGCGCACCTCGCACAGCGAGGCCATGGGCTGGAGTGCGATTAAGAGCGTGTGGGCCTCACCCGCGCACATTGCAATGACCACCCTGCAAGATCTACTCTCGCTCGGCGCGGACGCGCGCATGAATACACCCGCGACCATCGGCGGAAAAAACTGGCGTTGGCGCGTGCGAAAAGAGGCGCTGAATCAAACGGTATCCGCCATGCTGGGCGAGATCACCAAAACCTATATGCGGTAAACAGAATTTTTTCCATCAGCGACAAGACAGAGGATAGCGATAAGATGAAGATAACAACAGCAATTTTTGATCTGGACGGTACGCTGCTCAACACCCTGGGCGACCTGTGCGACAGTGTCAACTGCGCGATAGCGCGCCGCGGCTTTGCCACCGTGACCGAAGAGCAGACACGCCTGCGCGTCGGAGATGGCGTGCGCCGCCTGATCGAGCAGTGCATCCCGGAAAACAAACGCACCGAAGCGGTGGTCGACATCTGTCTCGACGAATTCCGCACCGCCTATCAAGAGCGTATGATGAACCGCACCCAGCCGTATGACGGCATTCTGCCCCTGCTTAAAGCGCTCAAAAAAGCGGGCGTTGCAGTCGGCGTGTTGTCCAACAAATACGATTTGGCTGCCAAGAGCCTGATACGCCACTATTTTGGCGATCTGGTGCAGATTACCTACGGTGAGCGGCCGGACGTGCCGCGAAAACCCGATCCGGCAAGCCTGCTTGACCTGCTGCGCGAGCTGGGCGGCGACCCTGCCGCGACGCTCTATATCGGCGACAGTGCAGTCGACATGCAGACTGCCAAAAACGCTGGCCTGACCGCAGTCGGTGTAACCTGGGGCTTTCGCACGGCCAACGAGCTTGAGCAGGCGGGCGCAGATGCGCTTGTTGATACACCAGCCGCACTACTGCCGCTCTTTGAGCGTGGTCTGCTGAATGTGGACGCGATCTGCAAAGCGTTTTCACAGCGCGGATTCGGTTTTACTTATTTCCCCACAGCAGCGGACGCACTGCCCTATCTCATCGATACCTGCGCCGGCAAATCGGTCACGCTCGGCGGATCGATAACGCTCAAGGAGCTGGGCTTTCCCGAGGCGTTTGCAAACAGTACCGCCGTACACTGGCACTGGGTGCGGCCGGGCGAGTACTTCCAGACGCCGGATATTTATCTATCCTCAGCCAACGCGCTGAGCGAAAACGGTGAGATTGTCAATATTGACGGCACGGGCAACCGCGTGTCAGCCACGCTATATGGCCCCAAGCGGTGTATTTTCGTGTGCGGCGTCAACAAGCTGTGCCCCGATCTCGAGAGTGCGGTAGAGCGCGCGCGGGGTGTCGCTGCGCCGCTCAATGCCAAGCGGCTGAGCGTCAGCACACCCTGCGTGATGGATGGCAAATGCCACGACTGCAAAAGCCCGGAGCGCATCTGCCGCGCTATGGTCATCCATATGGGGCCGCCGTCTGGCATGGAAAAATGCGAGATCGTGCTGATCGGCCAGCCGCTCGGCTACTGATACAGATTTGATCAAAAACGGCGTGTTATGCATACAAACACGCCGTTTTTTAGTCTGCAACCATGGGTTGTGAAATTTCCATCCAAACACGATGGCTTGTAACCTGGTTTTTTGGCAAAGAGTCCGGCACGCACAGGATAAAAAACTTTACCTGTTTTTCATATTTTAGCTTGACACCTCTTGCACCCTTTGCTATAATGAATATCGCGTTAGTGATTCGGCGCGATAGAATTGCGGCTGTAGCTCATCTGGTAGAGCGCCACCTTGCCAAGGTGGAGGTAGCGAGTTCGAGCCTCGTCAGCCGCTCCAAAATAAAGAAAAGCACCTGTCTTTGACAGGTGCTTTTCTTTTCAAATATCACACTGTTTTCTCTGTTTTTCCCCAATAAAACTGCTGAAAAAGCAAAACGCGACCAATCGGTCGCGTTTTGCTTTCGTTATGATTTTTCGCTGACTATATGTCGCAGCCGATCTACGGTCATATCGGTATACAGCTTGCCATCCCACTTGATGCACGGACCTTTACCGCATGCTTTCATACAGCCTGCTACCCGATACCGAAATCCGGCCTGCGAAATACCGCCCGGACGCACGCAGTATTCCCGCTCGATAAAGTCTGCAAGCTGCGCCCCTTTGATGCATTTTCGGTCGCCGCAGATGGTTAGCAGGTGCCGCGCAGACGAGACCTTAATCGATGCGTAGCGCTTGAGCACCGCGTCAATAAAGGTCATCTTTATTTCAAGCTTTTGCGCAATTTCCTCAAGCGCTTTCTGGGGAATTACACCGCCGCATAGCATCTGCGCCTCACGCAGCATCTGCACCAGCTCGTTCTGATCGCGTGCGACGCCCCGGCTGCGATAAACTTCCATCAGTTCGTCAAGTTCTTCTTTATATCTCATTCGTATCTCCTATCAGCTGATAGAGCAGATTTTCAAATTGCACGCCGTGCATTGGATCGGTTTGCTGCGCCGCGGTATAGGCAATGCAGTTTTTAACATATTCCCCTGCCCGCTCGCACGCCTCGCTTAATTTTGCGCCGCTTAGCAGTGCAGACAGCATAACGGCCGCAAATAAGTCACCCGTTCCAGGATAATATCGGTCGATACGGCGGTGCAGGCTGAGCGCGCCGCCTTCCTCTGACAAGCAGCCCGCGCCAACGCGGCCTTCGGCAAAATCCAGTCCGGTCAGAACTACCTGCGCGTGATACCGCGCGCGCAGCGCACGCAGCCATTGCCAGGCTTCGTCCGCGTTGCGCGGCTTGCTGGCTGGGTTCCAGTCCAGCAGAATCGCGGCCTCGGTCGTGTTTGGCGTTATGATGTCCGCAATCGCGCACAGCTCGCGCATGCGGGTGCACATCTCGGGCGTATAGGTGTCATACACCTTGCCATTGTCGCCCATGACCGGATCGATCAGTGTTAGACCATCTGACGTTTTAAGCCGCTGCGCTGCCTCGCGCACGCGGTCGATCTGGCCGGCTGATCCGAGAAAGCCGGCATATACCGCCTCAAACCGCAGCCCAAGCGCGTCATACTGGTCAATCGTGCCCTGCATCGCGTCGGTCAGATCGGTCGTCACCCAGTTTGGAATGGCCGTATGGGTGGAAAACACCGCCGTAGGCAGCGGCACGCACTGGTGGCCGCCCGCTGAGAGCACTGCGATAATCGGCACGAGCGACGACCGGCCAAAGCCCGATAGATCGTGCAGCGCCAAAACCTTTTTCTGCAATGGTTCCACATCCTTTTCCGTCCGATTTCCATGATACGATGAAATGCGCGTAAAGTCAATCTTTCTTGCTTTCCCCGGGGCATAATGGTAAAATAGGAATGACTTTATCGAAATGGACAAAGGAGTGTTCCCATGCTTAAGCGATGCATTCTTTCTATCCTGTTGGCGCTCACCCTGATGCTTCCCGCCGCCCACGCAGCCCAGACCGCGCAGGACGGCATGCGCGGGGTGTGGGTATCCACGGTGTATAATATCGACTATCCCTCCGCACAGGGGCTGTCAGCCGACGAGCTGCGGCAGCAGGCCGATACCATGCTGGACAACATCGCTGCGATGGGGTTAAACACTGTGTTCTTACAAGTGCGCCCCTCGGCGGATGCGCTCTACCCATCTGCGCTGTTCCCGTGGAGCCGCTATGTCAGCGGTACGGCTGGACAGGCGCCCGATCAGAACTTTGACGTACTCGGCTACTGGGTGACGGCAGCGCACAGCCGCGGCTTGCAACTGCATGCCTGGCTTAATCCATACCGCATCACCCGGGGCGGAGCGGACGAGTTCAACGCCCTGCCTGCTTCAAGCCCTGCAAAGCAGCACCCCGAATGGGTTGTCGAGCACGATGAAAACTACTATTTTGACCCCGGCCTGCCTGCCGTCCAGCAGCTTGTGATCGACGGCGCGGCCGAGATTGTGCGCAATTACGACGTGGACGGCATCCACCTGGATGACTACTTCTATCCAGGCTCCGATTTTGCAGATGCGACAACTTACGCGCGCTATGGCGCGGATTTTGACGACATCGGCGACTGGCGGCGCGACAATGTAAACGATCTGATCGCGGCGCTCGATGAAACACTGCACGCGATCGATCCCACGATCTCCTTTGGCGTCAGTCCCGCCGGCATATGGGACAACAAGGCGGACAACCCTCGTGGCAGCGATACAAATGGCCGCTCTTCCTACCGCGAGATCTACTGCGATTCGGTCGAGTGGATCAGGCGCGGCACGGTCGACTATATCTGTCCGCAGATCTACTGGTCGATCGGCTATGAAATCGCCGATTTTGAGGTGCTGATCGACTGGTGGCAGGGCATCGTCTCGACGAGCGACGTCGCGCTCTATATCGGCATCGGCGCCTACCGCGCAGCCGAGGCTGCGCCGGGCGACGTCTGGTATGGCACTGACGAACTTGAGCGACAACTGACCATGCTCGACCGCAGTATCGACATCCAAGGCGAGGTGTTTTTCAGTTACTCCTCGCTGATGGAGGTGCCGGGCTGTACGGACTTTCTCGCCGCGCATTACGAAGCAGGCCAGGCTGAAACGCCCGAAATCGACATAGATAAGCCCGGCCAGCAAGCAACGCTGCTCGACTATATCTCGCGCTTTATCCTCAGCCTGTTTTACTAACCGTTAGGAGGGGTTTCTGTTGGCCGGTGATGTGCTATCCCGCGAATATGAAATCAATTACAGCTATATCGACAACCACGGCGTCGCCAAGCCGTCCGCACTGTGGAATATCATGCAAGATGCCGCCACCGTACACGCCGAGGCCTCGCAACTCGGCCCGGCGGCGCTGCACATCCTATGGGTACTCTCGCGCGTCAGGGTGCGCCTTAACCGACCGCTGCTACCATATGAGCACATCCGGTGTGAAACCTGGTGCCCG
The DNA here is from genome assembly GCF_944380985.1 of uncultured Agathobaculum sp. Classification (GTDB taxonomy): domain Bacteria; phylum Bacillota; class Clostridia; order Oscillospirales; family Butyricicoccaceae; genus Agathobaculum. The sequence goes on along the minus strand of NZ_CALWJJ010000016.1, from coordinate 11,621 downwards.
GGTATCCGCGGCGTGAGTTGGTACCGCAGCTTTGCGTTTTACGCAGGGCATGAATCCGTAGGCGAGGCACAGTCGATGTGGGTTACACTCGATCCTGTATCGCACCGTGTGCTGCGTCCGGCAAGTTTTCCCGCAGCCGAACGCTACCTGCAAGCCGCGCGCGGCGATCTATTCGACCCACTGGCCAAACTTTCGTGCGACGAGACACGCCTACACCACATCCACCCGGTGCTGTATTCTGATCTGGATGTCAACAACCACATCAACAATGTGCGTGTGGTCGAGCTTGTATCGGACGCGCTCGACCTGCAACGCGAGCCGTGCTTTGTCTCTGCCTTGCAGGTCAACTATACCGCCGAAACCGCCTTTGGCGAGCAGCTCTCACTGCTTACCGGCATGGCGGGCGGCGCGCGTTATGTACGCGGCGAAGCGGACGGCAGCACCCGGTTTGAGGCGCTGGCCGAGCTGACGCCGCTCGCTTCCAGGGAGGGCATGCTATGACCGACGAGATCCGGCAGGCCGTGAAAGACATTCTTACCGTCTGCCAGCCGCAGAAAATTCTGCTGTATGCGGAAAAACGCACGATGTCGACCGGCAAGCTCAAGGCGTTCAGTCTTTGCATTGTCGTTCCCGCAGCGGTGGACTGCCGCGGTCTGCGCACGCGGCTGCATCTCGCGCTGTCGGCCGATGTGCCGGTCAGCCTTAATGTTTATACCGCGCAGGAGTGGGAGCAGCTGATGGCGGACGAGACATCGTACGCCGCATGGATCGCCCGGAAAGGCCAGGTGGTTTATGGCACGGAGGCGTAAAGGCGCGTCGGACAGTCACTTTTACTATAAATGGCTTGACAAGGCGCTGTGCGATCTGCAATGCGCCCGTTTGCTGCTCACCTACGGCGGTGATCATTACAATATTGCGTTCCACTGCCAACAAGCGATCGAAAAGGCGCTCAAGGGTTATCTTCTCTATCGCACCGGGCGGCATTTTGACGGGCACAACCTGACCTATCTATGCCGGCAGGCCATCCAGCAGGACCCGGAGGCATTCTCCGAATATCTGGACGAGAGTGCTGCGCTCAACGACCTGTATATTGAAACGCGCTATCCTACCGACCTGCCGTTTGAAATTGATGAGCGTGAGGTGCGTCGCTTTATCGACATGGCTGAGCGCATGTTCGCGGCAATCCGGCGCGAACTGTACCAAAGCGGTGGGCCGCATCATATTGTAAAATAAAAAACTGCCGCAGGGGCATATTGCTTTGCGGCAGTTTTTTATTTTTATGCGCGTTCTTTCTCTTTCTGCGCCTTAGTCAGACCATGGCGGATGGGCTTCCACTCAACCTTGCCAAAGAGCGCAGCGAGCGAAATCGGAATGTAGGTCAACATAAAAAGCGGGAAAGTGAACACGTAAAGGATTTTTTTCCACGCGGCGCCCTTGATGCGTTTCCATTCGGTCATCATGGTAAATCCGCCGAACATAAGCAAGCTGAATGAGACGCCCTGTAACGTCGCCAGCAAAATACGCCCTATCATACGCAGCACGCGGTATGTAATGAACGCAGGCTGCGACAGGCTGCTGATGCACACGAAGAACGCCAGCCCCAGCACGCCGATCGTCACAAGATTGCAGGGGGTGACTGTCATCAACATATCATAGCAGGACAACCCCTTTCTACCGCCACGTGTGCAGCCGTGCAACAGCGAGGCGGTATACTTGGCGTCAACCTGGTAAAAGCCCTTGCTCCAGCGCATGCGCTGATCCCAGGACTGGCGGAAATGCACCGGCTGTTCGTCATACACGATCGCCGTGCCGCAGTAGCCGATCTTGCGTCCTCGCACAGCGCACGCAACCGAAAACTCGATGTCCTCCGTCAGCAGGTGGTACGGCCATCCACCCTCCTCTCGAATGACGTCGCCCGCGATCAGAAAACCCGTACCCGAGACCGCGCAGTTAACGCCCAGTTGCGCGCGCGGCTGGTTGAGATAGCGCGCCTCGCGCAAAAACCACAGCGCATACCCTGCGGAAATCCAGTTATCGCAGAAGTTCTTGGAGTTGCGGTAGCTGGTCAGCGCCGCATACTCGCCAGTGTCGAACATCTTGTTCATTTCACGCACGAAATTAGGGTCGACCAGATTGTCCGCGTCAAACACGAGGAAGGCATCGTACGTCTGCTCACCCTTATCAGTCAGAATACGGCGGAACAGCCAGTCCATCGCATAGCCCTTGCCGACCCGCACCTTGTCAAAGCGCTCATACACGATAGCGCCGGCCGCGCGCGCTGCAGCGGCGGTGCCGTCGGTACAGTTGTCCGCCACGACAAATACGTCAAGCAGCTTTTCAGGATAGTTCTGCGCCTTGAGGCTCTTGACCAGGTCACCGATCACGCTTTCCTCATTACGGGCGGAAATGATTGCCGCATAGTGGTGCAGCTTTGCGTCCTGCCGGCCACGCCTACCCTTGCCGAGCAGGCCAATAAGCAGATACACAATCTGATATGCGTACGCCGCAGTGAAAAATACAAACAATACGAATTGCAGGCTTGCCAAAAATCGAAGCATGGCGAATACTCGTCTCCTTCATTTTTCAAAACCGTTTTATCCTTGTACTATCATAGCATCATTGCTGAATTATGCAACAACTTTTTGAGGTCTTTTTACAAAATGTTGATATTTTTCTCTGTTCGCACAAAAAATTTAAATTTTTTTCTGCAATTTTCATCATACTTTTTTGTCACACCCCTTTCCAGTTTGTAAAATAAGGATTGCATATGGCACTTTCTGTTTGCACAGGAAATCATTTAAATTCGGCAAGGGCATGTTTTTTCTGCGCCCGCGTGCCGGGAGCGCCATATGACATACGCGCATTTCTGTCCGAATTTGTCGCACTCACCGATTGATTTATGTTGATAAAACAGGTAAAATAAATATATCTGTAACAAAACGAAGGAGAGGACACGATACATGAGCGTCAATCGTTGTTATTCCGAGAAAAAGCCCGGCTTTGACGTTGAGGCACGCAGCCTGTTTGCCAGCCTGCACGATCTGCTCGAAATCAAAAGCCTGACCCGTGTGCGCTATCTATGCCGCTACGATGTGGAGGGCCTTGCCCCCGCCGCCTATGAAAAGGCAAAGGGCATTGTGTTTTCCGAGCCTATGGCGGATATGTGCTACGACGAGGATTTCCCCCGCCCGGCAGGCGCCCATACCGTGCTTGCGGTCGAGCCGCTGCCCGGCCAGTTTGACCAGCGCGCGGATTCGTGTGCCCAGTGCATCCAGCTGCTGACCGGCCTTGCGCGCCCGGCGGTCGCGGCGGCGCGTATCTATGTACTCGAGGGCGACCTTTCGCGCAAGGATATGGAAAAGATCCGCGGCTACCTCATTAACCCTGTCGAAGCGCGCGAAGCCGCGATGGACAAGCCCGTAACGCTCAAGGTCGAGTATGCCATCCCGACCACGGTCGCCTCGGTCGTGGGCTTTATCCATATGGACGAGGCCGCACTTTCCGATTTGCTTGCCAACATGGGGCTTGCAATGGATCTGGACGACCTCAAATTCCTACAATCCTATTTTGCGGATGAGGAAAAGCGCGACCCTACCATCACCGAGGTGCGCATGGTCGATACCTACTGGTCAGATCACTGCCGTCACACCACCTTTTTAACCGAGATAGACGGCGCCCAGATCGACGACCCGATGGTGCAGCAGGCGTTTGACCGTTATCTCGCCGCGCGCGTCGAGGTCTACGGCGAGGACAAAGCCGCAAAGCGTCCTATCACGCTGATGGACATTGCAACCGCGGGCGCCAAAGTGCTCAAAAAGCGCGGCTACCTCAAAAACATTGATGAGTCCGAAGAGATTAACGCCTGTTCGATCAAGGTCAAGGCGCTGGTCGGCGGCCGGTATGAAGACTGGCTGCTCATGTTCAAAAACGAGACGCACAACCACCCGACAGAAATCGAGCCGTTCGGCGGTGCCGCGACCTGCCTTGGCGGCGCGATTCGCGACCCACTCTCCGGCCGCAGCTACGTCTATCAGGCCATGCGTGTGACAGGCGCGGGTGATCCGACCGTGCCGCTCTCCGAAACGCTCGAGCATAAGCTGCCGCAGCGCAAGCTGTGCCAGACTGCGGCAGCAGGCTATTCGTCCTACGGAAACCAGATCGGCCTTGCCACCGGGCTTGTACACGAAATTTATCACGCGGGCTATATTGCCAAACGCATGGAGATCGGCGCGGTGGTTGGCGCAGCCCCGCTTGAAAACGTCGTACGCGAGACACCCGAGCCAGGCGACATCGTTATCCTGCTCGGCGGCAGAACCGGCCGCGACGGCTGCGGCGGCGCGACAGGTTCCTCCAAAAAGCACACCGAATCTTCGCTTGAAACCTGCGGCGCTGAGGTGCAGAAAGGCAACCCGCCTGAGGAGCGCAAAATCCAGCGTTTGTTCCGAAACGGCACTGTCACCCGCATGATCCGCCGCTGCAACGATTTTGGCGCGGGCGGCGTATCGGTCGCCATCGGCGAGCTGGCCGATGGCCTCGACATCGACCTTGACGCCGTGCCCAAAAAGTACGACGGACTTGACGGCACCGAGCTTGCGATCTCCGAATCACAGGAGCGCATGGCGGTCGTTGTGCGCGCAAAGGACGCAGATGCATTCATCGCAGCGGCGGCCAGAGAAAATCTCGAGGCCGTCCGTGTTGCAGTCGTGACCGAAAAAAAACGCCTGTGCATGACCTGGAACGGCAGCCGGATCGTCGATATTTCCCGCGATTTTCTGAATACCAACGGCTGCGCCAAGCATGTCAGCGCCAAGGTCGCTCTCCTGCCCACGCCGTCCATCGCATGCGCGCCGGCAGGCGAGACCGAAAAGGAAAAGCTGCTCAACCACGCCTCTACGCTCGGCATCTGCCTCGAGCGCGGCCTGGTCGAACGGTTTGACGGCTCGATCGGCGCAGGCTCGGTATTCATGCCTTTTGGCGGAAAATATCAGCTGACGCCTGTGCAAGTCATGGCGGCGACGCTGCCCGCTCTCTCCGGCCAGTGCCAAACCGCATCGGTCATGGCGTTCGGTTTTGACCCCTATTTCACTGAGCAAAACCCTTTCCTTGGCGCGTCGGCCGCGGTCATCGAATCGGTTGCCAAGCTCGTCGCCGCAGGCTGCGACTTTGAAACCGCTTACCTCACTTTTCAAGAATACTTTGAGCGATTGGGCAAGGACCCGGTGCGCTTCGGTAAGCCGCTTGCCGCTCTGCTGGGCGCTTATGCCGCGCAGGAGGCGCTCTGCCTTGGCGCGATCGGCGGCAAGGACTCCATGAGCGGCTCATTTGACGATATGGATGTACCGCCGACGCTCGTCTCCTTCGCTATCGCCCCGCAGGACGCCTCCCGTCTTATCTCGCCTGAATTCAAGTCCGTCGGCCATCCGGTCTACTTCTTCGACGCGCCGTACAATCCGGACGGGTCGCCCGACTATGCGGGTCTCCGGCACAACTGGAGCGAGGTCGCCGATCTAATTGCGTCTGGCAAGGCGGTATCCGCATGGGCGCTGTCGACCGGCGGCATCGCCGAGGGTGTGTGTAAGATGACGCTTGGCAACCGGATCGGCTTTGCGTTTGATGCGTCTTTCCCGACCGATGCGCTCTACCTCAAAAACTTCGGCGGCATCCTGATCGAAGCTGCCGAGGAGCTGCCGGCCTATTGGCTGGTCGGTCGTACAACCGCTGACGAGACCGTTACGGTCGCAGGCGAGCATGTAACGCTCTCCGAGCTGACGGACGCATTCGAAGGCCGCCTCGAGAGTGTGTTCCCGACCAAGGCGCCAGCGGTGGACATGCACCTAACCAAAGTTTCCTGCACTGAGCGAAGCGGCAAGAGTGCGGCTGTAAAAACAGTAAAACCGCTCGCTGTCATCCCAGTATTCCCGGGCACCAACTGCGAATACGACACCGCGCGCGCGGTCGAGAACGCGGGCGGAGCGGCCGAAATCATCGTGGTGCGCAACTACTCAGCGGATGCACTCGCAGAGAGTGCGGAGCAGCTCGAAAGCGCCATCCGCCGCGCGCAGATGGTGATCCTGCCAGGCGGCTTTTCGGGTGGTGACGAGCCGGATGGATCTGGTAAATTCATCGCCTCTTTCCTGCGCGGCCCCGGCATCAAGGACGCCATCCACGAGCTGCTGGGTAAGCGCGACGGGCTGATGCTCGGCATTTGCAACGGCTTCCAAGCGCTGATCAAGCTCGGCCTTGTGCCTTACGGCGAAATTCGCGATGAGATGACCGGCGACGACCCAACACTGACCTTCAACCTGATCGGCCGCCACCAGAGCCGCTATGTAACCACGCGCGTCGCGTCGGTAAAAAGCCCATGGCTGTCCTCCTGTGAAGTAGGCGAGCTGCATTCGATCGCGATTTCGCACGGCGAGGGCCGCTTTGTCGCCCCGCAGCCCGTGATTAACGCGCTTGTAAAGAACGGCCAGATTGCGTTCCAGTATACCGACCTTGACGGCGAGCCGTCCATGGACATCGCCTGGAATCCGAATGGATCTATGTGCGCTATCGAGGGCATCACCAGCCCGGATGGCCGCGTGCTCGGCAAAATGGGCCACACCGAGCGCTTCGGCCCGTTTGTCGGCCGCAACATTTATGGCGAAAAATACCAGCCGATTTTTGTAAACGGCGTAAATTACTTTAAATAGGAGAATAAGCGCCCCATACGGAGCGCTTTCTGCCGGAAAGGAGCATCCATGCCCCCATACGAACACAAAGTACAGTATTACGAGACTGACGGCATGGGTATCGTCCACCACTCGAACTACATCCGCTGGTTTGAGGAGGCGCGCGTCGATCTGCTCGAGAAGCTCGGCTTTAGCTACGACCGTATCGAGGCCGAGGGTTTTTCCAGCCCGGTGCTCGATGTCGCCTGTCAGTACAAAACGATGACGCGCTTTGGTGATACCGTGCGTATTGACGCTAAAATCAGCGCCTTTAACGGCGTGCGCATGACGCTGCACTACACAGTCCGCGACACACGGTCCGGCGCACTGCGCTGCGAGGGGCAAAGCCGCCATTGCTTCATCGGACGCGATGGCCGCCCCGTCTCTCTACGGCACAGCTGGCCCGCACTCGATCAGGCCTTGTCATCCGGGGTGCAGGGCTGACTGTATACCAATCTGCCGCATCCTGATTGGCCAGCGGCCACACCCAACGCAGGGCAACCGTTTGCCCTGCGTTTTCTTTGTGCCGCCCCTCTTGCACAAATCGCGGCCTCACCTTGCTATTTGCGCGCTACCGTGGTATGATAAAAAATATTGGAACGATTAGAAAAGGTGTTTTGATGGAATATACTACCCACTCCCCCGAGCAGACTGAAGCACTTGGCATCGACTATGCCAAAACGCTCCGTCCGGGAGATATTGTGGCGTTTTCGGGTGATCTTGGCGCGGGCAAGACCGCGTTTGCGCGCGGCGTGCTGCGCGGACTCGGCTATCAGGGCCGTGTGACCAGCCCGACGTTTGCTATCGCCAACGAATACGATACGCCCGCCGGAGCCGTGGCGCATTTTGATTTATACCGCCTGCCGGATAGTGAGGCACTGGTCGAGATCGGCTTTGACGAGTACTTGGACGGCAGCCGTATCGTACTCATCGAGTGGAGCGAGCACGCGGTGGACATGCTGCCTAAAACCCATAAAACCGTGCACATTTGCTATGGCAGCGATGAAAACACACGGGTGATCACGCTGGGGGAGGTGTCCGCATGAAGATTCTCGCGTTTGAGTCTTCCGCGCTGTCCGCTTCTGTCGCACTGACTGAGGGAGAAAAAATCATCGCGCAGTCTTTCCAAAACTGCGGTCTGACCCATTCGCGCACGCTGCTGCCCATGGCGGAAAGTCTGCTGCAAAACAGCGGGGTCTGCCTGGAGTCGGTAGACGCCTTTGCTGTCGCGCATGGGCCTGGCTCGTTTACCGGCGTGCGCATCGGCGTAGCGACCGTCAAAGGGCTGGCGCTTGGTGCAGACAAGCCCTGTATCGGCGTTTCCACACTCGAAGCGATGGCCTGGGGCGCGCGCGCACTTGGCGGTGGAATATGTTGTGTGATGGACGCGCGCGCCGGTCAGGTATACAACGCGCTGTTTGCCGTGCAGGACGGCGCGCCGCACCGACTGTGCGACGATCGCGCAGTAAAACTCATCGATCTTGGCAAAGAAATCGGCAGCGAGCCGTATTTTCTGGTTGGAGACGGCGCTGAGTTATGTTATAATACCCTTAAAGAGAGCTGCTCCGGCCTGCGTCTTGCGCCGCTTGAGCTGCGCTGGCAGACGGGCTATGGCGTGGCGGCCGCCGCGCTGCCACGCCTCATAGCAGGCCAGGCCTGCTCACCGCAGATGCTGGACACCTTCTATCTGCGCCGCCCGCAGGCTGAACGCGAACGTATGAATCGATTGTCAGAAAACAAAGAAACCGCAGGATAAAGGAGAGTTTGACTATGGCAACTGTACATGAAATGGATCATCCGCTGATTAAGCATAAGCTCAGCCTGATGCGCGACAAAACCACCGGCGTCAAGGAGTTCCGCGAGGCCGCACGCGAAATCGCTATGCTGATGTGCTATGAGGCAACGCGCGATCTGCCGCTCAAGGAAATCACGATTGAAACCCCGGTATCCGATGCGCGTGTCCATGTGATTTCGGGCAAAAAGATCGCACTCGTGCCCATACTGCGTGCGGGTCTTGGCATGGTGGACGGCATGCTGGAGATGATCCCGGCTGCAAAGGTTGGCCACATCGGCATGTACCGCAATCCTGATACCCTGCAGCCGATCGAATACTACTGCAAGCTGCCAAACGACATCCAAGAGCGCGACGTGCTGCTGCTCGATCCCATGCTTGCGACTGGCGGCTCAGCTGTCGCCGCGATCGACGGACTGAAGCGCCGTGGAGTAACGCACATTAAGCTGATGGATCTGATCGCCGCGCCCGAAGGCATCGCGGCGGTGCAGAAAGCCCATCCGGATGTTGAAATTTTCGTTGCTGCGATCGACGAAAAACTAAACGACCACGGTTATATCGTGCCCGGTCTGGGTGACGCGGGCGACCGTATCTTTGGCACAAAATAAAAAACGGTGCGGCATCAGCCGCACCGTTTTTTCTTATATCAATGTTGCCAAAGAGAGTACGCCTTCTCCTGTATACCCTCTGCTTTTATTGTTAATCCGCCAGGCCGATCGCGTCCGATACCGGCACAGATAGCACCATGCCGTGGCTGCGCGTCTTCATACCGACCGCCTTGGTTAGCGCATCCATAACCGCTTGCCGCTCCTCGCTTTTAACAACCACGAACACAATCTCCCGCTCCGCCTGTATCTCGATACCGAAGAACGTCTTAACCTGCTCCTCGGCAATGCCGCGAGCTGCAATGACCGTACCGCCATGTGCGCCGGCCTTACGAGCCGCGTCCATAGCCAGGTTGGTGTAACCGCGGTCCATCACGACAGCGACCACATCGAGGCCGCCGATCTTATCTGACTTGTTCACGCTTTGTACCTCCTCTTCTGTTGCTGCCTGCGTCAGCAGTTTGTGCCAACGCAGGCCGATCCCCTTGATAGGCACGGAAAACGCGATCCCCTTGCCGGGATAACGCATCTGCAAATCACGCCCCAGGTGGGCGAGTAGTCGCTGCGCGCCCGCACGGTCGATCAAACACATCACAATTACCTTTGCCGTCTCGCCGATACCAAGCAGGTCAAGCATTTCTGTGCGCGCAGTGCCGTGCGCCATACAGATCCAATCAATCAGGGCATGGTTCTCACGATAAACACGCAGCACTTTTTCACCATGGTTTACGTCAACCACCGAAACAACCAGTTCCACTGCGCCGTGCGCCGCCATCTGCTGCTGATTGTCATACATTCCCCTCGTCCTCCTCCAGTACGATGATCGCATCATCTTCTTCATCTGGCAGCGTTTTAGCCGGCTCTGCCGCACGCTGTCTGAATTGATAAATTAAGCCAAGCACCTGAATGGTGAGCAACGGCGTCATGGCGACCATTGCGACCACACCAAATGCATCGGTCAGCACATTGCCGCCGATCGCCTCACAGGCGCCCATGGCAAACGGGAGCAAAAAGGTGGTCGTCATCGGTCCGGAGGCCACGCCACCCGAATCAAACGCAATGCCGGTGAAAATTCGCGGCACAAAAAAGGTTAGGATAAGCGCAACCAAATAGCCTGGCACAAGCAGCCAGTAGATCGTAAGGCCGGTCAACACGCGCAGCATGGCCAGCCCTACCGAGCAAGCTACACCAATCGAAAGGCTAAGCATCATAGCGCGCTGGGAAATGCCGCCGTTGGTAATCGCCTCAACTTGACGGTTTAGTACATGTACCGCAGGCTCGGCAATAACCAAGAAAAAGCCAATCACAAGCCCGAGCGGTACCAGTATCCAGCTATGACCGCTCAGCGCCAGTTGCTGCCCCAAATAATGGCCGGCTGGCATAAAGCCTACATTTACACCGGTCAGGAACAGCGCAAGGCCGATAAATGTATATACAAACCCCACGCCGATCTTCTCCAGCTGAAGCCGGTGAAAACGCCGTGAAACAAGCTGAAATACCACACAGAACAAAATAATTGGCACAAGCGCGGTGACAACCTCACGAATATACTCCGGCAAGCCGTGAAGAAACATGCCTGCAAGCGCACGAGTATCCTCAATTTCAGGAACTGTAACCCTGCTATAAGACGCACTTCCATCCTGATAGAAAATACCGAGCAGCAGTACAGCCAAAATCGGCCCAATGCTGCAAAGCGCAACCATGCCAAAGCTATCATCCTGCGCATTGCGGTCGCCGCGAATAGACGCAAGACCGACGCCGAGCGCCATGATAAAGGGCACGGTGATTGGTCCGGTTGTAACACCACCCGAATCAAAGGCAACCGAAACAAATTCATTCGGAACATAGATCGACAAAGTAAATACAACAATATAGAAGATAATCAGCAGCACAGACAAATGTATCCTAAACACAGTTCTGAGCACCGCAACTACGAAGAATAATCCAACACCGATAGCAACCGTCCAAATCAACGTCATGTTGGGAATAGAGGGCACCTGCTCTGCAAGCACCTGCAAATCAGGCTCGGCAATCGTGATCAAGATACCAATCAGCAGCGTAATCAAACTGACAAACAGCAGGTTTTTAGTGCGGAGAAGCTCAGCGCCAATGCCCTCGCCCATCGGCGTCATCGATACATTTGTGCCAAGTTGAAAAAAAGCCATGCCGACAATCAGCAAGACAGCGCCAACCAAAAAAAGCGCAATTGTGCCGATCGGCATTGGCGTGATGGTGACACTGAGCAGCAGCACGATCAAGGTGATCGGCAATACGGATGTCAACGCCTCACTCAGTTTTTCTCTCAGAATTTTGTTCATTCTCAACCCCCTATATAATAGTAAGACAGTATGGATTATTTATATTATATCATAGAAAACAGGCCAAAGCCAGCTTTTCTGGTAAAACAAAAAGCAGCAACCAAAGTTGCTGCTTTTTATGTGCGCATCGAGTTATCTTTCCGGGCCGTCTCCAGCCAAGTATTGTCACCGTAAACGAGCTTAACTACTGTGTTCG
>NZ_CALWJJ010000015.1 GCF_944380985.1 uncultured Agathobaculum sp. | reverse complement strand
ATGGAGCTGGTGGACGGACTTGAACCCCCGACCTGCTGATTACAAATCAGCTGCTCTACCAACTGAGCTACACCAGCATTTCCGCAGGCCATGTCTGTCTTGGCGACTTGTTAATAATACCACGATGCGCGCCTATCTGTCAAGACCTGTTTTTCATTTTTTCAGCGCATCTCAGCGCACATTTTTTCCAGTTTCTGTATCGCATCCGATACCTGTTGCAACACAGTCAGCAGCGCGCCGGATAATTCTGGGTAATGCTTGCTCACTTCATTAGGTGACATCGAAAAACGATGCAGTTTTTCTCGATAAAGGCCAAAGCCCTCTTCGCCCTTTGCCGCCATGCGAATGCGCAGCTCATGCTCCTTCATGCGCGCATCGCACAGATATTCAAACTGATCACGGGCAGCGCGGAACACCGCCTCCACTCCACCTGGATCAGCCATGTGCATATAACGGTATACTTTGTATATCGCAACAGAAAAATAAGCCTCAATCTCATGCGACAACTGTGTACTGCCGGTTTGCTCTGCCAAATCAAGCAAAAGTGATGCCGCCTCAATCACATGTTTTTTCTCATCCCGCCTTGTCTGCTGCACATCCATCCGCTCCACGGGTACAGCAGAACCATCCCGCGCCATCGAACGGCCCAGCAGATAATCGCACGACACCCCATAATAATCAGCCGCGCGTACAACAAAGGACAATCCCGGCTCACGCAGTCCGTTTTCATAGTGGCTCAGCAGCGCCTGAGAAACGCCAAGATCACCCGCTGCCATTCTTTGGCTTATTTTCTTTTCCCGTCGTAACAGCGCGAGCGTGCGAGAAAAATCACTGGCCATTTTCGTTCTACCCCATCAATAAACTATGTATATTATACAGCTTGTAATTAGCCTTGTAAAGCCAAAAAAGCATGTATATCTGCATTTTTTGTGTTCTAATCCCTGTTTCCACGTTGATTCTACATTATTTTGATGCATAACCATGCGTATGCAACAATATATTGCGTCTATGCAGCAATCGATATTTTCCGCTTTCTTTTTCACATTCCTGCCGTTTGGCGCTTGACGCGTCTGCAACCTGTCGATATAATAAAAGAATTGAAACCTATGGTGCGGCTTGGTTTTGCCGCACTTTGTTTATTGCAGAGGAGGTCGAAAGATGACGATCGAACAGATTTTGAAAATGCGGCAGGAGGCCAGCGGCCTGAACAAACTGATGCACATGCGGGTGGTCACGCTGGACGAAAACGGCGGTGCGACCGTTGAGCTTGAACTGACTGAGGACCTGCTCAACCCACTGCGCATGGCGCATGGGGGCACGATCTTCACACTGTGCGACATTGCGGCCGGCTCGGCTGCGGCGTCACACGGGCTAGTTGCTGTCACACTCGACAGCAACATCCACTACTATCGCCCGGGCCGCCTGGGCAAAAAGATGACCGCGGTTGCCTACGAGCGAAAGCGCGGCAAAAAAACCGCCGCCTATATGGTCGAGGTGCATGATGAAGACAACCGGCATATTGCGGATGCAGTCTTTACCATGTTCTACACCGGGCATACGCTCGACGATATGCAGCGTTGAGCGGCGTCAGTCCTGCGATCGTCGAGCCGCTGCTCACATGGTACCGCGCCGGACACCGCGACCTGCCCTGGCGTGCCGATCCGACGCCTTACCGTGTATGGATCAGCGAGATTATGTTGCAGCAGACGCGCGTCGAGGCGGTGCGCGGCTACTTTGACCGCTGGATGCGTGCGCTGCCCGATGTGCACGCGCTTGCGCAGGCAGATGAGGCGGTATACATGAAACTGTGGGAGGGCCTTGGCTATTATAGCCGTGTGCGCAACCTGCACCGCGCCGCGCTCGAGGTGTGCAAAAATTACGGCGGCACGCTGCCGGCAGACTATGATAAACTGCTCGCTCTGCCTGGTATCGGTGAGTACACGGCGGGCGCGATTGCGTCTATCGCGTTCGGCCTACCTATCCCTGCGGTGGATGGCAACGTGCTGCGCGTCACTGCACGGCTTGATAACGATTTTACACCCATTACCGACGCCAAATACAAAAGTCGGACACGCGCGCGCTTTTCTTTGCTCATGCCGTCCGAACGGCCGGGCGACCTCAACCAAGCACTAATGGAGCTGGGCGCGACAGTCTGTCTGCCAAACGGCGCGCCGCTATGCAGCAGCTGTCCAGTGCAGCATCTGTGCCTTGGTCACCATCATGGAAATGCGGCGATGCTGCCCATGCGCGCGGCAAAAAAAGCGCGCCGCGTTGTGCCGCGCACCGTACTACTTATACGATACGGCGCGCTCGTCGGCATTCGCCGCCGCCCACCGAGCGGCCTGCTTGCCGGATTGTGGGAACTGCCCGCACTGGACGGCGCCCTGTCACCGGACGAAGTGCGGCAGGTGCTCGATGCGCGCGGCTGGCAGGTACGCAAGCTGCTGTCGCTGCGGCCGGCCAAACACATCTTTACCCATGTCGAGTGGCACATGACCGGTTACGAGATCACGCTCGACGACGCGCCGGCCGAGCTTACCTTTGTAAGCCCATCTGCGCTGCGCGCGCAGTATGCGCTGCCCAGCGCATTTCGCTCTTTTCTGTCCGTACTTGGGGAGGAAACATGAATCTGCAAACCGTTACCCACAATATTCCGCCGCTGTACGACAGCTCATCCCGCGTGCTGCTGCTCGGCTCGATCCCCAGCCCCAAGTCGCGCGAGGCGGGCTTTTTCTATGCCCATCCGCAAAACCGCTTCTGGCGGGTACTCGCAGCCGTGCTGGGCGAGCCGACACCTGATAGCATCAAACAAAAGCGCGCCATGTGCCTTATGCACCATATCGCATTGTGGGATACCATTGCCCAATGTGAGATTACCGGTGCATCCGATGCGAGCATCAAAAACGCCGTGCCGAACGACATCGGCCTTTTGCTGCGCAAAACGAAGATCACACGCATCTTTGCAACCGGCGGCAAGTCGGCCTTGCTCTACCGCAAGCTGGTTGAGCCGCACACGCATATGCCAATCACCCAGCTGCCCTCTACCAGCCCGGCCAACGCGGCTTGGTCGCTCGAGCAGCTGATCGACGCCTATCGCGTCATATTATAGCAATAACAAAAGAAAGAAGGCGCCCCTTACGGATAAGGAGTTATTTCCCAATAAAGCCCTCAAAAAGCTGATCTGGCCGCTCATCATCGAGCAGGTACTCGCGATCACGGTTGGTCTGGCCGACACGATCATGGTCTCCTCAGTTGGCGAGGCTGCGGTATCAGGCGTATCGCTAGTCGATATGCTGAATGTACTGATCATCAATATTTTTTCCGCCCTTGCGACCGGCGGCGCAGTCGTTGTTGCGCAGCTGCTCGGCGCGCGAGACCGCAACCGCGCGTGCGACGCTTCCCGTCAGCTTTATCTGGTCGTATTTTTGATCTCGCTCATTGTCTCTGTTCTGACCATGCTGTTTCGCGTTCCGCTGCTGCGGCTGCTATTTGGCGCAATCGAAGACGATGTGATGGACAGCGCGCTGACCTATCTGACTGTCAGTGTCTTCTCCTACCCGATTCTTGCAATCTATAACGCAGGCGCGGCGCTGTTTCGCGCGCAGGGCAATTCACGCATCTCCATGCTGATTGCGGGTCTCATTAACGTAGTTAACCTGATCGGTAACTCGATACTGATCTTCGTACTCAAATGGGGCGTTGCGGGCGCTGCGCTTTCTTCAGTACTCTCACGCGGCATCGCGGCTGTTGTCATCACCGTGTTGCTGCTCCATCCGGAGCGCACCGTCTCGCTGCGCACAGGTACGCACTTTCGCCCCTCCCTTTCCCTCATCCGCCGCATTTTACGGATCGGCGTGCCAAACGGACTGGAAAACAGCCTGTTCCAGCTTGGGCGCATTCTGGTCGTCAGCATCATCTCGCTGTTTGGCACTGCCCAAATTGCGGCCAACGCGGTCGCAAATAATCTTGATTCTGTCGCGGTTATCCCGGGTCAGGCAATGAGCCTTGCGATGATCACAGTCGTCGGCCAGTGCATTGGCGCGGGTGACATTCCACAAGCCCGGCGCATGGCAAACAAGCTAATGAAGATCACTTACCTCATCAACGGCACTTTCTGCCTGCTGACGATCGCCGTCACGCCGCTCGCCCTCCAGATCTACAATATGTCACCCGAGGCCCTGTCGCTTGGCATGATCCTGGTATTTATTCACAACGGCTGCGCGGCAATGGTTTGGCCGGCGGCATTTACCCTGCCCAATGTACTGCGTGCGGCCAACGACGTGCGCTATCCCATGTTTTGCTCGGTCGCCTCCATGATGCTACTACGGCTAGCAAGCGGCTATGTGCTTGCAGTCACGTTTGACCTGGGCGCAATCGGCATCTGGATCGCTATGGTCGGCGACTGGCTGTGCCGCTCGCTGCTGTTTTACTTCCGTTTCCGCGGCAAACGCTGGCTGCGCCTTGCGCCAGGAGTGCAGGCTGTTGCGCAGCAGGCAAAATAGTGTTGCCTACCAGGCAAACGCACCGATCTGCGGCCCATAACCGATCAAAGCACCACCTTCTTTCCTGGCGTTTGCCTGTCAACTGACGATGTTTCCCACCTCTCTATGAAAAAGCCCCGAAAGAACATCTCTTTCGGGGCTTTTGCCTTAAGTATTTTATTCGATGCCCTCGTCCTCACCATCCGGACGGCTGTTATAGGCATATTCCGGGCACTTTGCTTTTGCCTCATCCTCCGTTTGGTACACGCAGCTGCGGACGCGGCCCTCGGTTTCAGAAAGCGCGACGCAAAGCTTCTCTGTTCCAGTAGCATAGCGGCGACGGAACAGACACCACAGTTTTTTCATGTCGTAAACATCCTTTCCCATAGATTGATAATATTATAACAAACTATGGGCGGTATGTCAACACACTTCGTTATCTTTTTGACAATTATTCTCCAAAGAACTCTTCGTGGATCGCCTTGACCGCTTTTTCGCTGTCCTCCTCATTAATCAGCACCGAGATTTTAATCTCCGAGGTAGAAATCATGCGGATATTGATGCCAGCCATCGCCAGTGCTTCGAACATTCTTGATGCAACGCCCGCCGCAGACGCCATACCTGCCCCTACAATGGACACCTTGGCGACCTTGGTGCTGATCGAAACATCCTCAAAACCGAGCATTTCAGCATTATCGCGCAGGATCTGGCCGACGCGCTCGGCATCGTCCTGCCGGATGGTAAAGGAAATGGACTTTTTATTATCACGTCCGACCGCCTGCAAAATAATGTCGACATTGACGTTATGCTTGGCCATGAGCGAAAACACCTTAAACGCCATACCCGGCGTATCGGATACGTTAATAATTGCAACACGGGCGCAGTTATTGTCACGGGCGACGCCCGAAACATTCATTTTTTCCATGTGAGAACCCTCCTTGACTTTGGTACCCGGGTTGCGGGTAAAGCTCGAAACGACCTCAAGGTCAACATTGTACTTCTTTGCCATCTCAACTGAGCGGTTGTGCAGCACCTGCGCACCGAGCGACGCAAGTTCCAGCATTTCGTCATAAGTGATCGCATCCAGCTTATGTGCGGTCGGCACAATGCGCGGGTCGGCGGTATACACGCCATCTACATCGGTATAGATCTGACACAAATCGGCACCAAGCGACGCCGCGATGGCCACCGCAGTCGTATCCGAACCGCCGCGGCCAAGGGTAGTCACATCTCCCATTTTGTTGATGCCCTGAAAACCCGCTACAATACAGATTTTGCCGTTGTCCAGCTCAGCGCGCAGACGCTCCGCCGTCACACGCTTGATGCGCGCATCCGAATAATTGCTGTCGGTCTCCATGCCGATCTGCCAGCCGGTCAGCGAAACGACAGAAAACCCCAGCTTCTGTATCGCCATGGCAAGCAGCGACATTGAAATCATTTCACCCGTGTTGAGCAGCACATCCATCTCACGCTTGGACGGGTGGTCGTTAAGCTCTGCCGCCTTTGCGATCAAATCGTCGGTCGTATCCCCCTGCGCGGAAACGACGGCAACCACCTGGTTGCCCGCCTGCGCCGTTTTGGTTACGATGTCCGCAACGTTTTTCAGGCGCTCGGTGTCGGCAACCGACGTGCCGCCGAATTTTTGCACAATAAGACTCATATCTGTTACGTTTCCTCCTTATATTGCCTGCCGCGTCTCACAGCGCAGCTCAAATGCGTTTGATTGTTGCGCCGACCTCGTCGCAGCGCAGCTGCACAGCCGTCCAATGCGGGTATTGTTTCCCACACATCTCCTTGGCGCGCGATAGATAGTCACGGTCGCCCTTGTAAACCATTGCGACGATGGACGGACCTGCACCCGAAATATAAGCGCCGAGCGCGCCCAGTTCCTTTGCGCCGCGCACGATGTCCTCGCCGTTTTTAATCAGGCTGAAGCGATAAGGCTGGTGCAGACAGTCGCCGGTCGCAACATCCAGATTTTCCAACTGGCCGGTGGTCAAGCTGCCTGCAAGCAGCGCCGCACGCGCCAGATTATACACTGCATCGCGGTGAGTAATGGTTGCTGGCAATGCTGCGCGCGCCTTCTCGGTGGACAGCTTAAAATCCGGGATGAAGACGATAAAATCGACCGCACTATGCATGGGCACACGCACTTGGTGCACATGACCGTTTTCCAGCAGCGCTACACAAAAGCCACCCAGGATAGCGGGCGTAGAATTGTCCGGATGGCCCTCAATTGTGGCCGCAAGATCGATCACAGCTTGCCGGTCGAGTGGATCGCCAAGCAGGGCGTTTGCACCAAGGATACCCGCGACCGTGCACGCTGAGGATGAGCCCAGCCCACGCGTCTGCGGGATAGCGCAGTCCTCCACGATCTTAAGACCAGGCATCTCCCTGCCACACTCCTCATATACACGCTTTGCACACTGGTAAATCAGGTTGCGCGCATCTTTTGGCACAAAATGCCCGTTTTTATCTGATATTTCAATGCGATCGCTCTCCTCAAGATCAATCACATTATAAAGCTCAAGCGCGATGCCGATGCTGTCGTAGCCCGAGCCCATGTTGGCGCTCGTCGCCGGAACGGTAACACGAACCATTTGCCGCTTCCTCCCCTTACAGTATACGCATCGCCGCGCAAACCTCGCCACACTCGCCAAGCCGCGCGATCTTTTTCTCCATATCCACGGTGGGCAGCTTGCTTGTGCGCGCAATCAGCATACCCTCCGTAGGCTCTGCCAGGCTCTCAACCGGCAGCATTGCCTCAATCGTTTTACGGTCGCCCCGAAAGCGGACATACCATGCGCTTTGTAGCGTATCAATCGGACGGAGCAGGTTTTTCGACCCATTGCCCCAAGAGATGCGTAGGCGGTGGCCGGCGTGTTCAATGCAGTCCAGCATATCCGCAGCAACGGCCGATGCGGTCGCAAGCTTACCCGCGCCCTTGCCGTAAAACATCACATCGCCGGTCGCGTTACCGTTAATCATGATAGCGTTAAACACATCCTCAACCGAAGCGAGCAGGTTTTCTTTCGGAATCAGGTGTGGGGCCACATAAGCATAGGCTGTGCCGTCCTCGTTACGCACTGCGCGGCCAATCAGTTTGATGACGCAGCCAAGCTTTTCAGCGCTCGCCACGTCTTCAAGCGTGACCCCGCTGATACCCTCGCAGGAGACTTGGTCAGGATCGAACTTATCGCCAAAGGCGAGGTTTGATAGTATGCAGATCTTGCGGCATGCGTCGTGCCCCTCGATATCTGCGGTCGGATCCTTTTCCGCGTAGCCGCTGAGCTGCGCCTGACGAAGTGCGTCCGCAAACGTGACGCCGTTATGAATCATCTGTGTTAAAATGTAGTTGGTAGTGCCGTTTAAGATGCCACAGATCTCATTAAACTCGTTGGCTGCCAGGCACCGCAGCATCGGGCGAATAATCGGGATGCCCCCGCCGACCGACGCCTCAAACATGTAATTTACGCCTTTTTCCTCGGCGATTTTAAGCAGCTCATCGCCGCGGGTTGCGACCAACTCCTTGTTGGAGGTGCACACGCTCTTGCCCGCAAGCAGGCAGCGCCGGGTAAACTCATATGCCGCGCCAACGCCGCCCATCACCTCGGCCACAACCGTGACCTCAGGATCGTTTTCGATCACCGCAAAATCGGAAACGAACTTGTGCCCATAGGACAGGCTGGAGAAATCGCGCAGGTCAAGCACATACTTGATCTCAACCGGCTCGCCGGCCACGCACGCGATCTTATCAGCGTTCATCTCAAACACCTCGTACACGCCCGAACCGACCGTGCCATGCCCCAGGATTGCTGCTTTTATCATCGTGTTTCTTCCTCCATATCATTCTCACGCGGCCGCTGTCCTGTCGGCGCGGCGGCGTTTGTATCGTAATATACCGCCCACTTATTCGGACGCCAAAATCTCCACCTTGCTCACGCCGTCGATCTCCTCGGCCCGGTGCATCAGCTCCTCGACTGAATACAGCATCTCGCCTGTACGCGCGGCGATCGTAACCGATGCCTGCCCGCGCATAGGAATGGACTGGTTGACCGTCAGCAGGTTTGCGCCCGAGCGCGCCATCAGGCCCAGAATGCTCGATAGCACGCCAGGCTGATCATGCAGCATGTAGTGGAATGTGACGATACGATCGGTTGTCGCTTCGAAAAACGGCCGCACGCCATCCTTATATTTATAGTATGCGCTGCGCGATAGTCCGGCGAGTTTGGCTGCCTCGCTCGCAGTCGATGCCCTGCCTGATGCAATCGCTTCATTTGCCTCGATCACCCGTTGGAAAATCTCGGGCAGCAAGGTGCGTTCGACCAAATAGTATTTCGGTTGAATCATGTACTGTCTGTCCTTCCCAAAAAGACAAGTGTCTTTTTCAAGCTTTCTTATCATAACACATTGACGCGCTGCGCGCAATAGATTGCAGGATAATTTTCACCCTTTTCTGAAATTCCTTTTCTTATCCGACAAAATTTTTGTTTACCGCCCAAAAGTGTATTGCAGTTTATTCTGTGCAAAGCAATCACTCCCGCAGGCTGTGGCCAGCAGATGACACGCAAAAAGGAACGGGTCGGCCGTTCCTCTTTTATCTGTCCAGATAGAAAATATGCTCGACTGGTTGCCCAAGCAGCTGCGCGACTTTCATGGCAAGCTCGAGCGTCAGGTTATATTTACCGTTTTCATCGCAGCAATCGTCTGCCGGGATACCCCCAAGCAGACGCGTATATCCGGCTAACGCAGACCACGCACTTTGCGCAATATAAGGAAAAATCCCACGGTATTCCGTGGGATTTTGGTTTATTTCTTTTTGTCAGCAGGCTCATTTGCAGCCGATTCCGGATCTTTAGCCGCATCCGCTTCATTTTCTGGAGCTTTGCTGGCCTTGGCATCCAATTCTTCCTTCAGCTCTTCCATCAGATCCTCGCCAACTATCTTATCCGGCACGATCTCGCCGTTAAAAACTTTAACAAAGGTCTCGCCGTCCATCGTTTCGTTACGGATGAGGTATTCGGCAACGCGCGTCATCTCGTCCATGTGCTCAGTGAGCAGCTTTTTGCAGGCGCGGTACGCTTCCTCGATGATGCGGTGAATTTCGTCGTCAATCTCAGCCGCTTTAACCTCGGAATATCCCTTGCCTGCGGCAAAATCGCGGCCGAGGAATATTTCTCCATTATCCGAACCATAGTCGATCGGTCCGATCTTCTCGCTCATGCCGTAGCTTGTGACCATAGCGCGCGCCATCTGGGTGGCCTGCTTGATGTCGCCATATGCGCCGGTCGAAATATCCTCCATCGTCAGCTCTTCGGCCACGCGGCCGCCCAGGCAAACGACGATGTATTCTTCCATATAGGTTCGGGTGCGATAGGCCTGATCCTCCTCAGGCAGCGGCATGGTAAAACCGCCTGCGCCGGATGAACGCGGGATGATGGTGACATGATGCACCGGGTCCTGCGTCGGCAACACATGGAAGCAGATTGCGTGACCCGCCTCGTGGAACGCGGTCAGACGTTTGTCCTTCTCAGTGATGATGTGGCTCTTCTTCTCCACGCCCATGACCACCTTGAGTAAGGATTCCTCGATCTCATCTTGCGAGATCAGCTTCTTATTACGGCGAGCGGCCAGTAGTGCTGCCTCATTGAGCAGATTTTCCAAATCTGCGCCTGTAAAGCCCGCGGTCGTCTTGGCAATATCTGAAAACTTAATGTCCGGGTCGAACTGCTTGTTGCGCGCGTGCACCTTAAGGATCGCTTCACGGCCCTTGACATCGGGTGCGCCAACATAAACCTGGCGGTCAAAGCGGCCTGGACGCAGCAGCGCATTATCCAAAATATCCTTGCGGTTGGTCGCCGCAATAACAATCACGCCCTCGTTTGCGCCAAAACCATCCATCTCGACAAGCAGCTGGTTGAGCGTTTGCTCACGCTCGTCGTGACCGCCGCCGAGGCCGGCGCCACGCTGGCGGCCAACCGCGTCTATCTCATCAATAAACACGATGGCAGGCGCATTTTTTTTGGCCTGCTCGAACAGATCGCGCACGCGGGATGCGCCCACGCCGACATACAGCTCAACAAAATCTGAGCCCGAGATCGACAAAAACGGTACGCCCGCCTCGCCCGCGACTGCGCGCGCGATCAGCGTCTTACCGGTGCCCGGAGGGCCGACAAGCAGCACGCCTTTGGGAATGCGTGCGCCGATCTGCACAAATTTCTGCGGGTTTTTGAGAAATTCGACAATCTCCTGCAGCTCGGCCTTTTCCTCATCCGCGCCGGCAACGTCGTTAAAGGTCACCTTACGCTTATCGTCCTGCGCAAGGCGTGCGCGCGCCTTGCCAAACTGCATTGGACCCGCCCCGCCGCCGGATTGCTTGTTCATCATAAAATACCAGAACGCACCGAGCAGCACAATAAGGATGATATACGGCAGGAAATTGGCCCACCACGGGATCTGCGTGGTGATATAATCTACCTGTGTAAGCGTGCCGTCTTGCATCTGCTGATCGATCACGGTGCGCAGCTGATCCCACCATATACTTTCGTAGTTGCCCAGATCGTAGCTCAGGATACGGCCGCTGTCGTGCAGGCGCATGGTCAGCGTACCGCCCTCCAATGTATACTGGCTTACCTCACCCCGGCTGAAATACCCATATACATCCGAGTAGGTGATCTGCTCGGTCTGCTGTGTCTGGCTGACGACGTAGCTCACGCCCGCAAGCAACAGCACCAGGATGATCAAATAAAGGCCAAAGCCTTTCATCTTTCCTTTCAAATCGGTTTGCCACCTCTTTCTTGTTAATCTATTTACGCACCGCCGTAAACACTTGGCCTTAAAATGCCGATATACGGCAGGTTGCGGTATTTTTCAGCGTAATCCAGTCCATAGCCGACGACAAACTCATCCGGAATCTCAAATCCAAGATAATCCACCTTGACGTCTACCTTGCGCCGCGCAGGCTTGGACAGTAGCGCACACAAGCGGATCGAACGCGCGCCGCGCGCGGTCAGCACCTGCATCAGATAGTTGAGCGTGACGCCCGAATCCAGAATATCTTCAACGATCAGCAGGTCACGCCCATCAATCGGCTGCTCGATGTCCTTGATGATCTGTACTTCGCCCGAGGTCTTTGTGCCCTTTCCATAACTGGACACCACCATGAAATCAACATTGCACGGCGCATCGATTTTGCGCGTCAGATCGGCCATGAAAACATACGATCCCTTGAGCACGCTGACAACCAGCGGGTTTTTATCCCGATAGTCCGCCGTGATGCGCGCGCCAAGCTCGGCCACCTTGTCAGCTAGCTGCTGCCCGGTGAAATAGATTTCTTTAATATCATCCTGCATATCGTATGCCATGTCAATCCCCCTCTATTTGTATTTGCATCTGCTGTCCGCCCTGCGGGCGGCGCGAATAATCAGCGCCAATATCCTGCACCGCAATCACGCCATATCGGTCAGCGATGACCGCTAGCGCATCCCGCCGCATACGCGGTATCTGCCGGTCGATCATCAGCTTTTTAACCGTGCGGCTGCCGCCGTTTACCGTCAGGCGCAGCCGATCGCCGGCACACCGCGTGCGCACGCACAACGATGTAAAATCTATTGTACCACAATCTACGCAAAAAGTATTGAATGAATTGTAAAAAACCGCGTTTTTTTCTAAACGCCTGAGAGAAAGCCTTACCCTGCCTTGCCAGATGGCGCCGTCAAACGGCACGTTAAGCGGTATCTCAGGCAGCACGGGCGGCGTTTCCGATCTTTCCAGGCGCAGCGCGCCATATTCCCGCCGTGCGTAAAATCCATGCGGCAGCGCACATGCGGCCGACGGATGATCGCTGTTCAGCAGCGCCTCAACCGCCTCGATATGCCGTGTGGAAAGATCACGCACCGGCATGCCGCTCTCGGCTGCCAGCTGCCGCAGTGCCCGTGATCGCACTGCCGCAGGCGCCGCCCGCAGCGGCGCAATCTCCCACGCGCCATCCGGTCGCGCCGACCTTGCAAGGCAGTTCCGCGCCAGGTCGGACAGGCACGCCTCGTCTTGCCGCAGCAGGCCGGACAGCCGCGCCGCCGCGCCACACACTGCGGGATTGAGCTGCCGCAGTACCGGCACGATTTCGTGCCGAATACGGTTGCGCGTGAAGCTGTCGTCCGCATTGGTGCTGTCGGTCACAAAGTCCTGTCCGAGTCCACGTAAATAATCCTCCACCTGTGCGCGCTCAACGCCAATCAGCGGGCGAATGATATCCCCCCGCACTGGCGGAATGCCCGCCAGCCCCTTGGGTCCGGTGCCCCGCATAAGGTGAAACAGCATGGTTTCAAGGTTGTCGTCCGCTGTGTGTGCGGTTGCAATCTTTATCCCCTGCGCCGCGGCTGACAGCCGCGCATAGCGGATGCGTCGCGCCGCAGCCTCCACCCCTTCGCCCGCAGATCGGGCCTCGGCGCGCACATCAATCCGCTCGACCGTCAACGTTACGCCCAGCCTCTCGCATATCGCGCGGCAGAACGCCTCATCACGGTCAGCTTCCGCGCCGCGCAGGCAGTGGTTTAGGTGAAAAGCGCGCACCGGATAACCGAGCGCCAACAGCACGCGCAGCAGCGCAACTGAGTCCGCGCCGCCCGAGAGCGCTGCAAGCACGCTCTCGCCGTCCGCCAACATACGGAAGTTCACAATGGTCTGCTTTACACTTGCCAGCATATTATCAGTTCTCATGGATGCGATCTGGATTGGAAAAAGTCGTATACTGCCCGACCCATTGCAGCTCAACTGTACTGGTAGCGCCATGACGGTTCTTAGCAATGATGATCTCAGCAATATTTTTGTTCTCGCTCTCGTCGTCATAGTAATCGTCGCGATAGATAAACATCACAATATCGGCATCCTGCTCGATCGCGCCGGATTCGCGCAAATCGGACAGCATCGGCCGCTTATCCGCGCGCTGTTCGGAGGCACGCGAGAGTTGCGACAGGCAGACAACTGGCACATTCAGCTCCTTTGCCATGATCTTAAGTGAGCGCGAAATCTCGGCAACCTCCTGCACGCGGTTGTCCATCCGCCGGCCGCCGACATGCATCAGCTGCAGATAGTCGATCACGATCAAGCCAAGCTCATCGCCCAGACGACGGCATTTGGCCTTGATCTCCGCGACTGTAATCGCAGGATTATCGTCCACATAGATATTCAGCCCGGCCAGCACGCCGGACGCCCGCGCGATCCTGACCCAGTCATCCTCCTCCAGATTGCCGGTCTTGAGCTTTTGTGCTTCGATCAACGCCTCGCTGGATAAAAAGCGGCTGGCGATCTGCTCCTTTCCCATCTCAAGCTGAAATACGCACACGCCTGTGCCTTTTCTATATCCCTTTGGTTTGCCCCTAATGCTCGCCTTGGCCGCATTGAGCGCTATGTTGAGCGCAAACGCGGTCTTGCCCATGCCGGGGCGCGCCGCGATCAGAATAAGGTCGGACTTATTAAGGCCAGTCAGCGCGGTATCCAGCGAGTGAAAGCCCGTGGATACGCCCGGGATGTCGCTGTCCGACCGCGCGCGTTCATCCAGCTCGGTATACAGGTCAGCAATCACTTCGCTGAGCCTGGAAAGTCCTTTAATTTCACGTCCCTGGCGGATGCTGTAAATACGCTGCTCGGCAAGTTCGGCGATGCTGGAAGCGTCACCTCTCGCCTCAAGCGCGTTCTGCTGGATCTCACTGCCTGCGTCCGCCAGATGGCGCAGCAGGCTTTTATCGCGCACTATTCGCACATATTCGCTTACATTGCGCGCGCCCGGTGTGACCTCCATCAGCTGGAACAGATACGCCCGGCCGCCAGCCTCATCGTAATAGCCCATGCGGGTCAACATATCGAGCACCGTGACCGGGTCGATGCGCTGCGCGCCGTTGAACATCGAGTAAATAGTCTCATAGATGCGCTTGTTTTCCTCTGCATAAAAATCGTCCGCACGCACCTGCTCGATGACCTCGGGGATGCAATTTGGGTCGACCAGCATCGCGCCCAGAAGCGACTGCTCCGCCGTCAGATCCTGCGGAACCTGCCGCAGAAGTAGCTCGTCCAAAACCGCACCGCCTTTCTACTGTAGCTCAAAATTAATTTTTCTTTGATCCTAGATGTATTGTCACCAGAGCGCATATAACGGCTGCTCCTATTGCGATCCACACGGCCATACTGTTTCTCCTGTCAAAAGGTCCTTATGCTTCTTCTACCACCTGAACGAGGATTTCGCCTGCAATATCCTGATACAGCTTGGCCTTAACACGGTGCACGCCAAAGGTTTTGATCGGCTCATCGAGCACAATCTTCTGCTTTGGCACATCCAGGCCATACTGGCGGCTGAGCTCTTCGGCAATCTCCTTGGAGGTCACCGCACCAAACAGACGGCCGCCCGACCCGCCCTTGGCTGGCACCTTGACCGGGCTGACCTTCAGCTTTTCTGCGGCATCGCGCGCAGCCTGCTGCTCAAGTGCAATCTTGCGCGCATGCGCCTCGTCCTGCGCCTTTTTGACATTCAGGTTATCCGCCGTGGCAGGCTCCGCCAGGCCGCGTGGCATTAGGAAGTTGCGGCCGTACCCCTCGCTGACTTCGATCAGATCCCCTTTTTTACCCTTGCCCTTTACATCGGCTTTGAGAATTACTTTCATAGTTGATTTGCTCCTTTTCTATATATCGGCCGACGTGCCGTTATGAAGAGAATCACTGCTTCTCTGCTACATCGGCTTTCTGGTCGGCAAAATACCCTTCGATCGCCTCGGTAATCAGGCGATCAGCCTCGGCCGGCGTGGTGTTTTTCATCTGCGCACCCGCTGCCGAGTGGTTGCCGCCGCCGCCCAGCCGCTCCATCAGCAGCTGCACATTGACCTGCCCGGAGCCGCGCGCTGAAACCACCATGTCCTCGCCGCAACGGAATGCAACCACACTCGCACGCGTGCCAATGATGGAAAGCAGTTCGTCTGCCGCCTGCGCCGCCGCAACGCGGTCGACTTCCTCATCGGTCAGCGCGAAGATCACGCCCTGCCCGCAGTCACGCGCAGAAGAGATGAGCTTCTGCCGTTCCATGTACTGGTCAAAGCTCGACTGAAACAGCCGCTTGACGTCGCTCGCTTCCGCGCCCGCGCGGCGCAGATATGCCGCGGCCTCGAACGTGCGCACACCGGTACGTATGGAAAAGCCCTTGGTATCGAGATACAGGCCCGCGAGCATGGCTTCGGCCTCGCCCATTAGGATGTCGCTCGCCTGAACCATGTATTGCAGCAGCTCGCTAACCAGCTCGGAGGCCGAGGAAGCATACGGCTCATGCAGCGAAACAACCGCGTTTTCGATATAATCCGCAGCGCGCCGGTGGTGGTCGATGACCGCCACTTTGTTGATCGACTGCAAAAGCGCCTCGCTTTCCACATAAGCTGGACGGTTGACGTCCACCACAACCAACAACGTATTGAAATCGCACATGATCATCGCGTCCTCGGCGCTGATGAACACATCTTTATACTCCGGTATGGTCTTGAGGCGTTCGATCAGCTCGGTCGCCATCGTATGGTTCTGGTCGACTACGATATGCACCGGCTTGCCCTTGGCGCGCGCCGCGCACACAATGCCGGATGCGGCGCCTATCGCATCCATGTCACTATTGCGGTGCCCCATCACTAGCACTTGCGAGGAATCGCGGATGAGCTGGCTAAGCGCGTTGGCAACCACGCGGCTTTTGACCTTGGTGCGCTTTTCAACCTCTTCACTCAGGCCTCCGAAAAACTCAAACGTATAACGGTTTTTGATAACTGCCTGATCGCCGCCACGCGAGAGCGCCATATCAATGGCAAGACCTGCATATCCGGCGCTCTCCTCCAGCGTGCTGCCGTCTCGCCCAATGCCAATGGAAAGCGTTGCGGCCACACCCTCGTGGTTCTCTATCTCGCGCACATCCTGCAACACGGCAAATTTGCGCGCGGCGAGCTTATCCAGCTCGGCATTTTCGATGATAAAGATATATTTGTCGCGGTCATATTTACGAAGTACAGCCTTGCTGTCGCGCGTCCACGCGGAGAGCCGTTTGTCAATCGCGGCAAGAATGTCGGATTTTTCCGAGTCAGTCGCGTTCTTCATCAGCTCTTCATAGTTGTCGATCGCAATGATCGCGATCGCGGGCTGACGGGTCTCTGCCTCGTCGCGCAAGTGGACATATTCGGTGCAGCTTACAAACTGCAGCATCATCATCTGCCCTGCGCCGCCCTGTATCAAACTGCCAAACACAAAATAAACGTTTTTACCCATGCGCAGCTCGCCGGGAAACGCATTTTTGCCTTCGATCAACCAGCGCGTTTCAAAGGCCGGCGCAAGATCGGTAATGCGCATGTGAAGAACGCCAGCAGGGAAATCGCAGATCTCGGCAAATTGATCGTTTGTCCAAAGGATTTCTCCGGTGGTCGCCATGGCGACCACGGTCGGCAAAGGCGACTGGATCACTGACTGCCGAACTTCACCGCCGTCAATCCGCATATTTTCCATTAGTTTTTGGAGTATGCGCCGGTCTTGACCCTCGCTGCGCGCCGTCACAAGGCGCACAATGACGCAGAGCGCAATGCCGATCAATCCATACGGCAGGGAAAAATACAGTCCGCCTACCGCGAACAGCAAAAGAAACAGATAAATTATGCTGCTGCCTAGCCGCAGCTTATTTCCAAAACGATGGTTCAAATTTCCCGCCCCCTTTTCGGACGCAAATATACAGATTAATTATACCATCCTCTTGCGGCAATGTAAACAAAAATCGTCTGGATGGATTGTATTTTTACACCAAACGTGGTACAGTACTTTCACAATCAAGTTTTCGGGAGGACTCTCATCATGCAGTTTACTTTTGTACACAATAACTTTAACGTCCGCGACCTTGACCGCTCGCTCGCTTTCTACCGCGAGGCGCTCGGTCTGTCTGAGGTGCGCCGCATCAACGCTGACGACGGCAGCTATATCATCGTTTACCTCAGCGACGGCGTCTCTCCGCACCAGCTTGAACTAACCTGGCTGCGCGACTGGTATCATCCGTATAATCTCGGCGATAACGAGTTCCATCTGGCGTTTCGGGTTGACGATTATGCAGCAGCGCACCAAAAGCACGAGCAGATGGGCTGCATTTGCTTTGAAAACCCGTCGATGGGTATTTATTTTATTTCCGACCCGGACGGATACTGGTTGGAGGTCATTCCCCAGAGATAACGGCGGCCATACCTGCCGCCGGTTAAAGGAAGGAGCTGTTTATCCCTTGCATCCCTATCTGGATTTGTTTTTCACATTCGCTCGCATGGGCGCGTGCACCTTTGGCGGCGGCTATGCTATGCTGCCCATCCTTCAGCGCGAGGTGGTTGAAAAGCGCGGCTGGGCAACCGAGGATGAGCTGATGGACTACTACGCGATCGGTCAGTGCACGCCGGGCGTTATCGCGGTCAACACCTCGACCTTTATCGGCTACAAAACGCACGGCCTACCAGGTGCGATCGCTGCCACTGCGGGCATGGTGTTCCCATCGCTTGTCATCATCGTTATCATCGCCGCATTTATCCAGCAATTTGCGCACCTCGCGGTTGTGCAGCATGCCTTTTCCGGCGTTCGGATCGCGGTATGCGCACTGGTTCTTCAATCTGTATGGAAGATGGCGCGCAGGGGCGTGGTCGATATGCCGACCGCTGTCATTCTTATTTTGACCTTTGTCTTTGTCGCCTTTCTCGGCGTTTCACCAGTACTGATGGTCATTGTGGCCGCTGCGACCGGCATTCTGATCGGTCTGATCCGGAGGCGCCGCACATGATCTATTTTCAGCTTTTCTGGGAATTTTTCAAAACCGGCCTGTTTGCCGTCGGCGGCGGCCTGGCTACCATCCCGTTTTTGCAGGATATTGCAGAGAAATATCCCTGGTTTACGCCAAACGATCTGCTTGATATGATTGCGGTCTCGGAATCCACCCCCGGCCCGATGGGCGTCAACTCAGCAACATATGCCGGTTTTCACGCGGCCGGCATCCCCGGCTCGCTGCTGGCAACCTTTTCGCTTGTGCTGCCCTCTGTAATCGTTATTATACTGGTTTCACGCGCGCTCACCCGCTTTAAGGATTCGGTACTGGTACGGGATGCCTTTTACGGTCTGCGGCCTGCCTCGGCTGGCCTGATCTTCGGGGCCATGCTCGAGGTGTTTGTCGCCTCGCTCTTCCACACCGAGCTATGGCGTGGGCTTGGCAGCCTTGCCGCCGTGTTCAACCTACCGGCAATCGTCTTTTTTCTTCTGCTGTCGATCGCCATCTGGAAGCTGCCCCGTATTCATCCGATCGCATTCATTGCAGCCGGCGCTGTGTGTGGCGTGCTGTTTCAGTTTTGATTTTTAAAAAAGGATGCGGCAAAAGCTCAGTGCTTCTGCCGCATCCTTTTTCGTGCGATCACCCCACCAGGTAATCCTCCACGATATCGCGGAAGTGCTCTACTGCAACACCATTTTCCTGCAACAAAGCTGCCAGTCTGGCGGTCTCCTCAAAAGTTGGCGCAATATCAGCAATGCTGTCAAACTCTGCCTGTCCACAAACAGCAGTGATTCCGTACTGCGTCCCCTCAGCCGCCTGACTTTTTGTAACAATGTAATGAACCATCTTTTGCACACCCCGCTTTCCGCATCCGACTGGCTTTACCGCAATTTTGCTCTTTTCCATCCGTTCGGCGCAATATCCCTCATCTGTGTCAAACGGATCATCTTTTGCTCCTCCTTTCCTGAGAAAATAGTTGCGAAACCATTTTACGCGCATTCGAAAGTGCGACCTGTCAAATTCTGTCGACAAAAAGACAAAATATTTCCCGCAGATGGGTTGACATCTGCGGGAATTGATAATCCTGCTAAAAATCATTCTGCCGATGCACAGGTATCAGCCTCTCTCACTCCGGCTAATCAGTACTCCACCTGTGTAAAATAATACATGATTGCATTGAATTGCGCGTGCGCCTCGGCCTGCAGGTCTTCGTCGCTGTCGATAAACTGCTGATCCTGCTCATTATCAATAAAGCAGAACTCGCTTGTCAGCGCAGGGATAGACAGCGCCGCCGCCGCCCGGTTGGTATAATAATAATCGCCGTTGCTGCCCTCTCTGAACACCACAGATCGAATCGGAACGCCAAGCTTTTCGTACTCTTCAAGCAGCGCCTCGGCAAGCAGACGGCTGGGGCCACCGTTTCTGTCCGCAATCTGCGCGAGAGCCTCGGCGCCACGCGCTATGGTATTGGCCGCATTGTGGTGAATGCTGAAAAACAGGTCGGCCGACGCAGCGTGCTGCTCCATCACCTGCCCGCGCAGCGACAGTGAACTGCCCTGCTCGAGCGTGTCGCGCACCATGATGACTGTGACGCCTTCGCTCTCCAAATACCGCTTTAAGTACTGTGCCACATACAGATTGATATGCTTTTCATCAAGCGTCATATCCGCATTGTGCGCGCCAATATCGCTTCCGCCGTGCCCCGCGTCGATAATCACGGTCATTACACCATCCAGATGTGAAGTGCGGGGCGGGATGACCGGATCCTCCGGCTCGCCCTCACCGCTTTCATAATCGCGCACGCGGGTCAGATAGTCCGCGCTGCAATAGCGTCCTGTGCCCTCTGCCGTGTCGAGCAGGTGCGCCCAACCGTCTGACAGGCTGTCCACCACGATCTCGTCGCCGTTTGACAGCCGGCCGATGATCGGGTAACTGGTGCCTGCACCCGAGCGAACCGACAGCCAGGTATCCACCGTCACCCGGTATACGCCCGGCACAAACAGCCCTTCCGGCGGCTCAGCTTCACCCGCCCCGTCATAATCGCGCACACGGGTCAGATAATCTGCGCTGCAATAGCGCTCTGTGCTCCCGGCCTCATCCAGAATACGCGCCCAACCGTCCGACAGGTTGTCCACCACGATCTCGTCGCCGTTTGACAGCCGGCCGATGATCGGATATGTCAGTCCCGGGCCCGAGCGGATGGACAGCGTGGTTTCGACCGTCACCCGGTACACGCCGGCTACAAACTCCTGCCCGGATGCCGGCGGCGCGGGCGTATCCTGCTCGGGTACATCTGGTTCGATCACGGGCAGCTCGGGTGTCTCAGCCGGCGTTGTGATCTGCACCGTCCGAGTCGCGCTTTCAAACGCTGCAGTAAACCCGAGCGCGCTCGATACATCTGCAATTTTGTAATAGTTATTGCCATTAATATTATAACCCTGGATCGAAATACCACTGCCGTCGAGCAGTACCTTTGCCGTCGACTGCTGTACGCGCAGCGTGTCAGCTGCCGACGTGGTCATCTCGCCGCCGACCGCTGTATATGCCGCGCCAGAGATAATATTAACGGCATTTTGCGTACCATTCCATGTTACATCAAACGCTGACGCTGTGCCCCGGAGCATATAAGCCACATCGCGCAGCTTAAAGTAATTATAGCCGCCGATATTATAAGCCTGCGGGCTGACAGGCTGACCGTTTATCTGCACCTTGTGTGTGGAGGCAACCACCTTGAGTGCGGCAGCGCGCGCGGCCGGCTGCTCTGTGGCCAAAACTGCGGCCGCTGGCGCAGTCTGCTCGGACACAGCTGCCGTCTGCCCGGCGGCCACAGCGCTGGCCGTCATAATATAGGATACCGCGCACAAAAGCGCGAACAACCGCTTAAAACGCATGCTTACCTCCCCCGGTTTTCAAGTATTTTTGTAATTCAGTGTCATTTTAACACGGATTTTGCTGTGCCGCAATGCTTTAGGCAGCAAAACAGCGCATTTGTAATATTACAAATGCGCTGTTTATATTACGTTTTAACTACATTTTACAACATTGCCGCGCCAATCAGTCCTGCATCATTGCCGAGCAAGGCGCACGTTATCACAGTGTTCTTATCATCGCCGCGAAAGGTCTGCGGATGCGTTAGCCGCCGTAGCGGCTCGAGCAGCTTTTCTCCGTACCCTGCAAGCCCGCCGCCCAGCACGATGGTCTCCGGCTGGAAGATGTTGATGAGATTGGCTAGCCCACAAGACAGATTGACGCAGTATTCGTCAAACAGCTCGCGTGCCAGCGCATCGCCCGCATCCACCGCGTCGCAGATCATTTTTGCGTTCAAGCCGCCTGCCTGCTTCCGCAATATACTCTCGCGGCCCTGCGCAAGCGCCCGCTCGGCGAATCTGACAAGCGCCGACGCCGAGGCATAGGCCTCAAGGCAGCCCTGGCGGCCGCAGCCGCATGGCTCGCCCCTCTGCCGGATCACAATGTGCCCAAGTTCACCCGCAATGCCGTTGCAGCCGGTATACAGTCTGCCGTCAATGATAACGCCGCCGCCGACGCCTGTGCCGAGCGTTATCATCACCATATTCTTCGCACCCTTGGCTGCACCTGCGGTCACCTCGCCGAGAGCGGCGCAGTTAGCATCGTTATCCAGCTGCACCGGGCAGCTAAATTCCGGACGGAAAGCGCCGGCAAAGCTAACGTTGTTCATGCCGAGGTTGGTGCCAAATTTGAGCGTGCAGCTTGCTTTGTCAAACGATCCAGGCACACCGATGCCAATGCTTGTGACCGTCTCGGGCGCAATTCCCTCCTCGCTGCACAGGCCGAGCGCGAGCCGCTTCATTGCCGCGCACAAGGCCGGCGCGTTCCCCGTCGGCGTGGCCGCGCTCTGCTTGCGCAGCAGCGTGCCATCCTCCTTGCACAATGCCGCCTTGACCGTTGTGCCGCCAAGGTCGATACCGATCCTCATATGGCTTCCTCCTTTTTATGCAAAAATCTGCAGCCCCCGCCCGCGGAAGTATGTGTCCAACCGCTCTATGCTGCTGTTGATGATAAGCTCCTCGGGAAAACCGATCTCTTCGAGCATGGCCAGCGCGTCTTCCACATGGCCGACGCGATAGCAGATGTGGCTGTCGCTGTTGACCGTGATAGGCACCTCGTATTTTTTGCACAGACGCGCAATATCCGCGCAGTTTTCGTGGCTGCCCTTGCGGATGGACAGCGAAGCGTTGTTGATTTCGACAATTTTGCCGTGCTCATTGCAGCGGCTGATAATATATTCATGGTCAAACGGGAATTTTCCATTGCCCAGATGGCCAAGGGCGTTGACATAAGGATTGTGCAAAATTGCCTCAAGCGCCTGCGTGTGAATATTCTTATCCGCCGGTGGGAACAGGCATTCGTGAAAGGAAGCGAGCGCAAACTCGATGGGCCGCAGGCTTTTGTTCGCCATTACGTTGACCCCGCCCGCGGGCGCGGTGATGTCAAACTCAATGCCGCGGATAACGGTCACACCCTCGATCTGCCGGGGGATCACATCCATGTTGGAAAAATGCCACTCGTGCGGCCCGTCCGGGTTGGTAGGACCGTGGTTGGTAATCGCAATGGCCGCCAGCCCCCGCTCCTTTGCCGCATGTGCCATCTCGGTCAGCGTGCTGTAAGCGTGTGCGGTTACGTTAGTATGCATATGAAGGTCTGCGATGATCTGCATGGGTAGCTCCTCTAATAATCAATTTACTGCATCTCTGATGCATATTCAAAATCAGGGGATTGCAGCGCCGCCGCAATCCCCATAAAAAGTTAGGACATGCGCCTGACTTTTTATACGCCGATCCACCTGCGCTGGAACGCGTCATCCGGATATCGAAGGACGGTTTCTCCAGAGCCCGTCTTTTGCATATAGGAGGCTTTTAAAGCCCCCGCGCCTGTTGTTTTAGTTGCCGTACTGCTTGAGCATGCGCTCCTGCAGCTCTTTGGCGGCGTTAAAGCCCATCTTCTTCTGACGGTCGTTCATAGCCGCTACCTCGATAATAACCGCGAGGTTTCGACCAGGCTTGACCGGAATAGTAAGGCTTGGCACCGCAATGTCCAGAATGCTGGTCGTCTGATTATCAAGACCCAGTCGGTCATACTGTTTGCCGTCCTCCCACGGCTCGAGGTTAATAACAAGCTCCACTTTTTCGGTCAGCTTGATTGCGCCAATACCGAAAATACGGCGCACATCGACAATACCAATGCCGCGCAGCTCGATGAAGTGCCGGATAACCTCAGGCGCGGTGCCGACAAGCGTCTTGTCCGACACACGTTTAATCTCTACCGCATCGTCCGCAATCAGGCGGTGGCCGCGTTTGACAAGCTCGATAGCGGTCTCTGACTTGCCTACGCCTGAATCGCCCAGCAGCAGCACACCTTCGCCGTAGATCTCGATGAGCACGCCGTGCAGCGTAACGCGCGGGGCAAGATTGACTTTTAACGAGGCGATGATCGCGCTTTGGATAGTGGATGTAAAATCGTTGGTGCGCAGAATGGGCACACCGTATTTCTGTGCGGACGCCAGACACTCGGGCAGCACATCAATGTTGCGCGAGATAAGCATAACCGGGATGCCGGTGGAAAACAGGCGATCAAAGCAGGCTTGACGCGCCTCAGGCTCCATGCGCTCTACATAGCTCGATTCCACCTTGCCCATAATCTGGATGCGATTGGGATCAAAATAATCGAAAAAGCCAGCCAACTGCAAACCAGGACGGTTTACGTCATCCTTTGTAATCTCGGTCTTTTCAAATCCTTCCGGCCCATAGATGACCTCAAAATTAAACTCCTGGATCAAATCCCCCAGGCTGACGCCAAACTCTTTTAACTGCATCTAACACACTCCCCTTCCTTTGTGGCAGGTATTATGATAACCGTATTATACCCTTATTTGTCACGCATTTCAATGTTTTCCGACCGGTAACCCCAAAACTTGAAAAATGGCGCTTTGCGTAAAAAATTTGCTTGCATTTTGCAAGCTGTTGTGGTATTATAATATCCGTTATGCAATGCACAAAAGAAGGAGGTGCAGGAAAATGGCAAAGTGCGATATTTGCGGCAAGGGCGTGACCTTTGGTATTCAGGTCTCTCACTCTCATCGTCGTTCCAACAGAACTTGGAAGCCGAACGTTCGTCGTGTGAAGGCTCTGGTCGACGGTACTCCCCGCCATATCAACGT
>NZ_CALWJJ010000014.1 GCF_944380985.1 uncultured Agathobaculum sp. | reverse complement strand
ATCGCCTCGCGCAGCGCGATGCGCGCCAGCCACTGCTCGTCCGTGTTTTTGCTGTCGCCCACCTGATCCATAACGCACACGGTGTCCGTGCCATCATGGAATACCGGCTCGAACAGCGACACCGGCTCAAGAATGGCGTCCAGCGCGAACACGACCTCCTCTTTAGGCACGCCCATTGACTTGGCAAGCTCAAGGATGTCAGGCTCGCGCTGGTGCTCGCGCACAAACGCCTCTTTGGCCTGCATCGCCTTGTAGGCAGTATCGCGCAGGCTGCGGGATACGCGCAGCGCGCTGTTATCGCGCAGGTAACGCCGGATTTCCCCTATAATCATCGGCATGAACGCACAAAGTCGAAAAGCAGCTATCCTACATCGGCGGCACGGGTCTGCGCGCCGTCTATCGCATAAAAAATCTCAATCTTCTCGTTTTTCAGCACAATTTTTTGCACGCAGGCGCGCACGAGCATCTGCCGCTCTTCGGCCGTCAGGCGATCCCAGCAGGAGCCGATCGTCTGCAACGCCCGGCATGCCTCATCCTGCTCCTGCTGGAGCGCTGCCTGCTCGGCCTGCCGCAGCGCCTGCTCCGCACGGGCACGCTCGTGCCGCGCACGCTCGATGGTTTTGCGCAGCGCATCGTCCTCGCCCTCAGCATACAGCTCGTACAGGCGCCGCAGCCGGCGCTCGGCGCGCTCGAGCGTGCGGCGGCAGGCCGCCTCGCCGTCTGCCTGGACAGTCGGCGGCGCAGGCTCGGCCGCCAGCCGTGCAAGGTCGCGTATGACGACCGCCTCAACTTTGTGCGCCATCACGCCCCGGTTGGGGCAGTGCGCGTCGTGCACCAGGTGCGGCTTGGACCTGTCGCGCGAGTAACAGACCAGTTTGTCGCCCGCCCCGCCCCATTTCTGATAGCGCATTTTAGCCCCGCAGTGCCCGCAGACCATCAATCCGGTGAGCAGCTTGCCGCCCGCCGCGGCGCGCGGACGGTCACGCCGGTCAAAACGCTGCCGCACGCGTGCAAAAGTGTCCTGGTCGATCAGCGGCTCGTGCCGCCCGGGGTATCGCTCACCCTTGTAAACGACTATGCCCGTGTTGCTCTCCCGCAAGAGGATCTGCCGCACCAGGTGTTCGTATTTCAGGCCCAGCTCGCGCGCGATGCGGCCGGTCGACTGTCCGGCGAGAAAGCGCGCGTAGATCTCGCGCACGGTGTCTGCATCTGCATTTGGCACAAGGATGCCCTTGGCCGCATCGTAGTCATAGCCAAAGGGGGTCTTGCCCCCGCCCGGCCAATAGCCCTGCCTGACCCGCTCGACCATGCCCATGCGCGTGCGCAGAAAGATATTCTCGCGCTCAAGCTGGGCAAAGGCGGACAGAATGCCGATCATCGCGCGGCCGTAGGGGCTGCCGGTGTCGATGTTTTCATTGATCGAAACAAAGTCCACGCCGTGTGGCAGGAACACGTCCTCGATCAGATAGAGCGTGTCCTTTTGGCTGCGGCTCAAACGGTCGAGTTTGTAGACGACCACCCGCTCGACCGTACCGCTTCGGATGGCCTCAATCATCTCGCCCACTGCTGGGCGGGATAGATTGGAGCCGGAAAAGCCGCCGTCTACATATCGCTGAAACTGCGCGATGCCCTTCATACGGCAGTAGGCCTCAAGCTTTTCCGCCTGCGCTGCGAGCGAATAGCCTTCGTCCGCCTGTGCCTCGGTAGACACGCGCAGATATAATGCTGTGTGTTTCATGTCTGGTCCTTTCCCAGACCGCATCCCTCCACCTCCAGTATAGCAGAGGGGGCGCCGTCCGGCAATGGCAGAGGCTGGCGGTACCGCGCCGCGTTCAGTAGCGCGCCGATGCCCTCCCGGTCAATGAGCAGAGGCGGCATCGCGCCGTGTAGGCGCTTGCCATTGAGATAGCGGATAACTTGCATTTCCATGCACTTCCTTTCCGCATTTATTGTGCCCGGTTTTGCGTGTGCACAGTCACGTGGGCGACGCGCAAAGGCGCGGAATTTACCGCAAATCTGTCTAAAATAACACTTGTGATGTCGCGCGCGGCGGGTGTATAATATTTTTATTCCAGTATCTGCCCGCACCGCGGGCGGACGAAGAGAAAATTGGAGGAGAAAGAAACCATGTTTGAAAACCTGATTGCAACGCTCAAGGCGGAAAAGCGCACGATTGTATTCACCGAAGGCCCAGATCCCCGCATTCTCGAAGCGGCCTCCCGCCTAAAGAAAGACGGCCTGATGGACTCCATCCTGATCGGAAACGTCGACGAGGTCAAGGCGGCAGCGCAGGCCGGCGGCTTCGATATTGCAGGCATGGAGATCATCGACCCCGCGACCTATCCTGAAATGGACGCGATGGTCGCCCAGATGGTCGAGCTGCGCCGGGGCAAGATGACCGAGGAACAGTGCCGCGAGGCGCTTTCCAAGGGCAACTACTTCGGCACCATGCTCGTTAAAATGGGCAAGGCGGACGCCCTGCTCGGCGGCGCTACATATTCGACGGCCGACACCGTTCGCCCCGCGCTGCAGATTGTCAAAACCAAGCCGGGCAACAAGATCGTAAGCTCCTGCTTCATCCTGCGGCGCGACGCAAAGGACGGCGGCGACGAGATGTACGCGATGGGCGACTGCGCCATTAACATAAACCCCAGCGAGGACGAGCTGGTCGAGATTGCCATCGAGACCGCAAAGACCGCTCAGGCGTTCGGTATCGACCCCAAGGTCGCCATGCTGTCCTATTCAACCATGGGCTCGGGCAAGGGAGAGACGGTCGATATGATGCGCAACGCAACCGCAAAGGCCAAGGCCGCCGCGCCCGATCTTGCGGTGGACGGCGAGCTGCAGTTTGACGCAGCATTCTCACCGGTCGTCGCGGCAACCAAGTGCAAAGGCTCTCCGGTTGCGGGCAAGGCCAACACCTTTATCTTCCCGGATATCAACGCCGGCAACATCGGCTACAAGATCGCCCAGCGTCTGGGCGGCTTTGAGGCATACGGTCCGATTCTCCAGGGACTCAACGCGCCGATCAACGACCTGTCGCGTGGCTGCAACGCCGACGAGGTCTATCAGATGGCGATCATCACCGCCGGCCTTAAGTAAATCCACCCGAAAAAACCCTGGCTTGGCGGACCCCCCACAAGATAGTGCACGCAAAAAAAGATCGCAAATCATAGAGCAACTACAACTGTCAGACGGGGATTGGTTGAAAAGAAAAATGCTGGATTTAGCCTTTACGGCTAAGTCCAGCATTTTTTGTCGCCGTGCTTTGAGTTGCGTTGTTCCGCCAGCTTCGCTGTGTATTCTGAGCAAGGCTCTGGCTTTGTATATCCCTTGCCGCCGCTGCGCTATCCCCCACGGCGCGGCGGGAGTATAGCCTCTGCTAATCCTAATAGAACCGGGAACTATCCGGTACAATATCAGTATCTGAAACAGTATCTGACTTTGGGCGGACACTGTTATGAAACAAAAGAACTGCACACCGCCCCCAATTACATCTGCCACTATGTCGCCCCGCATGATGGTGGCGTCGGGCGTTACCGAGAAATGGAAGGCCCGTGACCCAATGTGCGGGTGAGGCTGATGAACACACTGAATGCGCGGGCGGCGGAAATTCTTGTCATGGAATGAGCAAACGCGTAAAAAACGGATTAAGATTTCATCGAATCTCAACCCGTTTAATCAGGGAAGTCTGTTTTGGGTTCCCCAATCACACATACTGTCTAAAATTGGAATCAAAGATTTTCCCCGCTCTGTCAAGCTGTACTCCACCTTTGGGGGGATTTGCGGATACTCTTCCCGATGGACAAGCCCATCGGCCTCCAGTTCCTTTAAGGTGGTACTCAACGTTTTATAGGAAATGGTTCTGATATATTTTTTCAATTCATTGAAACGCACTACCCCAAATCCCATCAAAGCATACAGGATAAACATCTTATATTTCCCTTGAATTAACGACATGGTGTAGTTGAATCCGGTTTCTTCTAAATTGGCGTCTTTAATACACTCTATACTCACTTTACGCTCTCCTTTAAGTAAGTATTAAACTTTATTGTAAGTATCGTACTTAAATGTGCGTACTTGTTTTATTTTCTATTCTTGCTATAATTATAATATCAAAAGCAAATAAAGTCAATCCAACTAATACGGAAAGGAGTCATAAGTATGTCAAAGAATTTAGGCGTGAAACCTTATTTGTTCCCCATGCCGACTTACATGATCGGCACTTATAACGAGGACGACACCGTTGATGTAATGATGTTGGCCTGGGGCGGGATCTGTGCGGAAGATATGGTCGCTCTGAACCTGGAGGCCGAGCACAAAACGGTGGCCAACCTTGAAACGAGAAAAGCCTTCACGCTGGCAGTACCGGGAACGGACACGCTACGGGAATCTGATTTTCTCGGAATCGCCAGTTCCAACAACATGGCGGATAAATTTGCCCGCACCGGGCTGCACGCTATCAAAAGTGAGCGGGTGGATGCGCCCGTCATTACCGAATATCCGCTCACATTGGAGTGCGAGGTCGTGGAGATGCAGTCCCAGCCCTATGGGCTGCGCGTGCTTGGAAAAATCGTCAATGTGCTTGCCGACGAAAAAGTTTTGGATGACGCCGGAAAGATTGATGCTGGTAAACTCCATGCCTTTGCCTTTGATCAAATGCGCAATGGGTACTATGCCATTGGAGAAAAGGTCGGTCAGGCATGGCACAGCGGTGCAGATCTGATGCACAAGTAAACGAAATGCAGCAAACCTATGTGCATGGCACCGGAGGTAGAGCCGAAATAACAAATACCACCAGTATGTTATCATAAAATTAATCTTGTGTAGACAGTTGCCCTATTGACGGAGGAAACAGAAATGTTACGGGCAACTGAAAAATCACGGCGTTGTACTGCCGCCTATTCCAGGAGGACGCCAATAGGAGCGAGAGCAATTCCATATCCAATTAGAAAGCAATACTCATGCAGTACGCCAAGTGCACCGCTTTGCCGATTCTGTGTTCTTCGTGGATGACGGGTACAGCGGCGCCAATTATGACCTTTCATTAAAGATGCTGGAGAAGATCAAAAGCATTTTGGGTCGGCGGTAACATATCGGCTGTACGGTGAATTTGAAGACCTACACCAACTCCGTCTGGGGTGGGAACAGACGGAACGAAAAGCGGCGGAACAACATCCATATCCGCTATACCTTGTAGAATTTATTCCTCTTGGAACGCTGAAAAGGCAGGAAACGGCGTGGCTTTCGCCATGCCGCTTCTGCAAAGTTACATTATATTATTCTCTTGAGCCGCCCACAACCGGAGCTTTTTCCACCGGTTGCGCCTGTCTGCCAACACAGCATGTCCTTACCAGCTTTGGTAAAAGATTTTATTTTGCGCCGTTCGGATAATGCTTTACTTTTGCCCTGATTTGTATTATGCTGTTTATAGCAAAAACCAACCCAGTAGGATCGGAAAGGAGACAGACATGCTCGACGGCACAAGAAAGTTCAGCCTTGTGGACGAAACCAACAAGGAGATGAAGCGGACGCTCACTGCAGTATATGATGCGCTTAAGGAGAAAGGGTATAACCCGATCAATCAGATTGTAGGCTATCTCCTCTCCGAGGACCCAACGTACATCACCAATCACAATAACGCACGCAGCCTGATTTGTAAGATCGACCGCGATGAGCTGATGCAGGAGCTGGTGCAGTTTTATCTAGATAACTGAGCATCAGGCTTGACAAACGGATAAGATCCGCTATAATGGGAGTAGAAAAGGGCAGCCCGGCAAAGACGGTTGACCCTAAGTATCTATCATTTTAAAAAATGACCGTACCCGGGGCAAGAGGGCGGTCATTTTTTTATGGTCTTGAGGATTTCAAGAAGGATAAGCAGCAAAATAACCTGCCACACACTCTCCATAAAAACCACCTCCCTTGCAGGAGCGTGGCCAACCGCCTTCTGG
Source organism: uncultured Agathobaculum sp. (assembly GCF_944380985.1). Lineage (GTDB taxonomy): Bacteria > Bacillota > Clostridia > Oscillospirales > Butyricicoccaceae > Agathobaculum. The sequence goes on along the minus strand of NZ_CALWJJ010000014.1, from coordinate 18,688 downwards.
TCTTGCCGGACCGCTTATTTTTATGATATAAGTTTTTTCACGCTTTGTAAAGAGAAAGGGGATTTATGAACGGTTTTCTTCCAATCTCTAAACAGGACATGCAGGATCGCGGCTGGTACTACTGCGATTTTTTGATCGTTACAGGCGACGCCTACGTAGACCATCCATCGTTTGGCACTGCAATCATCTCGCGCGTTCTGGAGGATGCAGGCTACCGGGTCGCCATCCTGAGTCAGCCGGATTTCCGAGATACGCGTGACTTTACAGCCATGGGCCGGCCGCGCTACGCGGTGCTCATCAACAGCGGCAACATCGATTCAATGGTCGCGCACTACACGGCCGCCAAAAAACGCCGCTCGGATGACGCCTACACCCCCGGTGGCAAGGCCGGCCGCCGGCCAGACCGCGCGGTGATCGTCTATGCCATGCTGGCGCGGCGCGCCTTTCCGGATGTTCCTATCTATCTTGGCGGTATCGAGGCCAGCCTGCGCCGTTTTGCGCACTATGATTATTGGGCCGACCGCGTTATGCCCTCCATCCTGGAGTCGACCGGGGCGGACGGGCTGATGTACGGCATGAGCGAGCGTTCTGTTCTTGAGCTTGCGGCCAATCTCAAGCGCGGCAAAAAGGGCGAGGACGCCTGCGCGGGTGTGCGCGGCACTGCCTATCTTGCGCACAACGCGGATAATCTTGCGTTTGAGGCGGTTGAGTGCCCATCGCTCGAGGCCGTGTGCGCGGACAAGGCCGATTACGCGCGCTCGGTTAAACTGCAATACGACGAGCAGGATCATATATACGGCCGCGCGATATTGCAGCGCCACGGCAAGCGCGTCATGATCCAGAACCCGCCCGCGCTGCCGCTGACCACTAAGGAGATGGACCGCATTTACGCCCTTCCCTACATGCGTACCTACCACCCATCCTATGAAGCGCTGGGCGGTGTGCCTGCCATACAGGAGGTTCAGTTCTCCATCATCCACAACCGCGGCTGCTTTGGCGCGTGCAACTTCTGCGCGCTCGCGTTCCATCAGGGGCGGTATATCCAGGCGCGCAGCCATGAAAGCGTGCTCGCCGAAGCCAAACAGATCACGCAGATTGCTGGCTTTAAAGGCTATATCCACGATGTCGGCGGCCCGACTGCGAACTTCCGCTTTCCCGCCTGCAAGCATCAACAGACCCACGGACTGTGCAAAAACAAACGCTGCCTGACGCCAAACGCCTGCAAAAACCTCGAGGCCGACCACACAGACTACTTGACCCTGCTGCGCGCGCTGCGGCAGGTCGAGGGGGTAAAAAAGGTATTTGTACGCTCAGGCCTGCGCTATGACTACATGATGGCCGACCAAAATGACACCTTCTTCCGCGAGCTGGTTGAGTACCATATCTCAGGCCAGCTTAAGGTTGCGCCCGAGCATATTAGTGATAACGCACTGTATTATATGGGAAAACCATCATTTTCTGTATATGAGCAATTCCGCGAGCGGTACGCCCGCATCAACCAGAAACTTGGCCGAAAGCAATATCTGGTGCCCTATCTGATGTCCTCTCACCCGGGCGCGACACTGGAAGACGCAATCCAGCTTGCCGAGTACCTCAACAAGATCGGTTACAGCCCCGAGCAGGTGCAGGATTTCTATCCCACGCCTGGCACGCTTTCAACCGCAATGTACTACACCGGGCTTGACCCGCGTACAATGCAGCCGGTCTATGTGGCCAAAACGCCAGAAGAAAAGGCTATGCAGCGCGCACTTTTGCAATGGCGCCGGCCAGACAAGCGGCAGATTGTGCTGGCGGCGCTCAAAAAGGCCGGGCGCGAGGATCTGATCGGATATGGTAAGGAATGCCTTCTTCACCCCGCGCGCGGGCAAAAGCCGGCCGAGTCAGCTAAAAGAGCAGCCGCGTCGGCAAGAGCCACCGTGCATCGCGCACCCAAAAAGAAGGGTTGGGCAAAGGCCAAGCCCCGGCGCAAACGGTAAGTCACCTCAGATTTCCCGCGCAGCGCTTACTTTTATTTGACAAATCGCCCGATATGGTTTATCATAATAAGCAGACAAGGGAGTTCACTATGCTTTTAGCCGGTGGACTCCTTTTATTATAAGATAAGGAGGATTTCCCGCTCATGGATGAAATCGATTTGAATCTGCTGCGCATGCTGCAGAAAAATGCCCGCACGCCGATCAAGGCGCTCGCCGAAGCGGTCAACCTGTCCTCCCCTGCGGTTTCCGCGCGCATCGACCGGCTGGAAAAGCAGGGCGTGATCCGCGGCTATACGCTTGACATCGACCCCCTGCCACTTGGGCAGCATATTCTTGCCTACATCCGGCTGGATATGCAGCCGACACAGAAAGAGGAATTTTATCCATTTATTGCCTCGTGCTCGAACGTGCTCGAGTGCAACTGCGTGACCGGCCAATATTCCATGTTAATCAAGGTCACCTATCCCTCGACACAGGAGCTGGACGGCTTCATCGGCCGCCTACAGCACTTCGGCAAAACCGAAACACAGATCGTGTTCTCCTCACCGGTGCCGCCGCGCTCAATGCAGATCTGACCCGGTTGACTATTCCTCCCTTTTCCACTATGCGCAAAGATGCGTTTAATGCGCATCTTTTTGCTGTTTTACACGAAAACATCCGATAAGCCAGAGTTCTTTTTTAATTGCGCAGGGCGCGGTTTGGTGTTAGAATAAAAACTGATATAGTATAAAAGCACAACGAACGGAGAAGACGGGTTATGTGGATCGCGGACAGCTGGAATGACTATGCCGTGCTCGATTGCGGCGGCGGTGAAAAGGTTGAGCGCTGGGGCAATCAGGTGTTGGTGCGTCCCGATCCGCAGGCGATCTGGCCGCGCGATAAGGCCTGCCGCGCGTGGGATAAGCCCAACGCCATCTATCACCGCTCGAGCGCAGGCGGCGGTCAGTGGGAGATACGCAGGCTGCCTGAACAGTGGGCGATCCGCTACGGCAAGCTGACCTTCCAGCTCAAGCCCATGAGCTTTAAGCACACCGGCCTGTTCCCCGAGCAGGCGGCCAACTGGGATTTTATCGACCGCATGATTCGAAACGCAGGGCGGCCGATAAGCGTGCTCAATCTGTTCGCCTATACCGGCGGCGCGACGCTCGCCGCAGCAAATGCGGGCGCGTCGGTCTGTCATGTGGATGCATCCAAGGGTATGGTGCAGTGGGCGCGCGAGAATGCCGCGTCCAGCAGCCTTGCCGACCGCCCGATCCGCTGGATTGTAGACGATTGTAAAAAGTTCGTCCAGCGCGAGATCCGGCGCGGCCGAAAATACGATGCGATCATCATGGACCCACCCTCCTACGGGCGCGGCCCCTCGGGCGAGACCTGGAAAATCGAGGACGATGTGGCCGACTTTGTCGAGCTGACTATGGGCGTTTTATCGGACAAGCCGCTGTTCGTGCTGATTTCAAGCTACTCGACCGGGCTTGCCCCATCGGTCATGCGCTACCTGCTCGGCATTACCGCAGGCAGGCGCGCGGCAGGGCGGATCGAGGCGCAGGAGCTTGGCCTGCCGGTAGAGTCGACCGGCCTTACGCTGCCATGCGGGTCGTCTGCGCGGTTTATCGCGGAAGAATAAGAGCAAACAAACACGCGCAAAGCGCGAAAGCTTTTTAGATTGGATGTAACATTATGTCTGACATCATTAAAACCGAAAATCTGCAATACGCCTACCCGGTCGAGGAAGGCCAGCTTGCCGTGCCCGTGCTCAAGGGCGTGGACCTGTCGATCAAACGCGGCGAATTTGTCGCCGTGCTGGGGCACAACGGCTCGGGCAAGAGCACGCTCGCGGGCTGCTTCAACGCCATCCGCCTGCCGACCGGCGGCGTATGCTATGTCGATATGATGGACACGCGCGACGAGAACAACACCTACGAGGTGCGCAAGACCGTCGCCATGGTGTTCCAGAACCCGGATAACCAGCTGGTCGCCACGGTCGTCGAGGAGGATGTGGCGTTCGCACTCGAAAACATGGGCGTGCCGCCTGCCGAAATCCGCAAGCGGGTGGACGAGGCGCTTCGTGCGGTTGATATGTACGAATACCGGCATCAGGCGCCGCACCGCCTGTCAGGCGGGCAGAAGCAGCGCGTCGCGATCGCGGGCGTTATCGCCATGATGCCGCGTTGCGTGGTGCTTGATGAACCGACCGCCATGCTCGACCCGCAGGGACGGCGCGAGGTGATGGACGTCGTGCGCGAGCTGAACCGCAAATTTGGCATCACGGTCATCCTCATCACCCACCACATGGACGAGGCCGTGCAGGCTGGGCGCGTGGTGGTTATGCACAAGGGCAACGTGCTGATGGATGGCGCGCCGCGTGACATCTTTACGCAAGTGGACACGCTGCGTGCCGCGTCACTGACCGTGCCGCAGACCATCGAGGTGCTCTACGATCTCGACCGCGCCGACGGCGAGAACCTGCCGATTGACGCGCTCTCGGTCGATGCGTGTGCAGATATTCTTGAAAAGTATCTGGCATAATCCCCAGATGGTACCCGGTACCCCCTGGATACGGCCCCTGGTTCCGGAAAAGCCATAAACCGATACTTCCCGGACGCCGCCCAAGACAGCTGGGCCCAAGTAAACGCTCATTTGATCGCCACATGGCGGCGGCAGGCGGATAGCGGCCTACGGGCAAAACCGAGATACACGCTTACGTTTTTTACGATTTTGCAGTACACGGCAAAATCTTTTGAAATGCGCTTTGCGCAATCACAATACGGGAGGACGATCGATTGTCAATCATCCTTGAAACGCGGGGCCTGACCCATGTGTATGGCGCGGGCACCCCTTTCGAGCGCACAGCGCTCGACCATGTTGACCTTAAAATTGTAAAAGGCGAGATCCTCGGTGTAATTGGCCACACCGGCTCGGGCAAGTCCACGCTGATCCAGCACTTAAACGGTCTGCTAAAGCCCACCGAGGGCGAGGTGCTGCTGGACGGCCAGCCCATCTGGAATGAAAAGGGCAAGTGCGCCAGAGAGACGCGCTTTCGCGTCGGCCTGGTGTTCCAATACCCTGAGTATCAGCTGTTTGAAGAGACTATCGCGAAAGACATCGCTTTCGGCCCGTCCAACATGGGTCTTGCACAGGCGGAGATCGACCAGCGCGTGCTCGAATCCATGCGCGCGGTCGGGCTGGAGGAACATATGGCAAACCATTCGCCGTTTGCACTGTCCGGCGGCCAAAAGCGCCGTGTCGCCATTGCCGGCGTCATCGCCATGCAGCCGGACGTGCTTGTGCTTGACGAGCCGACCGCCGGCCTCGACCCCGCCGGACGTGACGAGATCCTCGGCCTAATCAAGCGGTACCACGACCAGTCGGGCGCGACCGTGCTGATCGTCTCGCACTCAATGGAGGACATCGCGCAGGTCGCCGACCGCCTGCTCGTGATGAATCACGCAAAGGCGCTGTTCTGCGACACGCCGCGCGAAGTGTTCTCACACGGGGAGGAGATCATCGCCGCCGGATTGGACGTCCCCACGATCACCAAGGTTATGCTTGAGCTGAAAAAACGCGGGCATAACGTCGATACCTCGGTCTATACAGTCGCACAGGCGATCGACGCGCTGCGCGCCTGCAAACGGAAAGGGGGGGCGCGCTGATGCTGCGTGACATTACGATCGGCCAGTTTTTCCCAGGTGACAGCGCCGTGCACCGGCTTGACCCGCGCGTCAAAATCGTGCTGACGATCGCCTTTATCGTACTGCTCTTTCTTGCAAACGGGCCGGTCTCTTATGCGATTATTTTAGCCTTTCTCGGTATTATTATCGGCATTTCGCGCATTTCGCCCAAAATGGTGGTGCGTGGGCTTCGGCCGGTGCTGTTCATTGTCGCGCTCACGGCCGCGCTCAATCTGTTCTATACCCCGGGCGATTATATCTGGCAGTGGGGTTTTCTACACATCAGCCGCGAGGGCATCCGCACGGCCGTCTTTATGGTCATCCGCCTGATGCTGCTTATCATTGCAACCTCGATGCTGACCTACACCACCTCCCCTATCCAGCTGACCGACGGACTCGAGCGCCTGCTCTCGCCGCTCAAAAAGCTGCACGCGCCCGTGCATGAGCTTTCTATGATGATGTCTATCGCGCTGCGCTTCATCCCAACACTGATCGAAGAAACCGAGAAAATCATCTCGGCACAAAAGGCGCGCGGCGCGGATTTTGAATCCGGCAACCTAGTGCAGCGTGCCCGTGCGATGATCCCTATTCTGGTGCCGCTGTTCATCTCGGCGTTTCGCCGGGCGGACGAGCTTGCCACCGCGATGGAGTGCCGTCTGTACCGCGGCGACGTAGGCCGCACCCGCATGCGGCAGCTCGGTATCGCGCGTGTGGACATCTGCGCACTTGCCGTTTTCGCGCTGGTATTTGCAGCGGTTATCGCCTTGCGGCAGTTTGATCTTTGATAAAAAAAGCGTGGGGCATGAAAAAATGTGTTGCCGCTTCTTCCCCGTTCCATTCTCAATTTTCCATTGATTATTTGTATAGGTTGGATCTGACTGATGAAAAACATTGCGCTCGTCCTGTCCTACGACGGAACGAACTACAACGGCTGGCAGGTGCAGAAAAACGGCCCCTCCATCCAGCAGAGCATCGAGACCGCGCTTTTCCGCCTGCTTGGGCAGCAGGTGCGCGTCTCGGGTGTTGGACGCACGGATGCGGGTGTACATGCGCGGCGCTATGTCGCAAACTTTAGGGCCGAGTGCACCATTCCGGTCAACCGTCTGCCCTATGCGGTCAACAGCTTTCTGCCGGAGGACATCGCGGTGTCGGCCGCGGCCGCCGTGCCAGATGGGTTTGACGCCCGGTTTGACTGCACAAAAAAAGAATACGCCTATTACATTTATCCTTCTGCCCTGCGCGACCCATTCCACGCGCGCTATGCCTATCGCTACAACTTCCCGCTTGACCTTAAACGGATGCAGGAAGGCGCTGCGCGCTTTGTAGGCAGGCAGGACTTTGCCGCTGTGCGCAGCCAAGGCACGCCGGTCAAGAGCACGGTGCGCACCGTGTTCTGGTGCGAGGTCGAGCCAGCAGACGAGCTGATCTGCATCCGCGTGTGCGGCGACGGGTTTTTGTATAACATGGTGCGCGCGATCGCGGGCACGCTGATTTATGTGGGCGGCGGCAAGCTTACGCCAGATGACATCAGCTCCATATTGCGCGCGGGCAAACGCGGCCAGGCCGGCCCTACCCTGCCTGCGTGCGGGCTCTTTCTAAACCGGTTGTGGTATGACCACACCCCTGCGCTCGCCTCTTTCCGGCTGGATGTGTAAGGCTGCGCATGCGATAAATTCAGAATTTTTTCACATTTTCTATGCGAAAACGCGATACAATGAGGAGGCGGAGCGAGTTTGTTATGAGCGAACAGAGAGTCACGCGAAAAAAACAGAATATCATCCGCTTCCCTATGTCACCAAGGGAGCGCCGCAGGATTTTGCAGCAAGCCAAGGACCCCCGCGTACGGCTGACCGGCATGTTGCGCACGGTGTGCGGCTGGCTTCTGTTTGCCGGCACGCTATTGTTCCTGTTGACCAACTACCAGCTGTTTTCTCCAACTTCCATCCGAAGCCTTGCCGAATATGCGGCCGCCGGCCTGCAGCAGCTCGAGGGCGACATCACAACCATCAACTATGAAAACGGATTTTTTTCCGACGGCGCGCTGTTTCAGTCAGGCCTTGCCTATGTCGATGATGATACGCTGTATCTTGCGCGGCCTGGCAGTGTGACCACCTTGCAGTATGAACTCGGCTACTCTTCTCCCGCCGTGGAAACGGCGGACGATTATGTGCTGGTCTACGATCGCGGCGGCACCCGGGCGGCACTGCTCAACTCGATTGCACCAACCGCTGAGCTTTCGCTGTCCTCACCTATCCTGACAGGGTGCCTTGGGCCGAATGGACGCTTTGCCCTTGTAACGGACGAGCAAGGCTACCGCACTGCCGCCGCGGTATACACCGCCGACGGGAGCGAGGTTTTCAAGTATCAGTCCTCGGAATACTATATTGTGTCCGTCGCCCTCTCGCCGGACGGCAGTACGATCGCCGTGCTCGCTTTTCAGCAAAACGGCGCCTCACTGCGCTCGCATGTGCTGTTCTACAATATTTCAAACGGCGAGCTGCAAGCGGACGCCGTGCTATCCGGCGTGCTTGGCATCGAGCTGTGCTACCCGGAAAGAGACACTGTCGCCGTGCTGTGCGACGACGGGCTGCATCGGGTTACCAGCGATGGCGAGACCGAGCGCATGCTCATGGTCTCCTCTGCCGATCTGATCGCGATCACCGTGCAAAACGATTCCATGGCGCTTGCGACCCGCTCTTATTCGGGTGATGCCCGATGCGACCTATATATCCTGCGCGACGGTCATCTGTCTGCGCCCCGCGGACTGGATGAAGAGCCGTCCGCACTCGCGGTATCAGCATCCGGCGCCGCCGTGCTGAGCGCCTCGGGCGCATCTGTTTATGATACCGACCTTACGCCGCTTTGGCACAACACCGATGCGATCGGCGCACGCCGCCTACTGCTGACCGACAACGGTACCGTTTTTGCACTTTACAGCAAGCATGCGCGCCTGTTTACCACGCATTCCGAACGATCCGAGGAAATAAGCGATGCCGAATGAAATTTTTTCCCAGCTGCCAAGGCTATTCAACCTGCCTGATCTAATCATTATTGCTATCGTGCTGGTTAATATGCTTCTTGGCTTTCGGCGCGGACTGTTTGGCGCGCTTTCCGGTCTTGTGGGACGTATCATCGCGCTGGCCGCCGCATATGCTGCGGCACGCGCCGCCGCGCCCCACATTGCGCGGTGGATCGTCACCCCAATTTTGGGCGACATCTTTGCCCAGCAGGCCGCGCTCAGCGCGATGAGCGGCGTGCTGGACGCACTGCGCCAGACTGTGACCGAGGCCGCGGTCAGCATGGCGGAGAGCATTGCTTTTTTGCTGCTGCTCATCCTGTTTGCGATTTTGCTTTTATGGCTTGTCGGGCTGCTCACCAAAAGCCTGCGCTTTATCGCGCACCTGACGCCGCTGGGCATACTGGATTCGATCGCAGGCGGCGCGGTTGGCCTTGCAACAGGCGTGATCCTGATTGCGCTTATCCTGCTCGGCATAGAATTCTTCTCCCCCATCACCTATTCCTCGCTTGGCTGGCTTTCCCCCGAGCGGGTTTCCGATACCGTGCTGCTGGTAAAGCTGATCGATATGCTGCCGGTGGCAATCTAATTAGTGGAGAATGAAAAATGGGAAAAGTACAGCGGTACTCTGCGCCCTGTGTGCGCGGCAGCACGCCTGTGCGATGACGCAGTTATCTATTTTCCATCCCCCATTCGCAATGAATGACCGGCTTTGCCGGCAAAGGAGACTATTGCTATGAACATGCCAATGTGCGCGCGATGCAAAAAAAACATCGCGGTGGTGTTCATCACCAAAATCGAAGGCCCGGATAAAACCACGCAGGAGGGGCTATGCCTCAAATGCGCGCGCGAGCTGGGCGTCAAACCGCTTGATAATATTATGGAACAAATGGGCATCACCGAGGATGACCTTGAGGCGCTCTCGGGCGAGATCAGCTCGCTGGCCGACTTAAACGACCTGGTCGCCGCAGGGGCGGACGGCTCGGATGAAGACGCCCCACATGAGACTGACCCGCTGTCCAATCCGCCCGCGCCCACGCCGCCGCGCCAGCCGCAGGCGCCACTGCGTCCGGTCGAGGGGCCGCGCACGCGCACACAAGCGCCCCCGCAGAGCGATAAAAAGCGCAAGTTCCTGAACAATTACTGCGAAAACCTGTCGCGCAAGGCCGCCGAGGGCCGCATCGACCACATCGTCGGCCGCGATCGCGAGACCGATCGCGTCATCCAGATTCTAAACCGCCGCCAGAAGAATAACCCCTGCCTGATCGGCGAGCCGGGTGTTGGCAAAACCGCGGTTGCAGAGGGGCTCGCGGTGCGCATCAACGAGGGCCGCATCCCGTTTAAGATGCGCAACAAGGAGGTACACCTGCTCGACTTGACCGCGCTCGTCGCGGGCACGCAGTTCCGCGGCCAATTTGAAAGCCGCATGAAAGGCCTGATTGATGAGGTAAAACGCCTTGGCAACATCATTCTTGTCATCGACGAGGTGCACAACATCGTCGGCGCGGGTGATTCGGAAGGCTCGATGAACGCCGCCAACATCCTAAAGCCCGCGCTCGCGCGCGGCGACATCCAGGTCATCGGCGCGACCACACTCAAGGAATACCGCAAATATATCGAAAAGGACGCCGCGCTCGAGCGCCGTTTTCAGCCGGTATATATCAGCGAGCCGTCGGTCGCCGAGACTACCAAGATCCTAAAAGGTATCCGCTCCTACTACGAGACCTTCCACGGCGTGACCGTCTCGGATGAGATCTGCCGCCGCGCCGCCGAGATGAGCGAGCGCTATATCACCGACCGCTTTCTGCCTGACAAGGCCATCGACCTGATCGACGAGGCCTGCTCTCGGCTCAATCTCGACTCGCCGCAGCTCTCCGAAATCCCTGCGCTCCAGACCGAGATGCGGGGCCTGCAAACCCAGCTCGATTTGCTGACCCAGTCGAGCGCAGTATCTGAACAAGAGGAGACCTATGCGCGCATTGCGTCCTGCCGCCAGCGTCTGTTGCAGGTAGAAGACCGGCTGCACGAATTGATGACAAAGCCCGCGCCGGCGATCGACGAGCAGCTGCTCGCCTCAGTCATCGAAATATGGACCGGCATCCCGGCCTCCAAGGTCGCAGCGACCGAGTCGGCACGCCTCGGCGGCATGGAAGAGCGCCTCAAGATGCATGTCATCGGTCAGGATGAGGCTGTCGACGCTGTATGCATGTCCATCCGCCGCACGCGCGCGGGCATTAGCCCCAAGCGCAAGCCTGCCTCTTTTCTGTTCGTTGGTCCGACCGGCGTGGGCAAGACCGAGCTGGTCAAGCAACTCGCGCTCGACCTGTTCGACTCGCCGGACGCGCTTGTACGGCTCGACATGTCCGAATATATGGAAAAGCACACAGTCTCCCGCCTGATCGGCTCACCACCGGGCTATGTAGGCTATGATGAGGCCGGCCAGCTGACCGAAAAGATCCGCCGCCGCCCGTACTCGGTTGTGCTGTTCGATGAGATCGAAAAGGCGCATCCAGACGTGCTCAATGCACTGCTGCAAATCTTGGATGACGGCCGCCTGACCGACGCGCAGGGCCGCGTGGTCAGCTTTGAGAACACGGTCATCGTCATGACTTCGAACGCAGGCTCCGCGACCGGCGGCGCGCCCGCGGGCTTTGGCCGCACAGTGACCGAGCAGAGCAAAGAGCGCGCGATGAAGGCGCTTGAAGACATCATGCGCCCCGAGTTTTTAAATCGTATCGACGAGATCATTGCCTTCAATCAGCTGACCGAAGCGGATTTCCGCCGCATCTCGTCCATTATGCTGGGCGAACTGCAAGCCACCCTGACCGATAAGGGGATCCGTTTGAGCTGGGATGACAGCCTGCTCGATTGGCTGACCGAGAAATCGTTTTCGCGCAAATACGGCGCGCGCAATCTACGCCGCCTGATCGAGAAGGAGATCGAAAACCCGCTCGCGACCGCGATCGTCACCGGCGATCGCCCGCTTTCCGGCGCATATCTGCGCGCGGTAGACGGTCGGCTGGCGCTCGATACCATTTAACCACACAAAACGTGAAAAGCCGCCCAAATGGGCGGCTTTTTAAAGCAGGAGGTTTGACCTATGAACAACTATGTGATCCGTTTGGAACAGCCCGGCGACTACCGCACTGTGGAAGCACTCACCCGCGACGCATTTTGGGACGTGTACAAGCCCGGCTGCGACGAACACCTAGTCGCCCACCGCCTACGCGCCCATCCGGACTTTATCCCAGAGCTGGATTTTGTTGCTCTGGACGGCGACAGGATCATCGGCAATATTATGTACAGCCATGCGGCCATCGTGCAGCCGGACGGCACGCGGTTCCCGATCGTGATTTTTGGGCCGTTGTCTGTACGGCCGGACGATCAGCGCAAGGGCATCGGTTCCGCGCTCGTGCGGCACTCGCTAGAAAAAGCGAAAGAGATGGGCTTTGCGGGCGTGGCGCTGACCGGCAGCCCGGACTACTATCCCCGCTTCGGCTTCCGCCCCGGCCGGGAATACGGCATCACGGACGCGGAGGGCAACAGCTCCGATTATCTGATGGCCATGCCTCTCACAGCGGACACCCTGCCCGTAGGCTTGCTCGCCGAGAGTGAAGTGTTCTTTTCCATCACGCCCGAGGACGTGGAGGCGTTTGACGCGGCCTTCCCGCCGCGCGAAAAACACCATTTGCCCGGCCAGCTGTTCGGATAAATCGTCTCAAAAAAATTTACTCCATTGGGAGCATTCTCCTTTCCCCGCGCATCTTTATAGTGTCCGGACAACGAGACGAGGTGATATGATGGAAATACTGCTGCCAGGAATACAGGCAGACGCACGCTAACGGTTTGCCGCCGCAGTCACGGCGCACCGACATGCCATGTACCGTGCTGCGCGCGTACTACTCCGCAGCGATGCGGACGCCGAGGATGCGGTAAGCGAGGCAACCTTGCGCGCATGGCGGGATTTTGGCCGGCTGCGTGATCAAGGGGCGCTCAAGAGTTGGCTGATTAAAATTGCGGTCAACTGCGCCTATGAACACCGCCGGCGCAGCGCGCGCGTGACTTATACGGATGATCTCGAGCCGCTTACGGGCAGCGCGGAGGACAAGCAGAATTTTGTATTATGGGATATGGTCTGCCGTCTGCCGGAGGACTACCGCGTCGCGACCGTGCTGTATTACTATGAAGATATGACGACCGCTGAGATCGCAAAAGCGCTCGGTGTGCGCGAGGGTACGGTGCGCAGCCGTCTTGCCCGGGCAAGACGCCGCCTGCGCACGCTTTTGGAGGAGGAGTGAGAGATGACGTTTGATGAAAAGCTGAAAGCCGAAGCCCGGCGCGAGGGCGGCCCCCTTCCCCTGGGGTTTGACGAGCGCATGGATGCGCTGCTCGATACCCTGTCCGCTGGGGCACAGCCTACCAAAAAGCGCCACGCGCCCCGCACGGTTGTATGCATTGGCATCGCGGCGGCTCTGGTGGTCAGCGTGGCAGCCGCCGCGCCTGCCGTGCTCCAAATGGCCCGAAACGCAATCAGCTATTTTGATCGTAACCAAAACTCGGAATATGCCAATTATCAGGGCAAGTATGAGCGGTTTAACGCTGCCGTTGGTATGAGCGACACAAACGGCGGCCAAACGCTGACTATCGACAATATTGCAGTGGACGACAGCTATTTGATGATTTTCTCCACGCTCAAAAGCGAGACACCGATCGAGCTGCGCAGCGGCGAACACGTTTCGCCCTCCGCAAGCGTCGAATGGACCGCACCGACGTTCTTTGTTGAGATCAACGGCGAGCTGCTCGATACAACCGGCCCTGTCGAAAATGAAGCCGAGCTGGTGGATGCATACACGCTGACCGCTGTGCAGCGCATTGCGCTCAAAAAGCTGCTGCCCGATCAGTTCGACATGGTGCTGTATGAGGGCGGCATGAGCGACATCACCCAGTCGAATTTCCAGTTTGCGATGTCGGTGGACAAGAGCACTGTCGCGGTTGAGACGCTGACCGTCAAGCCCATGCAGGATTTCACAGTCGATATTTCTACCGATTACCAGGGCGAGACCATACAGCTTCATTATGCGCCGCGCATCGAGCGCGTATCGATCTCGCCGTTCGGTTCATCGATCACACTGAGTGAGGCATCGGCAGACCCGCTAACCAGTTTTGTGCTGCGCGATGAACGAGGGAATTATCTGCCGTTGCTCTACATCGGCAGCGTGGGCGGCAGTGAAATCAGCCGGGCGACCAACAGTTTCGAATTCATCGGCGCAACACTGGATACCCAGTCGATCACACTGATCCCGTATCTTGACGAAGGTCGCTCGCACAAAGTTGAGGGCACGCTCGACAGCCTGCCGCTAACCGATAACTCCGCCGGCGGCTTTACACTCGAGAGCCTTGATATTGGCGCAGAGCGGACTGTTGCGGCCTTCTCCATCCGCGGCGCGGTCGATTATACGAACGCGCAGTTCTCGCTGCTGCTGGCGAACGGCACACCGCTTGATCGTCTGGTGGACTGCTATATGGATTTCACCTATGACCGTCAAAATGCTTTGTGCATTACAACGATCGAGTATCCCGATGCAACTCCGGAGCTGCTCGCCCAGGTTACAGGCGTATCGTTCTGGCAGCCAAACGAGCTGACCCTGCTTGAAGATCAGGCCGTCACAATCGTCCTGCAATAAAACGAACATACGAAAAGCCGCCCTATCCGGGCGGCTTTTCTGCTATCATCTCCCTGTGCCTCATCCAAACTGGAACCAAAACCGCGGGCCTACTTCTGTGTCCTCAACCCCGCAGGCAAAGCCGTGCAGGTCAAACACGGTTTTGGCAATCGACAGCCCAAGTCCGCTGCCCTCTGTCGTGCGCGACGCTTCCGCCTGATAATATGCTTCCCACAGATGTGGCAGCGCGTCAGGCGGGATGGGTGCACCGGTGTTGACAATGGCGCACATGCCCTTTCCGATATATATACCAACACTGCCACCCAGCATGGCGTGCTGCACCGCATTTTTCTATCATCACGTCGAGCGCGCGGGCGAGCAGCGCGCGGTCAGCTTCTATCTTGTCCGCTCCGTCCACCGTGACCTCGGTGCGCAGGTCGGTTGCTGGCAAAACAGCCGTATCCAGCCGCTCCTGTGCAAGATCAGATGTTTGTCCAGTCATATCCAGATATGTATTAAAAGAGTTCTTCTTATGTTTTCTATGCTGTACAGCATGGACTGTGCCTTCTGCCATCCCAGCAGCAAGTAAACCCCGCCATGACCGCCAGCATTACGTCAAGCAAAATAAGATCATAGTCGCGTGCCTCAATCCGACCGAGCGCTGCGTTGCCGTCCGCCGCGGCTTCTACCGTGATCGTACCGCTGCTCTTTTCCGAAAAGTAGTCGGCAATCAGCTCGCGTATATTGCGCTCTTCCTCGGCCAGCAAAATAGTGTATGCCATCAAGCGTCTTCCTCTCCTCTGTGTTTCAAGTATAGCACGCGCGTCTGCTTTTTTATGGCGCGCGCCAAATTTGCCAAAAATAATTTGTCCTCTTACACCCTAAAAGGGAAAAATCTGTTGACAAAGCATCAAACTCTTGGTATACTATTTAAGCGTCAGAAAACCCGCGGGTGTAGTTCAATGGTAGAATGTCAGCCTTCCAAGCTGAACACGTGGGTTCGATTCCCATCACCCGCTCCATTTTTCTTTTGATCGCCGGGTCTCAGGAATTGATATGCGCCAGTAGCTCAGCCGGATAGAGCAACTGCCTTCTAAGCAGTAGGCCGGGGGTTCGAATCCCTCCTGGCGTGCCAAGGTTTAAGCGGGCACAGGCCAGGGATTCGAAAGGCGGTATCCGCAACAATGCGAATCCCTCCTGGCGCGCCGTTTTTTCTGCTGGCTGAACAGAATATGGTGGGTATAGCTCAGTTGGTTAGAGCATCGGATTGTGGTTCCGAGGGTCGAGGGTTCGAGTCCCTTTACCCACCCCATATAACCCTGAGACGCGCTGCCTTTTGCAGCGCGTTACGCTTAGGGGCCGGCTTTCAGAGCCGACGGATACAGGGGCGTCGCCAAGCGGTAAGGCATCGGCCTTTGACGCCGACATTCGCTGGTTCGAATCCAGCCGTCCCTGCCATTTTCTTTGGCTGTTGGATTAGTAACACGGCTTGTTGTTACCGTCCGGGCTTTTCCGCAAAAGACAAATTCGCCCGTTCCCCATTAAATTCCATCTGACCCAGTAGCTCAGTCGGCAGAGCACCTGCCTTTTAAGCAGGGTGTCCGGGGTTCGAATCCCCGCTGGGTCACCAACTTTTCCCCGTAAAGCGATGCTTTACGGGGATTTTTTTATTGTCAGCCGATTTGCAGACGAAATGTAGAAACGCGGCGATTTTTGTGATATACTGTAACTATCCTTAATCTAACTGCAAGGAGTTCTTATGAGCCAACCGTTATATCCGCGCCGTCCACGGCGCCGTGCAAAAAAAATGCCCCGGCGCATTGCTCTGCTGATTCTTGTAATGCTGGTCATAATCGCCGGTATCACGGGCGCAGTGCTCATTTACCGCGCGCAGCACAGCATCATCAAAAACAGCCTTGGACTGCGTAACATTGTTTTTGATCAGGCTTTGCTCAAAACCGGCTCCGGCTACCATTCCTACGAGGGCGAATCACAGGGCGTTACCGCCTCGGTCGGTATCGATGTGTCCACCTATCAGGGCCCGGTCGACTGGTGGGCGGTTAAACACGCGGGTATCGACTATGTGATCGTCCGCGCTGCTTACCGTGGCTATGAGACCGGGCGCATCGTGCCGGATGACCTATATGCACAAAACATCAGCGGCGCGGCGGCAGCCGGCCTACATGTCGGTGTATATCTATACTCCCAGGCGCTGGACGAGCAGGAGGCCATCGAGGAGGCCGACTATCTGCTTGAGCTGATCGAAGGTTTGCCGATCGACTACCCGGTTGTGTACGACCAGGAAGAATTTACCGCTGCGCAAGCGCGCACCGAAGGCCTGACTGGCGAGCAGGCCACCAAAAACGCAGTGGCGTTCTGCGAACGTATCTACGACGCCGGCTATATCCCGATGATTTATACCAATAATGACTGGGCAGTCAATATGTATGATATGGAGCGGCTTGACCGCTATCCGATCTGGTTTGCTGATTATACGGACGCACCGCATTTGTCCTGCGGCTTTGCCATGTGGCAGTATACGGATGCGGGCAGCGTGACCGGCATACAAGGCCCGGTCGATATAAACCTGCTGTTTCTGCCAGCGCCCAGCTAAGCTGCAATAAAATAAGCGATCTGCCCGGCATATAAAGCGGGGGAGCCTGATTCCAGGCTCCCCCGCTTTATATGCGTATCCGCCGTGCAATGCCGCAGCATGATCGTCAAATTCACCAGTTTGAAACCCGATTTTTGGGTATTTTAACAGCTGTGCCAATGATATATAAAATATTGCCCAAGTATTGATTATTTTTAAGGCAATTTATTGTTTTATTCTGGTTACTTTTGTGGTTGACGCATCAATTTTCATATGGTATATTGTTAGACAGGAGCAAAATATAACAATAATATACGCATAATACAACCGTAATCCGCCCATCATCTGCCCTATTTTGGTGATGCGACGGATATTCATTTGCCACCGCGTCATGCGGCTGATTTTTATGGCGGAAGGCCGGCGCTCGGTCGGCATCGGCAATAAATTACCAACATTTAAAAGGAGACTTGAACATGGATTTCCATCTGACCCGTGAACAAGAGCTGGTGCGCCAGATGATGCATGATTTCACTGAAAATGAAGTCAAGCCCATCGCCGCAGAAACCGATCGGACCTCTACTTATCCCCGTGAGAATATCGAAAAACTGTTCGATATGGGCGTAATGGGTATGGTCGTACCCAAGGAGTATGGCGGCGCCGGTGCGGACGATCTGTGCTCGGCGATCGCTATCGAAGAGCTTTCCAAACAGTGCGCCTCGACCGGCGACATCCTCGCCACGCATAACGGCCTGTGCTGCGGACCGATCATTCAGCATGGCACACCCGTGCAGAAAGAAAAATATCTGCGTATGCTGACCGAGGGCCACAAGGTAGGTGCTTTTGCGTTAACTGAGCCGGATGCCGGTTCGGATGCCGCCAAGGGTACCTGCACCGCTGTCCTCGAGGGCGACCACTATGTTCTCAATGGCTCCAAGATCTTCATTACCAACGGCTATGTGGCGGATGTGTTCGTCGTTTTTGCGATGACCGACAAGACCAAGGGAACGCGCGGTATCTCCGCGTTCATTGTGGAGAGCTCTTTCCCGGGCTTCTCTGTCGGCAAACACGAGGAAAAGCTCGGCCTGCATGGCTCCCCCACGGCGGAAATCGTGTTCACCGACTGCATTGTTCCGAAGGAAAATCTGCTCGGACCGGAGGGCAAAGGCTTCAAAATTGCCATGCAGACGCTCGACGGCGGCCGTATCGGCATCGCCGCACAGGCGCTTGGCATTTCCGAGGGTGCGATGGAGGAATCCATAAATTTTGCCAAAACCCGCGAGCAGTTCGGCCGTCCGGTCGCCAAGTTTCAGAACACCCAGTTTGTATTTGCTGACATGCACGTTGCCATTGAGGCCGCACGCCTGCTGACCTATAAAGCCGCTACCCTTAAAACCGAGGGCAAACCCTACACGCTTGACGCCGCTACCGCCAAGCTGTTCTCCTCTGAGGCTGCCATGAAGATTACCACCAAGGCGGTGCAGATCCATGGCGGCTATGGTTACACCAAGGATTACCCGGTTGAGCGTATGATGCGCGATGCTAAGATCACCGAGATCTACGAGGGCACGAGTGAGATCCAACGCGTCGTTATCTCCGGCAACATTCTCGGCAAGTAATTTAAGATAGGAGGAAAACAGAACGATGAAAGCGATTGTATGTGTAAAGCAGGTTCCGGATACCTCCGGCAAGGTAGCAGTCAATCCGGACGGCACGCTGAACCGCGCTTCGATGGAGACGATCACCAACCCGGACGACCTGAGCGCAGTAGAGGC
>NZ_CALWJJ010000013.1 GCF_944380985.1 uncultured Agathobaculum sp. | reverse complement strand
CCACTCCGCGTGAAACGCTCCCTTAGTCTATCAGCTATCCCCTCTCCTTGTCAACCCCTTTCTTCTCCTTTTTTCTCGGCGGCAAGCTTTGGTACATAAAATTCCCGCCTGCTTTACAAGCAGGCGGGAATCATGCACAATAAAACTTGTCACTTTGCCTGCTTTATCAACTCAGCTAGCATCATGACCTTATCTACGCTGCCCTCTACATGGATCTTGCCCTCTGCAACCGCAACCTGCGGCACCAACTTGCCACTTAGAATTTTTTCCAGGTTGGTCAAAGTGCCGGATACACATGCATCCCGATCTATGTACTCGTATGGCATTACAGACAACACACCATTGAGGATCTCAATGTAGAACACGCCCGTGACTTTGCCAGTGAGATTGAACTGAACCGCTACTTTACCTTGCGTACCAGCAATGTCAGCCTTGCTGAGCCTGTTATAGATTTTTCCAATCAACTGATCTACGGTCATTGGAATCGCCCCCTGGTTGTATTTATAATTCTATTATACTTTTTTCCCTGAGAAATGCAAGTCCATTTTGTTGCTTTTGCGGCGAAAAATATACGTCAAATTTCGGCTTTAACTCTTGCGCACAAACTGAGTGCGGCAGTGTGGACAGGTAATATTAATCTTTCCCCTGCCGCGCGGCACGCGCAGGCGTTGCTTGCATTGCGGGCACTTAAAATAGCGATGTGTTTTACGGTCGGCAAACCGCAGCCGCGCGCCTCGCAGCCGCGCCAATACCGGCCCCCACCAGCGCAGGAACACCTGGTTTTCTGCATAGCGCGCTCGTATATTGCGCGAGAACATACGAAAATAGCAGAGTAAAAGAAGGATAAGAATGGCGATGCCCATCCATCTCCAGCCGGTAACCATTTGTAACGCGATCAGCACAAGACCCAGCACAAGCAGCGCAGTGTTCAGCTGATCGCTGCCATAGCGCCCTGCCATTAGCCGGCGTAGAAAATCCATTACTTCGCATCCTTTCTGATATGATCAAAGATCAGTTCCAGTACCTGCTCACGGCCAATCCCCTTTTCTGCTGAAAAGGGAATGACCGGCACCTCCTCCGGCAGCAAAAGTGTCTGCCGGATCTCGGCCAGATTACTATTTACCTGGCTTTTTTTAATTTTATCCAGTTTATTTGCTATAATGATCCACGGCTTTTCCGATGCACGGAACCACTCCGCCATAGTCACATCATCCCGTGTGGGCTTGTGACGGATGTCAACGATCTGGATGCCGAGCGTCAACAGATCGAGTGTAAAATAGGTCTCCATCAGCACGCCCCAGCGCTGTTGCTCCGATTTGGATACGCGTGCATAGCCGTATCCCGGCAAGTCAACCAGATACATCCTCTTGTCGATGCAAAAATAGTTGATATGGATGGTTTTACCCGGCTGCGCGCTCACACGCGCAAAGTTTTTACGGCCGAGCAGTTTGTTTATCACCGAGCTCTTGCCGACATTGGACTTACCGGCAAACACAATCTGCGGCAGACCGTCTGCCGGAAAGTCATCCTGCTTTACCGCAGAGCGCAAAAACTCTGCAAGGTGCAGGTTTGGCGTTTTCCACCCGTTTTCTACATTACTCATTGGACCACCGTTGTTGCGACTGTATCACGCTGGCGCGTGATCGGGCCGCGGCTCGACGCTTTGCGGCGTTTTTGAGGGCGCCGCGCAAAATCGATCGCAGTTTCCATCACGGTATTCATGTGCGCTGCGGGAACGAACCGGAGGTTTTCCCGCACCACCGGCTCAATATCCTGCAAATCCGCCTTATTTCCCTCAGGGATCACTACCGTCTTGATGCCCGCGCGATAGGCCGCCATGGTCTTTTCACGCAAGCCACCAATCGGCAGTACACGGCCGCGCAGCGTGATCTCGCCGGTCATCGCAACATCGTGGCGCACCGGCGCCTCGGTCAGCGCGGAAATGAGCGCTGTCGTGATTGTCACGCCGGCAGACGGGCCGTCCTTAGGCACGGCCGCTTCCGGGAAATGAATATGCAAATCGTTTTCTTTATAGAACATCGGGTTAATAGACAGCGACTCAGCGCACGAGCGAACAAACGTAACTGCCGCCCGGGCGCTCTCTTGCATAACGTTGCCAAGGTTGCCGGTCACTTCAATCTTGCCCGTGCCGGGCACGACTGCTACCTCCACCTCGAGCATCTCGCCGCCAACACTCGTCCATGCAAGGCCGTTTACAATGCCGACCTCGTCCTTTTTGCTTACCACATCGTCTTTATAGTGCGCTGTGCCAAGCAGCTCTTCGAGGTTTCGCTCTGTCACCGTTAGCCGTTTGCCGCCATCCGACACATGTTTTGCGGCTTTGCGGCAAAGCTTTGCCAGCAGCTGCTCCAGCCGGCGCACACCCGCCTCGCGTGTATACCCTGTGATCACCCTGCCAAGCACCTTGTCGGACAACGACAGCTGGCTTTTGACAAGGCCGTGCTTTTTCATCTGCTTGGGCAGCAGATGGTGCAGCGCGATCTGACGCTTTTCCTCCTCCGTATAGGAAGAAAGCTCAATTACCTCCATACGGTCGAGCAGCGGACGCGGCACGGTCGACAAATCGTTCGCAGTCGTCAAAAACAGCACGTCCGACAGGTCGAACGGCAACTCGATATAGTGGTCGCGGAATGCGACGTTCTGCTCGGTATCCAGCACCTCGAGCATAGCCGAAGCTGGATCGCCACGGAAATCGTTGCCCATCTTATCGATCTCGTCTAGCAGGATCAGCGGATTTGCCGTTCCCGCGCGACGCAGTGCATCAATAATGCGGCCTGGCATCGCGCCAATATAGGTCTTACGGTGGCCGCGAATGTCCGCCTCGTCGCGCACGCCGCCAAGGCTCATACGCGTATACTTACGTCCCATCGCCTCGGCAACCGACCGGGCGATCGAAGTTTTTCCAACACCCGGCGGGCCGACCAGGCACAACACCTGGCCTTTTAGTTCCGGCGCAAGCGCCTTGACCGCCAGAAACTCCATGATACGCTCCTTAACCTTTTTCATGCCATAGTGGTCGCGATCCAGGATAGCCTGCGCTTCGGCAAGATCGAGCCGCTCCTCGCTCTTCGTATTCCATGGCAGGTCGAGCACTGTATCCAGATAGGTGCGGACTACGCCCTGCTCGGCACTCGAACCGCCAAGCTTAGCAAAGCGGTCAACCTCGCGTATCAGCTTATTTTGGCACTCCTCCGTCAGCCCCAGCGCAAGCACGCGCTTACGATAGGCCTCAGCCTCGGCCACCGTATCCTGCTCACCCAGCTCGGTCTGGATAACCTTGATCTGTTCTCGCAGATAGTATTCGCGCTGATTTTTATCCATCTGGGTCTTCAGTTCATCCTGGATCTCGTTTTCAATCTTTAGGATCTCAGTTTCCTCACCAAGCAGCCGAATCACCATTGCAAGCCGACGGGTAACGTTCAGCTCCTCGAGAATCTCCTGCTTTTCTTCCACCTCGAACGACAGGTTCTGTGCGATATAATCAGCCAGCCAGCCTGGCTCGCCGCCCTCGGCAACCGTCATCTCCACATCCTGTGAGATACGAGAAGTATGCTGCGCATATTCGGCAAAACGCTCCTGCGCCGTGCGGACAAGTGCCTGCGCACGCCGCTCGGTCACGCCAAAGACAAGGTCTTCAAGCTCCTCAACCTCGGCATAAATGCATCCATCTTCCGTCTCAGGCATGGCAAAATGGTGTGCGCACGCGCGCGTCTGACCCTCGACCAGCACACGGATATTATCACCCGGCATGCGCAGTATCTGGCGGATTACGCACACTGTGCCGACCTGGTAAAGATCACTCGGCGTGGGCGTGTCGGTTTTCAGCTCACGCTGCGCGCTTAAAAAAATGCGCTGCCCATTTTTCATCGAGGCTTCCAGCGCGCGGATGGACATCATCCGGCCGACATCAAAGTGAATAATCATATGGGGAAACGCTGTCAGCCCGCGCAGCGGAAGCGCCGGCAGACGTTCGAGCGTAATTTCATTAATAGCTTTCATAATATTTACTCCTCATGCGGGGTTTTCGTCTAATAGCGTCAGTATAGTCCATTTTTCGCATTTTGTAAAGCGTCAAAAAACCAGCCGAGTGACAAAAAATGTGAGCGAAACGCCTGTTCCGCCCACATTTGATACTATTTTTACCCCATTATGCGCTTTTATGCGGCTCGTGCAGCTGCGCCGGCTTTTCCGGCTTTATGCCCACCTTCGGAGCGGTGCGCGTGCCGCGCTCAATTTTCGGCTCGCTCTCACCCGTCACAACGCCCGGCGTGATCGTCACCCCGCACACCGTCTCGTCTGACGGGATGCGGAACATGATGTCGGTCATCACATTTTCCAGCACGCCGCGCAGGCCACGCGCGCCTGTTTTTCGTGCAAGCGCGATCTCCGCGATTTTGGTCAGCGCCTCAGGCTCGAACGACAGCGCAACGCCATCGAGCGCAAACAGTGTCTGGTATTGCTTGACAAGCGCGTTTTTCGGCTCCTGCAAAATACGCACGAGCGCCTCCTTATCAAGCGTGTCAAGCGACACGATCGCCGGCAGGCGGCCGATAAGCTCTGGTATCAGACCGTACTTCATCAGGTCATGCGGTTCGATCTGCGCGAGCAGCTGGTCGGTCTGCTCCTGCTGCCGGCTCTTGACCTCCGAGCCAAAGCCCATACCCTGCTTGCCTATGCGCTTCTGGATAATACCCTCGATCCCATCAAATGCGCCGCCGCAGATGAACAGAATGTTGGTTGTGTCAATTTGAATAAACTCCTGATGCGGATGCTTGCGTCCTCCCTGCGGCGGAACATTGGCCGTTGTACCCTCAAGCATCTTAAGCAGCGCCTGCTGCACGCCCTCGCCCGACACATCGCGCGTAATGGACGGATTTTCGCTCTTGCGGGCGATTTTGTCGATCTCGTCTACATAGATAATGCCATGCTCGGCAAGCTCTACATCAAAATCCGCCGCCTGTAGCAAGCGCAGCAGGATGTTTTCGACGTCCTCGCCCACATAGCCCGCCTCGGTCAGCGTGGTCGCATCCGCAATCGCGAACGGCACCTGCAGTGTCTTGGCAAGCGTCTGCGCGAGCAGTGTCTTACCCGAGCCGGATGGACCGAGCATCAGAATGTTGGATTTTTGCAATTCCACCTCGGTCTCGGGGTGGTAGATACGTTTATAGTGATTATAGACTGCAACCGAAAGCGCAATTTTCGCGCGCTCCTGCCCGATCACGTAATCGTCCAGCACGGCCTTAAGCTCCTGCGGGGTGGGCAGACGCTCCGGCTGGGCTGCAGTCTCACCCGCATGCTCTTCGGGCGCAAAGTCAAGTTCATCGTCCAGAATGCTGGTGCATACACCGATGCATTCATCGCAGATATAAACTCCAGGCCCTGCGATCAGCTTGCGCACACGGTTCTGCGGTTTACCGCAGAACGAGCATTTGAGCATATTATCATCGTCAAAATTCGGCATACAGCACCTCTATTTGGTAAATTGCGTTAATATTATTTTAATGCTTGTCGAATACCTTGTCGACCAGACCGTATTCCAACGCTTCCTCGGCAGTCATAAAGTTATCGCGCTCGCAGTCAGCCGTGACAACCTCGATCGGTTTACCGGTATTTTCCGACAGGATCTTGTTCATCCGCTTTTTGATGGTCTCAAGCCGCTTGAGGTGGATTGCCATGTCTGTGATCTGCCCCTGCGTGCCCGCCGAAGGCTGATGGATCATAATTTCCGCATTGGGCAGTGCATAGCGCTTGCCCTTTGCCCCCGAGGACAGCAGAAAAGCGCCCATAGATGCCGCCATGCCGATGCAGATGGTCGACACGTCGCACTTGATATAATTCATTGTATCATAAATCGCCATACCCGCGGTGACCGAACCACCCGGACTGTTGATATAAAGCGAAATATCCTTGTCCGGGTCCTGCGCTTCCAGATACAGCAGCTGCGCTACAACGAGTGAGGCGGTCGTATCGTTTACCTCCTCGCACAGCATGACGATACGGTCATTGAGCAGGCGGGAATAAATATCAAACGAACGCTCGCCGCGCCCGGTCTGCTCGATGACCATTGGCACTAAACTCACTGATAAAAACTCCTTTCAAATATACGGCCGAAACCGGGGTCTCAGCCGATCACGTGTCCAAAGCGAAAAAACAGTTTTCGTCCGCTTTGGCTCCTGTGCAAAAAGCGCGGGCAAAGCTCGCGCTTTTATGTTGACTTACGCTTGGCACAAATATTTGTCACAACGCGCCTCGAACACAAAGAAATGGATCACTCTGCGGACTTATCGGCACTCTCGGCCTCGCCGGCAGCTTTTTTCTTAGCGGCCGGCTTTTTGGCCTTGGCATTCTTTTTGAGGAACTCGAGCGCGTTCGAGATTCTCAGGTCACCAGAAAGCGCCTCGGCGGATACGATGGACTTGAGGCGGTCAAGCTCCATGCCATACTGCTCCGCCATCTTAGCATATTCTTCGTCCAGCTCTTTGTCGGAAACTGCGATTTTTTCAAGTTCGGCAACCTTTTCCAGCGCCAGGCGGGTCTTGACCTGACGCTCGGCCTGCTCGCGGAACACCGCGCGGAACGCGCCCATCTCGGTGCCGGTCATCTTGAGATATTGATCCATCTGCATACCCTGCATCTGCAAGCGATAGCCGAAGTCCTGCACCATCGTGTCGATCTGGCTCTCTACCATGGCCTGTGGGATGTCGGCCTGCATATCCGCGATCACAGCATCGAGGATTTTCTCCTCGAAAGCGTGGTCAGCCGCTTCCTGGCGCTCTTTTTTCAGACGATCGGTAATCTCTTTCTTCAGATCGTCGAGCGTTTCGCAGGTGTCGGACACATCCTTGGCAAACTCATCATCAATAGCCGGCAGGATGGTCTCCTCCACCTTATGCACCTTGCACTTGAACACAGCTTCCTTACCGGCCAACTCTTTGGCGTGGTAATCCTCCGGGAAAGTGACGACAACGTCCTTTTCATCGCCCGCTTTGCAGCCGATCAGCTGGTCCTCAAAGCCCGGGATAAAGGAACCCGAGCCAAGGGTCAGCATATGATGCTCGGCCTTGCCTCCCTCAAAGGGCACGCCGTCAATCGAGCCATCATAGTCAATATCGACTGTGTCGTTCTTCTTGGCCTTGCGCTTGACAGTCTCGGTGCGGGCGTTGCGCTGCGCCAAGCGGTTTAGCTCTGCCTTGACATCGGCCGCAGGCACCTTGACGGTCTCCTTTTCGACCTCGATACCCTTATATTGCCCAAGCGTAACCTCAGGCTCGACCGGCACCTTGGCGATGATCGTCAGGCCGCCCTCCTCAGCTGGGTCGCCCAGATCGACATCCGCGCGACCAACCGGCTTGATGCCGGCCTTTTCCACCGCCATTTCCATCGCATCCGGATATATAATATTAAAAGCCTCTTCAAAAAACACGCCGTCGCCGTACAGCTTCTCGATCATCTTGCGCGGTGCATGGCCCTTGCGGAAGCCAGGAACGGTAATATTTTTGCCAGCCTTCTTAAACGCCTTATCCTTGGCGGCTTCAAATTCCGCCTTGGTGACTTCGATCGTCAGCGCTACGGTGCTGTGTTCCTGCTTTTCGGTATTTTTCAGTTCCATGTTGCCAAACTCCTTACTTGCATACTTCTCTTGTATCTAAGTTATTCTATCAGATTGTTCTATGAATTTCCATACTTTTTTCTATTTTTTCAAAAAAACAGGCGTGAAATCCACATGATCGCCCGAAACCAGCCGCCAGTCGATGCCCTCATGCATGCCCTCGACCGCCCAGCGAAGGCTGTCCGAGTGCAGATGGCCGTAAACGCAGCGTCGCACGCCATATCGCTGCATCAGCTCGATCATTGGGCCGCAGCGAAATTGCGCGTAGAGCGGCGGATAATGCACAAAGCAGATGATTTCCTCGGGCTGCTGTGCCGCACCACACTTCAACGACGTTTCCAGTCGCATCAGCTCGCGGCGGAAGATCTTCTCGTTATGCGGGTCGGAAAAATCCTCTTCAAACGGCCAGCCACGCGTGCCACACAGCGCGGTTTTTCCATAGAAAAAGCAGTTGTTGTGCAAAAAATCAATCGTTGTAAAACTGTTTTCCGCAAGGAACCGGTGCATTTTGGACACCGTTTCCCACCACAGGTCGTGGTTCCCCTTGAGGATAATCTTGCTGCCTGGCAGTGCGTCGAGCAGCGCAAAATCCCCCTTTGCCTCGGCAAGGCTGATGCCCCATGAAATGTCTCCGCCCAGCACGACCGTGTCCTCCGGCGCGACGAGCGCCTGCCAGCGTGATACGATCTTGTCGGTGTACCCCTGCCAGCGGCCGCCGAAAATATCCATCGGCTTTGCAACATCTGTAGCAAGGTGCAGGTCTGCAAGCGTAAAGAGCGCCATGCTTACAGATCCTTCAGCAGGCTAACCGTCGAGAGAATGTCAGCCTTGTCCACCACGCGGTCAAAACGCGGTATTTTATCCGCCAGCACAGCCAGCGGCGCGGGCGCCGGCATCCCTGTCAGCTCGCTGAGCGCGGCAAGTTGAGTCACGTCGTCGCGCACAAGCATGCCGCCAAGCGCCTCGATGACCGGCCGGCAGAACTTAAATGGAGACGCCGTCGATGCGATCACAGCCGGAGTCGCGTCGCCCGTACGGGCGCGGTAGTCCTCATAAACATGCACCGCGACCGCGGTATGCGTATCGCACAGATAACGCTCATTTTCCCACAGCGCGCGGATGGTCTGCGCGGCCTGACCGTCGTCACAACAGCCTGCGTCAAAATCCCGCTCGATTTTTTCAAATACATCCTGCGGAATCTGATAACTGCCATTTTGGGCGAGCTTGTCCATCAGCTCTGAGGTTAGCTTGTCGTTATAGTCTGAGGCGAAGAACAGCAGACGCTCAAGGTTAGATGAGATCAGAATATCCATTGATGGCGAGGTCGTCGTGTAAAAAGCGCGGTTTTTATCATAGCTGCCACCTTTTTGGAAAAAATCGGTCAGCACGTTGTTGCGGTTAGAAGCGCAGATCAGCTTGTTGACAGGCAGCCCCATCTGCTTTGCAATATAGGCTGCAAGGATATTGCCAAAATTGCCGGTCGGCACACAGATGTTGATTTTATCCCCCATTTTGATCGCGCCGGCTTTGACCATATCGCAGTAGGCCGAAACATAGTACGCAATCTGCGGTGCAAGACGGCCCCAGTTGATGGAGTTTGCCGATGACAACATCATACCATCTCTGTCAAGCTCCGCGCGCGTTTTTTGATCGGTGAAGATGCGCTTAACCGCGCTCTGCGCATCGTCAAAGTTGCCGCGGATCGCGATGACCTCGACGTTTTTCCCTTCCTGCGTCACCATCTGCAATTTCTGCATGGGGGAAACGCCGTCTACCGGGTAATAGACCATGATTTTGGTGCCCTTAACGTCATGGAAGCCGTCGAGCGCGGCCTTACCCGTGTCGCCCGAGGTGGCGACCAGAATGCAGGCTGTGCGCGTTTCTCCCGTCTTGCGCAGCGAGGCGGTCAGCAGATGTGGCAGCATTTGCAGCGCCATATCCTTAAAAGCGCAGGTTGGCCCGTGCCACAGCTCGAGCATGTGCCTACCCGCGCTCAGCGGCACGACCGGCGCGGTATCCCTGCCGCCGAATTTATCATCCGCATAGGCTCTGGCGGCATAGTCTGCCAGCTCCTCTGCCGAAAAATCGGTCAGGTACTTGGCGAGTATCTGCGCGGAGCGGCCCTTGTAATCCATCTTCGCCAGCGTCTGCCAATCCTGTTCGGTGAGCGCGGGGAAAGACATCGGACAGTACAGGCCGCCATCCGGCGCGATGCCATTTGCAATCGCAAATGCCGCAGATACCTTGCAGGATTTATCCCTTGTACTTACATATTCCATAAAGTAACCTCCCGGTTTGCCGCAGCCATCGCACGCCGCGGTGTGATTTTATCAGTAGCAGAACGCAAATCCATACTTGCCTTTTATGCCATTATAGCATTCTTTTGACAAATGCCGCCGCATTGTCGTAAAATAGCGCGTTGACTGTGCTGTCCGCGTAGCCCAGCGCCAACATGCGGTCGGCCAGGCGGTACATATCGCCCAGGCCGCCGATTCCGGCAGGCAGCTCGTCGCAGCCGTCAAAGTCGCAGCCAAGCGCGACCGTCCGCTCGCCGCCAAGGCTCAGCATCCGCTCAATATGTGCAATCACATCGTCAACCACCGGAGCGCTCCGGCGCACGAGAAAGGGTGCATACAGATTGACGCCAACAAGCCCGCCCCGCCGCACAATCTCGGCAAACTGCCGGTCGGTCAGGTTGCGCGGATGACGGCACAGGGCGCGCATGTTGCTGTGCGAGGCGGCAAATGGCCCGTCAATCGTCTCGCACACATCCCAGAACCCTCGATCGGACAGGTGCGACACATCGACGATCACACCCTTTTCCGCGCAGGCGCGCACGAGCTGCCGGCCCGCCTCGGTTAGGCCCTCATCCTGATCGACCGCGGCCGGACAGCCGTACCGGCTACGGTAGTTCCAGGTTACCGTCAGCATGCGAACGCCTGCGTCATACGCGACATCGAGGCCGTCCGGACGGTCAGGCAACAACTCCGCCCCTTCGATGGACAAAAACGCCGCCGACCTGCCTGCATCCGCCGCCTGCCGCATGTCGCGTGCCGACCGGCACGGCTGCAGCCAATCCACGTTCTCTTCAAACGCGCGCTGCGCGGTCTTAAGCATACGCGCCAGTCGTAGGTCTGCCAGTGTGTCAAGCAAGCTTTTACGCCCATCTGCCCTCTGTCCAGACGGTGCGCGTGCGCCACAAAACAGCGCAAAAAACTGCGCGTAGTGACTATATCGCTGCGCGCCGGAACGGTTTACATGCAAGTCGTTTTCCCGCAGGTGCTTTCCTGTCTCGCAGCATTCGTAAAGGGTGTCGCAGTGCAGGTCGAATAGCTTCATTCTCACCCTCCAAAGGCGTTTTCCAGATGGTTGATGCGTGGCGGGTCAGGCGCATCCTGCTCGCCGTATACTTCGATTACGTCAAAGCGCGGCTGAAGGTCGCTTGGCGTGCTTTGCAGCCAAGCCTCAGCCGCAGCAAGTATGCGCGCCTGCTTTCCTTGCGTCACATGCTCCCGCGCTGCCGCAAAGCGGTCGTTCCTGCGCGCTTTAACCTCGACAAACACAATATATTTGCCACGCTGCGCAATGATGTCGATTTCCCCAAAGCGGGTGCGAAAATTCATCGTCACAATCACATAGCCGGCCTGTTCCAAAAAGCGCCGCGCAGCCATCTCGCCCCATGCGCCCTTCATCGTGGCGCGTCCGGATGTTTTTTATAAAATTTTTTCAGAAAGGTCATCCGGTGAATGGGGCAAGGCCCATGCGCGAGCAACGCCTCGTCATGCGCGCGCGTTTCATAGCCCTTATGCTTTTCAAAGCCGTAGGCCGGATACCGCTCGGCAAATTGCCGCATCAGGCGGTCTCGCGTCACCTTAGCAATGATAGATGCCGCCGCAACCGATGGGATCTTCGCATCCGCCGCCACTACGCACGCATGCGGTACAGGCAGCTCGCCCGCGCGATTGCCGTCTATGTAGGCGAAATCCGCCGGCGTCGGCAACCCCTCGACCGCCTGACGCATCGCGCGATAGGTCGCCTGCAAAATGTTGATCTCATCGATGGTCTTTTCATCTACGAGCGACACCGACCATGCAAGCGCATGCTCGGTGATGGCTGCAAACAGCGTCTCCCGCTTTTTCTCGGTGAGCTTTTTTGAGTCATTTAAGCCATCGAACACAATACCGCCCGGCAGTATGATCGCTGCCGCGCATACTGGGCCTGCGACCGGCCCGCGGCCAGCCTCGTCCACGCCGCACACGGCGGAATAGCCTTGTGCCCAGGCTTTTTCTTCATATTCCCACGTCATCAAAGCAACCTCTTTATAAATGGAGAATTTAAACGCGCTTCCCTTGCTGTCCGCACCGCGGCGCGCATACAGTCGGGCTATCGCGTTGTAATTTTCATCAAGGCATACGATCGAGCCGCCTTGGGCGGCGTTTTCCGGACATAAAGGGGTGAAAGCACACTACACGCTTTCCAATGTGATCCTTCCTAAAACGCCCCCGCGAAACTCATCCAGCAGGATGTGCGCCATGCGCTCGGTGTCGATCTCGCCGCCGCGCAGCAAAAAGCCGCGCCGCTGTCCTGCCTGCTGGAGCAGGTCGTAGCCGGGAAAGTCACTCTCTGCCGGAATCGTTACGCCATACCGCTCAATAATCGCCTGAGGCGCCTGCTGAGCGAGCAGTTCCATCAGCTTGCAGCCGAGCGTCTCCACATCGAGAATATCATCCTTAATTGCACCTGTGCACGCAAGCAGAATGCCGACGCGCTCGTCGTCAAACTTGGGCCATAAGATACCAGGTGTGTCGAGCAGGTCGATGCCGCCCGCCACGCGGAACCACTGGCTGCCGCGTGTCACGCCCGGCCTGTCTGCCGCCTTGGCCGACTTGCGCCCGAGAATACGGTTGATAAAGGTCGATTTGCCCACGTTCGGGATGCCGACCACCATCACGCGCACCGCCTTGCCGATCAGCCCCTTTTCATTCCACTGCGCGATCTTATCTGCGAGCAGCGTGCGCACTGCGTTTGCAAACGCCTGCGTACCCGTACCTGCGCGGCTGTCGGTCTCAATGACCGCCATACCCTGCGCACGGAAATATTTCGCCCAGCCGGCAGTCTTTTGCGGGTCTGCCAGATCGATGCGGTTGAGGATCATAAGCCGCGGCTTACCTGCAGCGATCTCATCCATATCCGGGTTACGTGACACCTGCGGAATGCGCGCATCCACAACCTCGCAGACCACGTCCACCTGCTTGATATATTCCGCCATCTGCCGGCGGGTTTTTGTCATATGCCCAGGATACCACTGGATGTTCATCACTACGCCACCGATCCAATTTCGTCAAACGGATAGACCACCGCCAGCACATGACCCAAAATATACCGCTCATCCACCATGCCGAGACGGGAATCGCGGCTGTCGGTTGAGTAATTACGGTTATCTCCCATAACAAATACACATCCTGACGGCACTGTCTGCGGGTAGTCCATATCGCCTATTTTGTCCAGCGTGTTGATCTTTTCCGCAATGTAAGGCTCATCGAGCACCTCGCCGTTTACAAGCACATCGCCTGTGACCGGATGGATGTCGATCGCGTCGCCTTCGGTTGCAATAATGCGCTTGACGATCGGTTGATCGCCGTAAAACCCTTCTTTGCGAAGCACCACAATATCACCCTTTTCCGGCGTATAGCCAAGGTTGCTGACCAGCATAATGCTGTGGTCCTGGAGCGTCGGGTACATAGAGGTACCGTCCACGCCGATCAGACGAGCAAAAAACGTAAACACCACAACAAAAAACACCAGCACGGTCATCAGCGATTCGCCCCAGCTGAACAGCTCGCTGGAAAAACGCCCCTCCGCCCTTTTTCTCTTTTCTTCAATCTGGGTCTCCTGCATTGCACTTCCTCCAAAAGATAAGCATACAAATTCATTATAGCCGCATATGTCCGCGCGCGCAAGTGCAAAACGGTTGGAAATACAAAAACAGGGAGCGCATGCTCCCCGTTTTGTCTGCTATGCAATTAGAGCTTTTCCGCCACCTTGGCAGCCTTGCCCACGCGGCCGCGCAGATAGTATAGCTTGGCGCGGCGGACTTTACCGTTGCGCACAACCTCGAACTTGGCAACGTTCGGCGAGTGCACCGGAAAGGTCTTTTCGACTCCTACACCGTAGGAAATACGGCGCACGGTCACCGTCTGGTTGACGCCGGCGTGCTTCTTGGCAATGATGATACCCTCGAACACCTGAATACGCTCGCGGTTACCTTCCTTAATCTTGGCGTGTACCTTGACGGTATCGCCGATCTTGAGTTCCGGCAGGTCGCTCTTCAGCTGCTGCTCAGACAATACTTTGACCAGATCCATCTTTCTGTCATCCTTTCGTCTTAGACATTCTTGCCCTATTTGCTGTAAATAAGCAGAGGAATGCCCGTGTTACCATAACAGGATACCATAAGAGCCGTGGATTTGCAAGTATTTTTTTATTAAGACCGTATTTTTTACTGGCTCTTGGTTTTTCTGGCAAACCATAGTATACTGATAATGAACCTATTTGTAAAGGAGCTCTTTTCCATGTGGGCTTATGAAAGCGTATTCTATCAAATTTATCCGATCGGTTTTTGCGGCGCACCGCGCGTCAACGATGGCGTGCTACAAAACCGCATCTCCAAGGTGGCGGACTGGGCTGGACACATTGCAAAGCTTGGTTGTAACGCTGTCTACTTCTCCCCCGTTTTCGAATCTGACAGCCACGGCTACGATACCCGTGATTTCCGCATGATCGATTGCCGTCTCGGCACCAACAAGGACTTTGCCGCTGTATGCGCCGCGCTACGGGAAAAAGGGGTCAAAGTTGTGCTGGACGGCGTATTCAACCACGTCGGCCGCGGCTTCTGGGCTTTTCACGACGTGCAGGAGAAAAAATGGAACTCTCCCTATAAAGACTGGTTTCACATCTCGTTTGACGGCAACTCCAACTACAACGACGGCTTCTGGTATGAGGGCTGGGAAGGACACTACGAGCTGGTCAAGCTCAATCTCAAGAACCCGGCGGTCGTGCAGCATATCTTCGACTGCATCCGCCTATGGGTAGACGAGTTTGGTATCGACGGCCTACGGCTGGACGTTGCCTACTGCCTGGATCGTGACTTCATCCGCCAGCTGCGCGCATTCTGTGAGACGATAAAGCCTGATTTCCTGTTGGTCGGCGAGTTGCTGCATGGCGATTATAACCAGTTTGTCGGCGAGGGCATGTTGCACTCCTGCACCAACTATGAGTGCTACAAGGGCTTGTACTCCTCGATGAACAGCCTTAACCTGTTTGAAATCACCCACTCGCTGCTGCGTCAGTTTGGTCCGGAAGACTGGACGCTGTACCGCGGCAAGCATCTGCTGGGTTTTGTGGACAACCACGATGTAACGCGCATCGCCTCCATCCTGCAAAACCCCAGGCATCTGCCGCTTGTCTATGCGCTGCTGTTCGGCATGCCGGGTATGCCATGCATATACTATGGCAGCGAGTGGGGCGCTACGGGTGAAAAACACCAGGGCGACGACGCACTGCGCCCCTCGTTCGATCGGCCTGTCTGGAATGAGCTAACCGACTGGATCGCGGCACTCGCACAGGCGCACAGAAAGAGCCGCGCGCTGTGCTATGGCGACTTCAGGCAGCTTATGCTGACCAACAAGCAATGCGTTTGGGCGCGCACCTTTGATAATGAGCGCGTGCTGATCGCGGTGAACATCGACGACCAGCCCTACACCGCGCACTTTGACGCGCACTGCGGCAGAGCGATCGATCTGATTAGCGGCCAGATGCATGATTTTGGCGGCGGTAGCGAGCTGCCTCCCTATTCTGCTTACTTCTGGAAGTGCGAATAATAGTGTCATCTGTATAAAAAAAGCCGCCAGAGGGCGGCTTTTTTTATTTATTGCTCAAATATAATCGATAACAAGCGTATATTCTTCACCATTGTTCAGAACGACATGGAACAGCTCATACGCGCCCTCATCGCAGTAATACTGTAAAATCTCCTTTGAGAGATACAGATTGTTTTGATCGTGCCAGTAATCGTCGCTGTCTTCGTCAAGAGTATAGCCATCGCTTTCAGCCGTGACAAAGCTAACCCCCTCGTTTCCAATCGGAAGCAAAAACGGCAGGTCGCCAATCAAGCTAACATCACACTCGCGCACGATTGCGGTCTCACTTGCCGGCGCAGTGTCTGACACGGTCAACAGAATGCGCTCGGCGCCGCCATCCACCAGCTCCACCGTAATGGTATAGGTGCCCTCGCGCAGCTGCGCCAGCACACCGCGCCGGAAAGTCAGCTCGCGCGTGGCAGAGCTAAAGCTGTAATCGTCTTTATCAATCACAGCCCAGCCAAGCACGACGTTCGCAATATCGCTTCCCGACCGGACGTAATCGAGCGCCACGTTCACATCCCGAAAGCCAGACGCACCGTAGTAGCGGTCAAAATAAGCCGTGTGTGAATCCGCAGTCGGCGAGGTGTTGACCACTTCGATCGTAACACTTCCGCTCTCACCATTTGACAGCATGAGCGTCAGGGTATGTTCGCCGCGTGTGAGCGTTTTCAGCCATTGAGCATGCAGGCTCAACCCCATAGCTGTCACCGAGTAATCGAACGATTCATCCAAAATCTGTCCGTTGCACAGCGCACGTTCGACCGTTACATCCGCCGGAAGCGAAATATGTATGCCGTTATCCAACTCGTCAAGCTGGTAAAGGTCGACCCGGAGACTTTTGGGAACGATGCCCGCCTCGCTCGAAGTCGACACGATCTCGCCGCCCATTGTGGTAAACACGCCGCCCTCCAGCTGGCAGCCTGCCACTGCGACGCTGCTGGCAAAGCTCACGCCGTTCGTATAGATATCCGCCTGGTATACCGATCCGTAACCCGTAACCGATGCCGCCTGACGCGCTTCCATATGATAGACAAGAGCATCCTCCGACATACTGACCGTCGCCTCTCCCAAAAGCATAAGGTCATTGACTGTGGCGTCCAGCGTCAGCGAGACACGGCTGTCGCCCTGCACTATGACATCACCGAAGCCGTCGCCCTCCGCGCTCAAGCCACGCTCGTTGAGCGCCGCAGCGGTCTTCACCTCGGTCTGCCTAATAGAAGCAGCGCCTGTTGCAGTTACCTGCAGCAGGCGCCCCATCGGCGAGGATACGATCACATGGTCGCTCTCTGTGTTGTTCATTGTCACCGTGCCGCCGGACACGATCAATGTGCCGTTGACGGTCACATTATTGAGCGTGACAGCGTCCGATCCTACGCCCTCAGTGATGTAGAGGTCGCCCTCGACCACGGCGTTGGACAGCGTGCAGCTCTCCGAAATCGTCACATTGTCCGTATCCGCTTTCAGATCAGCGCCGGTATAAGCTCTGCCCGCGGCCGACAGCGAGGTACCCAGGTAGTAGTACAGGATCTTGGCGACTTCACCGCGTGTCACGACCCGTTTGGGCCGGAAAGTGCCGTCATCATAACCGCTGATGATCCCCTTATCCACAGCAGCCTTGACATAGCCTGCCGCCCAGCTGGAGATCTCACCGCGATCGCTAAACGGCAGATCGCTGGCTGAAACATTGCCCGGATCATCTTTAAAAAGGCGACCAATAACCACCGCGGCCTGCTCGCGCGTGACCGCACCAAGCGGATCCATCCTGTTTTCTCCCACGCCGTTGATATAGCCATATTTGACCGCAATCTGAATGGTCTCATAGTACCAGGTGTTTGTCTGCACATCGCTAAAAGAGATCGCAGCCTTTTCCGTAAAGTGGAATGCGCGGTTGATATAGCGCATAAACTCTGCGCGCGTCATTTCAAGGTCGGGTCCATACTCGCCGGTCGACGCGCTTGGATTGATGACCCCTTCCCGGTTGAGGTATTCGATAAAGCTCCTCGCCCAGTGCCCTTCCAAATCTACCGCAAAAGCGGCCGGGATCATTGCTGTCATCATCGTGATCCCAAGCAAAACGGACAATAGCTTCTTCCTCATGCCAACACACCCCTTATTGAAGCTGTTTCAAGTATATCATACACAAATACACTTGGCAACTCTTATTCATTTTAAACCGTTTTGATATATCGCACAAAAATCCGTCCTTTGCGGCTTGTACCGCCAAGTGATTCCACCTGCGCGCGCCCGGCGCCGCGCACGGTCAGCCGGTCGCCCTCGCTGACCTGCCGCTCGGGCCGCAGACATGGAATATGATTGAGGAAAACCAATCCTTTTTCGATCCGCTCCTGCGCCTCGCGGCGCGGCAAGCCGAAGATCAGCGCCGCAATGCTGTCAAGCCGCGGAGATGCCACCGAACCGCTCCCTTCTTTCCGCTCGCACGCGGCGGCTTTGATGTTTGCAAGCGCCTCCCGCGTCAGCGAGATATGCTTGCGCCCCGCCCGCTCAAAGTGCAGCAAAATGAAGTCCGCCATCTCCTCGAGCACCAGAATATCCGCGCCCGCCTCGTGCACCAAAATATCCCCCACGACCGACCGGTCGATCTGCAGGCCCATCAACGCGCCCAGGTAATCCCGGTGGGTGAGTTTATCCCCTGGATGCTTGTGTGCGCGCAGCAGTGCAAGCGGCGCAGACGCCCGTGCGCCGTCCTCATCCAGATAGTCTGGGTAGAACAGGTAAACGCCCCGCTCGGCGTCCTCATATCCGCCCCAGAACAGTGCATGCCCGCTCGCGCCGCAAAGGCGCACCGCTTCGGCACACTTGGCGCGCTCGTTTAGATCCAGAAACTTGGTATGCGTCAGATAACCGCGCTGCGTGCAGACCTGTTCCTTGTCAAGCAGCCCGGCGAGCAACAGACGCTCGCTGTCCGAATGCGCAAGCGCGGTCAATATCTCCTGTTTGCTTTTCACATGACAACCTCTTTTACGGTTTATTCGCTGAGCCTATTGTACTATTTCCGCTTTTCGTTTACAATAGGTTTATTATTGATCGGGAGAGAGCTGATGGAATTGACAGTCAGGGAAGCTGTTTTGCGGGCACTCGAGCAGGCGCGCGGCGCGCGTCTGTCAGGCGGCATGCTCGCCGACCGGCTTGGTGTATCGCGCGCAGCCATACACAAGGCGATCGGCGTGCTGCGCAGCGAGGGGATCACAATCGACGGCGTGCCCGGCGGAGGCTACCGTCTCTCCCCAGAGGATGACAGCCTGACCGCCGCAGGTGTGCAGGCGCTGCTGGACACCATCTTTGTCGGGCGCGATATGTTGGTAATGCCCTCGCTCACATCGACCAACACTGTGATGAAAGAGCGGCATCTTGACCGCGCGCACGGATTTGTCCTGCTCGCCGGCGAGCAGACTGCCGGCCGCGGCAGGTTGGGGCGCACGTTTTGCTCCCCCGCCGAAACGGGCGTCTATCTGACCATACTACTCCACCCCGCGCTGCCGCTGACACACATACAGCTTGTCACGATTGCGGCAGCGGTTGCGGTGACCGAGGCTATCGGGCAGACCGCCGGCTTTGCCCCGCAGATCAAGTGGGTCAACGATGTGCTGATGCATGACCGCAAAATAGCCGGCATTCTAACTGAAGCCACCGTCGAGGGTGAAAGCGGCGCGGTCAACTCGCTGATCGTCGGCATCGGCGTCAACCTGCGCCCAAACCCCGCTTGGCCCGCGTCTGTCCGCGCAGTTGCCGGCGCGCTGAGTGAGTTTGGTAACCCCCCGCGCCGTGCCGCATTGGCCGCCGCCATTCTCTGCCACTTTGAACGTGCCTATCACCTGCTGGATGAGGCGCGGCAGGGCGAGCTATTGCAGCAATACCGCAGCAGGCTGTGCTGTCTTAACCGGCAAGTGACGGTAACCGGCCCTGCCGCCTCATACGAGGCGCTGTGCACCGGACTGGACGACAACGGACATCTGCTTGTGCGCGATATGCGCGGCGAGACGCACACCCTTTCGACCGGCGAGATCAGCATCCGTCTCTGATGACCGACCCGCCGCACCGCACGATATTTAAATTAAGGAGCGATCTGCAATGTTTCAAACCGCCGCAGGCGTGCATCTTCCCTTTCCCGAGCAGATACAGGAGCAGTATCAGCAGCAGGGCGATAATTTGACCGCCAACCTCAGCTTTGAAAAACTCGCGGATTTCATCCATGCGTTTTACGCAAAGCTGGACGAGCCATTGTTCCTCGCCATCCACCCGGACGCCGAGGCTGACGAGGTATGGTATCTGGATAATATGACAAAAAAGCAGCTCACCACAATCCTTGACGGGTATGGAGAGCTGCTCTATCAGGACGGGCTGTCCGCCTTTGCCATCGGCTCGCTGGCGACAGAGGAGGAGCTGTTTGTGCAGAAATATAAGGTGCTGTCCATCTACAGCCCTCGATCCGCACGTTTTGCAAAGCTGCTTGAGCAATATGGCGCCGCGCGTACCGACCATCTTGTCACCCCGTG
This sequence comes from uncultured Agathobaculum sp., assembly GCF_944380985.1. Taxonomy (GTDB): domain Bacteria; phylum Bacillota; class Clostridia; order Oscillospirales; family Butyricicoccaceae; genus Agathobaculum. Next base: position 16,195 of record NZ_CALWJJ010000013.1, on the reverse strand, counting down.
GGATACCTTTTCCAAGGCGCACCCGGGTGAGGCGCAGCGGCTTGAGATCGCCGGACAGACCGTACCAGATCTGGTACAGGAACTGTGCAAGATCGGTATGTATAAAGGCTGACGCAATCGCGTCAGCCTTTTTTCTCATCTTGTAATTGCCTGCGGTTTGCCTTAAAAAAACTGGCTGACCGTCGCCCGGCGCTGATATTCCTCTTCCAACTCCTGCTTGTGATATAAGTATCCGGGGTCATCGTAGTATTTTGATCCAAACGGGCAGTCTTTAACGCACGCACCGCACTTGATGCAGATGCCGACAAATTCTCGCACATTGAGCGGATTGATCGAGCCCATGGGGCAGACACGAGCACACAGGCCGCAGTCGACGCAGGTGCTGTCGGTCTTCGGCTTGACTTTGCGGATGTCGATCGGGTTGCCTGCCCGGTCGCGCGGCTGATAATAGCGCCGCTCCTCCTCGGACCGGCCGGGCACCGAGACAATCGGCGTATCCACTGAAAGCGCGGGAACACGCGCGGCCGCCTGTTCGGCAAACTGCACCGCCAGTGCAAGGTCGTCCGTATCCGGGCGGTTTGCCGAGAGCACTTTTGAAAATGCGTGCTCTCCCACAAACGCCGCTGCCGCAAACGGCCGGAAGCCGTTTCCCGAAAGCAGGTCGCGCAACTCAATCAGCGAGTCGTCAAACGCGCGGTTGCCAAAGGTCACAACCGGCACCGCCGCCGCGCCGTTGCCCTTTACGCTTTTCACATATGGCAGCAGCACGTTCGGCACGCGGCCTGCATAGGTCGGCGTGCCGAATACAACAACGTCGTCCGGCCCGAAATCCGGCGCGCTCTCCCGCGCGTCGGGCAGTGTGAAATCGTATTCCATTAGCGTAAGCCCAAGTATCTCTGCCATCTTTTCTGCGATTGTGCCCACTATCTTTTTGGTGGTTCCTGTTGCACTCCAATACATCGCCCATATCCGTTTTACCTGCATTATCTACGCCTCCCCCAGTTAAATCAAAATTGACATGAAGCTTCCATCTGTCGTTTTACATGCCGGCAGCAGAAAACACTTGCAAAACGTGGGGCTTACAGGCTCGCTTTTGCCGATCCGGCTTTGTTGATAGATTTATTTCCGCTAGAGTTTTGCTTTTTACTACCCGTTTGGTATATATCGTATCATAGCATGATGGAAAAGGCAAATATTATATTGTAAAATACGTAAAATATATTGATACTGCCTAAAATAATAACACATTTGTATACACTTTCAGCTAGGGCAACAGTAACGCCTTCCTACCTGACCGCTTGCTGGTACAGCATCCACAGCCATCACAAATGTTACCGCTTACACCATTTGCAACGGATGCAATATCGTTTCAAAACAGTATATTTGGCCTCTTGCCATTTCTTTTGGTATCGATCTATATAATATGCATAATATATCGTAAATTATATGTATAAAAGTGTTAAAAATATGCAAAATAACTTGCATTTCTACACAGGCAATGATATGCTATAGCCAACAGATCAATGGAATGTTCTGCATTTAATGTAAGTGCTTTCATGATGTGTAGCGAAAGGGGCAGTGCATGGATGAGCAATCCGACGATATATGATGTATCACGGCTCTCCGGCGTCTCCACCGCCACCGTCTCGCGCGCCTTTTCCGAGCCGGACCGTGTGCGGGAGGCCACCCGCCGCAGGGTCTACCAGGCCGCGGCCGCACTCAATTATCAGCCCAGTGCAATCGCCCGCGCCATGGCACGGCAGCGGACCGACCGGCTCGCCTATATTATATGTAAGAAAGGCGCGACCATCCTCGATGAGTTTTACGCCGGCATCTGCGAGGGTGTCATGCGCCGTGCCAACGCTATGGAATATCAGCTGGTAATCTCGACCGCCGAGGATTGGCGGCGCACACCAAAGAGCAAACAGATCGAAGGCGCGATTCTGGCTGGCGACGCACAGCCCGACCTGATTGCCGAGTTGCAGCGGCAAAACATCAAAGTAGTACTTGCCAATCACGTCTCCCCTGGTTTTGATCTACCCTGCGTCGTGGCCGACGAGCAAAGCGGCGTGCTTCAGGCGCTCGAACATCTAAAACAAAGCGGGCGACACAACATCGCCATGCTTGCCGGCCGTTTTTCATCCTATATCACCAGCGAACGGTATAACGCCTTTCTTTCTGCGATGCGCCAGATCGGTCTTCCCCCGGAGGAAGCCAGCATCGCCATGTGCGACCGCGATATACATAGCGCCACCAAGGCCGCACTTGAGCTACTCAACAGGCCCAACCACCCGGATGCAATCTTTGCCTTTAACGATACGCTTGCGGCCGGCGTCATAAAGGCCGCGCGACGGCTCAGCCTGCAGCTTCCTGAAGACCTTGCAGTCGTCGGCTATGACGACTCGACCATCTGCACGCTGCTTGAGCCTGAACTGACATCTGTTCACGTTGACTGCCGCCAGATGGGCGAGCTGTGCATGGACCGCATGACCGCTCTGCTGGCAGGAGAAAGCTGCCCACCTCGGTTGACGGTCGTTCCCGTATCGCTGTGCGTGCGCAGTTCCTCGTAATTTCCGCCAGTCCGGCATAATTCCCGCCTTTTATCAAACGCTATTACAGCGTGGCGCGTTGTGCCCTGGATTGATTGCGCAAAGTATGTATTCCCTGCCGACAAAGGAGGAGATAAAATGAAAACAAAGAAAAGGGTGGGCTCGATCGGCAAAGCGCTCGGCTGCATTGTCCTGTTGCTAATTACGCTGTTCCCGATCTATTGGCTTGTGGCGATGTCCATCCGGCCCACCGATGAGATGAGAGGGCACATCAGCCTCATTCCACAATCGTTGACGGGCGAGCATTTCGCGCAGCTTTTTGATGCCGAAGGCTTTGGCCAAGCCATCATCAACAGCGCGCAGACCACGTTCGGCTCGCTGATCATCTCGCTGGCAGTTGGCATCTGCGCGGCCTATATCATTGCCCGCCGCAGGTTCCGCTTCGGGCTGAAAAAGCCGCTCACCTATTGGGTGCTGCTGGTACGTGTGCTCCCTCCGGTTGCGTTTACCATCCCGCTTTACATCATGTTCAACCGGATTGGTATCCTCAACACCAGGCTGCCGGTCATGCTGGCCTGCGTGCTGATTAACGTGCCGCTGATCATCTGGTTTTTGATCAGCTTCTTCCAGGATCTTCCCGAGGAAGTGGAAGAAAGCGCCAAGGTGGACGGGGCGACTGAATGGCAGCTGTTCCGCAAGATCGTCATGCCGCTGGTAGCGCCCGGCATTGCGGCGGTAGCCATGCTCTCATTTATGTATGCGTGGAATGAATATACCTATACCGTTATTTTCACCCGCACCGCTACCAACAACACAGTGCCGTTGGCGCTTGCCCTGCTCAATACCGAGGACAGCCTGACAAACTTCGGCCTGGTTGCCGCGGGCGGCGTTATCTCCGTTATACCAATCACATTGTTTGTCATCTTTGCGCAGAACTACCTAATCTCCGGTCTTTCCAGTGGTGCTGTCAAAGAATAACAATACTGCTCAAACGACAAAATAAGAGGAGGAACAAAAATGAAAAAATTGTTGGCAATGGCTCTTGCGCTGACCATGGTGCTCAGCATGGCAGCATGCGGCGGAAATAACAGTGGCGAGGGCGGCAGCGCCGACGGCACGACCGAGCTGAACCTCATCTTGCGCGCCGGCACTTATGCGGACGTAATCAAGGAATGCCTGCCCACTTTCGAGCAGGAGCACAATGTAACCGTCAATGTACAGGAGCTGTCCGAGTCTGATCTATATTCGGGCATCGCGCTTGATGCAATCAACGCCGAGGGTTCGTATGACCTGTGCATGGTAGATGGCTCCTGGATGGCTGAGTTTACCGAAAATGGTGTGCTGGCCAACCTATCCGACCTGGGTTATACGCTCGATGACGACATTATCCCCGCCACCACCTCGATCTGCTATGTGGGTGACGATGTTTATCTTGCGCCCTACTACGGCAACGTGACCGTACTGATGTTCAACAAAGCCAATGTGGAAGCAGCCGGCTACGATGCCAGCACCATCACCTCGCTCGAGGATATTCTGACGATCTGCCAGCAGGCGCAGGCAGACGGCAAGCTTGGCTTTATATACCGTGGCGATGGTCAGAACAATCTGGTGGTCGACTTTTTGCCCATCCTACTCTCCTACGGCGGCTGGGTATTGGACGAAAATAATCAGCCCACGGTAAACACCGATGCATTTAAGGATGCGATGAACTATTATCTTGATCTAATCGCCACGGGCGAAGCGCAGGTCAAGGACGACCTGATCGCTTCTGTCGACACTGGCGCGGGCACCATGGGTATCGGCTGGCCGGGCTGGTACACCCCGACTGCCGATACGCCGGCCGACTATATCGCGCTCACCGGCGCCTCTACTGCCGGTGGCGAGACCCACAACGCCAACGTTTACGGCATCTGGACGATCGGCATTCCAGCTAACAGCCAAAACAAAGAGCTCGCAGCCGAGCTGCTGACCTACTTGATGGATCCCGAGGTTCAAAAATCCACCGTGCCCTCCGGCGGCGTACCGTGCCGCTACTCGAGCCTGCAGGATCCCGAGATCCTCGAGACCTATCCACAATACGAAGTAGTCTGCCAGGCGCTTGAAAGCGGCGTATACCGCCCGGTCATCTCTGAGTGGACCCAGTTTTACACTATCCTCGGCACCGAAATGGACAACATCATCAACGGCATCAAGACCGTTGACGAGGGCCTTGCCGACGCACAGGCTCAGCTGGAAGAGCTGATGGCGGGCTGATCCACCTGCCCCTTGTGTGACAGATGTTAGCGGCCGGGGCGCCGCCAGGCGCCCCGGCCTTTTCCCACCAAGCAAACAGCAATATACCTCTCGGAATAGCGAGGTTTTAAGATGAAAAGAAACATTCTATTAAACCAAAACAGCGCCGATGCGCAGACCCGGCGTTTTGGCCTTTCCATGATCACACCGACGATCGTCGTCCTGCTGGTCATGACCGCATACCCCCTGATCTTTACGCTTGTTTACAGCTTTACCGACTATAACCTGCTGCGAAACCTGCGCCAGCCTGCGAGCTTTATCGCGCTGAAAAACTACACCGATCTGCTGACCAACGCCTATTTTCAGCAGTCCATCTGGAACACTGTCAAGTTCACCATTCTTGCGGTGATCTTTGAAATGCTGATCGGCTTTGCGCTCGCGCTATTTGTCAACAGCCTGCGTCGTGGGCAGAAGATCATGCGCACACTGCTGCTACTGCCCTATCTGCTCCCCACCGTCACGGTGGCACTGATCTGGCGCATGATGCTTTCGCCGAACTACGGTATTGTAAACCAGGTGCTTGAAGCCATCGGCCTGCCGGTCTACAACTGGTTTTCCGATATTCACACCGCCTTTGGCATGCTGGTGCTGATCGATGTGTGGCAGAGTGCGCCGTTCGTCTTTTTGCTGCTATATGCCGCGCTGCAGTCCGTGCCGCAGAGCCAGTATGAGGCCGCCCGCATCGATGGCGCGGGCCGTATGAAAATCCTGTTCTACGTCACCATCCCAAATATCAAAAACAGCCTTGCCCTGTGTGCACTGCTGCGCACCATCGACAGCTTCCGGCTGTTTGATAAGGTAAACCTGCTGACCGGCGGCGGCCCGGCAAACAGCACCTCGACGATTACACAGTACCTGTACAATTACGGTATATCCTCTTTGGATTTTGGCTTTGGCAGCGCCGGCGCCATTGTTATGACTATACTGGTGCTAATTCTCTCGAGTGTTTACATCAAACGCGCCATCCAGTAAATGCCTATGGAAAAGATGAAGCTCACTTTTATAAATGTGGGATATGGCGAGGCGATCCTGCTGGAATGCCCGGACAGCACCCGCCCAAGCGGCATGTTCACCGCGCTGATCGACGGCGGCAGCGCAGAGCCCGCGGAGTTTGCATTCCACCTGTCCGGCCGCATTCCAGTCGATATGTATCTGGCCCAAAAAGGGATAGAGCGGATCGACCTAATGGTCAGCACGCATACGCATGAGGATCATATCTGCGGCCTGACAAACGCCGCACGGCGTCTGCCGCCCGCCGTTTTGTGGCAGACCCTGCCGCCTGCTCTTTACAGAGATTTGCGCCCGCTCGACGTATCAGCCGCACAAAATCCCTCACAGAGCAAATTCTTGCGCGCGTTAAACGATTATATCGAGCTGTGTGCGCTGACCGAATCACGCGGCGGCACGATCCGTGCACCTGCGGCCGGCGATGTTATCCCTCTCTGCCCCGGCCTTACCGCCCATGTGCTTGCCCCCGCCGCGGTAAACTGCGCCACACTCGAGGAGCAGACCCGCGCGCTTTACGCCGAGCGCGATCCAGCTGTTTTTTTGCAAAAGCTCTCACAGCTCGACGCCAAGATGAACAATTACAGCCTGATCCTACGTCTGGACTACGGAGGCGCCCGCATCCTACTGCCTGGCGACACCAGCCGCACCGGCTACGACGGCATCGCAGACGAGCAGCTGTCCGCCCATCTGTTCAAGGTGGGCCACCACGGACAGATCGATGGTGCCGACAAGGCTCTTATTGACCGTATCCGGCCCTCTGCCGTAGTGTGCTGTGCCTCAAGCGACCGGCGATACAACAGCGCCCATCCGGATGCACTGCGCCTGCTGGAGGCCAATGGAGCCGCGCTCTATTTTTCCGACTGCCCCGCTCTCCCGTCGCTCCACATCCCCCCGCATCAGGCGCTCACGTTCACCATCGAGCAAACCGGCCGCATGGAGGCCCGCTATCTTTCGGACGGCCTAAGTATTTGAGGAGGAAATTCCACCATGGCAGAAGTCATCTTAAAGAATATCAAAAAGGTCTATCCCTATCAGGAGAATAAAAAAAAGAAAAAGAAAGGCGCTGAAGAGAAAAAAAATAATCTTCAAGTGACCGATGAGGGCGTTCTGGCCGTCCAGGATTTTAACCTCGAAATCAAGGATAAGGAATTTATCGTGCTGGTCGGGCCTTCGGGCTGCGGTAAGTCGACCACGCTGCGCATGGTAGCCGGTCTCGAGGAGATCAGCGGCGGCGAACTTTACATTGATGGGCAGCTGGTCAACGCTGTTGCTCCCAAGGATCGCGACATTGCGATGGTCTTCCAAAATTACGCGCTGTATCCGCATATGAGCGTTTGGGAAAACATGGCCTTTCCGCTCAAGTTGCGTAAGACTCCCAAGGAGGAGATTGCCCAGCGCGTCAGCCAAGCGGCGGAGATACTCGGCATCACCCAATACCTGGACCGCAAGCCCAAGGCGCTATCAGGCGGTCAGCGCCAGCGCGTGGCCATCGGCCGCGCTATCGTGCGCGAGCCTAAGGTGCTGCTGATGGACGAGCCGCTCTCCAACCTGGATGCCAAACTCCGCAACCAGATGCGCACCGAGATCATCAAACTGCGCCACCGCATCAATACTACTTTTATTTATGTTACCCATGACCAGACTGAGGCCATGACGCTGGGCGACCGCATCGTCATTATGAAAGACGGCGTCATCCAGCAGATTGGCACGCCGCAGGAGGTTTTTGATCACCCGGCCAACCTGTTTGTCGCAGGCTTTATCGGCGTGCCGCAGATGAACTTCTATGACGCGGTGCTCGTGATGGACGGTGACAAATACGCGGTCGAGCTGGAAAATGCGCATGTCATACTCTCGGAAGAGAAGCAGGCAAATCTCCGCCGGAACGATGCAAAGCCCGGTCCGATCACGTTGGGCGTACGCCCCGAGCACCTGCTGCTGGGCAATGGGGCGGACGGCATGATCTCCGGCCAGGTTGAGGTCAGCGAGATGATGGGCAGCGCCGTACATCTGCATATTAAAGCGTGTGGCAGCGATACAATCCTCATCGTTCCCACGATCGAGTGCAAGGATGCAGCAGCTTTCTCACTCGGCGCAAAGCTTTCCTTTACCTTTAACGGCGATACCGCGCATGTGTTCAGCCGCGAGACGCACCAGAACCTCGAAGCATAACTTTTGCTTCTGTGTCCGGCCCGCCTAGTGGACGGCATATGCTGCCGGATGCACACATATGCTGTTTTTATCAGTTCCCAGGGTATACCGGCCTTGGGAACTGTATCGGCATTTATGTGGTGTATCTACCTCTTTACCCCTTCTTAATCCGGCCATGAGAAAGCGAGGTGTGGCATTCATGGACGATATCCTCTCCTACCTCCGTCAACTGAACATCGTGTCGCTGCTATTTCGCATGGTGCTTGCCATGATCGCAGGCGGTGTGCTCGGTCTGGAACGCATGCACAAGCGCCGCCCTGCTGGAAGCCGCACCTATATGCTGGTAAGTGTTGGTGCCGCACTCGCTATGCTGCTCGGCCAATACGAGCTGGCCATGGTAAACGGGCCCTGGGCTGAGGTGGCCGAGCAGATCGGTCAGCGCATTGATGTGTCGCGTTTTGGCGCGCAGGTCATCAACGGCATCGGCTTTATCGGCGCGGGTACCATCCTCGTCACCGGACGGCAGCAGGTCAAGGGATTGACGACGTCGGCCGGCCTGTGGGCATCCGCCTGCATGGGGCTTGCGATCGGCGCCGGGTTTTACGAATGTGTGCTACTCGGCGTACTGCTGATCTTCCTTGCAATGCGTGTACTTCCTATGGTTGAGGAAATGCTGGTCGAACGTGCGCCGATCATCAACGTATATGTAGAGTTTGAGTCGCTCGACAACCTCGGCACGATCATCAGCCGCATCAAGCAGCAGCACGCCCAGGTACTTGACGTGGACATCGAGCACGAACGCACCGGCCGGGCGCAGAATCCAAGCGCAGTGTTCTGTCTCCGGTTGGAAAACCGTCTGCCGCACACCCGCATCCTGATCGCGATTGCCGGGCTTGACTGCGTGTGCGCCATCGAAGAGTTTTAGGAGGTGTGTGCGATGTTATCCATATTTGACGGTGTGCGTGACATCACGATGCTCTCGGTCACCATTCGCATGCTGCTCTCCGTGCTTTGCGGCGGTCTAATCGGGCTGGAGCGCGCGTATAAACGCCGCCCTGCTGGCTTCCGCACGCATATCCTGATCTGCCTTGGCGCTTGCATGACTACAATGACCAGCCAGTTCCTCTACCTTAATATGCACTATTATACCGATATGGCGCGCCTCGGCGCGCAGGTCATCGCAGGCATTGGCTTTATTGGCGCGGGCACGATCATCGTCACGCGGCAGCAGCGCGTCAAGGGTCTGACCACCGCAGCAGGCCTATGGGCTGCCGCTATCATCGGCCTGGCGCTTGGCGGGGGCTTTTACGAGGGCGGACTGTGCGGAACCGTGATCGTACTGCTGGCTGAAATGTATTTTTCCGGGCTTGAGTATCGCATTCTCGATCATGCGCCCGAAATCAATCTCTATATGGAATACAGCGACAAGGCATGCCTTGAGCGCGTGCTATACCTGTTTCGGGTATCCCGCCTCAAACTGCAAAACATGGAGGTTGTGCGTGCCAAGGGAACTGCCGGCCATCACGCCTGTGCGATCTTCTCACTGCGCCTGAACAAAAGTTGTAGCGTCAAAGAGCTGCTTGAGCGCGTCAGCATGATTGACGGCGTGGTGTCCGCCGAAGAGCTATAAGCGCTCCTTCCCCTGCAATGAAAAAAGAAAGGAGTAGCGCGCTGCACCGGCGCGCGAACAAAAAATGGACAAAACATATGATGTAATGGTGATCGGTCCAGTCTCGCTTGACCATAATATTGACCACCTCGGCAATGCGCGTCAGGAGGTAGGTGGTGCAGTTGTCGCTTCGGGCTTTGCCGCCGCAGGCAGCGGCGCTAAGACCGCAATCTTCTGCAAGCTCAATCCGGATGAAGCAGATCTTTCCGAGCGTTTTTCCGGCATCCATGCCGACCTGTACTGGAAGCCGTCGGCGCACACCTGCTCGATCCGCAACCAGTACTTCACTGCGGATAAGGAGAAACGGCAATGCACCTCGCTTGGCGTGTGCGACCCGTTCCGCTTTGATGAGCTGCCGGATGTTCAGACCGCCGTCTACCACTTCGCCGGCCTGGTCTACGGCGATTTTGACGGTAAACTGCTCGAGCAGGCCGCGCAGCACGGCAAGGTTGCACTGGACGTGCAGTGCATGCTACGCCATGTCGAGGCGGACAAGTCTATGGCTTTTCACGACTGGGTGGAAAAGAGACGCTATCTGCCGATTATAGACTATCTCAAGACCGACGCGGCCGAGGCCGAGATCATGACGGGCCTGACTGATCGCGCCGCCGCCGCACGCCTGCTGCATGAATGGGGCGCAAAAGAGGTGCTGATTACGCATAACACCGAGGTGCTCGCGTTTGACGGCGCACGCATCTACACCTGTCCGATCAAGGCGCGCAATCTGTCCGGCCGCACCGGCCGAGGCGATACTACTTTTGCCGGTTATATCACCGAACGTCAGCATGCCGATGTTGAGCAGGCGCTACGCTACTGCACCGCCCTGGTCTCACTCAAAATGGAGACGCCCGGCCCCTTCCGCGGCACACGGCAGGATGTGCTCGAATATATGAAAATGTTTTACTAATTTCCTTAATATCCTTGCATATTTCCAGCGCGCTGTGCCCCAAGGCACGGCGCGCCGCTTTTTCTCCTGCAAATAAGTACTTTATAATAATAAAAAATCAAAGCGTGTGCGCAGTTACCAGGCTGCACACACGCTTTTTTCTTCTTTCGATATACTTTATTATGAAAACGTATATAGGGTGCGTTTTTTTCGCAACTCCTCAAATCTCCATAATGATGGGCAGCACCATCGGGCTGCGTTTGGTCTTTTTAAACAGATAATCGCTCAGGTCGCCCTTGATGGCGGACTTGAGGCTATTCCAGTCGCGGCGATTATCAACCGCGCAGCGATCAAGTGCCGACTGAGAAATACTACGCAGCTCCTCCATCAGCGCCTCGGCCTCCTTAACGTATACAAAGCCGCGGGAGACGATGTCCGGTCCTGCGATGACAACGCCAGTCGTCGCATCAACCGTAACGACAACGACCAGCAGGCCGTCTTCAGATAGATGCTTTCGGTCACGCAGCACCGCAGTGCCAACGTCACCGATGCCAAGTCCGTCCACCAGCAGGCGGCCGGAGGGCACCGGATTGCCCAGCCGCGCGGAGTTCTCGCCGATCTCGACCGGACGGCCGATCTCGGTGATCAAAATATTTTTGGGGCTGACACCCATCTCACGTGCAAGCGATGCGTGAAGCTCCAGCATACGGTATTCGCCGTGTATGGGGATAAAATACTTGGGCTTGCATAGGCCAAGCATGAGCTTGAGGTCCTCCTGGCAGGCGTGGCCGGAAACATGGATCGCCGCCGAGCGATCGTAAATCACTTCCGCGCCCAGGCGGTACAGCTCATTTACCATATTATTGATCGACTTTTCATTGCCCGGGATGGCGGATGCTGCAATTAGAATGCGGTCGCCGGCATTGACCTCTACCTGCTTGTGGCTGCCATATGCCATGCGGTACAGCGCGGACATGGTCTCGCCCTGCGAACCTGTGGACACAATGATCAGCTGGCTGCGCGCATAGCGTTTGATCTCAGAGATGTCGATCATTACCTTACCACGATCGTTCAGATAACCCAGCTCGCTCGCAACCTTAGAAATCTTCTCCATGCTGCGGCCGCATACCGCAACCTTGCGGCCAGCTTTAGCAGCAATATCCAGAATCTGCTGCAAACGCGATACGTTGGAGGCAAAGGTAGCAATAATGATGCGCTGATCGCTCTCCATAATAAATTTTTCAAGCGACTTTCCCACAATCTTCTCGCTTGGCGTATAGCCTGGCCGCTCGACATTCGTCGAATCGCTCATCAGCGCCAGAATGCCCTTTTTACCCAGCTCTCCCAGACGCACCAGATCGATCATCTCGCCCGATACCGGCGTCAGATCGATTTTAAAGTCGCCCGTATGCAGGATGGTACCGAGCGGCGTCGTAATCGCAAGCGCAACCGAATCCGCGATCGAGTGATTGGTGTGTATGAACTCAACCTTGAAACAACCCAGCTTGATCGTATCGCCTGCGCGCACATGGTTGAGCTTCACCCTTTGCGGCATCCTGTGCTCGGAGAGCTTGGTTTCAATAATGCCACAGGTCAAGCGCGTGGCGTAAACCGGGGCATTGCATTCGCGCAGCACATAGGGAATGGCTCCGATGTGGTCCTCGTGGCCATGCGTGATCAGATAACCGCGCAGCTTGTTCAGGTTGCGCTTGAGGTAGGTCGTATCCGGGATAACCAGGTCAACGCCCAGCATGTCGTCATCGGGAAAAGCCACGCCGCAGTCAACGACCACCATGTCGTTTCCGTACTCGAACACGGTCATGTTTTTGCCAATCTCATTGAGGCCGCCAAGCGGTATAATCTTCAGTTTTTCTTTCATAATTGCATTATCACTTTCCTTTGTACAAATGAGATGTTATATTATGCTTACTATTCTCCACACGGTACATCGTCCGCAGGATGCAAAGACAGATCGGCCATCCCGTTCCTCTGCCTTTATGAAAACAAATAATTGCTGTGCCACAGCCCGATTTCGCCGCGTACATACAGCCTATCCCCTACTTGGGGTGTAAACACTTATAATATAGATTACCATATTAGACAGCATGTGTAAAGATATTTTTGCGGCTCAGGCGGCCTTCACCGGCTTTCAGTTTTTCCTGATAGGTATCGTAACCGCGCACCCCCTGGCACATACATTTTCGTACCCGTCTTTTCCACACGGTTTTCCTTGAACGTGCATAAAATTACAAGTTTTTCTATATCAAGGATATTCGTTAAAAATTTTTTTGTTACCCTTGCATTCCTCATCCTACCCATTTATCTACTAAATTGGCCGTTTTTTTCCAACGAATATACTGAGAAACTTGTTCGACATAATACTTATTATGCAATATATACAAAATCCATAAAAACCATTTGACAAATTTGCTGACATACAGTATCATAAGTTACAGATCGGAAACAGATCGAGAACAAAACAGTAACAGCACGAAAACAAATCGGTAACATCCGATGCTGCGTTCCACGCAGGTTTTCACCATGATTTTAGGAGTGTAACACAAATGTCTCATTATCTGCGAAAGCATGCATCCAAGCTGATTGCCGCAGCACTGGTAGTAAACGCAGTGGCTTCGGTCAGCGCGGCAGCGCTCGAGCAGCCGGTAGCGGTGCTCTCTTCTAACCTCAGTTCTTCGGTCGGTACGGTTCTCACCTCCGACCAGATCACCACCGCCGCACAGACACTCGCCAAGGTAAAAGCTGAGGCCGAGGCCAAAGCAAAAGCCGAGGCGGCAGCCAAAGCCAAGGCGGCAGCTGAAGCTGCAAAGAAAGCCGCTTACAGCAAACTGCTGACCGATCCGGTCACGGCGAAAACAGTCTCATATTCCTCTTCGCTGCTGGCAAGCGATATGATTAAGGCAAATGCCAAGCCGCTGGGCAATTATAAGCTTACTTTCTACTGCCCGTGCGCCGTGTGCAACGGTGTGGCCGGTGCGAAGACCGCCTCCGGCACCACCCCAACCGAAGGCCGTACGATCGCAGTTGACCCGTCTATCATCCCGCTGGGCAGCCGCGTATATGTTGAGGGTTACGGCGTATTCATTGCCGAGGACACCGGCGGCGCCGTAAGAAACAACAAGATTGACATTCTGGTTTCTTCCCACAGCAGGGCATACGAACTGGGCGTACAGAGCGCAAATGTTTATCTGCTTGGTTGATCTGAACTGAATATGAGAGGCTGTGCAAAAGCGCAGCCTCTCTTTTTGGGTAATATACCATCGTGACCGTATTTGCACCTTTCGCGTTTCCATCATGGCGCAAATCAATCCGATCATCCAATGCCTGCCGTAACAATGTCTGCGCTGGATGGCAAAGATTTATGTGTTCTTGACACAAGGGTCAGCAAAAGCAGTACGCTTTTGCCAGGCTTTTTATACTCCCCATAGACCTTCAGGCCGTTGCCTGCTGCAAAAATAAGGGCGCGTCACCCATTTGGGTAACGCGCCCTTATTCAGTCTATCATAGCGGCAGCGCCTGTCGCCTCAAAACGCCCCAGGTTCGGTCAGGCGGTCTCGCCGAAGAACAGCTTGAGGTCGTCCTCAACCGTGCCAATGCCGGAGATGCCGAACTGATCTACCAGCACTTTGGCTACATTCGGGCTGAGGAAAGCCGGAAGCGTCGGACCAAGGTGGATGTTCTTGACGCCAAGGTACAGCAGCGCCAGCAGCACAATAACCGCCTTCTGTTCATACCACGCAATATTATACACGATCGGCAGATCGTTTACATCGTTCAGGCCGAACACCTCTTTAAGCTTAAGCGCGATGACCGCCAACGAGTAGGAATCGTTGCACTGGCCTGCGTCAAGCACGCGCGGAATTCCACCGATGTCGCCCAGATCAAGCTTATTGTACCTGTACTTCGCGCAGCCTGCGGTCAGGATCACCGTATCCTTCGGCAGCGCTTTGGCAAATTCCGTGTAGTAAGTTCTGCTCTTGGCGCGTCCGTCGCAGCCTGCCATGACCACAAACTTTTTAATCGCACCCGACTTGACCGCATCAACAACCTTGTCAGCCAGCGCCAGCACCTGTGCGTGGGCAAAGCCGCCGACGATCTCACCCTGCTCCAGCTCACGCGGCGGTGCGCAGCACTTAGCATGCTCGATCAGCGCGGAGAAGTCCTTTTTCTCGCCGACTTCGCCAGGGATATGCTTGCAGCCAGGATAGCCCGCCGCACCCGTAGTGTACATCCGATCCTTATAGCTGTCCGGAGGCGGTACAATGCAGTTGGTGGTCATCAGAATTGGGCCGCCAAAAGCCTCGAACTCATCCTTCTGCTGCCACCACGCATTGCCATAGTTACCGATAAAATTAGGATATTTCTTAAACGCGGGATAGTAGTGGGCCGGCAGCATCTCCGAGTGGGTGTAGACATCCACACCCGTGCCCTGGGTCTGCTCAAGCAGCATCTCCAGGTCGTGCAGATCGTGCCCGGAAACCAGGATACCGGGCCTGCTGCCAACGCCAAGATTGACACGGCTGATTTCAGGATTGCCATATGCCTCGGTATTGGCCTTGTCCAGCAGCGCCATGCCCTGTACGCCATATTTGCCGGTCTCAAGCGCGAGCGCGGTCAGTTCGTCCACGGTCAGGCTGTCATCAAGCGTCGCGGCAAGCGCGCGCTGCAGAAATGCGTCGACCTCGCTGTCCTCTTTGAGTAGCGCGTTCGCATGCTTGGTGTAGGCGGACAGGCCCTTGACACCGTATGTAATCAGCTCACGCAGAGAGCGAACGTCCTCGTTGCTCTCGCTTACAACGCTCTCCTGTGCAGCCTTAGCCGCAAACTCCGACTCCGGCGCATTCCAGCGCGCCGCTTCGGGCAGCGTCTCCGGCGCGCTGACCTGGCCAAGCAAATCCTGCTTTACACGCAGCGTTTTGGAGATCTGGTTGATAATCGCCTCATTATCAAAGTTTGCATTGGTGATCGTAATAAACAGATTAAGGGTAATCATATGATTGATCTCGGCCGAGGGCTCTTTCCCCTCCTGCCGCATGCGGTTGGCTACTGCAGCAAGACCACGGGTCACATAGACCAGCAGATCCTGCATCGCCGCAACCTCCGGCTTCTTACCACATACACCAGACTGGGTGCATCCTGTGCAGCCAGCTGTTTCCTGGCACTGATAACAAAACATCTTGTATTCCATTTTTCTCCTCCTCATGTAATACGGTAAGCGAGAACATCCCGCTCTTTTGTCGGCTTTCGCTTTCTGATATTCAATATAATACAGTGCAGGCTGCCGCTCCGTTGTTTTAACAACGAAGTGGCAAATTTTTTTATAAATTATCTGTTACTATCCTGTGTCACATTGCCTGAGTCAGCCTATCCAATCAGCTTTTTCAATAAAAAATGAACATAAAAAAGCACCCCAAACGGAGTGCTTGTCGCAACTGGTGGGAGGTGGTGGATTCGAACCACCGAAGTCATAGACGACAGATTTACAGTCTGTTCCCTTTGGCCACTCGGGAAACCTCCCATATGCAATTTTCGCCTGTCCGGAAAAACAATGGAGCTGGTGGACGGACTTGAACCCCCGACCTGCTGATTACAAATCAGCTGCTCTACCAACTGAGCTACACCAGC
>NZ_CALWJJ010000012.1 GCF_944380985.1 uncultured Agathobaculum sp. | reverse complement strand
TCCTTTCGCTTCCGTTCCGGCGGCTGTGCCGCCTTGCCCTCCGCAGGAGAGGGGTTTGGGGAATGGATAGGAATGGAATGGGTACTTGATGGATCAGTAATTGATTTTTCTTTACTTGATATATCTTTATTTATTTGCATTGGATTTCCCGATACCGGGTTTTCCGACGTTGGATTATCCGATGTTGGATTTTCCAACACCGGGTTTTCCAATCCCGGCTGTTCTTCATCCTCTGCCTCTGGCCGGGGCTGCGGCTGTTCGTAGATGGTATAAACCATGTCGGCCATCTTGCCCTTGCCGTCCCGGTTCTGCTGGCGGGTGATATACCCGGCCTTTTCCAGTTCCCACACCGCCGTCCGTATGGCGTCGATGCTTTCCCGGTTGATAAGGGACAAGCCTTTCAGCGTATAGTCCCAATCTTCCGGCAGGGACAGCATTTGCGAAAGCAGGCCCTTGGCTTTCAGGGACAGGTCTTTGTTCCGCAGGTGGTGGTTGGTCATTACCGTGTAGCCCCGGTTCTTCTCCACACGAAAAACTGCCATTTCGTCGTCAACTCCTTTCACTTGGAATTTCACCGCGTCAAGGGCGGTGAGCTTGCCCGGCTGGTAAGGGCACTCTGCGTAAACGCAAAACTGATATTTCCAGTCGGGACGGTAGAAACGGCAGTCGCCGCAATCCTCCGGCGCTCCGGCGTCGCCGCTGTCGTAGTGGTCGAAGCCGGGCTTGCCTTGCATGAGGCTTTCAAAGGCGCGGTCGCTGCCGGAAGTGAAATACATGGCGTCGCCTCCTTTCTGAATTTGGGCGCAAAAAAAGCGGCGTCCTTTTCTCCCACAGGGGGATCAGAGAACGCCGCTTCTGCGGTGTCGTATTCAATTTTAATCTGATGTGCCGTCTGGGACGGGCATTTCACGGGAAGTAGTAAGCGTGTCGAGGCTCATTCCAAAAGTAGTAATTTGGTAGTAAATTCAGTGGCCCTATCCCGTGATTTGCCCGTATTTTCGGGCTTTTTTGAGATAATCAGAGTTGTTAGTATAAAATATAATCAATTTATAACCATTTTGAAAGTATGCTCATCGCTGACGGAGGGTGGGCGCCGGAGCGCCCAAGGGATGGAAGATGCCGCAAGTCCAAGCCCTGTTACCTGCGTTACATGCCGGAGCAAAACACCTTTGCTCTGGCATTTTTATCATCAAAAACATAGCGTAGTCAATGGTTTCCCCGTGGTAACTATACCACCATATTGTGCGTACTTTACCTGGCAGCCAAACCGTCGTACAATAAGGGTAACAAAACCGCATAAGGCATAACAGGAGGCGCTATGAACCAGATTGATAAGATACGCTCGCTCAATCACATGCTGCTGGACGAAATGCCCGGTTACCGCGCGCAGGCGCAGGCTTTTCCCGCAGATGAGAGCAGCCAGCGCCGTCTGCTGCGCAGCTTGATGAATGTGCGTCCGCCCATGCCGCTCCGCCCGGATTTTCTCGCCGTGCAGGATGAGCTGCTGCGCGCCGAGCGCGTGCGGCAGGGTGTGGTTGAGGTGGACGCCCTGCCCGTTATCGACGCGCACCCGCGCATCGCGCTCTGGCAGGGTGACATCACCCGCTTGCGGGCAGACGCGATCGTCAACGCGGCCAACGCCGCGCTGCTGGGCTGTTTCCATCCCTGCCACAGCTGCATTGACAACGCCATCCATTCGGCTGCTGGCTTGCAGCTGCGCCAGGCGTGCCACGCGCTCATGGAGCGGCAAGGTCATCCCGAGCCGAACGGACAGGCCAAGATCACACCGGGCTATAATTTGCCCGCACGGTATGTGCTGCATACGGTCGGGCCGGTTGTCTCCGGGCGTGTGACCGCGCGCGACCGGACAGAGCTTGCCAGCTGCTATCGCGCCTGTCTTGCTTGCGCAGCTGAACACGAGCTGGAGAGCGTGGCATTTTGCTGCATCTCTACAGGTGAGTTCCACTTTCCAAATGAGGCGGCGGCCGAAATTGCCGTGCGCACCGTAACCGATTTTCTCCAGCAGCATGTTTCAATTAAGAAGGTGGTTTTTAATGTTTTCAAGGATATTGACGCCACGATCTACCGAAAGCTACTCGGCCCAGATCGCACGCCTTAAAAAGATGCTGGCGCATGCGGACGTTGTTGTCATCGGCGCAGGGGCAGGGCTGTCGACCGCAGCAGGCTTTACCTATTCCGGCGAGCGTTTTGCGCGGTATTTCGGTGATTTTATCGTAAAATACCACATTCCGGATATGTACAGCGGCGGCTTTTACCGCTTTGATACGCCGGAAGAGTACTGGGCGTGGTGGAGCCGGCATATCTACTATAACCGCTATGTGGACGCTCCCCATCCGGTTTACCGTGACTTGCTAAAACTTGTGCAGGACAGCGACTATTTTGTGCTGACGACCAATGTCGATCACCAGTTCCAGCGCGCGGGGTTTGACAAAGAACGGCTGTTCTACACCCAGGGGGATTATGGCCTGTGGCAGTGCGCACGGCCCTGCCACAACAAAACCTATGACAACGAGCAGGCCGTCCGCCGGATGCTGGACGAGCAGCAGGGCATGCGTATCCCCACCGCGCTGGTACCGCGCTGCCCGGTCTGCGGCGGGCCGATGGCCATGAACCTGCGCGCGGACGACACCTTTGTTGAGGACGAAGGCTGGCACGCCGCCGCTGCGCGCTATGCTGCATTCCTGCGCGGCCATACCGGCAGTCGGGCGATCTTCCTTGAGCTTGGCGTAGGCGGAAATACGCCAGGCATCATCAAATACCCCTTTTGGCGCATGACCCAGCAAAACCCGAACGCCAGCTATGTTTGCATCAATCTGGGTGAAGCCTTTGCGCCGCACGCGATCAAACGGCGGAGCCTTTGCCTTTCATATAATATTGGGCAGGTGCTTCAGGATATTTTGCAGGCGCGGCAGTAAGCGTCGCACCGGATTGCCGCACGCGGTGGCACAGCTTTCCCGCGTATTATCCACAGGGCTGCGCATACTTTTGCGCACCGCTGGCTGTGCGGTTGATACAGCATAAAAAAACCAGAGGGCTTTACAACCCTCTGGTTTTTATTTTCCTGCGGCGATCTCCCACAGATAAAGCGCGGCGATAGTTGCGTGCGGCGCGTACCGCGCGCGGTAGACGGCAAACTGCTCTTTGGTCAGGCTGTCCAGCCCATACAGGCGGCACAGACCCTTTCGGATGCCAAGATCATCATAGGGCAGTACATCGGGCCGCTCGAGCGAAAAGATGAGCATCATTTCGGCTGTCCACCGGCCGACGCCAGGCAGCACGGTTAGCGCGTCAATGACCGCCTCGTCGTCCATGTCCGCCAGGTGCGCAAAATCGATTGTGCCGTCCGCGGCTGCCTGAGCAGCGGACAGTATATAGCCCGCTTTGCGCCCGGACAGGCCGCAGGCGCGCAGACGTTCTTCCCCCGCCGCGCGCAGGTTTGCCGGCGTGATCGCGCCGACCGTGTCGCACAGCCGCTTCCACACGGTGTACAACGCCTTGCTTGAAATCTGCTGCCCGGCAATCGCGTTAATGACCGACTCGAACAGATCGGGAAACACCGCGCGGTCGATATGTCCAATGCGATTGATCGCCGCGCCAAGCAGCGGATCGCGCGCGGCAAGATAGCCGGCCTCAGCCGATGAATAGCGAAAATATGGCATAATATACCCTCACTGATGTGCTTGCCATTGGCAGGGGCCGAAGGAAATTTCGGAAAAGCGCGCCTCGAACGACGACTGCTCTGGGCTGCACGCGTAAATCCCCACCTGTATTTCATTCGCTCCCTCAGTCAGGTGCGCTATGCGCATCTGACGATAGCATGCACCATCCTGCGCGCTCTCGACGCAAAAATCGCTTCCGCGCCGGCTCAATCGGTAATACATATGCCGCTCGGCGGCGGGGATGTCAGTTGTCGCCCAATCAGAATAGCCACAGTTGGTCACCACGCTGCCTAACCGCTGAAATACCTCGTTTTCATATTCGATCGACGCCTTGAGCCAGTTATCGCTGTTCTGATATACGATGACACCGCACTGGTCAAACCGGCGTTTGCTGTCAAAATCTGTGCGGACAGTAAACGAAAAATACTGCTCGGCGGTCTTTACCAGCAGCATAGGCGCATTGTCGTTACGAAAACCGTAATAGGTGCGCTGCCACAGATCGGTGCCCGGCTGGGTAGTAATGCGCACTCCGCCCGCGCCGATGTCATACGACACAGGTTGGTTAAGCCAGAATAGATGCTCTTTTTCAAATACAGGCAACATGCTTTGTACTCCTTACCTTTTTTCTCGCCTTGGCCCGCATAAAACAGAAAGCGGCCAAATATATGGCCGCTTTCATCAAAACCCGCAAGCCGCGCGTGGGTTTTGATACAAAAAGGCGATTTTGTGCGCCAGATATGGCGCGCAAACATCACCTCTTGCAATGATTCGCGTTAAGCGCGGCCATCTCTCTCGTTAAAACAACCGTTTCAGCCGAGCTTGGCCTGTGCTTTTTGCTCAAACCGCTCCCTGTCGACAATGGCGCGCTGGTGCGTGCCCTCGCCGATCAGGCCGGCCTCGTCATAGGCTGTGACGCGGAAAGTTAACACCTTGCCGTTCGGCGCGATCTCGGTCAGCTCGGTCTCGATACGCACCGCCATGCCCTCGGGCGTGGCGGATACATGCGAAACATTGACCAGCGTGCCGACCGTCGTCTTTCCTTGCGCAAGATAGGGCGCGATGCTGCTCGCAGCAGTGTTTTCGATGGCCGCGATCATCATTGGGGTTGCAAATACATTGACCAGACCGCTGCCGACGCTGCTTGCCAGCTGGCTGCTTGTTACAGTAAACCGCTTTTCACCTTTGATGCCGGTTTCCATAGGGTACCTCCCAGTAATAAAGCACGGAAGACGGAACAAAGCATCCGCCGTTTGCTCCACATTTTACCATTATTTTTTGCGCAGCTCGGTCATGCCGCCCATATACGGCTGCAGTACCTGCGGAATGGCAACCGAACCGTCCGCGCGCAGGTTGTTCTCGAGGAACGCAATCAGCATGCGCGGGGGCGCAACGACCGTGTTATTGAGCGTATGCGCAAAATACAGCTCTTTCGGGTTTTCCTTGCTGCGCACACGGATGGCCAGACGGCGCGCCTGCGCATCGCCCAGGTTGGAGCATGAGCCGACCTCGAAATATTTTTTCTGGCGCGGTGACCACGCCTCAACATCGCAGGATTTGACCTTCAGATCAGCCAGGTCGCCCGAGCAGCACTCGAGCGTGCGCACCGGAATATCGAGCGTGCGGAAGAAATCGACCGTGTTCTGCCAGAGTTTGTCATACCACATTGGAGACTCTTCCGGCTTACAGACGACGACCATCTCCTGCTTTTCAAACTGATGGATGCGGTATACGCCGCGCTCTTCGATACCGTGCGCGCCGACCTCCTTACGGAAGCAGGGCGAATAGCTTGTCAGCGTCTGCGGCAGCGTATCCTCCTCGTTGATGGTATCAATAAACTTGCCGATCATCGAATGCTCTGATGTGCCGATCAGATACAGATCCTCGTCCTCAATTTTGTACATCATGTTCTCCATCTCCTTGAAGGACATGACGCCCTTGACCACGTCACCGTGGATCATAAACGGCGGGATATAATAGGTGAAGCCGCGGTCGATCATAAAATCGCGCGCGTAGGACAGAATGGACGAGTGCAGACGTGCAATATCGCCCTTAAGGTAGTAAAAGCCGTTGCCCGAGGTACGGCGCGCGGCGTCCAGGTCGATACCGTCAAAGGACTCCATGATATCCACGTGATAAGGAATTTCATAATCCGGAACAACTGGATCGCCGAATTTTTCAATCTCAACATTTTCGGAATCGTCCTTGCCGATCGGAACCGAGGGGTCGATGATGTTCGGAATGACCATCATGCGGTTTTTTACCTCTTCGGCAAAGGTCTTTTCGTCCGCCTCGAGGCGCTCCATTTCGTCGGCCATAGCCTTGACCTCGGCCTTGACCTTTTCAGCCTCGTCCTTCATGCCCTTGGCCATCAGGCCGCCGATCTCCTTGGATTTTTTGTTGCGCTCGGCGCGCAGCTCATCGCAGCGGGTCTTGGCCGCGCGGAATTTAGCGTCAAAGTCGATGACCTCGTCCACGAGCGGCAGCTTTTCGTCCTGAAACTTCTTCTTGATGTTTTCCTTAACCACATCCGGGTTCTGGCGGACAAATTTAATATCCAGCATATTTGTTCTACTCCTTTTATTTGTTTATTGCTGTTCCTGTGTTTCCAGCAGCTGCGTCAACTGTTGATAAATCATATATTGCTCCTCGGTCAGCAAGCCGCCCTCGGCCTCGGGCACAAGTTGCGTCTCCGGGTCAATCGAATCCTCGAGCTGCCACATCTGGCTTTCCAGCGTTTCGTTATCACCGATTCGCGCGGCATGTTCGGCGGAAAGCAGCAGCTTGACCGCCAGGTTTGTGCTGATCACCTGCGTCGCCGCATCAGAGGTGATCTGCTCGTTCTGCTCCATCCCGAGCGCACGCCGCGCGTTATTCAGCTCGGCGCTCATCTCGTCAAGCTGTATCTGCAACTCTTCCATTTTCTGCGTCGCGCCCTGCGCAACGGTTTGTTGCTCGGTCAGCTGATCGGTCAGCGTATCGAGCTGCCGGTCAGCGCGCGCCTGCGCAACATAGCTGATCAAAATGAGTGCAATCGCCACCGAAAACAAGCCGATGATATAAAAGGTAAGCGTGGTGCGACTGAGCTTTTTCTCCGGCTTTGTTTGATCGGATCTGTTATTTTGCTCGTCCATGGCTCTCCTCCTTTTATACGCGCAGACCCCGCAGCGCTTCGATCAGCCGCTCCAAATCGTCCGAACCATAATATTCCATTGATAGTTGGCCGCTCGTTTTGCCCTGCTGGATGCTGATCTTACGCCCAAGCGCGCTTTCCAGCTCCTTTTCCACTTCGGCTACATAATCTACCGAAAATTCGCTCGGCTGCGGCGCCTTGGCGGATGGTTTTTTATTGATCCGCTTGGCAAGCGCTTCCGCCTGGCGGACGCTCAGACCCACCATCTGCTTTGCGGCCTCGACACGCTGGTCTGGGTTGTTGACTGAAAGCACTGCGCGCGCATGTCCGCCGGAAAGCTTACCGTCCGCGACCATGGTGCGCACAGCGCTTGGCAAGCCGAGCAGGCGCAATGCGTTGGCTACCGCCGAGCGCGATTTGACCACACGGGCCGCGACCTCCTCCTGTGTCAATCCAAACTGCTGCATCAGCTTGTCGTAGCCCTCTGCTTCTTCGATTGGATTGAGATCTTGCCGCTGTAAGTTTTCAATCAGCGCAAGCTCCATAACCTTGCTTTCGTCAGCGTCCAGCACCATGGCGGGGATGTCGTCCAGCCCGGCTATGCGTGCCGCGCGCCATCGGCGCTCACCTGCAATGATCTGATAATAACCGTTCTTGTCGCTTCGGCGCACGGTGATCGGCGTGATAACGCCATGCAGACGGATACTTTCCGCCAGCTCTTCCAGTGCCTGCTGGTCAAATTTTTTACGGGGCTGATCTGGATTGCGTTCAATTTTAGTCAAAGGCAGTCTGCTGGTGCTGTGCGCCGCTTCTTCTTCACGCGTGGAAGCAGCATCATCACCAAATAAGTTAGATAGACCGCCGCCCAGTCCTTTTTTCCCTAACGCCATCAGCCTCTCCCCTTTCTCCCGTTCTTCTTTAATATTTCATCTGCCAACATTAAATATGCCTCAGCACCGCGAGACATACGGTCGTAATCGGTTATCGGCTTGCCATGGCTGGGCGCTTCGCTCAAGCGCACGTTGCGCGGTACAACGGATGAGAACACCTCGCCCGGAAAGTGCTTTTTAACCTCTTCGACCACCTGAATAGACAAGTTGGTCCGTCCGTCAAACATGGTTAGCAGCACACCCTCGAGCGCAAGCGATGGATTCATTGATTTTTTCACCATGCGCACGGTTGTCATCAGCTGGCTAAGACCCTCGAGCGCATAGTATTCGCACTGGAGCGGCACGAGAAAGCTGTCCGCAGCGCACAAGCAGTTGAGCGTGAGCAGTCCAAGCGAGGGTGGACAATCAATAAAAATATAATCGTAATTCTTCCGCACCTGTTCAAGCACGGTCTTGAGCCGGCGCTCGCGATCGTTCATGCTGATTAAATCAAGCTCAGCACCTGCCAAATTAACGTTTGCACCGAGCAGGTCAACCCATTTGGTCGATACGATTGCGTTTTTCACATCCGGCTTGTCCGCAACAATCAGTTCGTAGATTGATTTTTCAAGTGAGCGCGGATCGACGCCAAATCCCGAGGTTGCATTGCCCTGTGGATCGAAATCGCATAGCAGGACCCGTTTGCCTCGTTCAAACAATGCAGCCGCAAGATTGATAGCGGTCGTTGTCTTTCCCACGCCGCCCTTTTGATTGGCAAAGGCAATAATTTTCCCCATATCTGGCTTCCTCTTGTTCTCTGTAAATTTCTTGCGGGTTTTATTATAGCACATCATGGCGTGAATGCAAAGCAATTCGACAAAAATTATATAAATGTTTCACGTGAAACAAAAAGGGCTGCCCGCCAGACAGCCCCTTTCCTCTTTGTTTCACATGAAACAATTGCCCTTATGCCCGCGCATGCGGGATATTAATTGTCAGTGTCAGTCCGTCATCGTTCTCCTGTTGCTCGACCGTCGCGCCAATACCCGAATCAACCATTACACCGACCGCGCGGTTGAGCGTATTGAGGAAAAACCGCACATCCTTAATTAGCCGTACAACCTTACGCTCCTGCTGAACAACTGGCTTGCTTTCCTTTTCCTGCAATAACTCATCAATATACTGCTCAGCACGGTTGACGTTCATATCGTGCGCAATGATATAGTTGGTGGCGTTAATACGATCCTCCTCGCTATCAATCCGCAGCAGACTGCGTGCATGCCGCTCGGTTAAACCCGCGCTGCGAATCAGTTCCATATTTTGCTGTGACAAACGCAGCAAGCGCAGCTTGTTCGCCACCGCAGACTGCGTTTTGCCCACCTTGCGGGCAGCTTCCTCCTGTGTTAAACCATATTGATCAATCAGACGACGGAAACCATAAGCCTCTTCAAAAAAATCCAGATCGCGGCGCTGCAAATTTTCTACAAGTGCAATCGCAGACGAATCCTCATTATCCGCAGAAATTACCAGGCAGGGTACGTCGTTTAATCCCGCAACGCGTGCCGCACGCAGACGACGCTCGCCGGCCACCAGTTCATAGCCGCCGCCGAGGGCACGCCGTACAGTGAGCGGGTTGAGCACACCATACTGCCGAATGCTCTCGGCAAGCTGCGCGATCGCCTCCGGATCAAAGTACTTGCGCGGCTGGTTGGGATTGCGCGCAATATCGCTCACACGAATACGGCGCAGCGTGCGTTCCTCTCTGCCGGATACCAAAGACAAAACGGACATCATGTATATTCCTCCTTATGCTCCCGGGCTTTGCGGGGCTAATTGCTATATCCTTCGGTAATAGATTACCATATTATTACAATTTGGCAAGTAAAATCGACCGCAAGAATAGCGTTATTCGACTTTTATCTGTCATTTTCAACCGAAGATTGCACATTTTCTCCTATTTTCAGACAAAAAATACCCTCTGTAATTTCCATACAAAGGGTAAACAAAAAGTTATATTATTATTTTACAAGGGCGTAGACTGGATTTTTTTGAACCGTCTAGGATACTGCGCTGGCGTAGGCAAAGATTTTTTCAAGAAAACCAGCATACGGTCAACCCCACTGTGCGGCACGGTGTAAGAGATGAGCTGCGTCTCGGGTGCGCCGAGCGTTTCACAGGCATGGCGGGCCGCCTGCACTTCCGCCTCACAGCCGGCAGCTTTCATCGCGTAAAACGAGCCGCCGACCCGGATAAGCGGCAGTGTCAACTCGACCAGCACACGCAGGTCAGCGACCGCGCGTGAGACCGCAATATCAAATGATTCGCGGTTATCTGCCGCAAATTCCTCGGCGCGGGCGTGCACGGCTGTGCAGTTTACAAGGCCGAGCGACGCAATGCCCTCGTTTATAAAATCCACGCGCTTGCGCAGCGCGTCGAGCAGGATGAATTCGGTCTGCGGGCAGAGTACAGCAAGCGGCAACCCGGGAAAGCCCGCGCCCGTGCCCACATCAACAACGCGCGCACCCGGCTGCATATAGGGCGCGAGCGCCGCGCAATCAAGAAAATGCCGCGTAACAATCTCATTGGGATCGGTGACAGCCGTCAGATTCATCACCTTGTTGGTCTCGCGCAGCATGGCGGAAAACCGCAGCAAATCTTCCACAGCCTGTGGGCAAACACTTGGCAGAAGCGCTTGCAGACCCGATATGAGCAGTTCGCGATCGGTCACGCCTTTTCCCCCTTCCAGCGCGTTTCAATATAAATCATCAGCGCGGTGATGTCGGCGGGCGACACGCCCGAAATACGCGCGGCCTGTCCAAAATTGATGGGCTTTACCGCATTTAGCTTTTGTCGCGCCTCCAGCCGCAGTGAATCGATGCTGCTGTAATCCAAGTCGGGCGGCAGTGCGCGGCTTTGCAACTTACGGTACTGCTCAACGTCCTTTTGCTGACGGCCAATATAGCCTGCGTACTTGACACGAATCTCGACCTGCTCACGGATGACAGCGGGCAATGCCGGGCGATCAGGGTCAAATGCCGCAAGATCAGCATAAGACAGCTCAGGTCGGCGCAGCAGATCAATCAGCTTGCAGCCCGCCCTGACCGGCGCGCTGTTTTTGCTGGTGAGAAAGGCGCTTAGCGCCTGCGACGGCGCAACGCCGACCGCCGTGATCCGGTCGATCTCGCGCTGCACAGTTTCATACTTGCGTCGTACCGTCTCGCCGCGCGCGGGCGGGTTAAGCCCGATGCGCACGCCGATTGGCACAAGACGTTCGTCCGCATTGTCCTGCCGCAGCAGCAGCCGGTATTCTGAGCGAGAAGTCATCATACGATAAGGCTCGCTTGTGCCCCGGGTGACCAGATCGTCGATCAGCGTGCCGATATAACCGTCCGCCCGGTCGAGGATGAGCGGCGGCTCTCCCTTGATCTGCAATGCGGCGTTGACGCCCGCGACCAAGCCCTGTGCAGCCGCCTCCTCGTAGCCTGAAGTGCCGCAAAACTGTCCTGCGCCGTACAGCCCTTTGACCTTTTTGGTTTCGAGCGTCGCACGCAGCTCAAGCGGGTCGATACAGTCATATTCAATCGCATATGCTGGGCGCATCACCTCTGCATGCTCCAGTCCTTTGACTGTATGCAGCATGTCGAGCTGCACGTCAAACGGCATAGAGGACGAAAAACCCTGCACATAAATTTCCGCGGTATCCAGCCCCATAGGCTCAAGAAAAAGCTGGTGACGCGGCTTATCCGCAAAACGCACCACCTTGTCCTCAATCGACGGGCAGTAGCGCGGGCCAATCCCCTCGATCTTGCCGCCGTACAATGGCGAGCGGCCCAGATTCTTGCGGATAATCTCGTGCGTCTCATTGGTCGTATAAGTCAGATAGCACACCGCTTGATTGTGGGGCGGGCGCTCGGTCTCAAATGAAAAGGGAATGATTTCGTGTTCACCTTGCTGCACCTCAAGCCCGGAAAGGTCGATCGAACGCAGGTGAACGCGCGGCGGCGTGCCGGTCTTAAATCGCTGCAAGCGCAAGCCGAGACCACGCAGCGAATCGGTCAGCGCATAGGCGGCAAACATGCCATCCGGCCCGCACGCGCGCGTGTGATCGCCAATGATGATGCGCCCACCGAGAAAAGTGCCCGAAGCCACAATCACAGCCTTTGCCGGGTGGCGTGCGCCAACCGCGGTAACAACCGCGCGCACTGCGCCGTCCTCAACCTCGATGGAAACGATCTCATCCTGCATCAAACGAAGACCCGTCTGCTGCTCCAGCGCCCGCTTCATATACGCACGGTATTTCATTCGATCAGCCTGTGCGCGCAGCGAATGCACCGCCGGGCCTTTGCCGCGGTTGAGCATACGGTACTGGATGCACGCCGCGTCAGCCGCGCGCGCCATCTCGCCGCCGAGCGCATCGATCTCACGCACCAGATGTCCTTTTGCCGTTCCACCAATCGCAGGGTTGCACGGCATGTTGCCGACTGCATCCAAATTGATGGTAAAGCATGCCGTGTGCATGCCGAGGCGTGCTGCGGCAAGCGCGGCCTCAATTCCCGCGTGGCCCGCGCCGATTACAATCACATCAAATGCTTCCGCCGAAAAACCAGTCATATATACCCCTCCTTCCGATAAAAACTTTTGACAAATTCGCAAGCAGGTATTGACATGCACATATTTGTGCATACCTGTTGATAACTCTGTGTAAACTTTGGATAACTTGACTGATCGCGTACAATTTATATATACTATTAGTTATATTATTATTATATTTTTCAAATAGTATATGATAAACAATAAAAGAAAATGGCCGCTGCGCGCGGCAGGCGGCCTTTACAGACAATCATTTATAGCAAGTGCTACCGTTTTCTATTATAGACACATCTGTGAGCATATCACTTTCCGACACAAAAATCACTGAAGATACGCGATATAACTGCTTCGGTTACAGTCTCGCCGGTAATCTCACCCAAAGCAGCGATAGCGCCCTCGGCATCCATAACGACCGCGTCCGGCGTCATGCCGGACTGCGCAGCATAGAGCGCTGCCTCGCACCGTTCGGCAGCGCGCGCGAGCGCAGCGGCCTGGCGGGCATTGGTAATCAGCGCGCCGTCGAACGCACCATCGGCCAGGCCGACTGTGCGCGGGATGAGCGAGAGCAGCTTGTCCATTCCCTCGCCGGTTTTTGCAGAAATGGGAACAATGTGTAGAAAATGAGTCTTGAGCAACTTGTCATCCAGCTGCTGCGGCAGATCGACCTTGTTGACCACCGCAATCGCCCGATGACCGGCCGCGCGTGCCAGCACGAGCATATCTTCATCGCCGATCGGCATCGAGCCGTCGAACACCGCAAGGATGAGAGAGCACGCCGACGCCTCGGCAAGCGCGCGGTCGATACCCGCCTGCTCGATAGGGTCGTTGGTATCCCGCAGGCCGGCGGTATCGGTCACACGCAGCAGCAGCTGCCCGACCTTGACGTTTTCTTCAATCAAATCGCGCGTTGTGCCAGGAATGTCGGTCACAATCGCACGCTCGCGGCCGAGCAGCGCATTGAGCAGGGTGGACTTGCCTGCATTCGGCCGGCCAAGGATGACGCAGGGCACGCCTTCACGCAGAATGCGCCCGCGCTCATAACTCTCCGCCATGGCATACAGCCGGCTGGTTGTGCGGTGCAGCAAAGCGGCGGCATCCTCGAACAAGATGGGGTCGATATCCTCATAGGGAAAATCAACCACCGCGTGAAAATGCGCAACCATACCGATCAGATCGTCGCGCATCTGCTGCACGGGCGAGCCAACCGCGCCCATCACCTGCGCCGCGGCATTTTGCGCGGCTTCGGCGGTGCGGGCGGTGATCAAATCGTGCACGGCCTCAGCTTCGGATAAGCCGATCTTGCCGTTTAGAAACGCGCGGCGGGTAAACTCGCCCGCCTCGGCCTGACGCACGCCCTGCGAGAACAGCGCATCGAGCGCAAGCGTCAGCACTGCGGTCGACCCGTGGCATTGCAGCTCGGCCATCGGCTCGCCGGTGTAGGTGTGCGGCGCGTGAAACACGACCGCATAACAGCTGTCGATCAGCTTGCCCGATTTGTCGCGCAACGTGCCAAACATCAGCTTTTGCGCGGGCGCATCGGTCATACGCACACCGCTTTTGGTCTGAAAGACCGCAGCGACCGCGTCAATCGCATGCTCGCCCGACACGCGGATCATGCCGATCGGACCGCCTGCGGCAGAAACAGCCGCAATCGTATCATTCATGCCAAATAGCCCCCACCATCAATGATGCGCGCGGTGGCTGTTATCCGGCGCGATAACAACACGGCGGCCAGGCTCGGTGCCGGTCGAATAGGTCATCACACCGTTAAAATCCTGCAGCGCAGCGTGAATGATGCGACGCTCATAGGGATTCATCGGCTCAAGCGTCATCGAGCGGTGGGATTTTATCACCTTCATCGCCATTTTGCGCGCCAGACGCTCCAGGCTTTCGGCACGCTTTTCGCGGTAATTCTCGGTATTGACCGACAAACGCACATGCTCGTCCAACCCGTTGTTCAGAATCAGCGAGCCAAGATACTGGATAGCATCCAGCGTATCGCCCCGGCGGCCGATAATCGGACCCATGTCCGGCCCGGAGATCTCGATCCGCAGCTGATCGCACTCGACCTGCGGCAGAACGGTTACTTCACCCT
The DNA here is from genome assembly GCF_944380985.1 of uncultured Agathobaculum sp. Taxonomy (GTDB): domain Bacteria; phylum Bacillota; class Clostridia; order Oscillospirales; family Butyricicoccaceae; genus Agathobaculum. The sequence continues at coordinate 35,158 of NZ_CALWJJ010000012.1, read as the reverse complement.
CAATGCCCATTTTTTCAAGCAGGCCCTGGATAAAATCGGTCGCAAGGTCGGCAGCCTTTTTCATGCCTTCCTCAGAAACCGGAATAAGCTCACGCTCTTTAGGCACCGACGGTGTGATCGGGCGAGCGTCCTGCGTCCGGCGCTCACGGCGTCCACCGCGCTCCCGGCGCGGACGCTCCTGTCGGGGCGGACGCTCGATCTCCAGTTTTTCGGGCACAAAATCCGGCGGCGCAGCCTTGACAAGACGCGGAGTATCGTCCTCATCCGTGATGGACAGTTTTTCTGACTTTTGATCGTTTTGTACCGCCTGCTCTTTGGGCTGCGTTTCTTTTATCGGCTCATCCGGCGCCTCATATGACACGCGCACACGCGCCGGCGCGGCGCCAATGCCAAGAAAGCCCTTTTTTCCGTTATCCAGCACCTCGACCGATACATCGTCCCGCTCCAGACCAAGTTGGCAGAGTGCATTCTCGATCGCCGCGTCGCGGGTATCGCCGGTGGCTTCTATAAATTTTTGCATTGATTACCTGCCACCTTTCTTTTTCTTTGCATTTTGAGATTTTTCGTTTTCGGCCTTTGCCCTTTCCGCCTGCTCAAGCTGCGCGGCTCTGTGCGCCTCGCGCTTTGCCTGCTTTTCTTCCTCAATGCGGGCAGTCTGCTCAGCCTCCTGCCTTTCCATTTTTCCGCGCAAAAACTTGGTCAGTATAATTTCCTGCAAGCAGGTAAACACGTTATTGAAAATCCAGTAAATGCCGATCGAGCCGGGCAGAATGAAGCCGAAATACAGCGACATCAACGGCGTGATGATATACAGCATGCGCATTTGGCCAGCCATGGCGTTGTTTGCGTTTTTACTCTGCTGCATTTTTTGTATAACAAAGCTCGAAAGAAACGCGGTCGCGCCCGACAGGATCGGGATGAGCCAAATGAGGCTGGGGTTGATAAAAGACGGGGTTTCAGCAAGATTCAAACCGAAAAAGGTAAAATCAATATTGAGCAGCTCGCCCTGTCCATCCGTAATTGCGGTGACCGACTGCGGCCATGCGCCACCGTTTTCCACATACATTTGGGCAAGCCTGTCTGCAATGGTGATCTGTCCGGTGTAGTTAAGTGTACTAGGATCGACGCCGACCAGCCCTGCCAGCTCGGTGAGCACTTCGTCACCAAAGCCAAGCATAAACTTGAGCGGCTGCTGCACCGCATAATAAAGGCCGAACATAACCGGAAGCGGGATAAACTGCGGCAAACAGCCCGACATCGGACTGACGCCGTGACGCTCATACAGCTTTTGCATCTCCTCATTGAGTTTGATGCGGTTGTTAGCGTATTTCTTTTGCAGCTGCTGCAGCTCGGCGTTGAGCGCCGTCATTTTCAGCATGCTCTTTTTGCTCTTGATGGTCAGCGGCAGAATGACCAGCTTGACCAGCAGAGCAAACAGGATGACCGCCAGACCATAGTTGCCGACGATCTTAAATATGCCGAGCAGGATCAGGCCGAGTGGCCTAACGATGGCAAGTCCGAATATTTCTCCCATAAGATCCTCCGTAGGGTTTATTTTTTCATCTGCCGGGCGGATGGACTATCCTCTCCGCCGCCTGCCGCCCGATTGAATTTGCATTTTTCCGATACGCCGCCCTTTATGGCACGGGGTCGTACGGGTCGTGCTTAGAAAAGGGATGGCAGCGGCAAATGCGTTTGACCGCCAACCAGCCGCCTTTGATCGCGCCGTATTTCTCAATCGCTTCGACCGCATACTGCGAGCAGGTTGGAATATAGCGGCAACAAGGGGCGTGGTTTGGCGAAATATACCGGCGGTAAAACCCGATTGCCGCCAGTAAAAACCGCTTCACGGCTGAGCCGCCGCGGCCTTGTTATCCTGTAAGGCACGCAACAGCGATTTTTCAACTTCCCAGTAGGTTGCGCCCACCGCGCGGCTGCGCGCGACAAGCACCAGGTCTACGCCCTTGGCAAACTCCGTCTCATGCAGGCGGTATGCCTCACGAAACAGACGCTTGATGCGGTTGCGCTGCACTGCACCCGCCAATTTGGCGCTGACTGTCAAACCCAGCCGGTTGCATCCCAGGTGATTTTTACGGCAGTACAGAATAAGATGCCTGCCTGCCGAGCTGACGCCCCGGTGATACAAACGGCGAAACTCGTGGTTTTGCTTTAATGATATGGTATTTTTCATTTTTTCCCCTCGTTTTTCCGATGCCCCTGAAAAACGAACTTCTTTGCAGCTAAGTAAATTGCAAAGCTGGCAGACCTCTTTTGTGCCCGGCAGGCGCTGCCCGAATCCCATTTCTCCGGTTTTCAAAGAAAGAAAAAGCAGACCGCATAAGCGGCCCGCTGCGAACTTTTCCGCACCGCTGGTGCGTGATCCGACAGAAAAAATGCCGGATTTTTTTCAAAACTCGCGCATATGCGCATGCTTTGTTGTAAATAAAGCCCTGTTTTAAGAAAATTAAGCCGTCAACTTTTTGCGGCCCTTCGCACGCCGGCGAGCCAGCACTTTGCGGCCGTTCGATGTGTGCATACGCTTGCGGAATCCATGCTCCTTGGAGCGCTGACGCTTCTTGGGCTGATACGTTCTTTTCATTCTCTGTGCACCTCCCTGTTTCAACGATTTACGGATGGGCACCGGCATAGGTCCGGCATGATAGGCGGGCACATGCCGCTGCCTGTCCGCACAATATGAGACAATACTTATTATCTTATAAAACCCGCCTTGTGTCAAGGTTTTTTTAGGCTATTTGCAATTTTTCAACATGTTGTAGACAGTTTATATTTTACCACAATCAATAGCGTGATAATGAGAAAACAGCCAGTAAATGCGCATTCTTTGTCAACAAAACTCGTTGAATCTGTGGATAAGTTATGCTATTATATTAGTATCTATCAACATGAGGAGGCGCCCCATGGCCAACAATATACTGGAAATGGTGCTTGAACGGCTTGAGCGCGATTTCCCGCCGTCCAGCCTTTCCGCCTGGTTTGACGACGCAACGGTTGTTTCCTTTACGGACAACCGTTTGATTTTGCACTCTCCGGTGCAGTTTAAAAAGGAATTTATCGAGCATAAATTTACAGAACCGCTGCAAAACGCGCTTTACGAACTGACCGGCGACACAATTACAGTTGTAATTGTAACGGGAGAATACTCAACGCCATCCGCTTCCAGCGCCTCCCCTTATGAGGATTATACGTTCGAGCGGTTTATCGTAGGCTCAAGCAACAAGTTTGCGCATGCGGCGGCGTATTCGGTTGCCCAGCGACCCGCCGCCGAAAATAACCCGCTGTTTATCTACGGCAACTCCGGCCTTGGCAAAACACACCTGATGTATGCGATCGCAAATGTACTGCGCCGCACGCATCCGGAATTTCGCATCATCTATGTAAAAGGCGAAGACTTTACCAACGAGTTGATCACCGCGATACAGGAGGGAAACGTACAGGCATTTCGCAACAAATACCGCATGGTTGACCTACTGCTGCTTGACGACGTGCAGTTCATCGCCGGAAAGGAACGCACGCAGGAAGAATTTTTTCATACCTTTAACGCGCTTTACGAGGCAAAAAAGCAGATCGTACTCACCTCAGACCGTGCACCCAAAGAAATCAACACGCTTGAAGACCGCATGAAAACGCGTTTTGAATGGGGTCTACTCGCCGACATTCAGCCGCCTGATTTTGAAACCCGCATCGCGATCATCCGCGACAAAGCGGTCAAAATGGGGGTGGACATGCCAGACGATGTATCCAACTATATTGCAGAAAACATTCAGGCAAACATCCGCCAGCTCGAAGGCGCGGTCAAAAAAATCAAGGCCATGCACGAACTGATGGGCGAGCCGATCACAATAAGCCTGGCAGAAGACGCGATTGACGCGCTGCGTACCGAAAACCCAGGGCTCAACCCAACACCCGAGCGTATTATGGAGGCCGTTGCCAACTATTTTTATATCCCAGTCGAGCAAATGATCTCACAAAACCGCTCTAAGGATGTAGCGTATCCGCGCCAAATGGCTATGTATATGATCCGGCAAGAACTCGAATACTCCTTCCCCGACATCGCCAAAATTTTTAAACGCGATCATACCACCGTCATGCATGCCTGTAACAAAATCGAAGAAGAACGAAAAAGTGCACATGAAACCGAAGAAGTTATAAAAAAACTGCACAATAATATCCGTGGAGAATAAACAGCAATCATATATTTAAAATCAAAGCGCTATCGTTCGGGCAATTATACCGCTTTCAATACACTTACCGCATTTTCCATTCCTTATTTTTTATTGCATTTTATCCCCAAATTGCTGTGGATTACACAATCCCTTCCCTGTGGATAAAAAAATAGGCAAACAAAACTGTGGATACCGCAAAAACCATCCACAAGCTGCTGTGTACGACATTTTTCCCATGGATACTTGCTTTGCCGCACTTTTCCCCAATTTCCCCAAATACTATTACGACGATAAAATCCTATTTTACTTTTCTTTATGAGTATTTAAGAAAGAGGAACTCCAGATGAAATTCTCCTGTGAAAAAGAAACCCTGCTCAATTTGATCGGCACAGCCTCCCGTGCTGTTACCGGCAAAAGCACAATGCCGCTGCTTGAAGGACTGCTCATCACCGCAGAAGTAAATTCGCTCACCCTAACCGGCTACGACCTTTATATGGGCATCCGCACAACAGCCGAAACCGATGTAATAGAACCGGGCAGTATTGTGCTAAACGCACGCCTTTTTTATGATATTGTGCGCAAGCTGCCACAGGATACCGTCTATCTGGAAACCGATGATAAACTGCTCACTACCATTAAATGCGGCCGCGCAGTTTTTAACTTAGTCGCAACCGAGGCCGACGAATACCCCGCGCTTGCTGAAGTTTCAGCAGAAATCGGCTTTTCTCTGCCGCAGGCCCTACTCAAAAGCATGATCGCGCAGACCATCTTTTCCGTATCCGACAATGAATCCAAGCCCATCCACACCGGCTGCCTGTTTGAAATTGAGGACGGCCTGCTAAACGTCGTCGCGGTCGACGGCTACCGCTTATCGCTGCGCCGCGAGCACATCGAAGGCGTCAACGAAAACATGAGGTTCGTCGTGCCCGGCTCGTCGCTGCGCGAAATTGAACGCATCCTAACCGAAGAAGACGGTGACGTCGAGATATTCCCCGATAAAAAAAATATTCTATTTCGCATCGGCAGTACTACGCTTATCACCCGTCTGATTGACGGCGAATTTTTAAACTACCGCGCCGCAATACCGGAGGAATTTGAGCACATCGTGCTGGCCGACCGGCACGAAATGATCACCTGCATCGAGCGTGTGTCGCTGATCGTATCCGAAAAACTCAAAAACCCGGTGCGCTTGCATTTTGATGGCCCTTATGTGCAGATGACCTGCATCACCGCGGTCGGTAAAAGCTATGATGAGTGCCCGTTTGAGGGAAATATTGAAAACCTTGAAATTGGCTTTAACAACCGCTACCTGCTTGATGCGCTGCGCGCGGCAGGGGATGACACGGTAAAACTGCATTTAAAAGGCGCGCTCAATCCAATCGTCATCACGCCGCCCGAAGGGGATAAATATACCTATCTTGTGCTTCCTGTGAGGCTCAAGGCCAATGATTGAGATCAGGCTGGAAACCGCGTTTATCAAGCTGGATGCTCTGCTTAAATTCGCCAATCTAGTCTCTTCGGGCGGAGAGGCAAAAATTCGCATTGCGGCCGGTGAGGTAAAGGTAAATGGAGAAGTGTGCTTGCAACGCGGCAAAAAACTGCGCCCCGGCGATAGGGTATCGCTCGATAGCGAAACCGTTTGTATTCAGTAAACATCGGCGGCTATATATGTAACCGATAGAGGGGAGAGGCTTCATGCAGGATAAAACCGTCAAATTCCGCATGGATCACAACCAGTGGAAACTGTATTTTTCCCGCTTTGCAAGCAAAAGAAAATATTTTATCTATCTATTTGCGCTAACAGCGGTGTTCTGCGCGGCCTATCTGTGGGTATCGGCGTCATTTTCCAGTAGCAGCGTGGCCGGCATACAGTATCTTCTGTTTGTGCTATTTGTAGCCGGTGTGATTTATTTTATCCGTTCATCGCTGCCCGGGGTGCAGCTGGCGCGGCATGAAAAACAAATGCGCGAGCAATATGGTACGACCGATCTGCATTATGAAATGCACTTTTATGATAAGAAATTTACCTACGGCTGCCGCGAGCGCGGCAATCGAAAAATGGAGGTGCCGTATCAAAGCGTCCAGCAGATAAGGACTGACGGAAAGATTGTCTGCATCCACATCGGACGCCCGGGCGCCGGGATCAGCATTGTCTGTCCGGCAGACGCCTTTGCAGATGGAGAAACCGGTCTAATCACCCTGCTGACAAGCAAAAACCCGTCCTGCCAGGTGAAAAAGCGATGAACTTTCGTACGCTTACACTCGAGCAGTTCCGCAACTACGAAAAAGAAAACTTTGCGTTTGATCCCTCGGTCAATCTGATCTGCGGTGAGAACGGACAGGGCAAGACCAATTTGCTTGAAGCTGTATCTGCCTGTTCGACCATGCGGCTGTTTCGCACGGCGCAGAAAAAAGAAGGCCTGCGCTTTGGCGCGGATCATGCCTTTATTCAGGCGGAATTTACTGTAAACCAGCGCGATATTGCACTTGAGCTGCGCCTTTCACGCATGAAAGCAATGGAAATATATAAAAATGGCGTACGGCAGCGGCGGCAGGCCGATGTACAAGGGCTTATCAAAACTGTGCTGTTCTGCCCGGAGGATCTGACGCTTGTGCGAGCGGGCGCCGCTGCGCGGCGTCGGTTTCTGGATACCGCGCTGTGTCAGCTGCGGCCAAATTACGCGCGTTATCTGGAGGAATACCACCGCCTGCATGAGCATAAAACCCGCATCCTGCGTGATAGCGAGCAAAAGCCCTCGCTGCTTTCGATGTGGGAGGATTTTTCGCTGCGCATGGCGCGCTTTGGTGCGCAGATCATCCGCTACCGCGCTTATTACTGCAAAAAACTGCTTGACCACGCGGCAACCGTGCACGCTGATATTGCGCCGCAGGAAAAGCTGTCAGGCGTTTATCAGACCGTATCGTCTATTACCGATCCGTTTGCTGAGGCAAAGCAGATCGAAAATCAGCTAATCGACCATGTTTTTCGGCACAAAGCTGCCGAAATTGCCGCAAAAAGCTGTCTGTCCGGCCCACATAAGGATGATTTGATCCTGCTGCTTGATGGACGCAGCGCAGCCGCATACGGCTCGCAGGGACAGGTGCGCACCTGCACGCTATCCTTAAAGCTTGCCGAGCGTGAGCTGTTCTTTTTTGAGGATGGGGAGTATCCCGTACTGCTGCTTGACGACGTGCTTTCCGAGCTTGATCGCCGGCGGCAGGACTTTGTGCTTAACCGCATCGCCGATGGGCAGGTAATGATCACCTGCTGTGAGGATGGTATATCGCAAAAATTGCGCGCTGGCGCGGTGTTTCAAATAAAAAACGGTAAAATAATTTGACTTTTGCGAGGTTTTGCTACACAAAGAGGTAAAAAAGTGGTATAATAACAAATGTAGGTTGGCATCTCTAATAGAAAAAAACAGTATATGCTTTTTTATCCAAAAAATCCGGGGGAATTTGATGTATCTGCATCTGGGTCAGGATTATATCGTGCCGCTGCAAAACGTGGTTGCGGTATTTGATATGGATACGGCGACCGCGTCGCGGCGCACGCAAAAGCTGCTCACCCGTCTGCAAGAAGAAGGGCGTATTATCGAGCTGTACGACGATCTGCCGCGCGCTGCCGTCCTATGCGAAAGCGCGCTTGGAGAAACGCTGTATTTGACTGGGCTATCGCCGCAGGCTATGCAGCGGCGCGCGCAAAAAGGTTACGCTGTGTAACAGATGGCACATCGGCCATTTTGCTGTAAATACCGGATGACCCGGTATTTTCTGTTGTATAAGCTATATATGACCGCAGGTAGACAAGCCAAAAGGCTTTTAAGCAATAGGGTAATCGTAAGTTTCTGGAAAGGAATCGTAACATGAGTGAAGAACTGGAAATCAAGGACGAGGTGCTCGACCTCAAGGTAACCGATACCTATGACGAAAGCCAGATCCAGGTGCTCGAGGGTCTTGAAGCTGTCCGCAAGCGGCCGGGTATGTATATTGGCTCGACCTCGGCGCGCGGCCTGCACCATCTTGTCTATGAGATTGTGGATAATTCGATCGACGAGGCGCTCGCAGGCTACTGCACGCATATTGAGGTCACGATCGAAAAGGGTAATGTCATCCGTGTGACCGATAACGGCCGCGGTATCCCCTGTGGCATTCATCCGCAGATGGGTATCCCGACGCTCGAGGTTGTGCTGACCGTGTTGCACGCGGGCGGCAAGTTTGACGGCTCGGGTTACAAGGTATCCGGCGGCCTACACGGTGTCGGCTCATCAGTGGTCAATGCGCTGTCCGACTGGCTCGAGGCCGAGGTGCGCGATGGGCATACAAAACACTATATGCGCTTTGAGCGCGGTGAGACGGTCGTTAAAATGCGCGATACGGCCTGCGAAAGCGAGACCGGCACGACCATCCGCTTCCACGCCGATCCTGAGATTTTTGAAACCACCGAGTATGATTACGATATACTGGAAAAGCGTCTGCGCGAACAGGCTTTCCTCAATGCTGGACTCAAAATTACGCTGCGCGATGAGCGCGAAGACGAGCCGGAAGAAGAGGTTATGCACTACGAGGGCGGTATCCGCCAGTTTGTACAGCACTTAAATCGTACCAAAAATGCGCTGCATGAGCATGTGATCTACATGGAGGGCAGCCGTGAAACCTCGATGGCCGAGGTTGCCATGCAGTATACCGACAGCTATAACGAGCTTATTTTGTCCTTTGCCAACAATATCAATACTACCGAAGGCGGCACGCACGAGACCGGCTTTAAGGCGGCGCTTACCCGTGTGCTCAACGATTACGGTAAAAAATACAAGCTGCTCAAGGACGATGAATCCTTTAAAGGCGAGGACGCGCGCGAGGGCTTGACTGCGATCATCTCGGTAAAGCTGCAGGAGGCGCAGTTTGAGGGTCAGACCAAGACCAAACTTGGCAACAGCGAGATGCGTACGCTTGTCGACGCAATCGTATCCGAAAAGCTGATGACCTTCTTTGAAGAAAACCCAGCTGTCGCGCGCACGATCATCGAAAAGGCGCAGACCGCCGCGCGCGCCCGTGAGGCCGCCAAAAAAGCGCGCGAGCTGACGCGCCGCAAGTCGGCGCTCGATTCGGCAAGCCTGCCCGGCAAACTTGCCGACTGCATTGAAAAAGACCCCACTTATACTGAGATTTATATCGTCGAGGGCGACTCTGCGGGCGGCTCGGCCAAAGAGGGCCGCGACCGCCGGCATCAGGCCATTCTGCCGCTGTGGGGCAAGATGCTCAATGTTGAAAAAGCGCGTCTCGACCGCGTATACGGGAACGATAAGCTCACACCGATGATCACCGCATTCGGCGCGGGCTTTGGCGATGATTTTGACATCTCCAAGCTGCGTTACGGCAAAATTATTCTGATGGCCGATGCCGATGTTGACGGCAGCCACATCCGCACCCTGTTGCTGACGTTCTTCTTTCGCTTTATGCGCCCATTAATCGAGCAAGGGCATGTGTATATCGCGCAGCCGCCGCTTTTTAAAAATGAGAAGGGTAAGGAAGTGCGTTATACCTATACTGAAGAACAGCAGCGCGCCTGCATCGCCGAGATGGGCGAAAATGTGCGCGTGCAACGGTATAAAGGCCTTGGCGAAATGGATCCTCAGCAGCTGTGGGAAACCACTATGGACCCGTCTAATCGTACATTGCTACAGGTAACGATGGACGATGCAGCTGCCGCAGACGAAACATTCGCACTGCTAATGGGTGAAAAGGTCGAGCCTCGGCGCGCTTTTATCGAGCGTAATGCAAGGTATGTAATGAACTTGGATGTATAAGCGCGCAGGGCGCTCAAAAAGCAAGCAAGCCAACAGTTTTGGAGGCATAGAATGAGTCAAGAATACGAACAGCAGAATATTTTGCAGGTCGATCTCGAAAAAGAGATGAAAAAAAGCTATATTGACTATGCAATGAGCGTTATCGTCGGCCGTGCACTGCCCGATGTACGCGACGGCTTAAAGCCTGTACACCGGCGCATCCTGTACGCGATGTTTGAGGACGGCCTGACTTCGGATAAGCCCTACCGCAAATCAGCGACTACGGTCGGCAACGTGCTTGGCCGCTACCATCCACATGGTGACGCTTCGGTTTACGATGCGCTCGTGCGCCTAGCGCAGCCGTTTTCGCTGCATTATCCGCTGATTGACGGCCACGGTAACTTCGGTTCGGTTGACGGCGATCCCCCGGCGGCTTATCGTTATACCGAAGCGCGTATGGCGAAAATCGCAAACTATATGCTTGCGGACATCAAAAAGGATACGGTCGACTTTCAGCCGAACTTTGATGAGGAGCTCAAAGAGCCGACCGTGCTGCCTTCGCGCTTTCCCAATCTGCTGGTCAATGGCTCATCAGGTATTGCGGTTGGTATGGCGACCAATATCCCACCGCACAATATCACCGAGGTTATCGACGGCATCTGCTATGTGATCGACCATCCTGAAGCCGAGCTGGATGAAATCTGCCAATTTATCAAGGGGCCGGATTTTCCGACTGGCGGCGTTATTATGGGTCGCAGCGGTATTCGTGCAGCCTATGCGACCGGACGCGGCAAGATCAAGGTGCGCGCCAAGGCTGAGATTATTGAACTGCCAAACGGCAAAAGCCAGATCCAGATCACCGAGATCCCGTACATGGTCAATAAGGCGCGCCTGGTTGAAGCGATGGCAAATCTTGTTAAGGACAAGCGCGTCGACGGCATCACCAATATTCAGGATCATTCCTCGCGTGAGGGCATGCAAATCGTGGTTGACATCCGCCGCGACGCGAACGCTCAGGTTATTTTAAACCAGCTGTTCACTTATACCCAGCTTGAGGATACCATTTCGATGATCCACATCGCACTTGTGCCAGCCGGAGCGACGGGTAAGTTGCAGCCGCGCGTGCTCACACTGCGGCAGATCATCGACCAATATATATCCTTCCAGAAAGATGTGATCGAGCGCCGCACGCGCTATGATATGAAAAAGGCACGCGACCGTGCGCACATTCTTGAGGGCCTTAAGGTTGCGACCGATAATATCGACCGTATTATTGAAATCATCCGTGCTTCACGCAATGAGTCCGAGGCCAAAGAAAATCTGATGGCCGAGTCATTCTGGATCGACCAGATCGCGCTGCTCGGTATTGTAGACGGGTCGGAGCATTTTGAATTCCACCTTGACGAGCCGCAGGCGCAGGCGATTGTCGACATGCGTCTTGGCCGTCTGTCCGGCCTTGAACAGGAGAAGATCCGTGATGAGTATAACGAGCTGGAAAGCCGTATCGCGGGTTTTGAGGAAATTTTATCTTCGCATAACAATATCCTTGCGGTTGTCAAGCAAGAGCTGCAGGAGATCAAACAGAAATACGGAGATGAGAGGCACACCGAGATTGCAAATGTCGCCGATGAGATCGACATCGAGGATTTGATTGAAGAGCAGGAGTGTGCTTATACGCTCACCCACTTTGGCTATATCAAGCGTCAGCCGACTTCGGTTTATCGCACACAGCGGCGCGGCGGCCGTGGTATTTCGGCTATGAGTACACGCGAGGAGGATTTTGCAAAAGACATCTTTACCGCCTCGACGCATGATACTATCCTGTTCTTCTCCAACCGCGGCAAGGTGTACAAGCTGAAGGGCTACCAGATCCCGGAGACCGGGCGCAGTGCCAAAGGCATGAACATTGTAAACCTGCTGGAACTGGAAAACGAGGAAAAAATCACGGCGATGTTCCCGATTAAGGAATTTGCTGATGATAAATTCCTTTTCTTTGTTACGCGGCAGGGTGTAGCCAAGCGCGTTGTGCTGTCCGACTTGCAGAATATTCGCCGGGCAGGTCTGCGCGCGCTGAATTTGAATGAAGACGACGCGCTTATCGATGTGCGTCTGACCGACGGCGAGCAGAACATCTTGATTGCGACGCACGAGGGTCGCGCGATCTGCTTTGACGAGAATGAAGTCCGTGCGATGGGCCGCACCGCGACCGGTGTGCGTGGTATCCGTCTGAGTGATGGCGACTATGTTGTTGGCGCGGCGCGGGCACGGCAAGGCGCGTATGTGCTGTCGATCACTGAGAACGGTTACGGCAAACGCACTCCGGTGGAGGACTTTACCATTCACCACCGTGGCGGCGGCGGTATGACGCTGCACAACCTAACTGCTAAAACCGGCTTGGTAGCGGGTATTGCAGTTGTAGATAACGACAACGATGTGATGATTATCACGGATGACGGCGTTATCATCCGCACGGGCTGTGAGCAGATCCGTGAGTGCGGCAGGGGTTCGCAAGGCGTTATTGTAATGCGCACAGGCGAAGACGTCAAAGTTATATCGATTGCGCGTACAAGCAAAGAAGAAGAGGAGACTTCGGAAGGAGAAACCGAAGTTTCGGAGTAAAATTAAAAAAAGGCAGACCGATATGTCTGCCTTTTTTTCATATAGCTCTGGTTTATCGGAAGAGCCGGTTGGAGGCGGTTTGCCATCTATGCGGCAGATTATCAGTGGTATCCGCAAGGAGAATGGATCGCTGTCTTGGGGTGGCGCCTTGCTTAATGCACTAACAGATAAGACGGAACAATGTTTTTCGCGCGAAATACACCTTAAAAGGCAAACATTTTGCACCTATGAAGTATATGCCGTCGACCCCGGGTAGGGCAAATCGCTTATTTTCAAAAACATATTTTGTTCCATTTATGTGATTTATTTAAGTGTCAAAAAGCAAAGCAAAAGAAAAGAACCGCTTTTCCAGTGGAAAACGGTTCTTTGTGTATCCTTAATAATCAAATAAAATTACTCCGCAGTATAGGGCAGCAGAGCAATATGGCGCGCACGCTTGATCGCCTCAGTCAGCTGGCGCTGATGATGCGCGCAAGTGCCAGTCATACGGCGGGGCAGGATCTTGCCGCGCTCAGACATATACTTGCGCAGACGGGCAGCGTCCTTATAATCAACTTTCTCGATTTTATCTACACAGAAAGAGCAAACCTTGCGGCGGCGACGGCCGCGCTGCGGGCGCTCAGAACGCTCCGGACGGGGCGTAACTTCTTTCTTGGTCTCTTCCATTGTCGCGTAACCTCCTTTTTAAAATGGAACATCGCCGTCGTCTTCAGCCAGCTCCTGGAAATCTGAATCGCCAACAGGCAGATCGAATGCAGGAGTAACTTGAGACGCGGCAGGCTCGGGCCGCATCTGTGATCCGTTATCATAACCGCTAAAGCCGCCGTCTGCATAGCCGGTGTTGGACTCACGGGATTTCTTGGTTTCACCAAAGGAAACCTCATCGCAGTTGACCTCGATAGATGTGCGGTTATTGCCGTTCTGGTCGGTCCACCGACGCGACTGAATCCGGCCGACAACGATTGCCATCATACCCTTTGTAAACCACTGCGTGACGAATTCGGCCTGCCGGCCCCATGCAACGCAGTCGATGAAATCGGTCTGGCGTTCGCCGTTCTGGTCCTTGCGGCCGCGGTCGATCGCAAGCGAGAACGAGCATACAGCCATATTGCTCTGGGTGTGGCGCAGTTCGGGATCACGGGTCAATCGACCCATCAGAATTGCCTTATTGAGCATGCCAGTTCACCGCCTTAGTCATCCAGGCTGACGATGATGGAACGCATGATGCCGTCCGTAATCTTATAGATACGGTCCAGCTCAGCCGGGAAGTCCGGCTTGGATTCAAAACGGACGAGCGTATAAACACCCTCCATTTGATCCTCGATCGGGTATGCCAGACGGCGCTTGCCCCAATCCTCAACCTCTACGTTCGTACCGTTCTCCTCGATGAGAGACTTGAACTTGTCCGCGACAGCGGCAGCAGCCGCCTCTTCCAGCGTGGGGTTGACAATGAAGATCGTTTCATACTTGCCAGAAATCTTTGCCATTTTCTTAGCACCTCCTTTTGGACTTTTGGCCCACATCTTCTGATATGAGCAAGGATACCTTACTATTATACCGAATGACTGGAAAAAGTCAAGGAAAAAATCCAAAAATCGATTGACGGGAGTAAGAAAGCGTGGTATACTATCAAGGCTAACGATTTGCTTGCGTGGCTCAGTTGGTACACACGCCCGCAGGCGAGCGTTTCGGAGGCCAACCGCCCGCAGGGCGGCGCTTGGGCCGGAGATGAGCAGCGCTGCGCTGGTAAAGATTATATTGCAGCGGTTGAAAACAAGTTTATATTTGCTTGCGTGGCTCAGTTGGTAGAGCAGCGCATTCGTAATGCGCAGGTCGCCGGTTCGAGTCCGGCCGCAAGCTCCACAAAAACCCGTCTTTTTGAAATAAAAGACGGGTTTTTTCTGTGTTATTTTTTAAGGGAAGGGTTAGTGAGGTATAGCGCTCAATGCCTATCGAAATATACACGATTTGTGCGATGCTATTTTGTCAAGGATCATTGCGGTATAGGTGAAGTGCAGTCTACTGCATCGGAAGTATCTGGTGTAAACGGATACACTATTCTCGTCACAAACAAAAATTGAACTTTTGTAATCCATTCATATCCGCAGCATTTTTCATCGTCAGCCGGTATACACTTATTATGAGAAGGTTGCAGAGCAATAGTATATTTTTAAAAATATACTTGCGTATAAGACGAAAATATCCGGGAGTAAAATTGAAACTGTGCAGCTTAAACAAAAATTGCTCAAATCGCGCGGTAACAGAATATGTCATTAGTGGGAAATGAACAGGATTATTACACAAATACAGGATTTGATACATCAACTTTGCCCGGATGATGCAAAAGATATAATCTTAAAGATTATTGCCGTAGGAGTATTTTGAAATAAATCGCATTTTTTCTTACTGCAGTTCAATCATTTTTCTATAAATAAGGTCGGTTTAGTCCACATTATTGACATCAAATAAAATGAATGTTACAATTTTCTTATAAATTCATAATTTCTCAAATTTAATAAAAAAAGGAGATGGAAAAGGTGAACAAGAAACAAATAACCCAAATATTTGCAAAGCTCATATCTGGCGTTATGGTAATTACTGCTTTAAGCAGTAATTATGCACTGGCTCAGCCTGCACAAGCAAAAATAACCTGGATAAGCGACAGTAGTTTGACCGATAATGCCACACCAGCGCCTACGCCGGATAGTGTTTTACCCAATGAAAATCAGTATAATTATCAGAAAGAAGAACTATCGGCATTTGTCCATTTTGGACCGAATACGTTCAATGAAATTGAATGGGGAGAACATTACGGCAACAAAACCCCAGACCAAATATTTACTCTTGAAAAAGATTTTGATGAAGAAACATTAGTAAAATCACTTTATAACGCCGGATTTAAAAAGGTTATTGTAACTGCTAAACATCATGATGGATTTTGCATATGGGATAGCCAATATACAGATTATGATGTAGCCGCAACAAGTTATAGGAATGCGCAAGGAGAAAGTGATATACTGGCAGAAATATCCGCGGCTTGTACAAAATATGGCATGGATATGGGATTATATCTGTCCCCATGGGATATTCATGATGAAAGTTATGGTTACTATGACAAGAATGGAAATGCGACTACGGCCGATAAAGACGTTCTTGACTATAATGATTATTATGATAATCAACTCAGAGAGATACTTGGGAATGACAAGTATGGAAATAATGGTCACTTTGTGGAAGTTTGGATGGATGGCGCAAAGGGAAGTGGCGCCAACGCGCAGGAATATGATTTCCAAAGGTGGTTCAACACAATCCAAAGCTTTGAGGGTGAGGCAGCAGGATATGATGCCGACTGTATGCTGTTTGGCGCACAGGCATATACAACCGTGCGCTGGATAGGAAATGAGTCGGGATATTCGGCTAAAAACACATGGTCGAAGTCAACAGTCAATTATCAAAATAATACAATAAACAGCAACTCCATTAATGAAGGCGGACATAATGTAACGGCTGGAGTTAAAAATGGAAATCAGTGGACGGTGCCAGAGGCAGACGCCCGCATTACTTCGGGTTGGTTCTGGGGAACGACGAAGAATACGCCAAAGAGCATTACAGAACTTGGAGATATGTATTTTAACACAGTAGGACGAAACTCAGTCTTGCTGCTTAATGTTCCGCCAAATAACAAGGGAACGGTAGATCAGGCAATCCTTAACAGGGTAGAAGAATTTGGGAACAACATTAGGGATACATTTCAGACTAATCTTGCTATGGCAACTGAGGCGCAGGTGATGGCGTCTTCTGTACGCGGAAATGATGTTACTTACGCGCCCGGCAATACAGTAGACGGTAATGACGCTACATATTGGACGACCAGTGACGGCACAAACAGCGGTAGCCTTCTGATTGACCTTGGGGGAACAAAGAATATCGACGTTGTATCCATTGAGGAAGCCATTCAGTTCGGACAGCGGATCGACAGTTACAAAGTAGAGTACCGAAACGGCGAAAACGATGAATGGAAGACCATGGATGAAGGCAATACAATCGGCGCAAAGAGGCTGGTTAGAACCGCAACTGTAAGGGCGACGCATGTAAGAATCACGGTAGGCGTTTCTGCCGGCACTGTTCCTATCATCAGCGAGGTTGGTGTTTATAAAGCAAGCGAAGGTTTTCAGCTTACAGGTAATGTTCCTACAGACTTAGAGATTATCGACAATATAGATAAAGATAGTTCAGATGGCTCTTACTTTGAATATGATAATGAGTGGAAACAAGAGACAGGAACTCAGTTTATCGAAGGAACGGGCATGTGGGCAAATCCAAATGCCGAATTTACCGTGCATTTTGCTGGAACAAAAGCCTATTTAATTGGAACAAAAGATCCGGGACATGGAACTGCTGATATTTATATAGACGGTGATTTTGTCAGCACAATCAACGCATATTCATCTACCCGTGCGCTTGGGCAGATTCTTTTTGAATCAGGCACCCTTGAAAACGGGGAGCATACACTTCGGCTTGTCGTCAAAAACAACGCGACTGGCGTTGACGCACTCGTGGTATTAAATAATGACGGGGCAGGACTGTTTGAAATCGAGCAGGATGCTTATACAATGGAAGAAGCATCTGAAATGGAGATAACGGTCAAACGAATCGGCGGAAGCAAAGGTGAAGCGACCGTACTTGTGAGCAATGAGCCGGGAAGTGCCGTCCAGGGAGATATGGATCCGGATCAACAGACAATCCTTACATTTGCAAATGGGGAAACAGAAAAGACTGCTGTAATTACTACGCTGAGAAATACAAATGAAACAGGAGATCAGTATTTTACAGTTACGCTTACCAATCCTTCTGGCGGCGCGGGATTGGGGTTTAACAGCAGTGCCAGAATTACGATACAGGATGCGGAAAAAGGTATTGTAAGCGCAATCAAAGAGCTGATTGCACAGGGCAAACAAAAGAAGGCCGACTGGTATAAAGCTGGCTGGGAAGGGTTTGCGCTGGCTATGGAGAATGCAGATGCGATTGTAGATAGCAGTGATGTTACCATGGATGAAATCAAACTGGCTAAAGAGCGCCTTGAAAAGGCGGGTGAAAGCCTGGTGGTAAGAGAAAATTTCACGCAAGAAGATCCATTTGTATTCCCATGGAGAGAGGGAAGCTCTGCTGTGCTTGAGGGGGAATTTGCTACAGAAAAAATCAACAATACAAGCGGCGATAACGGGTATCCTCTCTGTGTTGTATCCAGCGAGTGGGCAAGCAACGGAAAGTTTTTGAATTCGCTAAATAATAATGACGTGGTAAAATACTATTATGTTGCCGAAAAAGCAGGCACTTATAACGTAACGCTTTATTACAGAAGCGGTTCCAACAGCAATTCCATTTGCTGGAGCAGTGAGCCTGAAGGAGTGATTGTCAAAGGACAACAAAGCGCGGGCGCAGATAATGTTTCTACGGTTAGAAATGTTACATTTACAGTGGAAATCACACAACCAGGAAGCGGATATTGGGTATTTACCGGACCAGCTGGAAATTCACCGCAGATTGATTACATGGAGATCTCACCGCTCGATATTACATTGGAGCAGTATACTGTAGTTGCCAGTGCGGGTAAAGGCGGAGCAATCAGCGATGCGGGAGAAACGACTCTTACTGAAGGGGAAAGCAAAACTTATACGATTACACCATCTTCCGGATACAAGATTGCAGACGTTATTGTAAATGGTAAGTCAATGGGAGCGATTTCTCAATATACTGTTTCAAAGATTTCAGAGAATATTGAAATTGAAGTGAGCTTTCAGCTTGTAAACTATACTGAGGAAAACAGATTTACATTTCCGACTGACGTGGATGCAGACGCAGTGACGCTGGAGGCGGAACACTTTATTCTGAACAATACGGGAGCGGATAATGAACGTTTTAAGCTTAAAGTAATAAAAGCTGGTTGGGCAAGTAATGGAGAATTCGTCAATTCCCTAAATACAAACGATACGATTTGCGTTCCGTACACAGCAGTGGCAGGAACATATGAAGTTACGGCTACCTATAGAAGCGGCGCTAATGCAAACAGCCTTGTATGGGATAGCAAACCATCCGGCAGGATTGTATCCGGTTCTGTGCAAGCAGGCGCAGCAGATAATGCGAAGGCGACGCATACTGTAACGTTTACAATGGAAGTTGCGGAAACCGGCGACGGCTCTTTGGTGTTTACCGGACCGTCAGGAAATTCCCCGCAGCTTGACAAATTTGACATTCGCATGATAGAGAAAACTCCTGTTAAATACACTGTCACTGCGAGCGCCGGACAAGGCGGAACAATCAGTGACGCTGGAGAAGTGACGCTTGTTGAAGGAGACAGTAAGACCTATACAATCACACCATCTTCAGGGTATAAGGTTGCGGATGTTCTTGTAAATGGGGAGACTGTAGGGGCGGTTACCGAGTATACAGTATCAGAGATTGCCGGAGATGTCACAATCGAGGCGTTCTTTGAATTTTCAAACTATACGCAGGACAATCGGTTCGTATTCCCAACGGGTGAAGAGTGGACTACGCTGGAAGCGGAGTATTTTACTCTTCAAAATACGGGAGCAGAAGATGAGCAATATAAACTCGGAATTATAAACGCGGAATGGGCAAGTAATGGAAAGTTTGTCAACGCTATGAATAATGGTGACCAAATAAGTCTTCCGTATACGGCGGAAGCGGGAACGTATGAAGTGATAATTACATACAAAAGCGGCTCTATCTATAACAAAATTGAGTGGAGAGAAGAGTCAGGCAAAATTACGGCCAACAGGGTAAGCGCGTCAGCGTCAAGCATTGCAGTAATTGGAACAAGTACGTTTCAGCTACAAATCAATGAATCCGGTGACGGTATGCTGATATTTACCGCACCGAAAGAAAACTCGCCGCAAATTGATAAATTTGAAATCCGCAAACTGAGTTAATAAAGGCTTTATAGGGTTGTTAAACTCCACAGCTATAAGGACTGCCGGGCAACTTTTAAAAGTGCCCGGCAGTCCTTATAATATAAAGGAAACCACCGATCATACCGGTAGTTTATCATAAGTTTGCTGTTTGATGATCGTAATACGGCCCAAAACAGGTTTGCAGTCGGGTTGCCCAACTGCTTCTGTTTGTTTCTGTCCGCAAAGAATTTTCCAGCTGGCTGTTATAGTTGTGATATACAAGCAAAAAGTCCATGCTTTCCACTGCTTTACAGGATGCTGCCCGTGCCGTCATCCTGCTCCTTTTGGATCGCCCGGATGACAACGCTATACGAGGCTCCGTCCTCTGTCACGACGCGCACACGCGCGCCCTGCTTTTTGCCGAGCACCGCGCGGCCGAGCAGTGCGGGGCGGCAACACTCCCTGCTGTCGCCCCTTGATTACCTACCAGCAAAGGTGGGCGGGCTGTCACCGACGACGCGGAGCTTCGTTTATTCTATCGTTGACTGGCTTGATCGTTGGCTGGCTTGGCTGGCTTTGCTAATAGCCCCAATTCGCGCCAACGCTCTTGTATAGCTTTGTAACTGTCTCCCTTCTGTAAAATAAAAGGTTTTAGCCCTATATTGATAACAAAAAATTGTTTAATTTTTTGCATTCTATATTTTCTTTTTGTTGAAATATCTTTATATAATTTAGCAGAATATTTTTGTGCAATTTTATCTATTGTTTTGTTCAATGAATAATCACTGTTAAATGGAATTTTTAAAGCAATCGCTCCGCTTAATAGAGAACCTGACAAGGTTGTAAGGCTTTTTAATATTTTTAATGTAGTTTGTCCTCCATAATTTTCATATGTGGCAACACATAAGCTATATTTATCAGATAATAATTGCTCAATTACGAAGTGGCCTCTGTCTATAAAGGTTTTCAAAATACCCGGAACATTGCTTGCGATTGTTGATGAACCTATTATCAATCCGTCAACCTCACGAATTTGTTTTGATATTTCTTCTGCACTATCATTATGTATGCAATGACCGGTTTTATAGCAAATACAACAACCATTACACATTGACATTTTCTGTTCTGATAAATTATAAAAAATAACTTCTGTTCCTCGGGCTGATAAATTTGCTTCAATTTTATGTAGAAGATAAGCGGTTGCTCCGTTTTTTCTTGGACTTCCGTTTATAATCATAACTTTCATAAAATACCTCTTTTCTAAAGTGCAAACAAAAGCATTTGAATATTTCACTACTTTCCATTATACTAAGGAGCAGAAAATCAAGAAAGTACGCACTTTTATTTTAGATACTTACAAAGAGGAGAGTAATTATATTGTTGGAGGAAAATAGTAAAATACGAAAAATAGATTATGAACGATTTGAAGCTGTTATAAATATGATTGGGGGAAAATGGAAGCTCCGCATTATGTATCAGCTTGCATTTCATTCAATGTTGCGCTATGGTGAATTAAAAAAACTGCTTACCCCCATTTCGCACCGAATGTTAAGCATTCAACTCAAAGAATTAGAACAAGACGGTTTAATTATTCGGAAAGAATATCCTCAAATACCGCCCAAAGTTGAATATCAATTAAGTCTAAAAGGAATTGAATTACGTCCAGTTTTTGAGCATATGTGCGATTGGATTTTTAAGTATTTACCGTAATGGTCGGAATAGTGGGTTGCTGTTTATAAAGTTTCCATGTGTTACTTTATGGCACATGAGCATTGGTGCCTTCAGTGTAGCACATGCGTGTGGCAAACGCAATACGAGGCAGCCGCGGCTGCGGATATGGGGCGCGAACTGAAAATTTCGTCGAAAAAGGCCTATACAGCGCGCCCGAAAAATGGTATTCTTAATTCATACCAATTTCAGTTGCGGACAAGGAAGATCGATAGCATGGAACTGTTGAAAGAGCGAATCCGGAAAGACGGCGTAATCAAAGAAGGCAACGTCCTCAAGGTGGACAACTTTCTCAACCACCAGATGGACATCGAGCTGTTCAATGCGATCGGTGAAGAGTTCAAAAGCCGGTTTGCCGGCACAAAGGTCGACCGCATCTTGACGATCGAGGCCTCGGGCATTGGTATCGCGGCGATTACGGCGCAGTACTTCAATGTGCCGGTCGTGTTTGCCAAAAAGGCGCAGTCGATCAACCTGGATGGCACCATGCTTTCCGCCCCAGTCGAGTCTTTCACGCATAAGCGGCGGTATGATGTAATCGTCGCCAGCCGTTTTTTAAACCCCGGGGAAAATGTGCTCATCATTGATGATTTTCTGGCAAACGGCTGCGCGGCCATGGGGCTGTGCCAGATTGTTGAAGCCGCGCACGCCAATGTGGTCGGCATCGGCATTGTGATCGAAAAGGGTTTTCAGTGCGGCGGCAAGATGCTGCGGGAAATGGGGCTGCGCGTCGAGTCGCTCGCTATTGTGGACGGCATGGACGCGGCCACGCAGACCGTTCGTTTTCGGGAGTAACAGCCGAGGTTTCCATTGCGGAGCCACCTGCAAAAAAGAAACAAAAGCGCTGCGGAATCCGCAGCGCTTTTTCCGTTTTTGTTTTAATTAATCGCACTCAATACGCCCGGCTGACCGCCGCCTGTAACACCTCGGAAGCCACCGTGCCCGCGACCGACGAGCCGCCGCCGCCATTTTCGACCAGCACAATGAAAGCGTAAGGGGTGGATTCATCGCGCAAAAAGCCGGTAAACCACGCATTGGGGGTCTGATCGGGGCCGACCTCGGCTGTGCCCGATTTGGCGCAGATGTCCATACCCGGAAAGCGCTCCTGTCCGTAGGTCTCGATGACGTTGTTGTGCATCATATCCGCAATGGTGGACGCGGTATCCGCATCAATCAGGCGGCCCGACTTGTGCGCAAAGTAGAGTCCGGTCGGCAGACCAAAGGAGGTAAACGAGCTGTCAATCAGGCGTGGCTCTGCCGCCCGGCCGCCGTTTGCGACCGCGCCCATATACAGCATCATATTGATCGGGCACATGGTGTCCTCGCCCTGGCCAACGCCCGCCCAGGCGAGTTGATTGTCGTTACCGGCAAAGTTAAAATGCCCTTTGGAGGATTGGATGCCGTCGACACTGATCGACGCGGTCAGCCCCGCCTCGTCGGTATACTGCTGCATGGTTTCGCCGCCCAGCTCGACCGCAAGCTGGCCGAATACGCCGTTGCACGAGACCGCAAGCGCGTCCTCGATGTCGAGCTCGCCGTGCGCATAGGGGCAGGTGACCACATCGCCGCCGATCTCGACCGAGCCGGTACATGTCCAGCTGCGGGAGAAAAGATCGGGTATGTTTTCGATCGCCGCGCTAAGCGTGACCACTTTAAAGATCGAGCCTGGGATGGAGTTTGCCGACAGCAGACGGTTGACGTAGACACCCTCCCACGCGGGGTCTTCTGCGTCGATTTCCGGTGGGTTAGCGGGGTCAAAGGTCGGAGTCGAGACCATGCACAGGATTTCGCCCGTTTTGTAATTGTATACGCCCACCGTGCCGCTCATGCCGTTCATCGCCTGGTAGGCAATGTTGTTAAGGTAGGCGTCGATCGTCAGATAGACGCTGTTGCCCGCGCCGAGCGGCGCATACGCGCCGGTCAGCAGGTTGTAGCCCGAGAGCTTGTCCGCAAATGCGGTCAGCGCGCCCGCGCCGATATTGCCAGCCGCGTCGCCTACCGCGTGCAGCGTTGCGCGGCGCACGTCCACATCGTCATAGTAGACGCGGTCGCCGTTTTCGTCAAGCGTTGACAGTACGTCGCCGTCTCGGTCGAGCACCGTGCCGCCACGGAGCACACCCTCGTTTGAATACAGGTGCCGGTTGTAAGGGTAGGAGGCCCAGTCGCCGCCGTCCAGCACAAATTGCAGGCAGAAAAAGGCCAGCCCAAGGCCGAGCAGCGCGGCCAGGATCAGGCAGAAGATGCCGCGTTTTTCAATTTTGCGCACTTACTCCACCTCCTCGCGCAGCTCGCGCCTTGATGGCAGGCGGACTGCAAACGAAGCGTTCTGCCGTGTATCGGTCGCCTTGAGAAAGGCAAGCATGCCCCAGGCCGACAGCATCGACGAGCCGCCGTTGGACACGAACGGCAACGTCACACCGGTAAACGGCAGGATGTCGACCGCGCCAAATACATTCAAACAGGTTTGGAACACCAAAAGGCTGGTCGCGGCGCAGGCCGCGATCGTATAAAAGCTCGAGCGCCCGGCGCGGCACGCGCGCACCGCGAACACCGCCAGCGTAATGATGCATAGGATGGTCAGCACCGCGATAACAAGACCCCATTCTTCACACAGCATGCCGAATACAATGTCGGTATCCGCTGCGGCAAGGCCGGATAGCCAGCCCTCGCCTGCGCCCACGCCGATCATGCCGCCCGAGGCGGCCGCGGTCAGCGTGTGGGTCTGCTGGAAGCCCGCGCCGTACACATCCTCCCAGATATGACCCCAAGAGGAAAAGCGTGCGGCGACGTGCGGCCGGATGGTCAGCAGCATCATACCGCCGGCAAAACAGCCGCCGCAGATCAGGCCAAGGGTGGCAAAATCGCCCGAGCGCAGGTAGGCGATGACCAGAAAGGTGACAAAGAACACAAGCGCCGTACCGAAATCGTTTTGCAGCGCAAGACAGGCGCCGCAGATGCCGGTCAGACCAATGAACATCCACAGGTTGCGCTTGTTAAACAGCCGGTCGAGCGTGGCCGCGCCCGCAAAAATGTAGCAGATTTTGGCAAGCTCGGAGGGCTGGAGCGACATGCCGCCAAGCCTGATCCACGCCTTGGCGCCGCCCTCGGACGAGCCGATCAGCAGCGTAATCGCCAGCATGCCGACCGCCGCCGCGCCCATGAACCAGCGCACCTTTTGCGCGCGCGTCAGGTCGCGCAGGAAAAAGCCAAGCACGAGAAACAGTATAAGGCCCATCAGGATGGC
Organism: uncultured Agathobaculum sp.; assembly: GCF_944380985.1. GTDB lineage: Bacteria > Bacillota > Clostridia > Oscillospirales > Butyricicoccaceae > Agathobaculum. Next base: position 10,686 of record NZ_CALWJJ010000012.1, on the reverse strand, counting down.
GATCAGCTGCTTAGGGCACTCTTCGGGCACGGTCGAGCCGGTGACGGCGAGCGATAGTGTGCAGAGGAAAAACGCGATGGTCTCCATCTCAAACCCGATGCGCCGGAGTGAACGCATGACGATAAAATACCCCCAGCAGATGAGCGTGAACGCCAAAAAAGTCAGCGGGATGGTGACGCTCGCCTGCTCGCCTGCGGCGATGATGAGCTGCACTGCGGTCAGCACCTGGAACAGCGTCAGCAGCACGAGCGCGCCCCACATACCGGCGGGGCGGCCCTCGGCGCGGCGCTCTATCATCTGCCGGCGCTTTTCCTCCACCGAGATGGGCACCAGCATGGTCGGAATGCCGCCAAAGGAGACCGTGTCGCCGGCTTCGACGACCGCATACTCATCCACCGGCAGATCGTTTACCCGAACGCCGCCCTTGGAGTCGAGATCGTACACCGTCCACGAGCCATCGTCCTGCCGGATAAGCGCGGCGTGCTGGCGGGAGACAGAGGGATACTCGATCTGCACATCGCACGAGGGCGCGCGGCCGATGATGTTTTCCCAGTGGGTCAGCGGCAGGCGCACGCCGTTTGCCATGCCAAGATAACCCCAGACCTCGTCCGGGTGCTTTACTTTCCACAACGAGCGGATCGCACCGACCAGGATCATCAGCGCCAGCAGCGGGAACACAAAGCGGACGACCGTCGTATACCATGTGCCGACAAGCGGGTTTTCCGCAAGAAAGCCGGTCAGCCCGTCCAGTAGGCGCTGCAATGCGTCGGTCATGGTCAATCTCCTCCCTTCCGGCGTGTTTTAACTCTAAATAACCTAAATTATTATAGCACAGCTTGTCAAGCTGCGCGTGAATGAGCTGTGAACACTTTTCATACACACTTGACAGGATGCCGTCCGGATGGTACACTATCATATCATACAATTATCATACAGCGACAAACGAAGTTTGCAGGAAAAAGCCGTATGGCTTGCCGAAGGAGCAAAACTCTCAGGCGTCCGGCGTGCCGGATGAGGACTGTAAATGGATGTGGCTCTGGAGAAGGTTCCCACAGCGGAACTGCCGAAGGTGCAACGCGCGCGCCCCCAGTCGGACGCACGCCAATCTCTCAGGCAAAAGGACAGAGTTTGAAGGCTGGGCAGTCAAAATGTCTCAGCAGGCGAAGGGTCGGCCGTTCCCCCTATGGGAGCGCCGTTTTTTCGCATGCTGCGTGCGCCTGCAACCAAAAAACCATGCTTTTCAGAGCCATACCGCTGGGCGGTGTGGCTTTTTTGTTTGCCGCAAAACGGGAAAAAAGGGGGATAATCGTATGACAATGGATCAACTGGCTGCGTTTATCAGCAGCATCAGCGATGTGGTATGGAATAGCGTGCTCATCTACCTGCTGGTCGGCACGGGCATTATCTACACCATTCGCACCCGCTTTGTGCAGATCCGCCGCTTTGGCGCGGGCTTTAAGCGGCTGTTTGGGGGATTTTCGCTCAGCGGCGAAAAGGCCGGCAAGGACGGCATGAGTTCTTTCCAGGCGCTGACCACCGCGATTGCGGCGCAAGTCGGCACGGGCAACATTGCGGGCGCGGCGACCGCGCTTTACTGGGGCGGTCCGGGCGCGATCTTCTGGATGTGGGTGAGCGCCTTTTTCGGCATGGCCAACATCTACGGCGAGGCCGTGCTCGCGCAAAAGTACAAGACCGTGGACGCTTCCGGCCATGTGACCGGCGGCCCGATCTACTACATCAAGGCACGCTTTCAGGGCAGATTTGGCAAGTTGCTCGCAGGATTTTTCTCGATAGCCATCATCTTTGCGCTTGGCTTTACCGGCAACATGGTGCAGGCTAACTCGATCAGCGCGGCTTTCCAGACTGCGTTTGGCACGCCGGCCATCGTGGTCGGCGTCGCGTGCGCGGTGGTCGCGGCATTCATCTTCCTGGGCGGCGTCGGCCGCATCGCGTCGGTGACCGAAAAGCTCGTGCCCGTCATGGCGATTTTCTACGTCATTGGTTGCGTGGGTGTGCTCGCGGTTAACTATCAGGCAATCATCCCGGCTTTCCGCTCGATCTTTGTTGCGGCGTTCGACCCGCAGGCTGTGCTCGGCGGCGCGGTCGGCATCTCGGTGCGTGAGGCCATGCGCTATGGTGTGGCACGCGGCCTGTTTTCCAACGAAGCGGGCATGGGTTCGACCCCGCACGCGCATGCGCTGGCCAAGGTCGAAAAACCGCAGGATCAGGGCGAAATCGCCGTTGTCTCGGTGTTTATTGATACCTTTATCGTGCTCACGCTCAGCGCGCTGGTCATCCTGACCTCGGGCGAGCTGCAATCGGGCGTGCCTGGCGCGCTCGACGGCACCGCGTTGGCGCAGGCCGCCTTTAACGCCACGATGGGCGTATTCGGCAATGCGTTTGTCGCGATCACCATGTTGTTCTTCGCCTTTTCCACCATCATTGGCTGGTATTTCTTCGGTGAGACCAACGTGCGCGCGCTGTTCGGTGCAAAAGCGACCAAGGTCTACGCGGCCATTGTTGTTGTGTGCATCGTGATCGGCTCGGCGCTCAAGGTCGATCTTGTCTGGAACCTGTCCGACCTGTTCAACGGCCTGATGGTGTTCCCCAACTTGATCGCGCTGCTCTTCCTGTCTGGGCTTGTGGCCAAGGCCGCCCGCGGCGAGGATATAATGAAAAAGTAATTTTGCCGCGCCAAACCGGTTTCTTTTGTTTATCGGCCGGAAGCCGGCGTGCGCTTTGCTTTAAACAGAAAAAATGGCCGCTGCGCGGCCATTTTTTTCTACCCCTTTTGTTGGCTTTACTCCCCGGCCTCCTGCTGCCGCACAAGCTCGATCGCCTGCTTGCCGGATATATGGTCGATTGTCATCTCAAGCATGCAGAGCGGCGCCCACTCGAGCGCGATCACCCGGTCGCGATTTTGCTTGCTGTCCATCGGCGCATACCGGATCGCCAGTTTTTCGATCGATGCGCGCTTTTCCTGCTCATCCTCCAAAACCCGAACCGTGCCGAACACGATCACACTGCGAAAATAGCTGGTGTATTCCGCTGGCATGACCTGATCCTGATCAATCACGCAAAACGAAGCCTTAGGCTCGCGCCGGATTGCGTCTATCTTATGGCCGTCCACCGCGCAGTGGAAATAGATTTTTTGCCCGTCGTACACATAGTTTAGCGGCACGGCATATGGGGTAGCCGCCATCTCCTAAAAGCGCGAGCACGCCAGATGTGCCCCGGAAGAGCACCTCGTCGCACACCTGGCGCGGCAACGCCTGCTTTTTTCTCCTCATTTGACGAAACATTTGCAATACCCCTCGCTTTAATAAAAATGCGCCCTTTTCCCGGACATTCGTCCACAGCCGGTTTTTGTCGCCCCAGCCGCACATGGCGCCCCCAAAATGTGCGTACTTGTTATTTTATCTACGCTTGCTATTGATTATAGTGTCGGCAATGGGAAAAGTCAATCGCGGATAACAGTGTGGGATATTTATGGATAAGAAAACCATAGTGCGCCTTTAAATAGGGCGCGCTGCGGCGTTTGACAAGCAGAAGATGGCAGATAAGGTGCCCGGCGGCATGGGTAGCCGGACCCTGCCCCGCACATTTATCTACGCGGTAGAAACCTATTGTTCAGCCGGTGGCCTGTATGTTATACTGGTAACATATTCTGACATAATTACACACTTGAGGACTTGTGATCCAACAAATGAAGCAGCAAACCTTATAGGGAGGGTTTCAGTATGAAACGACAGAAAGCATTTTCATTTTTGCTTGCGCTTGCCATGCTGTTCTCCATTGCAGGCTGCGGGCAGACGGTAACACAGCAGACAGCGCAAACGATAGACTATGCGCAGGCGGAAAACTGGGCCTATCTTGAAACAGAGCAAGCCGGACAGGCCGATGTGTTTTTCATCAGCCCCACCGTATATGGCGGCGGCGAGGACAGCTTAAATATGCCCATGGACGACCAGGATGCCAAGGAAAGTTTTCTTGGTGCGATCAATATGGAAAAGGGTATTTACGACGGTGAAAGCCGCTTTTTCGCCCCCTATTACCGACAGGCCGGGCTGAGTGTTTATGAGCTGCCGGCAGAGGAGCGGGAAACCTACCTCTCCTTTGCCTATGCTGATGTAAGGGATGCTTTCCTCTACTATCTGGAGCACTATAACGAGGGGCAGCCCATCATTCTGGCCGGTTTTTCGCAGGGGGCGGATCTGAGCATCCGCCTGCTGAAAGACTGCTTTGCCGATGAGGCGGTAAACGATCTGCTGGTGGCCTGCTATGCGATCGGCTGGAGCATCACCGAGGACGATCTGGAGCAATATACCCATCTGCGCTTTGCTACGGGTGCGGACGATGTAGGTGTGATCGTCGCGTTTAACAGCGAGGCAGAGGAAATCGACGATTCGCTGATGATTCCCGCCGGAACCCACACGCTGGCTATCAATCCCCTCAACTGGACGACGGACAGCACGCCCGCTGGCAAAGAGCTGAACATGGGGGCATGTTTTACCGACTATGATGGAAATATCACCACCGAAATCACTCAGCTGACCGGCGCTTATATTGATCCGGTGCGCGGCGCGCTTAAAGTGACTGACGTTTCCCCTGCGGATTATCCTGCGGGATTGTCCATCTTTGAGGATGGTATTTACCACCTTTATGATTACCAGTTTTTCTACCGCAACCTACAACAGAATGTAGGCGTTCGGCTGGACGCCTATCTCGCGGCGCATGCAGTTTAAAGGCGCGCCGGAAAAAAGCCCTGCCGTGCCGGGATGGATGACATCTGTTCCGCTCGGCGGGGCTTTTTCGGGCAAAACACAGCGCAGCAGGCGCAAACCGGTAGCAAGGCTTATATAAATCCAAACGGCAGCAGTCAACCGTCAAGATGGACAGCGCATACGCGCTGCGGTTGGCCGCCGCCGTCTGTTTTGCTTTAGAGTAGATAAGGGCGGACAAGCCATAAAATGCTTGCCCGCCCTTAGATCATTTTGCATGCTATACAAGTTGTGGGGCGGAAGCTTCTTCGCCCCACATTCTGCGCCGCCGCTTCCTTCAGAGAGAGCAGCGGACAGCATCAGCCTTATTCAATAAAGCGGTGGAGCATAGCGGCTACCTGCGCACGGGTGGCATCGCCTTGCGGGGCAAGGATACCGTTCCCATGGCCGCCGATTATGCCGCTGCCTACTGCCCAGCGCATAGCGTCAATCGCCCAGTCCGCCACGTTCCCGGCGTCGGTAAAGCCGGACAGGTCATTTGTGGCAGACACATCGTAGCCCTTGTATTTGGCGTAGTTGTAGAAAATCACGGCAAGCTGTTCCCGCGTAATATTATCATCGGGGTGGAACATTCCGTTTCCATGGCCAGCCATAACGCCGACTTGCTGCTCCCAGAGCACCGCATTGTAATACCACGCTGTGCCGGGGGTATTTTCTATATCGGCAAAGGGGCTGTTCCCGGTCACGGCGGGGCTGCCGTTCATGCGGTAAAAGATTACTGCGGCCTGTGCGCGGGTAATCGCGTCATTCGGTTTAAAGGTGGTGGTACTGGTGCCTGTTATAATGCCGTTCTGGTAGGCATACATCACATCGTTAAAGAACCAGTCACTTCCCGAAACATCGGCAAAGGGATTGCGCCACTCCGCTTCTATGGGGTCATAGGTCACTTTGATGGTTACTGCGCTGCTAGGCTGAGTGAAAGACCATGTGCCGTCGCCGTTGTCAGTGACCGCTATCTCGTTTCCGTTTTGGTCGGTGACAATGATCTCGCCTACCACATTGGCCGCGTCCGGCTTTGGAGTAATGGTGACGATGTCGCCCGGTTTGGGGCTGCTCGGAGAAACGCTCGTTTCGCCGCCCTCTGTATCCTCCACTGTAGGCGGATAGGTGGGCTGGGTGGTGCTTCCGCCGCCGGAGCCGCCGGAACCGCCGGAGCCGCCGCTGCCGCCCGTGCCACCGCCAGAGCCGCCGCCGGATTGGGTCGTGGCGGTAATCACGCCGTTTGTCACGGTGACGCTAGCCTCCGCATAGGCATCGTCCGCCGTGCTTCCGGCATTGCCGCCTTTGAAGAGAACGACAGTAAAGGCAAAGCTGCCGTCTGTGCCGTTCTGGTCTGTCGTGGTTCCCACGGTGGCCGCTGTAAAGCCTGTCATGGTGACGGTATAGCGCACGCCGTTTTGGCTGATTGCCGTAAAGCTCTCAAGCTGCGCCTCAATCCATGTTTTGACGGTTTGCTCGGTATTGGCCGTGGTTTGGGGAACCGTCCAGGCAAACCGTTCAACGGCGGTTTTGGCAGCATTTACGTCGGCTCTGTTTTCCTCTACCAGATCTGACGCGATAGTCACATTAATGGTGTAATTCCTTGTAGTCGTTCCATCCTGGGCGGTCACGGTAAATGTCCAAACTGCGCCTCCATTGCTGGCGCTGGGGCCTGCTGTGACACTCGCGCCTTCCGCCGGGATAATGACAAGGTCGTCTGCGCTGGCCGGCAAAGTAAAGCCATAGGGCAGCGTGACGGCAATCTCGGTGCCGTTGATTTCACCAGCTTTATTATTTATGATAACCGCCGTTACCCCCGCATTGGTGGAAAGCCACTTGGAGTAGAGGGTCGTGGTTTGGGAAACGGTGTCCTCAGCAAAGTTCCATGCGTCAGTAAAGCTGCTGTCTTTATACCAGCCATCAAAAATGTAGCCGCTTCTACTTGGCTGGGGCGGCTCGCTTATCTTGCCGCCGTCGACGATAACCTGTGAATGAACAGCGCTGCCGCCGTCCGTGTCAAAGTTTACGGCATAGTAGTTTAGGGCGGCGCTTGCGGTGCTTTCCGCGCTGTCGGCATTATCGTCTCCTTCGGCGGCAATGGCTACGACAGTAAAAGTGTAGCTGCCCGCCTCGGTGATGTTAAAGCTATAGGATGTAGTGTTGCCGTTGTTTATCTCAACGGCGCTTCCCTCGGCGTCGCCATCTTTATAAAGCTGGACAGCATAGCCGGACGCATTTTCCACCGCGTTCCATGTGGCCGTAGCGGGGCTGGTGCTGCCCCATGCAAGACCTGTCGGCGTTTGCAGCGGTATGCTGCTCACCATGATCGTCAATGTCCGGCTGCTTGCGCTGCCGCTGCCGACGGTGGCGGTGACGGTGATGCTAACGGGGCTTGCAGTGACCGCGGTGGGTGTACCGCTGATGGTGTTCCCGCTAAATGTCAAACCGCCGGGAAGTGTGCCGCTAATGCTCCATGTCACCGCTTCGGCGCTTTTCGCTTGCAGCGTGGCGGTGTACAGCTGACCTACGATAGCGTTGCTCAAGCTGGTGGTTATGATCTCGGGCGCGGTATAGGCTGTCACGGGAGCTGAAACCAATGAATCTCCAGCCGTGCCGCTTGCGGGGATATATGTCCAGATGTAGTAATGCGTGCCGGGGGCCAAGTTACGGAACGTATAAGTGGTATCCGTTGCCGCTGTCCATGTACCTGTTGCCGTGTCCGGGGCGGTGTTTTCTGTGGTAATGGCGTACATCTGCCCGCTCACACTGTTGATGGAAATAAAATCCGTTCCGGCGCTGCCGTTCAGGGTCGGCGCCTCGGTTGCCGGAAGCGCACCGAAAACCGCCTCTATGGCAACATCGTCTGCCGGCATGGAAAATTGGTTGTTGTTGATGGTAACATTTTCAGATGTTACATTCCATTGCTCAAGCTGATAGCCTTGGGTTGCTGCGGCGGTCAGGGTAACGGTAGCGTTCTTCCTCACACGGGGGCCGCCGGGGGTGGAAGCGGCCGTGCAGCCTGTGCCGCCGCTGGCGCTCACGGTCAAAAGATAATAGTGATTGCCCGCATTGTCAGTATAAGCGGTATTTTGTGGCCATTCACTTCCGCCGTAGCCCGTGGCGTCTGCGGGGATGTAAATGGTAGTTAGGGCGCTGCTATTATCAAATACACCACCGGCTAACGCCGGCGCGGGATCACTGGCAAAAGTCACTTCTTGCAAGCTTGAGCAAAGGGCGAACGCGTATCTACCGATCGCAGTCACACTACTCGGAAGGACAACGCTTGTCAGAGCGGAACAGTTACGAAACGCTTCTGCTCCGATATAGGTTACGCCCGCCGGGATGGTTACGCTTTTAAGATTGGGAAATGCAAAAAACGCATAGTCTCCGATAGAGGTTACGCCGCTATTAATCAGTATATCCGTGATAGAAAACCTATAGCTGAACCACGGCGCCTCACTTGCATATGTATAGTTTGTCATGTCTCCCGTTCCGGAGATTATAAGGGTGGAAGAGCTGACCGTCCAGGATACGCTGCTGGTCGCAACCAGCGTATCCGACGTGGTAAGCGTATCCGACATGGCATTGGACGGAGCAGTGGCAACAGTTTCCGCATCGACGCTTTCCTGCGGCTTGCTGCTGTCGGCGGGAGCGTCCGTTTGGCTGCAAACCTCGCAGAAAAAGGTGCAAACCGCCGCCTCGGTGTAGCCGCACTCGTCCGTGTGCTGCGGGTGGTGTTCGCATAGGCCCTCTGCCTGCGTGGAAATGCCACTGCTTTGCACCCCTACGGCTGCCGCCGCCTGGGTATATAGGGAGAACAGCATAGCCCCGCAGAGCGCAAGGCTTAACAATCGTTTTTTTCCTCTCATAGTTTTTGTTTTCCTTTCCTTGAAGTTTGTTGTAAAACGGGGGAAAATGGTGCGGCACGCCCACAGAAAAACCATGGATACGGCGCGCTTCTTGCTATGGGGATGAAATTATTCGGGTAGCCCCAAAGGGCAGACCTATCCAGTCTGTTGTAGGCACATTGCGGAAAGGCATTGCCTGTCAAGCTTCCTTTTCCAAAACCTGTAACAAACGGAAAATTTTTTGCCTTGCCCTTAGGTAAAATAATACAGGAAAGGGCGGCAGATTGCAACCGTTTTCCCCCATTAGTTCACAAAAAAATTCAAAACGGGCTGTGTTTTATGAAAAACCGATGGTGCGGCAGTGCGGGAGTGAGAAGAGAAATAGCAGGAAGTTCCCCAAACCGGAAAATCCGTGGCTTACTAAAAGCGAGTTCCTGAAGACGAACTGCTCTCCGCCGCCGGGAAAATGACCGCCGGGTACGGCAGGAGCAACGGCAACTCAAACCGGATAGCCCGCTGTCTGAACGAGTGTGGCGTACCGAACAATGCCACCTGTGGTGAGATACGCATCGCCATAACCGATCTTGCCGCCCTCCAGTATGAAATTTTTAAGAAATATGATACAATTAATGCATCATATCAAGGCTTTTTTGTGAGGAGATGAGGACAAGAAAATGGTAAAAATCCTATTTGTATGCCACGGCAGGAGTTGCCGTTTTTACTAAATTACCTTATTTTATGTGTGTTTCTGAATGGTAGAAGAGAGTTTTACAATGAGTTTACAACTTTTCGAAAGATGTTCCGATATGATATATTTGTTTTATTTATAATCCCCAAAAAGATATAGAGAAATGATTAATATGATGATATTATGTATGTATAATAAATCGTAGATTTACTTATAAGATGTGTAATAAATAGTTTGTATAAGTCAAGACAAAAAGAGGGAGGAAGTAGGCGTGATTTTACCATTAAGTGTAAAAAATCAAAGTATAGAGTCATCGGGAATTACGAATGATTATAAAGAAGCCATATGTGAATATATATGGAATGGACTTGAAGCTCATGCCACAGAAATCAAAATTAATTATAATTATAATGTTGCGTTTGGAATTGACAATCTTTCAATTACTGATAATGGTGATGGAATTATTTATGAAGAGTTAGAGGATACTTTTGGAGCTTTTTTGGCTTCAAAAAAGAATCTACTGTCTTTGAAAATGAAATCTAAAGCCAATAAAGGGAAGGCTTAATAGTGATAAGGTACTATTTAGCTTTGCGAGGGGCAGAGAACGGTGTGACCGCAATGGTCACGCCGTTTTTCTGCGTCCAGGGGTAGATTTCGCAACAACAGGCTCGGAAATCACAGGAATCTCTACGTCATCCACAAAGTTGAAGTAGATTTTTACCTTCTGTACACGCTTGCCACTGGATTTGTCCGGCGCAAACACCTCAATCTTCTTGATATATTCATTGACTATCGTAGGTGTCAATTCCGGTACATCCACATACTTCTGAGTCAGGGCGACAAAGGCATCCACATCCGCACTCATGGTTTCCTGCGTTTCCAGCCATTCTTCCGTCACTTCGATTTCGAGCTTTAACCGTTCCTGTTCTGCCTCGTAATCGGCGGTCATTTTCTTGTACCGCTCCTTGTTCAGATCGCCCAGGACAAAATCCTCATAGAGTCGGGACAGAAGAACATTCAGGTCAGTCAGCCGCTTCCTGGCCTGCTCCACTCGCTTCCGATCTTCACGGATGTTGCGTTCCTGATCGGAACGGCGGCATTGCAGCCATTCTTCCTGAAAGCCTTCCACATCCTGCCGGATATAGGCATTGACCGCACGGATGCGTTCCAACACCAGTTCTCGCAGTACATCTTCCCGGATATAGTGGGCAGAACAGGTGCCTCGACCGCTTTTGTAGCTGGAGCATACATAATGGTCTTGCTTGCCGTCAAAGCTTTTGCAGGTAGCAAAGTGCAGTTTATTCCCGCAATCAGGACAGAACAGAAGCCCAGAGAACAATCCCTGCCGTTCCGCTTTTGTGGGACGGCGTTTGTTTTTTCGCAACTCCTG
>NZ_CALWJJ010000011.1 GCF_944380985.1 uncultured Agathobaculum sp. | reverse complement strand
TGCGTTATGGATCAGGTGGGCGACAGCAAAAACACGGACGAGCAGTGGCTGGCGCGCATCGCGCTGCGCGAGGCGATTGACAGCTTAAGCGAGCGTGAGAAAAAGATCATCCGCCTGCGCTTTTTTGAGGGACGCACCCAGATGGAGGTGGCTGAGGAGATCCATATCTCACAGGCGCAGGTCTCCCGGCTGGAAAAGGGTGCGCTAGACCGCATCCGCAAACAGATATGACCTGGCATAATGCCGTTCTTCAGTGGACGGCTGCGGCGGACCGCATTTGCGGCCCGCCGCTTTTTTGCGCGCCGCGTCCTGCATAAAATTTTGATGCGGGCAGGGCTTGACTTTTGCACTCGATTGCATATAATATGAAATATACTTCACATGAAGTAAACTTCATATAGCGCATGCTGTATCGGGAGGGAGGCTGGACAGAGGTTGAAAAACAGAGTCAGAGAGCTGCGCACGGCGGCCGGGCTGACGCAGCAGCAGCTTGCCGAACGGGTGCATGTTTCCTCGCGCACGATTATCTCGCTGGAAAAGGGGCAGTACAACCCTTCGCTGCTGCTTGCCTACCGTATTGCCGAGGTGTTCGGCATGACGATCGAGGAGCTGTATCTCTTGAAAGAAAACAAGGCGGAGGAGGATAAGAAGTATGAAGATTTATAACAAAAGGAACTTCCGGTACGGGCTGGGGATGACCGTGCTCGGCGTACTCATGCTGCTCGTCAGCATCTGGAAGGGGTTTGAGGTCAAGGGCACGGTCGTTATGACGCTCTGCCTGTTCCTGGGGATTGGTGCACTTTTACGCAGCCTGTCACGCGAGATGTCGCGCGAGGATAAGATTGCGCAGCTTGATGAGCGCAACCGGCTGGTAGAGCTGCGCGCCAAAAGCCGCGCGCTCGGCATTGTGGAGCTGGTCTGCATTGGCGGGTTTTGGGTGAGCATCGTAGGAGTGTTGTGCGCGCCCTCACCCGCGCAGGAGGCATTCGGCGGGATGTTGGTGGCGTTTGGGCTGATGTTTACCATTATGCTGCTCACCGAGCTTTTCACGCTGCTGTATTACAACAAAAAGCTGTGAGCTTGTCCGTTTTCGTAAAAAGTGCCGGCCGGATTTGCCCGGATGATGCGGCTGTGCTATACTATCTGACAGACACATCCCGCAGCTAATGGAGGAAATCAAATGGATTTTGCTGATTTTTTAAAAATGGACCGTCTGTCCGAACACGATGAGGAAAGACTGATCGAGTCGGCCATGCAAGTGCAGCAGGTTATGCTGCTTTACGAGGCCGGTATTCGCGAGATCAAGACCAAACTCGATATTTTAAGCGATGAGTCGCGTATTTCAGGTAAACCAAGTCCGATTGATTCGATTAAAAGCCGCATTAAGTCACCGCGCAGCATCATCGGCAAGCTCAAGCGCCGCGGTTACCCAATATCGCTGCAGTCAATGATGGAGAACTTAAACGACATCGGCGGCATCCGCGTGATCTGTCCGTTTATCGAGGATATTTATACCGTGGCTGACATGCTTATGCGGCAGGACGATCTGACGCTGATCGAGAAAAAGGACTATATCCAAAACCCCAAGCCCAACGGCTATCGCAGCCTGCACCTTATTCTCGAGGTGCCGATCTTTCTGTCCGAGAGCACAAAGCCTGTGCATATCGAACTGCAGCTGCGCACGATCGCAATGGACTTCTGGGCAAGCCTTGAGCACCAGCTGCGCTATAAGGCGGACGTCGAGGTACCGCCGCAGATCTCGGACGACCTCAAGGCCTGCGCCGACGTGATCGCCGCGACCGACGAGGAAATGCAGCGCATTGCCAAAGAGCTGCGCGTGCTGTAAAAGGGGGGAGTCGCATATGCAATACATACCGATTATAACGCTGGCGCTTGTCGCGGTGCTGCTCGTGCTCGTCATCGTGCTGCTCGTGCGTCGGCCGGCGCAGCCGCCACACGCGGACGGCGCCGAAATGGGTGGCACGATCACTGCGCTCGGCTCGCTTGTCAGCCAGAATCTCAAAGAGGGGCGCGAGGCCCAGCGGCAGCAGCTTGCCGCGATGGACAAAAGCCTGACCGACAAAATGGGCGGCGTGACCGAGCAGATGAGCCGGTTTGAAACCCGCTTGCACGGCTTTACCGCCGAGACCACGCAGAACCTTGAGAACATCCGCGCGACTGTGGACAAAAACCTGCGCGCCATGCAGGAGGATAACAACAAAAAGCTGGAGGACATGCGTAAAATTGTCGATGAAAAGCTGCAAAAAACACTGTCTGAGCGCATGAACGAGTCATTCCGGCTGGTCAACGAGCGGCTAGAGCAGGTATATAAGGGCCTTGGCGAGATGCAGACACTCGCGCAGGGCGTGGGCGACCTGAAGAAAGTGCTGACTAACGTCAAGACGCGTGGCATCGTGGGAGAGATCCAGCTCGGCGCGATTTTGGAGGACATCCTTGCGCCCGAGCAGTATGAGGTAAACGTCGCCACGCGGCCGGGCAGCCGCAACGTGGTCGAATATGCGGTCAAGCTGCCGGTCGAGGACGGCGGACACGTCTGGCTGCCGATTGACTCCAAGTTCCCGGGCGACACCTACGGCGCACTGCGCGACGCCTATGAGGACGGTGTGCGCGAGCAGATCGACGCCTGCGCAAAGCAGCTGATTGCGACGCTCAAGGCCGAGGCAAAGGACATCCGCGACAAGTATATCGAGCCGCCCTATACCACTGATTTCGGCATACTGTTTCTGCCGTTTGAGGGGCTGTACGCCGAGGTGGTAAGCCGTGGTCTGGTCGAGGTGCTTCAGCGTGATTACCATGTCAATATCGCCGGCCCGAGCACGATGGCGGCGCTGCTGAACTCCTTGCAGATGTCGTTTCGCACGATTGCTATCCAAAAGCGTTCGGGCGAGGTGTGGAGTGTACTCGGCGCGGTCAAAACCGAGTTTGACAAGTTTGAAGCCTGCCTGACCCAGACACAAACCCGGCTTGACCAGGCTAGCCGAGAGCTTGACAAACTGGTGGGCACGCGCACGCGCGCGATCCGGCGCCGCCTCAAGGGTGTGACCGAGCTGACCGAGGCGGAAAGCCAGGCGGTGCTCGGCTTCGATGCGGACGACGGCCTGGAGCCTGAGGACTGAAAATGCAAAGGGGCTGCCTGTCGGGCAGCCTCTTCACAAATTCTTAAGAAAAAATTCACCAATTCCTGCAAGAAAAATGTTGTAAAATGCGGTAGAATTAAAATAGAAAAAGCCAAGCACGATAAGTGACATGGGAGGTATGCGGCATGAAACGGCGCAAGGCGGAATGTGGCGGGCTGCTAAAGATGCTCAAGAGATGCATCGGCCTGTTGTTCGGGCCGATCGAGCGCGGCAAATACCGCTGGCGCTGAAAGATTTCCACCCGCAGTTGTTACAGATCCGTTAAATATGACGTGAGGGCGGTTGACAGTGTCCGGCACACTGCTTATAATAAAACCAACACAATATTTGGTGGAAAGGAACTGCATCACACCATGTATCATGACGGCGCCGGCCCGGCTGATAGCAAAAAACGCATAACTGATCGGATAAGGCATACCTCCGCTACCCGTGCCGGGCAGCATGCGGGTTATGCCTTTTTGCGTGCAGTGCAGCCTTTTGTGGGGGAAACAAAATGAATATAGGGAAAAAACAACACTTTATCATCAATATCCTGTATTTTGGACTGATGGTGCTGATTCTGTTCGTGTTGCTCAAGTACGCGCTGCCACTGCTTATGCCATTCGTGATCGGCTTTGTGATCGCCTATCTGCTCAAGCGGCCGATTCGGTTTGCGGCGAGCCGGCTGCGTCTCAGCCGCAAGCTGGTTGCGATCTTGATGGTGCTACTGTTTTACTGTACGGTCGGCGTGCTGCTCGTGTTGCTCAGCATTAAGGCGTTTACCGCAACAGGGGATTTTTTGCAGCAGCTGCCCTCCTTTTACACCTGGCGGGTCGAGCCGGTGCTGATGGACATCTTCGACGGTATCGAGCAATCCGTGCTCAGCATGGACGAGGCGCTGCTCGCCTCGCTCGAGAGGCTGTGGGGGGAGTTTGTCGACTCACTCGGGCAGATCGTGTCTAGCCTGTCGGGCAGTGCGATCACTGTGCTGTCGAGCATTGCCGGATCGCTGCCCGGCCTGTTTGTCAAGCTGCTGCTGATGATTATCTCCACCTTTTTTATTGCGGTGGATTATGATCGGATCGTGACCTTCTTTGTCCGGCAGCTCAGCAAAAACGGCCAGACCATCTTCTGGGAGATCAAGGAATATGTGACAGGTACGCTGTTCGTATGCATTCGTTCGTATCTTATCATTATGTCGATCACCTTTGTAGAGCTGTCTATCGGCCTGTCGGTCATCGGTATTGAAAACGCGCTTGTGATCGCGCTGCTAATTGCTATTTTTGACATCCTGCCTGTCCTTGGCACGGGCGGCATCATGCTCCCTTGGGCGGCGATTACAGCCATTCAGGGCGAATACCATATGGCAATCGCGCTGTTTGCGGTGTATATCGTGGTCACGGTCATCCGAAATATCATTGAGCCTAAAATTGTCGGCAGCCAGCTCGGCCTGCATCCGGTGGCGACGCTTGCTAGCCTGTATGTGGGCGCGCAGCTGTTTGGCGCGGTCGGTCTGTTCGGGTTTCCGATCGGCCTGTCGCTGCTGCGGTATTTAAATGAGCAGGGCACGATAAAAATATTCAGATAATCCAAAGCGCACTTTCCGGCAGGGGAAGGCCCCATGGAATTTTGCATTCCATGGGGCCTTCCTTATATGGCAGCAAGCCGGAGATTGCAAAAAGCAGGGCCGCGACAGACGGCCCTGCTTTGAGAAATTCTCAGCTGAGAACGGGATCATACATGTAGACATATCCATCCTTATTGGAAGCAAGGGATAGATCCGGATAATCGGAGGCAAAGCTGATCTGAGTGGCTCCGTTGAGGTTGATGGTCTTGCTGACCATCTCACCGGGCTGAAGTTCAAAGCTGGTGATCGTTTGGTCATTCTGGTCATAGAGGGTAACCATGGACCGGACGTCGGCAGCGGCGGTGAAGGAGATCTGGTTGTAGCCGCTGACATCAAACGTCATGACCCGATCAGGGTTGTAGGACATGTTGGCGTTCCACTGGTGCCAGACCACGCCGTTCTGGAATTCCTGGATGCCATCGCTCCCGGAGAAGCTGAGTTGAGAGGCGTCTGTAATGATCCAGGAGAACTGTGTACCGCCGCTGTTGGACCGGTCGACCAGATTGACGGGCTGCTTCTCATCGGAGCCCAGAATGACCGTGTTGGTGGCCCCATCCCAATCCACAGAGATGTTCAGAAGATTGCTGATGGCCCGGACAGGGAGATAGGTGGTGCCCAGATAAGAGATGGGGTAGACCGTGTTGCCGGCGGCGTCCACGAAGGACTGCTTCTCGCCGTTGTAAGTAACTACGATCTGCCGGTTGAGCAGGGCAGAGATGGTCTCGTTGTTCGAGGCCGCAAAAGCACCGGTTCCCATGCCAAATAGCGCGGTCAGGGCCAGGAGCAGTGCGACAGTTTTCTTTTTCATCTTTAAACACCTCAATATTTTTGGTTTGCGCAAACAGCAATGATTGCCATGCCTTCTTACTTTACCATGCGCTGAGCTATTTTGTCAATTTATTTTTCCGTCAGGTAGCTTTCGTCCGGCGGCTAGGCAAAGCGGGCAGAGCAGCCGCAAAGCGCTTATAGGAAAGGCTCTGTGGGGATTTTGTGCTCCACAGGGCCTTTCCCCATTTGTCACGCTGTGAAAGACATAGCCGGGCCACAGAACGGCCGGCGCTCTGCCGAGCGCGTGGGTGTGCCGCGCCATCCAAGTATACGACCACAGCGGCGACCCTCAACTCGGTCATCGGTACGGCAAACCATACCGCCTCGGGTGCGATGAGTGCGCGCAGTGCCGCCGTCTTATCCCTCGGCACGCAGCCGCTCGACAACGCTCTGTTTTGCCATACCGCGATAGGTTGCGCAAGGAATGGCGATGCCCAGCAAAAGGAACACCGGCAGCAGCAACGCAAGTGGCAGCACGCTGAACTTGTAGACGAAGAACCAGAAGATGTTCGCGCATCCCGTGCCAACGATCGGGCCGAGCGTCACGCTGATTACAAGGCTGACCGCCATGGCGAGCAGCGCGTAGTATAGCCCCTCGAGCATGAGCATGCGCCGCAGCTGATTTCCCGTCATGCCGATGGCCTGCATGACAGCAAATTCATGTTTTCGCGTGATGATACCGGTCAGTATGGCGTTTAAGAAATTGAGTACGCCCACCAGCCCAATAATAAAGCTGAGCGTGCTGCCAAGCGTCAGGAACATTGAGCGAAAGCCATCGAACTCGGCCTGATAGGTGGCCTTGCTCTCGTAGTCGAACAGCGGCTGCACGTTTTCGGTGTAGTCCGCGAGGAAGGCTTCCATGGGGTTGTCGGCGCCGGCCTCGACGTCGAACACATAGGTCATGACCGAGTCGGTCTGCGTATCTTTTTTAAACTGCTCCGCGCCAAGCACAAACTGGTCCGCGCCGTAGTAGCGGTAGTCGATCGAGCCGGGGATGGTGACAGCCGCTGCAACCGTATACTCCACGTCACGGTAGAGCTTGGCGCGCGAGCCGATGCTGCGTCCTCCGGCATAGGCCGCATCGACCTCGTCCGCCGGGATAATCTCGCCTGTATCCGCGTAGTAGTATTCAAATTGCTCCACATAGCGCAGGTGCACCTTGTCGCCTACCTTGGCCCAGTGCGACTGTGCTTCCGGATCACCATAGTCGTCGGTCAAATACACCGCCGCGATCGCGTTTGCGTCCGGATTGGACAGAACGGACAGGTCGCCGTCCAGCACGGTGAGCCTTGACAGCGGGAAGTCCTCCATGCCGTAGAGCTGGGCGCGGTCGGCCAGCTGGCCGGATTCGTTGCGCTCGCTGTGTTCGACCAGCCAGTCCAGCGATTGCGCCGAATAAAACTGGCCGTTATTTTGGCGGAACCAGTCCTCAGTGATAAATTCCTGCACGCTGGATACCTGCCCATAGATACGGCCGGATGCTTCGATTCCGCCCGCAGCGTCAATGTCTGACAACACGTTTTCGGGCACAGCCTCGTCGGTCGAGGCAAAGCCCGCGCCGGTCTGGAAGTAGGCCGCATCGCCTACGATAAAGTCAACCGCCGACTTGCTCGCAAGGTATTTATCCATATCAAAGCCAATGGCAAAGGTGTAGGTAAACTGCATGAGCACGACCGCAAGAGCAAGCGAAATGACGGTGATGACCGTCTTGCCGCGGCTGCGGCCGAGGTTTACCCATGCCATGCGCGGTAGCTTTGCGCCATAGGATGCGCGTTTGGCGGCGGTGTGCCTGCCCTTGGAACGCTTCGGTTGCTTGGCGCTTGCGTCCGTGTACCGCACCGCCTCAACTGGAGAGACGCGCGCGGCCATTTTGCCCGGTTTTCGGCAGGATATTCGCACGGTGATGAGCGAGAACACGGTTGCAAATGCAAAGATCAGCGGACTGATCGACACGGTCTCGTGCATGCCGTCAAGCTGCGCGATGATGAGCGGCACAAGCTGTGCGCCGATGAGATACCCGCCCGCAAGCCCCAACGGAATGCCGACGGCCGAGAGCAGGTAGGCCTGCCGCCTTATTATGCGCCCGATCTGTTTGCCGGTTGTGCCGATGGTTTTGAGCAGGCCGTAAAACCGTATGTCGTTTGTAACCGAAATCTGAAACACATTGTAAATAATCAGATAGCCGGTAAAGATGATGAGCAGCAGCATGGCGGCGATCGCGATGACTGTCATAAGATCAAGATTAGCCGTCAGCTGCGCGCCCGAGTAGCCCCAGTTGACACCGATGCCGATATAGTTGTCGACCGCCGGGTCATCGCACTGGTAGCCGTGGTTTGCAAGGATCTGCGTAAGGTCGTCGCGAATGTGAAGCGAGCTTCGGAGCATGACGTCGAGCGTCCAGGTGCCGGTCAAGGTTCCCTCTCGACCGGTGGACAGCGCGCACAGCTCCTCGGTCGCCGAGCGGGGCAGCACGACGTGCGACGCGGTGATGCCGCTGTCGTACTCCCACCAGCCCGAGAGCGTGAACGTGCGCTCGACCGTGTGCGCATCTATCGTGTTGCCGTCGATGGCGATCGGGATGGTAAATTCTGCGCCGATTTTTGGCTCTATACCGAGCAGCGAGAGCACGCGCGTGTCGGTCGCGGCCTCGCTCGTGCCTTCGCGGGGCAGGCTGCCCTCGGCCGGCTCGATAAAGTGGTGGCGGGCTTCGGTCTCGTCCATGTAGCCGACCTCGATGTGGCTCTTGTTAAACGGCACGTCGCCGGGCGTCATGCCGGCGAGCAGACGGGTGCCGTATTCCTCGATGAGCGGGTCGTTTTGAAGCTCCAGAACCTGCGCTTCGGTCAGGTCTTTGAAAGAGCCATGCATATCGCCGCCCGCCTGCCGGAAGTTGCCCTGCTGGAAGGAGGCGTTGATCGACATGGCGATGGTGAACAGCGAAGTAAACAGCACGCTCGTCAGTGCGATGGCAATGACCGCGATGATGTTGCGCATTTTGGCCGCCCTCAGACTGCGGCTGGACAGACGGCGGATGCACTTTTTGTTGGGCACGTTTAGCATTTGGCGCGCCCCCTTACGAATGGACGATCCGGCCGTCCTCGATGCGGACGATCCGATGGGCGAGCTGGGCGACTTCCTCGTTATGGGTGATCATTACAATGGTCTGGCCGAACTTTTCGCCGGTTACCTTCATCAGCGCGAGCACGTCCTGACTGGTGCGGCTGTCGAGGTTGCCGGTCGGTTCGTCGGCCAGCATGATGGCAGGCTTGGCCACCAGCGCGCGGGCGATCGCGACGCGCTGCTGCTGGCCGCCCGAGAGCTGGTTTGGCAGGCTTGCAAGCTTGTTTTCCAGCCCAAGCGTGTGGATAATCTCGCTTACATAGGGCTTATCGACCGAGCCGCCATCCAGCTCGATGGGCAGCACGATGTTTTCGTATACGCTAAGCACGGGCACCAGGTTGTATGCCTGGAATACAAAGCCGATGCGCCGGCGGCGGAAGATGGTCAGCGCGTCGTCGCCCAGCGAAAAGATGTCGCCCCCGTCGACATACACCTTGCCGCTTGTCGGACGGTCAAGCCCGCCGAGCATGTGCAGCAGGGTGGATTTACCCGAACCCGATGTGCCGACCACTGCGACAAACTCGTCGCTTTCGACCGCGAGGTCGACGCCGTCCAGCGCGCGCACCTCGGTATCGCCCGCACCGTAAACTTTATGCAGGTTTTGTGTCTGTAAAACTGTCATAAGGGATGCCCCTCCTCAAAAAAAGTCTGTATCGTACACCCTGGTACAATACAGACGATAGCATAATAATCTGTCGAGAGCCTGTCGGAAATCTAACAGTATTGACAGGATTGGGATGTGCGTTGCCCACGAGTGACGGCGAGTGCAAACATCACTGCGTTTTGGGCAGAAACAGCGAAAATGTGCTGCCTTTGCCGGAACGTGCACTCACCTTGATATATCCGCCGTTTGCCGCGGCAATTTCGCGGGCCAGATACAGCCCCAGACCAACACCTTGTGCGTCCTGCACGGCAGGGGAGCGGTAAAAACGCTCAAAGATGCGCGCCTGCTCGGCCTCCGGGATGCCGGGGCCGGTGTCGGTCACGTCGATGCGGCAAAATAGCTCATAGGGCGTGGCGGATACGGTTACACTACCGCCCGCAGGGGTATATTTGACCGCATTGTCAATCAGGTTGCTGAGCGCCTCTTGTGTCCACTTGGGATCAAAGCAGGCGGTGATTTCTGCGGGAAGACAGGTCAGCTGCACACCGCGGCGCGCGGCCTCCGGCTGGGCTGCGCGCACAGCGTCTTTGGTCAGCGCGCCTATGTCCGCGGGGCGCGGTTTTACGGCGATCACACCGGTCTCAAGCCGTCCGGCCTTAACCATGGCTTCAATCAGAAAGCGCAGCTTTTCCGCCTGCGCGGTCAGCTGCCCGACATAGGCGCGGCAGTCTGCAGGCAGATCGCGGTCGGCAAGCAGCCCGGCATACAGCAGCAGGTTAGCGATGGGCGTTTTGGTCTGGTGCGAGATGTCCGCGATCAGCCCTTGCACGCGCGCGCGATCCTCGGCCATGCGCGCAGCGGAGACGCCGCTCGCCTCAAGATATTGCCGCAGCTTCATTTCGACTGCCGACAGCCGGCTCTCATCAAAGTGTACGGGCGTAAACGCGCCGCTGATCGCGTCGTCCAGCATGCGATCCAGTGTGTTCATGGTCTTGCGCAGCCACAGGCGGTCGCATACAATGACGCCTGCCGCAGCAAGCACGGCAATCAGCGCAATCCAGATCATACATTCACCACCCAACTGTATCCCACGCCATACACGGTTTTGATGGGCGCGTTTTTGCCGAGCTTACGGCGCAGCCGCCCGACCGCGACCGACAGCGCGTTCTCATCGACAAATTCTGCGCCGTCCGTCCAGATGCGGTCGAGCAGCGTCTCGCGCGGCAGCGTGCAGCCGCGGTTTTGAATGAGCAGGTGCAGCAGCCGCTGCTCGGTCTGGGAAAGCTGGAGCGGCCGGCCTTCGGCAAAAAAGACCAGGCGGTCAAAATCAAAATGAAAGCCGTTTTGCTCAAATATGGCGGGTGCGGCGGCCGGGGTGTTTCGACGCAGCGCAGCCTCGACCCGGGCGCGCAGCACGGCCAGCGAAAAGGGCTTTACGATATAATCATCCGCGCCAAGCGAAAGCCCGGTCACGATGTCGGTCTCGAGGTCGTTTGCGGTTAGCAGCAGCACTGGCGGACCGCCGGCAGCTCGTGTCTCTTCGAGCAACATAAGACCCGAGCCGTCTGGCAGGTTAACGTCAAAGATCGCAAGGTCGAAGGACGAGCCTGCGAGCGCATGCCGCGCCGCAGCGCAGTCGGAGGCGAGCTGGCAGACGCGGTCTGCGCTGTCCAGCGCAAGCGCCAGCCCGCGGCCGAGCGCGGGATCGTCTTCGACGATCAGAATCTGTTTCATAGGGTTCACCTCGCCCCTCATTATAGCAGAAACCGGGCGCGCTGAAAAGCGCGCCCGGTAAGGATAGGGGGGCGCGGGGATGGCTGCGCCCAGATGGCGCAGCCAATCGTCGTACATGCGCCCATTTGTCAGCGCGATGGTCATGCAGTGGGTCAACGCAATGACGATAACCGGCGCAAAACACACTGCCGCAATAAAAACGAACAATATAAGGAACACCGCCATGGCGGTCACAAAGTCGTTTTTTTACTTTATTTTAGCCATCTTGACGCTCGTAGGCCGCGCGCCCGGCCGAAGCGAACTGGTCCGTGCAGCTCGCATCTCTGCCGCCGCAGGAAATGCCTTTGAAGTAGCCTTCGACCTGCTTGACGGTCATGCCCTCGATAACGCGGCCGATCGCCTGCAAATTGCCGTTCTATCCGCCGAAAAAGGATACGTTATGTACTATATTGTCCTCTAGATGAAACGAGGTCTGCATTGGTCAGGTACCGTGGGGCCTATAGCGAAAATGCTCCATTACCACCACTCCTGTGCTATCGGTCAGAGCAGGGTGCGGATGTAGTCCGCCGCCTGCTCGAAAGTGTGCGCCTCGAAATAGGTCCGGTCGTCCGCGGGAGCGGGCAGGCGTGTCCAGTTGAGCCACACACCCCGCATACCGGCGTCCATCGCGCCTTGCACATCATGCCGGAAGTTGTCGCCCACCATTACAGCCTCATTTGGCAGACAGCCGCATTTTTGCAGCGCCAGCCAGAAGACCGGCGCCGCGGGCTTATCCATGCCGGCCTCTTCGCTTGAGACGAGATAGTCGATGCGGCCGGCAAGGCCGAGACGCTCGAGTTTCTCCATCTGGATGTCGGCCAGCATGTCGGTGCATACTGCGGTGTTAATGCCTGCCAGTCGCACTTCATCCAGCAGGGCGGTTACACCTGGACGCAGCTCCATTTTGGCAAACACCGCTTCCCAATAGATCCGGTGCGCCTGCCGCGCGTAGCGGATGGCGTTTAGCCCCATGCGCTCGAGCGCGCGCTGCGCGAATAGCACGCGGTCGTGGATGGGCGGCATACCCGGCTGCTGTCGGGCCAGGTGACGTCGGCTTTGCCGGAAACTTTCGGCAAATGCCTCACCGGAAACATGAAGCTCGGCCTCCGCCCAGGCGGCCAGCTGCTCATAGCCATAAGCGTCGCCCTCCTGGAAACTGGTATAGAGCGTGTCATCCAGGTCGAACAGTACTGCTTTTAACCTCATATTCCCCTCACAAAAGCGCGTCGTTATACACTGCACGGCTGCCGCCGACAAACTTGGGCCGACGGCGCGCGCACAGCAAAACAGCCTTGCCGATGTGCTTTACATCGATGCGCAGCGGTACTACCACAGGCTTAATGTGCATGCCGATCAGCGTGCCACCCACGTCCATGCCTGCCGACGCGGACTGCCTAAGCGTTTCGACCGCCACCGGGTCGGCTAAACGCTTGTATGCTGTTGTGGCAAACGAGCCGCCCGCCTTGGGCTGCGGGATGACGTTTACCTCGTCAAGCGCAAAACGCTCGCACGCGGCGCGCTCTACCACGAGCGCCCGGTTAAGATGTTCGCAGCACTGCGCGGCCAGATAAACATTGCGCGCGCGCAGCACGCCATAGATCCCCTCGAACACAGCTTCGGCCGTTTCGATAGATGAATGCGAGCCGATAGCTTCGCCCTCGACCTCGCTCGATGAGCACCCGACTACAAATAGATCGCCCGCGCGCAGCCCTGCCGCGTTGCAGACCTGTTCGGCCGCGCAGGCGGCCTGCTCTCTGATTTCAGAAAGCTCCATTGTATCTGCCTCCTTTTTCTGCTTTTTAGTATAACACAGTTTGGCGACGGTTTCACCGTCTTTTTTTGCGCGGCATAGGATGGAATGAGGCGAGGCCTCAAACCGTTTAGATCAAGGAGCAACCGCTTATGAATATGCCTAACAATGGGGCGGATCAGGCGCTGCCCGCAGACAGCATTGATCCCCGCCTACTATCTCTTGCCATGGCATTTGTGCCGATGCAGGAATTTGGCACTCCCTACGACCCGACTCTGGCTTTTAGCCGCGGTACGATCTTCCCCGCGCTCGACAAGCCGTTTTTGGGAGAGGAGGCTGTGCCGCAATGAGTGAACGGGAAAAACTGCTCGGACGGGTGCGCATGTATGATTTTGCGCTCGTCGACGCGATTGAATTCCTGGATGGACACCCGGAAAACACGGCTGCGCTTGCCTATTACAGCGAGATGCGCACCGCGTTTGACCAGGCGGCCGCTGAATATGAGGATGCGTTCGGTCCGCTGACTGCCCGCGAGGTGGATACCCGTATTGGGCGCTGGCGCTGGATCGATGATCCTTGGCCGTGGGAAGGAGAGGATAACTAATGTGGTCATACGATAAACGCTTACAGTTCCCGGTCAATATCAAGCAGCCCGATCCGCAGACCGCTAAGATTGTCATTACCCAGCTTGGCGGGCCGAATATCAAAAGCAGATAGCGTCTGCTATCTGCTTTCATAAATAGTATTGTATCACAAATCCACTGTTTTTGCGATCGAAAATGATCTGCCGGACAAACCCGCGCAGGACCTCATTCTGTTCGGTGGGATCGCCGTCCGGGTCTTTGAGCCTTTTGAGGTCGGCTGCATGGGCAGCGGCAAACTCGGCGGGGGAGATTGGCTCGGCAGGCGGCGGTGCACTCGCTCGCAAGGCGGCGATGCGCTGCTCGATCGCCGCCTTGCGCTGGCGGTATTCCTCCAGCGTGTCTACACCCCCCTCGTAAGCGTCGCGGATACGCTCGAGCTTTTGCTCCTCGCGGGCAATCTGCCGGGCGAGGAGGGCAGCGCTGTTACTGCTTTTGATTTGCTGCCCGTCCGCAGACAGGATGGCGAAATCCAGTCGCCGGAAATCCTCCGTGATCTGCTCCAGCACTGCCGTGGTGAGTTTGGCAATCTGGATACTGTGCGACTCGGGGCACCGCCCTTTGGCGTAGTTATGGCATTGCAGCGATGGTCCGCCTTTGCCGTCGGCGCGGCCCTTCTGCCGGGTGAGCGTCGCCCCGCAGCACGAGCAGCGTACCAGCCCTTTGAGCGCAAATGGCTGGCCATCTTCGCGGCTGTACCGTCCATACCGTTGCTCGCGTTCGTCCAGCATGGCCTGTGCCTGGTCGTACAGCGCGCGCGATACCAGCGGCTCGTGTCCGGCGTCGATTACAAGCGTTTCGGGATTATTCCACATGCGGTGCGTGCGGCCGGTGGGCGTCCAGCGCACCTTGCCGATGTATACCGGGTTGCGCAGAATATACTTGATCCCGCGGTTGTCGATCGGATTGCCAAAGCGCGTGCGCACGCCAAGCGTGGTCAATGCATGCGAGATTTGCAGCAGGCCGCGGCCACTGACAAAATCCTCGTAGACCTTGCGCACGATGGGTGCAGTGTCTGGGTCAGGGATATAGTCGCCGTCTTGCATGCGGTAGCCGATCGGCGCGTAGGTGTTCGGCTTGCCCTGTTTGGCGCGCTGTGTCATACCGCGCCGGACTTCCTCGGCCAGGTTGATCGAGTAGTATTCGTCCATTGCCTCGATCATTGCCTCGATGAGTATCGACATTTTATCTTCGCCGATCGGCTCGGATACCGACACGACCTCAATGCCCAGATCGCGCCGCAGCATGGATTTGTACAGGATGCTGTCTTCGCGCGAGCGGGCAAAGCGGCTGAACTTCCAGAGCAGCAACACGTCGAACGGCTTTGGCTTGCGCTTGGCAGTGCCGATCATACGGTTGAACTCGGTGCGCTTTTTGGTGGAGCGACCGCTGCGGCCCTCTTCCTCCATGAAGACAAATTCGGGGGGAACAACGATGCCGTTTGCCTTGGCGTAGGATTGGATTTTATCCAGCTGTGACTCGGGCGAGTATTCGAGCTGATCATCCGTGGACACACGGATGTAGGCTGCGCCGATGCGTAGCTCGGGGGGTGTAGATGACATGGATGCAGCCCTCCTTTTCATGCTTACAGAACGTATGTTCGATTTGCAATAGCGGAAAATAGCAGACCACAAGGCCGGTGTTCGGTTGTGGTCTGCTATTAAGTCAAACATATCGCTTAAGAACTTCTATTAGTTGCTCTTTAAATCCGTTTAGCTCATAAATATCATTTATCGGATATTTGATGTCTTTCTTATTTTCATCGGGAATGATCAGCAGTTTTTGACTTCCGGTGAGGCGCAGTCGACAGATCCATTTGCGCGTATTTCCTCTGTACAGCACATTAATGTAGGACTCAGTATCTTTGTATGTAATATCCGAGTGCGGCACAACGTCGCTGAGCATGTTTTTTACAATGAAGTATGCCTCTAATTCCTCCTCAGTCGTAACAATTGTGGATTTTTTTTCGGGCGTAGCGTCGATGCTATCGGCATCAGCAGTGCGTTCACGATCGGTGGACATGCTAAGCTCAGATGATCCAAGTGCGGTTTTTAGTTTCTCATTTAGTATTTCGCTAATAAAATCATTGAGCGATTTTTTCACAATCGGTCGAAATTTTTCGATAACAGACTGGGTCTTTGGGCTGGAATAAACGTCTTGCAGAAACAGCCGAACAAAATCGTCGGAGGGGGATTCCAGTTGTGCATTTAGTATTTCGCGGAACTGGTTGGCATATTTCAAGCGGGATGCAGTATCGAAAATTGTATCGATGTCAAAAACCGTTTTGCTGAACTTTTTAAGCTCTGGTACTTGATTATCTTTAATATCCAGCATATTAACTTCGAGGAAAGGAGTCTCATCCATGCGGTTTGCATCCTCAAGATCGGTATAAAATCGATAAATAATGCCATTGGTAAGAATGGCAAATTTTGCCGAGGTCGTACCGAAATAGCGAAATAACTGCGAATCGTGCCTTTCCAAATTCTCGGATGCGGCCTTACATTCCACGAGAATCGCGGGTGTATCATTCATAATAATGGCATAATCGACTTTTTCACCTTTTTTGATGCCTACATCTGCCGTGAACTCTGGAACAAATTCCTGCGGATTGAACACATCGTAACCCAGCATTGCGAAGAACGGCATAATTAGCGAGGTTTTTGTGGCTTCTTCCGTGTGAACAGTATCCTTCAATGACTCAACACGCTTGGAAAACTGCTTTAGCTGATCGATGAAATCCATAGAGTTTCCCCCTCTTCCATAATTAATTATATTTAATTTTGACGCCATGCCGGTTCGTATTCAGGTGATCTTAGTGGTCAGTTTGCCGCTTATGTGATCCCAGATTAACTCGATTAGTGTATCTTTGCTAATATTAATATCTACCCGAGTGGAGCGTAATGAGCACTTAAATTGTATGATGTGTTTGCCGGCGGTTAGCTGAACGCTCTGTGTCTGTCCATTAGCAATGGAAAAGCGAATGGAATTATCAATTATTACCTTTACTGGAGGGTTAATTAAATATACTTGACTTGCACGGTCGATGGTGAGCGTGCATAAAGGTGAAGTGTTGTCCTTAGTGGAGCTACCTGTGGCGCTATCGACCGCAACCGATGTTCCGCAATCCGGACAAAACCGGATGCCTTCCAAAAGCAGTTTGCCGCATTCTCGACAGAACATATGATCCCCCCCTTTATTTAGGTATTCAAATTGAACACCTACATTTTGTGTAATATTACTATATATCGAATTCCCTCTTGCCAAAAATCAAAATATGGTGTATTCTTAATAAAACGAACATACGTTCGATTTTTGGAAAGGTGGGTTCAGATGACAGAACAACAGCAACGCATGAAAGAATTGCTGAAACAAGCCGATACGGAAATTACTGACCAGATTCTTTCTGACGTTTTAGCCAAATACGATATTCGGCTTGCTGAAGCAGGTCATCTTGATCCTGCTCAGGGAGCTCACCCATCAATTCCAAAATCTTAATCTGCTTTTCTGTCAGGCCGCTCATGTCTTCGGATGTGAGCGGCCTTTTTGTTGCGCCTGGACGCCCCATCAAATACTCAACGGAGACACCGAAAAAGTCAGCCAAACGGCAAATTGTATCAAAATTCGGCTCACTGTCGCCTGTCTCATATTTATTGTATGTGCTCCGGTCGACACCGAGAAAAGCCGCAATATCCTTTTGTGTGAGCTTGCGGGGATCGGAATCCCGTACAATTCGTAATTTATTCACGGTATCACCTCGTCTCTATTGTAAGGGAAGATTCTTCACATTTCAAGAAAAGTGAAGAAAAATCATATTTTATATTGACATGTGAAAAAACATCTCCTATAATACAAGAATAAAGATGAAGAATCTTCATGTAGATGAAAAATAAGAAATAAAGGGGGTGAGCGATACGAAAGCTATCCAAGCCAAACGTGAAGCGATCGGCGCGACGCAACAGGCCATGGCGGACTCGTTGGGCGTTGACCGCAGCACGGTCGCCAAATGGGAGGTAGAAGGAGCATACCCGCGTCCACGCTTACTGCCACTGATTGCATCCTTCCTCGGCTGCACCGTCGATGACCTGTACGCGGACGAGCCGACGCAGATCGCAATCTGATCTTATGCCTGCATTATAGCACGGAAAGGGATGAGAAACCACGATGCAGCACTATCAGAATATCTACCAGAGTGCCCGCGAGGGTGCGGGTTTGACGCAGGAAGCCGCAGCGGAGCGACTGGGTTGGTCGGTGCGGTGCTTGCAGGACATCGAGCAGGAGACCCGCAATCCGTCGCCCGAAAAGGTCGCACAGATGGCCGACCTGTATTTTGCCCCTTGGCTGCACGGACATTACTGCAATCGCTGTCCGCTGGGCTGTGTATGGCACCGGCCGGAGAGCGATGTTGAACTGCAACAGCTGGCGCTGGAAGTCAGCCTTGAGGCCGAGGATTGGGAGCAGGAGCGTCAGGATGCGCATGATTTGGCGCGGATCGCCCTGGATCGCAAGATCGATGATGCTGAATATGAGCGGTTCAAGGCGATCCAGCGCCGCATGTTGCGCCGCGCCTATCTGGCCGAGATGGCGGCAATCGCCGGGATCACGAAGACGGAAAGGTAGTCAAGCCCCACTGAATACATTATGGCGAGGAGGTGTATATATGGCAGGCAAGAGCAAGCCGCTGCGCGGCCGCAGCGAGCTGATCCGGCCAGATGGAACAATCGTGCCGGTACGTGATTTTGACGGTAATCTGGTGATCAATCCTGCGGAGTGGGAGCAAATCAAGCAGCAGATTGCGAAAAACCTTAGTCGGACGGTGTCCGAGATCGTAACGCACCGGCCAGAGCGTAAGGCTGCTTACGGCATACCGGAGGGGCAAAATACCGCAACTGTCTGCCTGATTGACATATTGGGCATAAAAAAAGCACCCGACGGTGCTGGAACCACCGACGAGTGCAAGGAAAATTAACCTTGTATACATAATAACGAAAAAGTCCGGCGCTGTCAAGCGGGCGGCGCCGGTGGAAAGGACAAAAAACATGAAAACAAATGCTGTTAGGCGGCTGGACATGCCCTCCAAAGGGCGGTACGCCGCGTCAGGTGAGCGTAGACAGGCACGTCAGGCTCGCCGCTTTGCATTGGGGTTTGGCCTTATGATTTGCGGGGCTGCGCTCGTGGACGGCGGTACGCTGTCTTTTTTGAGCGCGTTACCGCTGCTCACGCTCGGCCTTGCCATTCTATGCACCGCCATTATTGGAGAGGATGGTGCTGCATGATGATTTGGTATCTGCTCGCGGCGCTGTCCGCGGGCTGTGTATTGATGGCGCTTAGCTTGCTGGTACAGCGGTTGCTGCACCGGCCTATCGAGAGGAGGCGGCGCCGGTGAGGTGTTTTTCGCCCACAGAGCTGGCCGACATCCAGGCCGACTATCGCAACGCCGCCAGCCAGAAAAAGCAGATCGGCATCCTGGCTGATCTGTACGCTTGTACCCGGCAGGACATCGAGCGCGCCCTCGACCTGCCGGAAACACCGCTGTGTACGGTGCGCCGTAAGCGCCCGCGGAAAACCCTGCACTGGACGCCTAGGATGGAGGCGCAGTTGATCGCGCTGTACGATGAGATGCAACCGATTGCGGCCATCGCCGAGGAAATGGGGTTGCCGCCCCTGAAAGTTAAGAATAAACTAAGCAAATTGCGAGAGCGCGGCAGGATCAAATCCAAACGCATGCTGGCCTCATCGCCCTGCGCGAAAGGTGGTGGCGTATGAGCTTCACTTACCAGTTCAACACCGACTGCGCTGCCGAGTACGGCCTATCTGAAGCGGTGTTTATCCACCAGCTGTACTTCTGGTGCCGGGTCAACGAGAAGAACGGGCGCAATCTGCATGACGGCCGCTATTGGTCATATAACAGCATGAAAGCATTGCGGGAGATATTTGATTTTTGGACGCCCAGCCAGCTGGAAACCGTGATCCGCAACTGTCGCAAAAAAGGCGCGATACTGACCGCAAATTACTGCACCGATCCACGTGACCGAACGCTGTCATACACAATTACCGATTCCGTGAAATGCATTTATGAAAAAACGGGAATGAGTGACGGAGATTTGGGAAATGCATTTCCCAAATCTCAGAAATGTATTAAAGGAACAGTTGGTAACAGTACAGTTGGTAACACAGATATACTCCCCCTTTTCGACCGCTTTTGGGGCGCGTATCCACGCAAGGTGAGCAAGGCCGATGCCAGAAAGGCATTTGCAAAGCTAAACCCCGACGCGGCGCTGGTGGAGGCCATGCTGCGGGCGCTGGACTGGCAAAAGCGCCTGCCCGAGTGGACGAAAGATGGCGGACAGTTTATCCCGTACCCTGCGACATGGCTCAACGCCCGCCGCTGGGAGGACGAGCTGGAGGCTGCCCCTGAGCCGACCACCCCGAAAGGAGGCCAGTTTGAGCAATGGTAACCAAAGCGACGCTTGACGCCGAATATAGCGTGATCGGTTGCCTGCTGGTCGACCCGTCGATCGCGGGTGAGCTGATCAGCTTGACCCGGCCAGAGGATTTCACCATCCCCGAGCTGCGCACAGTGTACAATGCCGCGGTTACCCTGTTTAACGCGGGGCGGCCGGTGGACGCCGTGACCATCCGCGGCGTGTGCGGCACGGAGTACAATGACCTGCTGATGCAGTGCATGGAGATCACGCCGGCCTCGCTCGGCTGGCGCAGCTACATATCCGACATGCAGGAGCAGACGCGCGTGGTGCGGCTACGAGACATTGCAGCTGCGCTGGCTGACGTTAGCACCAGCGCGCAGGGGAGAGAACTACTGGCCAAGGCAAATGTACTACTGAGCGATAAAAACGCAACGCAGGTCGTGACAATGGAGCGGGCGGTCGCTAATTTCATGCTCGAGCAAGGTGAAAAACGCCGTTTTATCGGCTGGGGATTTGACAGGCTGGACCGCCGTCTGTACTCGGACTATGGCGATTTTGTAATTATTGCCGGCCGCCCATCTGCCGGTAAGACCGCGCTCGCGCTGCAAATGGCGGCAATTATGGGCCACCATGATAAGGTCGGATTTTACAGCCTGGAGACCAGCCCGGCAAAACTGACCAATCGTTTGATGTCCAACCGCTGTGTGATCGACTTCGGCCGGATCAATCGGCGCGAGATGACCGATGAGGAATGGAAGCGCGCGGTGCAATTCAAACGCGACGTGGTCTGTACGCAGCTCGAACTGGTGTCTGCATCGGGCTGGAGCGTGCAGGACATTTTGTCCACTGCGCTTTCCCGGCAGCATAGGATTGTGTTTATCGATTATTTGCAGCAGTTGCGCGGCCGCGGGCGCGATCGATTTGAGCAGGTGACCAACATCTCGCTCGACCTGCACGCGATGGCGCAGACGCACGGCATCCTAGTTGTCGCGCTCAGCCAGCTTTCCCGCGCCAGTATGAGCCGGGCGGACGCTGCGCCGACGCTCACCGACCTGCGCGAATCCGGCCAGATCGAGCAGGACGCGGATGCGGTACTTGCGCTGTACATCGAGCAGGACGAGGATGCGCCGCCGGATAATCGCAAACTGCGGGTGCTTAAAAACAAGGAGGGCCGGCTGGGCGAGTTTTCGCTCGCGTTTGATGGCTCGACCCAGATGTTTGCTGAATACATGGACGGGCAGCTCGCCGCTGAAAGCGAGGATAAGCGGGAGACGCCCACATTGTTTGATATGCTGGAAGAGGTTAATTGTTGATGGCTGATCTGCCGTGTGACTCGTGATACGAACAAGCGTGCGATATCCACAGCGGAAGATGCAAAGATTGCATAATGCAATGGCTCCAGCAGCCAGCGGAGAAGAACAAACAAAATGAGCGAGACGCAAGCTGTTAAGCCTGCATCTCGCCCGAATCGCAGAGGCTGACAACCAACTGACGCATCTCATGCTTCGATCTGACGTTGTGTGTCCGTTCGATAACGGCCTGTTTATCGGCCTCAGACGGGGCTTCAAACCCTTTCATTGCGACTTCGTTTTATGCCAGCGCCATACCAAAGCCAAGAGGAAGTTCCATAAACATCACTTTGGGATCGTGTGCCCGCGATGCGGACGGCCGACAAACGTCCGAGTGATCAAGGGATGCACGGAACTCCACCACTTTCCGCTGTGGTGCCAAAACTCAAACATGAAACCGTCGTGAATTATGACGGGCTGAGCCAGAGCCAACGAGCCCGAGCCGATTGACCAAACCCAAGTGTGGGTACGGTCGATCGGCTCTTTTTTTCACCGGGAGGGAGGGTACAGCATGAAATTCATACCCGAGATCGCGGATGAGTATGCGTGCAATCTCGTCCTGCTGCGCCAGCGGCGCGACGCGCTCAAGGCGCAGGCAAAAGCCGAGCGAAACGCTGAGCTTCGTCTCCGGCTGTGGCGGCGTGTCTATTTGCTGGATTGCATGATCATGGACGGTGCACGGGCGGTGCATCTCATGCGAGATAGGCGTCATGGCGAGTAGGCCGCTGCGCCCCTGCCTGCACCCGGGCTGTACGGCATTGGTGCGCTCTGGCTACTGCGCGCAGCACCAGCTGGGGCGCGTGGAGCGGCGCAGTGCAGAAAGCCGGGCGTGGCGGCGCTGGTACAGCCTGCCGATCTGGACGGACGAATTGCGCCCCAAACGGCTTTTGTTCGAGCCGTGGTGTCGGGCGATAGAACTATCCCCGCATAACTGCGATGTGATCATTCAGCGCTGGGAGGAAATGAGGCCGCAAGGCTGTGCTGCTGGAGGGAGGTATGAGCGATGCCAGGACCGAGACAGCCGACTGACGCCGCCCAAAGACGAGACCGTGGACGACCCGATGACGAGGATGCTGCGCGAGCGGGCGGAAAGGCGGAGCCGCGCATGAAAAAGAAGATCATCTGCCCGCTGACATGCCCGATGCGCAACGAGTATGGATTTTGCGAAAGCGCGAGGTGCCGCGTCAAGCGGGTGCGGGAGTGCCCACACGATAAGCTGCACGCGGCGGCGCAGACAAAAAGAGCCCCGCCGGGGAGCGGGGAAGAGAATGAAAAGTTGTAGTCAGTGGGAGGTGCCGAAGCAGGCACGCGGCGCGGTGGTGTGGTTGGCGTAGGTGTTCCAAGTGGGCTCGTAATCGGCAGATGCCTGATTGCCCCACATGGCCCAGCCGTTCCGGACACCGCGGGCAAACAACTCAATGCGCGGTGCGCTGCTGCACGCTTCGATGATCGGGATAATTTCGTCCGGCTTGCGACTGTGTTCGCGTTTCATGGAGCGGACGACATTCACCTGCGAGCGGGCAGGGGCCAGTGTGCGGTTGGGTGCGCTGTTTTTGCGAATGCCGAATAGCAGCATTTCTGTCACGTTGCGGAAGTAAAAGCCGACCCCGCGACCATCCGGACCACCATCCTTACGGACTTTTTCCCAGATGATGTTGGCCTTGTACTCAAAGCCCCAAGCATCCATAACAGCAAGCCCGTCCGGGAGCAGCGCGTTGGGCACCCATAGGTATAGATGGGCTTTCTCATCAGCAATATCTGCGACGGGGAGAGCCTTAATATCATCAAGCGTCATGGTTTCGTATCTCGTCAGCCGCCTATGCTCAGGCGCAACCTTACCAGTGCGGTTTTGGAACTGCCAAGGCGGGTCAGCATAGATGGTATTGAATTTTTGACCCGCTACAAACCGGATCAGATTTTGATTAGTACATGTGTTAGCCATAGTCTTGTATGCAGCCCTTTCTTATGCCAACGGCGAGAACGGGGCAGCCGCCGCCGCGGCGGGAGTCTAGACGATAAGTCAGTTTGCCCATCCAAGTTGTGCTTGCACCGTATTTCTTCATCAGCGGCTTTCCGGCTTCATCAGTAAGTGTCTTGAACACATCGTTTAATTCTTCAGAACGAGTGACAATAACACCCACGTCAATTAAGCCACAGTCGAAATAGGTACGCATGGCGAGCAGGTCGCGGTCAAACGTTTGATCTTTACTGTTCCACTCCAGATCGAAAGCGACACGGTTTTTTAAAAAGTCAATGTTATGCCCGTCGATGTATCCGAAAATGGTTTCCACTTCATATGGTTCATCTGCAAAGCGTCCTCTGCGCTGTGCTGTTTGACGCGGATACTTTTTGACGATCAAATCCCCGCTGATGCGGATTTCCCGCCAGCCATAGGGGTAGAGCACATCATCAAATTTCTTCGGGATGGGAGATTCGTTTCCACCCGCCGTGCGGATGTCCTGGGCAGAAAGGCTCAGCCTGCGCAGACAGTCCTGCAACTCTGCCCATTCTTCCGGAAATGCGTCGTGCAGTATCTCTAAAGCATGTCCATAATTATGAAATTCAAATTTGGAGAGAAGATCGACATCAATATATTGTTCAAATTGCAAAATGCTTCCCCCTTTACTTATGCCGCTATTATCATACCACAGAAAATAGGGAAAGGGCAACACCAAAACAGAGCGCCGGAGCGGAGAGGAGGAGCGCCGGATGTTTGACGCTAATCAGGCGTCGTTTGTGTGTGATTTTATTGAATGCCTGACATGCTCGAACGGCGCGCCGTTTAAGCTCATGGATTGGCAGCGCGACGCGGTGACCGAGTTTTACGGCGAGATGGTGAAAGACGAGTGCGACCCTGATGGGCTGTATATCCGGCGGTACCAGTATCTGTACATCGAAATCGCCAAGAAAAACGGCAAGTCCGAGCTTGCCGCCGGGCTTGCCGTGTACCACCTGTACGCGGACGGTGAGATAAACGGCGAGGTGTACGTCGTGGCAGCGGACCGCGACAATGCGGGCATTGTATTCAACGCCGCCAAATGGATGGTAGAGCACTCGCCCACGCTTATGAAGCGCAGCCGTATCGTGGATAGCACCAAGACCATCTACGACACAGTGAGCGGCTCCAAGATGAAGGTGCTGTCCTCGGAGGCGTACAGCAAGCACGGCTACAAGCCATCCTGTTGATCCAGCCCAGATAAGGAGGATAATACAGTAACTGATGATGCAATACTCAATTACATTGGCGAGCAGTATGGCGAATTATCGGATAGGCTTGCCAGCAGTTATAGCGGCTTGATGGGCAATATCGAGGACGCAAATGCAGACTTGCAGGCCGCCATGGGCGAGAGCTACAACGAGGCGCAGGTGATGGCGCAGAACGAGTATAACGCCAGCGAGGGAGCGCAGATATTGCTGGAGAGTCAGCTCACGCTCGCACAGACTGTCGCCGCCGACACCTCGGCGGACGAGACCTATTACAATGCCGGTTTGCGGCTTGGCCAGCAGTACACGCAAGGCATTGCCGCTGCGATCCGCAACGCAAGGCTGCCAACGCCAGCCATCCCAAGCGTAACAGCATCGGCTGTAACCACGGTAAGCGGCCGCGCGCAGGCCAGCTCTTACCTTACCGGCTCGCGTGCCATGGGCGAAAACCGCGTGCCGCGCGACAACACCCTATATCTGCTCCACGAGGGCGAGCGGGTGCTTACCGCGCGTGAGGCGCGCGCCGCCGATCAGGGTGTCAGCTCTGGCGATGTGGTGATCAACATGGGCGGCAGCTACACCGTCCGGCAGGACAGCGACATTGATGCGGTCGCGGAGGCGGTTGCCGCCCGTGTGCTCGCCGCCCGGCGCACGCTGCGCCCGCGCTGATGGCAAAGCAAACGCCGCCCTGAAAGGGGCGGCGCTGCGATTACATGTTATTTTGGGGTAAGGGAGGTGCAGGGGGCATGGCAAAGCGCCGCATCATATTTGTTAATTTGACGACCGGGCAGGAGGTAGTGCTGCCCGTGACGCCGCAGCAATTTGTGATCGACCGCGGCATTGCGGTTGAGACTGTCAATCTCACTGGCTTTGGCGATGTGCATTTGGCTGGCGACCGGGGGCTGTTTACCGAGCAGCTTGAATTCATGCTACCGGTGCAGGCATATCCATTTAACGACGCGACAACCGTGCTGGACCCATATCATTACATTTTCTTTTTTCAGGCGGCGGGCGATTATAAGCAGGTGTGCCGCTTCATTGTATCGGACAGCCCGACGCAGTGCGAGGTGCTTCTGGAAAACCTGCAGTACCGACAGCAGGAAGGTGTGGGCGACTACTACATTCAGAATCCGAACCTGATCTATGCCGGGCACATGCTCAATATCCCGCCCGCAACGGCGCTGTAAGGGGGGCGGCAGAATGGAGCAGTACCAGTATCAGCATCCATGGATCATCGTGCGCAATGTACATGGCGAATGGGATGTATCACATATGTTCCGGCGTATCGAGTGGTCGGGCGATGTGGATAGTGTGTGCCGTAAACTGTCGCTCGAGATGATCGTCTCCGCAACCGACCCGAGCCTACCCTATGTGTATCTGCCGCCCGCAGGCGGCGTCAAAATGGGCGTGGGCGAACAGATGCTTTTTTTCGGACAGGTGGTGAGCAAGGACAAGTCGACCGACTCGTCGACCATGTCGGTCACCTGCTATGACCGCGGGTTCTATCTCAAGCGCAGCAAAGCCAGCCGCAAATATACCGGACAGACGCCGGAGGAGATTACCCGCCAGCTATGCGGCACCTATGGTGTGGGCGTAGGTACGCTGGCGCAGACCGGCGTGCCCATCCGGCGCAAATTTTCGGCGTCGGCAATCTACCAGATCATCATTATTGGCTTGATCAACGAGGTTTGGAGTTGAAATTTGATAACGCAGACGATAGCCGGAACGCTGATTGTGACCGCCGCCGAATTTGTCACGGGTTGCATTGTTAATCTGCGGCTCGGTTGGGGCGCGTGGGATTATGTCAACATGCCCGGCAATATTATGGGGCAGATTTGCCCGCAGTTCACCATTTTATGGGTGGTAATCGTTGTTGTGGCGATCATGCTCGACGATGTCTTCCGCTGGCGGTTTTTCAGTGAGGAAAAGCCGCATTACACCATTTGTTGAGGCCGCTGGAAAAAGAAAGGGATGCAAAATGCCGGATGATAAGTGCATCATAGCCCCGGATCGTGACTGCATTGGAAAAGCGGAAGCCGTAAAGCTGGAAGGGCGGATCAAGGCACTTAAAAATGGCAACAGGATTCAAAAGACTCCTATGCAAAGTTTTACGACTGGCAGCGGGAACAGATTGCGCGAGAGGCGAAATTAGATGAAAAATTGAACAACATGGATGCAAATATACAAAAACTT
This sequence comes from uncultured Agathobaculum sp., assembly GCF_944380985.1. GTDB lineage: Bacteria > Bacillota > Clostridia > Oscillospirales > Butyricicoccaceae > Agathobaculum. The sequence continues at coordinate 26,323 of NZ_CALWJJ010000011.1, read as the reverse complement.
GTATCAAGAGACGACGAACAAAAATCATCCAGATAAGAAACGCGTCGATGCGCTAATTGATAAGGCACTTTGGGCCGTTTTTACTGCTATGATTGCCTTTATGCTTTCCTACGTTGGACTTTAAGAGGAGAAAAAATGAACATTACCGCTGGAACGCTGGCGCGCACAATTATTCTTGCGCTGGCACTGATTAATCAAGTATTAAGCGCAACCGGGCATGCAGTTTTGCCGATTGAAAATTCTCAGGTTGAAACATTGGTATCCACTGCATGGACGGTAATTGCCTCCTTGATCACGTGGTGGAAGAACAACAGCTTCATCGCGGCGGCAAAGGCCGGTGACGTGGTGATGAAGCGGGAGGGGGAGAGTAAGCGTGAAAATCCTTTTGATTGCCGGGCACGGCGGCACGCCGTATGACCCGGGCGCGGTGGGAAGCGGCTACACCGAGGCAGTCGAGACCCGCCGCATGGCGAACGCGGTCGCGCCGCTTTTGCGGGCGTATGGCTTTGATGTGCAGCTGTACGACCAAAGCAAAGACGCATACAAAATCGTCACGCAGGGCGGCAGCCTGCCGCTGGCGGATGTGGACTACGTGATGGAGTTCCACCTAAACAGCGCGGGAATGATCCCAATGGCAACGGTGTCACGACCGGCACGGAGATTTTCGTGCACACGAACGAGCAGGGCGTGACGGTCGAGCAGGCTGTTTTGCGTCGCATGGCGGCACTGGGGTTCCGCAACCGAGGCATCAAGCGCAGTGCCGGCCTTGCGGTGCTAAAGTACGTTTTTCAGCGCGGGGTCAGCCATGCGCTCATCGAGACGTGCTTTATTGATGATAAGGACGATATGGCGCTGTACGGCCAGAAGTTTGACGCCATTGCCCGTGCGATCGCGGACGGCGTGGCCGAGGGCTTCGGCGTAGCCGTACAGAGCAAAGAGGAGGACGAAATGGTAAAGGAAAAGACAGTCAGCATTGACGGCAAGGATTATGCTTGCAGCGTGATCGAGAAGGACGGCGAGAATTATATGCGGCTGCGCGATCTGACGCAGGCGGGATACGGCGTTACCTACGATGCCAGCACGAAGACGCCAGGCATGACCGCGCCGCAGACACGCGCGGACATCCCAGCGGCGGGCGACGAGGTACAGGCTGCGATCGACAAGGTGCGGCAGGCTGCTGGGCTGGAGGAGCAGACGATGACCTATCTGCTCAAATACCAGTACGGCGACGAGCTGGTGAAGAAGATCGCAGCGGCTGTTGGCTGAAAAGAGAAAATAAATTACAAAAACTCCCCGGCACAAAACCGGGGAGTCTGTGTAAAGGAAATACTCCGACTGTACACCTTAGGCTGTTAATTAATCGTCATCGTCAAATAAGCTAAGCTGCTCATCAGACGTGTCTTCGAACTCGTCATCTACCCAAAAACGGAAGAACTTGGAGTTCTTGGGATAGATGCGTCGCCCATTTTTAGCGATGTATCGAGAAAATACCCATATACGACGGCGCATCCTTTCAGGATAAATCTATATAAAAATTATCTTTATAAAAATTATCTTTGCGTAGCGCTGCAGAATGTGCTATTATAAACATGCAAATCATAATAGGTCGGAAATATTTTTTGGCGCACAGAGGATAATTATTTCCGGCGACGACGGTTAGGTTGACGGCCTGACCGTTTTTTCTTTGTGTGCGAATTGTATTGCTTTTTAGAAGCAATTTGCTTTGTAGATTTGCGACGCGCTGCTGCGCGCTCGCCGATTTGTTTCTGTACGGCTGCTGTTCTCTTGGTAACACCGTAAATTTGGTATGTTAATGGATTTTCTTCCCGCGAACCGTATCAGATGGAGCGAGAAGCTCAGCAGCAAATGCATCTGCCTGTTTTTCGGGGTTTATTTCGTCAGGGATATGAAACGAGTCGTCAACATATCCATATGAAACGGTTTCAGAGTTGTGCCATAGAGAGTTGTGCCATAGAGAGTTGTGCCATAGGTAGTGCCATAACTCGTGCGCCATGACTTGACGCGCGAAACCATCGCCAGCCAACGCCTTTAAGTAAATTGTCTCTCGTATGCGTATTACATGCTCGGACGGAACTGTTTCGCCGAACCTGCCTGGCAATTCTTCGTCTGCAACAACTTCAAGATTGAACGCAGGGTCAAAGCCCAATTTAGCGAACCGTTTATCCAGAAAACCTACGATGTGAAGCATGATTGATTCTCTTCCAGAAATAGGGTACGCAACATGGTTGTGATTGAAGTGATAAATTTTCTCTTGATTGGAAACGTCACTTTTTCGGAGACCCTTATGCACGATATGCAACACCTAGCCTTTCTCGTTCATGATGCGAAGAATCTCGTCTAATTTTTTGTTTTCAATGCCGCTGTACTGGTGCCAAGCGGATTGTCTGCGGTCTGGAAGAGCAGACGATGGAGTATTTGCTCAAGTACCGCTACGGCGACGACCTGTTCAAAAAGCTGGCAGCGGCCGTAAAATGACAGCGTTCAAGTTGGACACGGGAAGAGCCAGGGAGTTAATCCTCGGGCTATTAAAATATATGTTTGAGAAATTAGAAGGGCCAGATGGCGAGCTTGGAGCCTCCATGCGCTATCTTAACCAGCGCTATGCCATGCCTTACAAAGAATGCAAGGCAATCCTGACGGATATCGGCACAGAGGAGCTGGCGCATATGGAGATGATTTCGGCGATCGTCTATCAGCTCACCCGCAACCTGACGCCCGAGCAGATCAAAGAGGGCGGTTTTGAAGCCTATTTTGTCGATCATACGACCGGCATCTACCCGCAATTTGCCTCGGGCACGCCGTGGAGCGCGATGACGTTCCAGTCAAAGGGCGACCCGATCACTGACCTGTTTGAGGATATGGCGGCTGAGCAAAAGGCCCGCACCACCTATGACAACCTGCTGCGGCTGATTGACAACCCGGACGTGCGAGAGCCGATCAAGTTCCTGCGGGCGCGCGAGATCGTGCATTTCCAGCGTTTCGGCGATGCGCTGCGCATCGTTCAGGATAATTTGGATGCGAAAAACTACTACGCTTTTAACCCAGCGATCGACATGCGGCCGATGGAAAGGCCGGAGATGAACGGCAACGCGGGTAACAATGCGCGAATGACCGCTGCAAAGGACAAGAAAAAAGACGAAACATTATGAACGGGTTAAGAACGGCTCGCAACGCAATGTGAGAACCGTCATCTGCCTGCGGCAGAGCCGCTGCCGAATACGAATATATATCAATTACAAGCCGCCCCCGCGCGCTAAAACGTGGGTGCGGCTTTTTGCATATAAAAGGAGCAGCACACAAATATGCTATTGGGGGTACCGCGCGGCGCTAGGACAGCTCAAGTTTGTCAAATATGGTTTATATTTTCAATTTTAGGCAATACTTCTGTAAAAGGGAGGGAATTGCAGCATGGTAAAGGGTGTAAGCCGACGAGTAGTTGTCGTCCGGCCGGATGAGTGTGGCATCTTTGAACAGGCGATTTTCCTGGTGCGGGATTATGAGACGCCACGTCGCGACGTCGTTCGCGAGGCGTGCCGTATTGCTAACAGTTACCTGACCGGCCCAGCTGCACGCAGCCGCAGCGGGCCGACACGCTGGAGCCTCGCGTTAGTGTTTGCTGCCGGCGTGCTGGTAACAAGTGTGGTGTGGGCGGCGGTCGTCTGCCTGTAAAAGCGCATGCGGTATAAGCTTTACAATCGGGATAGAGAGAAAAAGGGCTGCCATGGGCGGCCCTTGCTTGTAAACAGATTGAAAATTGCACGCGGAATTACTTGCCATGTAGCAAATCGCTTGTTATACTAAGAAAAAAGAAGTTTAAGGGAGTATTGTATAATGGCGGCAGACCAGTTTTTTGATTTATTTCATCAATATGGGATGATCCTGGTTTGTGCGGTCATTTTTTGCGAATATATGAACCTTCCGGGCTTTCCGGCGGGGGTAATCATGCCGTCGATCGGCGTGCTGATCGCACAGAGTGAGCTGTCCTTGTTGCTGACGATCGTATTGAGCGTGCTTTGCGGTATTGGCGGCAGCCTGGCAATTTACGCGGTCTGCTACTGGGGCGGCGAGCCGATTATGGAAAAGCTGTTTGGCAAAAGCGAAAAGTTTCGCTCCTTTGTCACGCGATGCAATACATATATCGATGCGCAGCATGGCCGAGGGCTTGCACTGTGCCGCGTCATTCCGGTGTTGCGCACGATCGTCTCAATCCCGGCTGGGCTTATTCGCATGCCAGTACGCTGGTTTATCGGATGGTCGGCGCTGGGGATCACGGTGTGGAACACGGCACTTATCTCATTTGGCTATTTTTTCAGTGAGAAGATTCTGTCCATGCTGTGATGGCTTTGTAGAAGTGGGCAACGATGCCTATCGTGCAGAAAACAGGAATGCGCCATCCGCAAGGGCGATATTATTCTGTTTAACCTGAGTGATAATCATACTGGTACGAAGACAGATGACAGAACACTTGATGATTGGGGATTTGGCCTAGTTTGCAAACCCGATTTATCTGCTGCATATTTTGTTTTTTGGGTCTGGGTGCATCCGTGTTTTGCTTTTTGTTAGATGGTATTTTGCAGTTAAATTGTTAGGTGCGGTTAAGACAAGCATTTATATCTATCTGGTGCCTGCGATAACCCTGGTGGCCTCGGTTTTGATTTTGCATGAACTGTTTACGTAGATCACAGGCGTCGGAATGGTTTTAACATCGGCAGGATTGTTCCTTTCCGAACAAAGATATTCGGAGATACGGAAAATCCGAAGAAAGCTGGATAGGTTGGTATTTTGAAAGTTGTGCGCAGTAGATGTTTCGATTTGGAGCAAGGCCACAAGGCATGTGACAAATGGACTCAGAAAATGACAGAAGTACAGGTATGCTCGTTACAGTCTTTAAGGCTTGCAATCTGCAAATTAAGGGAGAAAGCGAGTGAACTAATCGAGCTGATATAGCAAGACAACTGGAAAAGCAGGGGAAGATACTGGTAGACGGAAATCCAAATTAAAATACTTTTGGTAGTGCAGCAAAAGTTTCCATATTAGCAGTGAACAGCCGCTGTAAACCATAAAACGGTTTACAGCGGCTGTTCTGGCACCCTGGACTGGAGTCGAACCAGCGGCCTGTCGCTTAGGAGGCGACCGCTCTATCCTACTGAGCTACCAGGGCATGCTGAAATTTTGCTACCCGATGTAAAAAGAGATCGGGCACTGCATATTATTTTACTGTGTTTTTATACAAATGTCAATTAATTTGACCGTGAAAAACTGCCAAAGATGTAGGGGCAAAGTTTGAAGTAAGAAAGCATTGCGTGTAGCTGGAGAACGTGCTATGATAGGTTCAGTAAAATGGGGGAGTAGAATAGTTTTATGATTTGCTCCCGTTTTGCGGCCAAAGGAGGGCATATTGTGAAACAGATGCACATCACCGAAACCGTGCTGCGTGATGCACAGCAGTCATTGATCGCAACACGTATGCCGTTTGAGGATTTTGAGGCAGCTTTGGACGAAATGGACAAGGCGGGCTACCACTCAATTGAATGCTGGGGCGGTGCGACCTTTGACAGCTGCCTGCGCTATCTGAATGAGGACCCGTGGGAGCGCCTACGCAAGATCAAATCGCACATGAAGCACACAAAGCTGCAAATGCTGCTGCGCGGGCAGAATCTACTCGGTTATCATCATTATTCAGACGATACCGTGCGCCGCTTTGTACGCAAAAGCGTGGAAAATGGCATGGACATTATCCGCATTTTTGACGCGCTCAACGATCTGCGCAATATCGAGGTTGCGGTGGACGAGTGTATGAAAGCGGGCGGCCATGCGCAGGGATGCATCTGCTATACGCTCAGCCCGATCCACAATCTAGAGATGTTTGTCTCACTCGGTAAGCAGATCGAGCAGATGGGCTGTAACTCACTGTGCATTAAGGATATGGCGGGCATTATGTCGCCGCAGGAGTGCTATGACCTTGTCACCGCGCTGTGTGAGCATATCGCTCTGCCGGTCTATGTGCACACACACGCCACCACCGGCCTTGGCTATATGACGTATCTCAAAGCGGCGGAGGCCGGCGCAGCCGGTATCGACTGCGCGACTTCATGCTTTTCGGGCGGCACCAGTCAGCCTGCGACCGAGTCGCTCGTCTATGCACTGACCCAGATGGGCTACGACTGTGGAGTGGACACGCGCACTTTGAGCCGTGTTAACGATTCCTTTCTGCCGATCAAGGACAAGTTTGCTGAAAACGGCACGTTTGATCCGTATGTGCTGTCCACCAAGACCGACGCGCTGCTCTATCAGATTCCGGGCGGCATGCTGTCCAACCTGGTGGCGCAGCTCAAGGCGCAAAACGCAATTAATAGGCTCGACGAGGTACTCGCCGAGACCCCGCGCGTGCGCGCTGATCTTGGCTATCCGCCGCTTGTCACCCCGCTTAGCCAGATGGTCGGCGTGCAGGCGACGGTCAATGTGCTGCTCGGCGAGCGGTATAAAAATATCGGCAAGGAAATCAAAAGCTATATTCGTGGTGAATACGGCAAGGCGCCGGGCAAGATCGATCCGGCGCTTGCGGAAAAAGTTCTCGGCGGCGAAGCGCCGATGACTGGCCGATTTGCCGATACGCTCGCGCCTGAATTCGACCAGGCTAAGGCGCACCTTGGCAGTCTGGCACGCAGCGAGGAAGATGTGTTATCCTATATCGCATTTCCGCAGCAAGCGGAGGCATACTTCCAGCGACGCAAGGAAACATTCACCGCAAACTATACATTTAAGGAGGTCGGGTGAATATGGTGCGGGATCCGCTCAGCCTGCTGGACGCTCTGCTGGTCGCGCTGTTGGGCTTTGTCATTGCATTCATTATGCTGGCTGTACTGTGGGGGATCATCGTTGTCATCTCTCGCGCGATGACGGGCGCGGAGCAGCATCCGGTCGCTTCTTCTGCGCCGGTATCCACTCCAGCTCCGATAACGTATGCCGCACATGCGGCGCCGCCCTCTATGGCCGCACCGCCCGCCGCATCCCAGACGGTGCTCATGGGCATTACCGATACCGAGGCGGCTTGCGTTATGGCGATCATCAGCCATGAGACAGGCATTGCGCTCGATCAGCTCGTATTCCGGTCCATTAAGGCGGTTGAAGGGGGAACTCAATCATGAAATATATGGTTACACTCAATGGCAAGCAGTATGAAGTAGAGGTAGACAAGGGCACGGTGAGCGCTGTGCCGGCCGGCGACGCGCCTGCGGCGGCTCCTGCCCCAATGCCTGCGGCGCCCGCGCCCGCTCCGGCGGCAGCGCCCGCTGCTCCGGCGGCAGCCCCGACAGGCGAGGCGGTGTCTGCGCCAATGCCGGGCACGATCCTTGACATCCGCTGCCAGGCAGGGCAGACCGTACAGGCGGGTGACGTATTGTTCATCCTGGAAGCGATGAAGATGGAAAACGAGATTTGTGCACCGCATGATGGCACGGTGTTGTCGGTGAACGTGCAGAAAGGGGAGGCGGTTGAGACCGGCCGCGCGCTCTGCACGATGTAAATAGGGCTTTTTCCGCAAGGTTTTGGGCGCGTAAGAAAAGGTGAAATTAAAAAGCTCCGGCATCTGCCGGAGCTTTTTGTATTTTTTAGACAAATATACAGAAGCAATTTTATACCGTAATTATCGGGGCATAGATTGACAAAAACTGTGAAAATGTTATAATAAAAAAAGAAATGAACAGGTGGTCTTTATTGTGCAGGTATTGAAAGATGAACTTCGGCATCGGATTTTGTCCGAAGCGCAACATCTGTTTTTGCAGCGCGGCTATGCTCGCACCTCGCTCCAGATGATTGCAGATAAGGTGAATATCAGCAAGAGCAATTTATATCACTATTTTAAAAGTAAGGAAGAATTGTTTTATGAGCTGACAGACAGCGCTGCTGAGGGGCTGAGAAAGCTGATTATACGTCTGCGGGATAAGCGGTTTGACCCGGCCACCGGCCAGCGAGAATATCAGGTTCTGCTGACCGAAGAGGTACTCTCGCTGATGTTGGCGGAAAAGTACGGTCTGCTGCTGATTATGGAGCAGTCGCAAGGCACGCGCTATGAGGCACTACGCGCCAGCATGATCGATATGCTGGCCGCTAAAATTGCACCGCTGCTGGAAGATGAGGATAACAGTTTGCTGCTCGCGCAGATCATGGCGCAGAACCTGCTCAGTGGAACCGTGCAGATTTTAAAAAACCGTGTCCGGCCGCGTGAGGTACGAACCAACCTCAACCGACTGGTAGAATATCATACAAAAGGCATGGATGCGCTGCTCCGATAAGAGCAGCGCATCTCTTTTTGCCATAAAAGTGACGATACGGTCATTATCCGATTTTCTGTCCTGAAATTACGACAAAATCCGCGTTCTACCTGATAATAACGGCGCATAGATTGTGAGTAGTCAAAGCGCCAACAGGCAGGGGGGACGACGGTGAAAGGGTTACCTGAAGAACGGACGATCCGACTCGCGCAATATATCATCGAGCAAAATGCAACCGTGCGGCAGGCTGCTGCGCGGTTTGGCGTATCCAAATCGACGGTGCACAAGGACATTACCACACGGCTGAAAAAGCTCAACAGTGTGCTGTATACCGGCGTGCAGCAAGTGCTCCACACAAATAAGAAAGAGCGGCATATCCGCGGCGGTATGGCTACACGTGAGAAATATCGCGCGCAGGCGGAAGAACGCCAGCACCGGGCATAAAAAAGCTGCCCCCGGTCGGGGGCAGTCCGGCATATCGATCGCTGCGGCAGACTGCCGCATTGGGTCGGTATGTTGCAAGCTCAAACAAATGGTAGTTTTCAGCGCAGACCCAGCTCGTGTGCACAGGTGCTGCATACATTCTTGCTTTTGTAGTGAATGATGTCCTTTGCGCTGCCGCAGAAAATGCAGGATGGTTCATACTTTTTCAGTACGATTTGATCACCATCTACATAAATTTCCATAGCATCCTTGACATCTATGTTCATGGTACGCCGAAGCTCAATCGGAAGCACGATACGGCCCAGTTCATCAACTTTGCGAACAATACCGGTTGATTTCATGTAAAAACACTCCTTTACGTTTTGATAGTCAAATGTAGTTTATCACTAAATCCTAACAAAGGATCTTGTGCGGGGAAGGGGGCGGTATCAATGCTTTCCGCCGTTTGGGTGATATTTTTGATACTGGCGCTGCTATGTGGTGGAATCACCGGCCGAATGGATGCAGTAACGGCAGCGGTTGGAACCGGTGCAGCGCAAGCGGTCAGCCTGGCGGTTTCGATTGCAGGGCTTATGTGCTTTTGGAGCGGTATTATGGAGCTGCTGCAAGCATCTGGCATAGCAGGCAAAATATCCCGTCTACTCATGCCGCTGCTGCGTCCGCTGTTTGGCAGCGCAGCTGCCGACCGGCAGGCGATGGAAGCGGTGAGCGCCAACGTAACGGCAAATCTACTTGGTCTGTCCAACGCGGCTACGCCGCTCGGACTGCAAGCAGCAGACCGTCTATACACACTTACGGGCCGGCGCGGTGCACCGGACACTGTGCTGACGCTGATTACGCTCAACTCGGCTTCAATACAGCTGATTCCCTCCACAATAGCTGCGGTGCGTGCTGCTTGCGGCGCTGCTGCGCCGTTTGATATTATGCTGCCCGTATGGGGCGCATCGATTGCATCAGTTGTGGTTGTGCTGCTTTGCGGTAGGGTGCTTCGCCCATTATTTCCAGAGAAAAATAAAGGGAAATAGAATGCTGTATTACAATTTGTATTATTGCATATGCTAAGTACAAATGCTGTCGAAATATCTGGCATTTCCCAAAATATTTCCTAATCTTCAAAAATTTTCAAAATTCGTGCGAAAGGGAAAACAAAATGCAGTTTTTGCAGAATGCACTGATCCCATTTGTGCTAGCCGCAACGGCAGTCTACGCATTGTATAAAGGGGTAGACGTATTCCCCACATTTCTACGCGGCGCAAAGAAAGGGCTTGATACAGCAATTCGCATTTTGCCAACTATGGTAGGCATGCTGACTGTGGTTTACATGTTGCGGGCCTCTGGCGGTATTGACCTGGCCGCGGCAGCACTGGCGCCGCTCTATCAGCTGCTGGGCATCCCGCCCGAGTGCACAGCACTCACGCTACTTAAGCCGATCAGCGGTGGGGGCGGACTTGCATTAGGCAGCGAAATTATACAGCGCTGCGGGCCAGATAGCTATGCCGGCCGCGTAGCAGCGGTCATGCTTGGAGCTTCCGAAACGAGTTTGTACACACTGAGTATATACAGTGGCCATTTGGGTCTTAGCAGGATGCGCTATGCAGTGGTCGCGGTGCTATGTGCCGATGTAACGGCATTTGCCGTTTCTGCGGCATTGGTCAGACTTTATTTCCCATCTATTTGATATTATATCTTGTTCGGGCAGTAATTACCATAGATAAATGGTAACTTTGTGGGAACAAACAAACTGCAATCATAAAAATTATGCAAATAAATGGAAATTGTCCAAAATGTATTTAGACAAGAAGGGCGATTATGCACAATGCACAATCGCCCTTCTTGTTTCGCGTTTATTTTACAATTTCTTTTCCGTTTTCATCGTATTCAAAAAAGCCCTTGCCGGTTTTGACACCCAACCAGCCCGCGCGAACCATCTTACGCATCAGCGGGTGCGGACGGTACTTCGGGTCGCCAGTCTCGCGGTAGAGAGTTTCCATGATGGCGAGGTTGACATCATGGCCAACGAGGTCTGCTGTGTGCAGCGGGCCGGACTTCAGACCGGCGCCGAGCTGCATGGCGATATCGACATCCGCCGGAGAAGCAATGCCGTCGGCAACAATACCCATTGCCTCGTTCATCATTGGGATCAGAATACGGTTAACGACAAAGCCCGGACCCTCCTGCACAGTAACCGGGGTCTTGCCCAGCGAGGCCATCAAGTCAAACGCGGTCTTGAACGTCTCGTCCGAGGTCTGGATTGCGCGGGTGACTTCGACCAGCTTCATGATCTGCGCCGGGTTGAAGAAGTGGCAGCCGATCACCTTATCCGAGCGCTTGACGGAAGCCGCCAGCTCGGTGGGAGACAGAGCGGAGGTGTTGGAAGCAAAAATCGTATGCGGCGGGCAGATTTCGTCAAGCTCCTGCAGCAGATCTTTCTTCAGATCCATACGCTCGAGGATAACTTCCATTATAAAGTCAGCGTCGGCAGCAGCCTTGCGGTCAAGCGAGGTCTTGAGCGAGCCAAGCAGCTCGTTTTTGCGCTCCTCGGTCATCTTCTCCTTTTTGACCATAAAGGACAGATCGCCCGTGATAGTCTTGACACCGCGGTCGATGAACTCCTGCTTGACGTCGAGCATGGTGACGTCATGGCCGTTTGTCAAAAATACTTCTGCGATGCGAGCGCCCATGTTGCCGGCGCCGAATACACAAACTTTCATGTTATGATAACCTCTCTCTCTTCAAGATGATAGGACAGTTTACTTGTTCTTAAACTCCTTGGCGGGCTTTTCCTTGTTCTTATCTAGGAAGTAAGCCATGCCGTATTTCTGATCCTCGGTGGCAAAGCACTGGCCGAAGCAGTTGCCCTCGAACTTGAGCGCGGAGTCCAGATCGGTCTGCATGCCGACGTTGATAGCCTCCTTGCACAGGGAGACGGCGATCGGCGCCTGCGCGGCGATCTCTTCGGCGAGCTTCATGGCCTCGTCCATCAGGTTCTCAAGCGGGTAAACATAGTTGACCAGGCCCATCTCCAGCGCTTGCTGCGCAGTGTAATTGCCGCGCGCGGTGTAGATCATTTCCTTTGCTTTGCCAAGGCCGACCAGACGCGCCAGACGCTGCGTGCCGCCGCAGCCCGGGGTAATGCCAAGACCGACCTCTGGCTGGCCAAACAGCGCGTTATCAGAGGCGAGACGAATGTCGCAGCACATTGCAAGCTCGCAGCCACCGCCCAGGCAGAAGCCGTTGATCGCCGCGATAACCGGACGCTTGAAGTTTTCGATCTTCCAGCAGACACGGTTGGAATCATTGCCGAAAAATTTGCCCTCTGCAACCGTCATGGTGGACATTTGCGCAATGTCCGCGCCGGCAACAAAGGAGTTGACCGTTTTGCCTTTTTTATTCACGGTCGAGGAACCGGTCAGCACGACGCAGTAGACGTCGTCCATCTTGTCAATCTCGTCAAACGCCTCTTCGAGCTGCGCGTACATTGCGGTGGACAGCGCGTTCATGGCCTGCATGTGCTCGATCCGAACGACTGCTACATGCCCTTTTTTCTCAACTACTACATCGGTCATTGGTAAAGACTTCCTTTCCAAAATAATGACAAATGCTGCAAAAGGGGCACAGCCCCTATTTCTTTTCAAATGGGGAAAAGGTCTGCCCAAGGTGAAAAATCATGCTTTTCACCTGCCAAAACCCGCGGTATGTGCGCAGGCTTTGCCGCCCCGTATCAAGCCGCCTATACAGGCGGGATATAGGGGATCGGTAGCAACCCCTTTCTGGATATAGGGGGCTTTTAACAAGCCCCCTATATGTTCAAACTTACTTGCAGAGCTCGTCGCGCTCGACGATCAGGGCTTCGCCCATACCGCCGCCGATGCACATGGTTGACAAGCCGATGGTCGCATCGCGCTTGATCATCTCATGAAGCAGCGTGGTGGTGATGCGGCAGCCCGCAGCGCCGATCGGATGGCCGAGCGCAATCGCGCCGCCGTTAACATTGACCTTCTCGGGATCAAAGCCAAGCTCGCGGTTGACCGCGGCAGCCTGCGCAGCAAACGCCTCGTTGGACTCGATCAGGTCGAGATCGGCAACGGTCAGGCCAGCGCGGGAGAGGGCCTGACGGGTGGACTCGATCGGGCCAATGCCCATGATGGACGGATCGCAGCCGACAGAGCCGAACGCGCGGATCTTAGCCAACGGCTTAAGGCCGTGCGCTTTAACAAAGTCTTCAGACGCGATGATCATCGCCGCGCCGGCGTCGTTGATGCCGGATGCGTTGCCTGCGGTAACCGTGCCGTCCTGCTTGAAAGCCGGACGGAGCTTGGCCAGACCCTCAAGGGTGGTCTGCGGGCGGCAGTGTTCATCGGTGTCGAAAACGATGGTCTCTTTCTTTTTCTTGACCTCAATCGGAACGATCTCGTCCTTCAGGCGGCCGGAGGAGATCGCCTTGGCAGCCTTCATCTGAGACTCATAGCCGAGCTGGTCCTGCATCTCACGGGTAATGCCATATTTCTCGGCGACGTTTTCCGCGGTAATGCCCATGTGATACTGATTAAATACATCGAACACGCCGTCATAGACCATCATGTCGATAAACTTGACGTCGTTCATGCGGGCGCCCCAGCGCATGTTGCGCGAGATATACGGCGCGCCGGACATCGACTCGCAGCCGCCGACCAGCATTACCTTATCCTCGCCGGAGCGGATGATCTGGGAGCCCAGCGAGATCGCGCGCATCGAAGATGCACAGACCTTGTTAAGCGTCATAGCGGGGGTTTCGAGCGGCATACCGATACCGAGCGATACCTGGCGGGCAACGTTCTGGCCCACACCGCCCTGCAGCACCTGACCAAACAGGCACTCATCGATCGCCGACTTGTCAACACCAGAGCGCTCGACGGCAGCGTTTGCAGCGGCAATGCCAAGCTGAGCTGCGGGTACGTCGCGAAGGGTGCCGCCATAGGTGCCGATTGCGGTACGGGCAGCGGAACAGATGTAAACGTTCATTTGCTATGTCTCCTTTTCCTTTTGTGCGCCGGTTTTATCCGGCGCCGCATAATTTATCTCTTTGGATATGTTAATATTGTACCAATTATACGGAAAAATGCAAGGGCTTTTGGCAATATTCGTTAAACATTGAATAAGATAACCACAACTTGCACAACACGCACAAGCAAAAAAACCGGAATTAGTCGTTGGACAGTTCCATCAGCGCATCGCGGAAAATGCGCGCGTCCATCAGCTTGACCGTGCCGTCCGCCTGATAGGCAATTTTGGGTACAAACTCCATCTGGTCGAGCACCTGGGTCTGCAGGTCGATGCCGGGCGCAATCTCGACAAGGGTAACGCCCTCCGGGCGCAGCTCAAAGACAGCGCGCTCGGTAATGTAGAGCACCGGCTGATGGGTCTCGTTGGCATAGTCGCCAGAGAAGGTGATATGCTCTACTTTGTTGACAAATTTTTTCTTGCCGCCCTCCTGGGTGATGACAAGCTTGCCGTCCTCGCAGGCAGTTTTAAGGCCCTTTGCGGTGAAAGTGCCGCAATAGACGACTTTTTTAGCGTTTTGGGTGATGTCGATAAATCCGCCGGCACCGGCCAGCCTGGTGCCGAATTTGGATACGTTAAGATCGCCGTTCGGCGCGGTTTCGGCAAGGCCGAGGAAGGCGACATCCAGGCCGCCGCCCTGGTAAAAGTCAAACTGCACGTTGTGCGGAATAATCGCCATAGCGTTGGCTGCGGCGCCAAACTGGGTGCCGCCATAGGGCACGCCCGCAATCGAGCCGGCCTCGACGGTCAGCGTCATCTTGTCCGAGATGCCCTCCTCGGCCGCGACATTTGCGATTTTCTCCGGCGCGCCGGTGCCGAGGTTGACGATCGCGTCCTGCGGCAGCTCCATGGCAGCGCGGCGGGCAATGATCTTTTTGGCGTCCAGCGGGATGGGCGGGATGGCGTCGACTGGGATGCGGAACTCGCCGGTCAGTGCGCCGTCATACGGCATGCCGAGGCACTGCATGTTCTCTTCGTCCGAGCCGACAACGACCGAATCGACATAAATCCCTGGAATAGCGACTAACTTGGGATCGAGCGTGCCGCCCTGCACGATCTTCTCGACCTGCACGATGACTTTACCGCCAGAGTTTTTGCACGCCTGTGCCATGGCGGTGACGTCCAGCGGACCGATCTCCCTATGTACTGTGCAGTTGCCGAACTCATCACAGTAGGAGGCGCGCAGGAACACGACGTTGATCGGGAAGCCTTTGTAGAGCAGACGCTCCTGCCCCTCGATGTTGACGATCTTGACCAGATCCTCGGTTGTTTTTTTATTAAGTTTGCCGCCGCCATTGCGGGGGTCGACAAAAGTCTTGAGGCCGACGTGTGTGATCGTGCCGATATTGTGTGCCGCAATATCGCGGTACATATGTGAAATGACGCCTTGCGGCAGGTTGTAAGCCTCGATTTTATCGGACAGCGCAAGTTCACCCAAACGGGGCGCACGGTCCCAGTGGCCGCCGATGACGCGCTTGACCATGCCCTCGTGGCCGTAGTGGTCGCCGCCGGTGCCGTCCCGGTGCCCCTGACCGGCCGCAAAGAACAGGGTCAGATCCCTGGGGTGTCCGGTTTCCAGAAAGCGTTTCTCAAGCGCTTTGGACAGGGTCTCTGGACAAGCGCAGCTGACAAAGCCGCCGGTGGCGATGGTATCGCCGTCCTGCACCTTGAGGGCGGCCTCCTCTGCGGAGATAATGCTGACTTTCTTCATCTTTATCATCCTCCTCTGTAAAATGCAACCTGCTTGTGAGAGGTTACGTCTCTGACGCGCGCTGTTCAATCTCACGGATGGCGGCGGGGATCTCGTGCGCCGATGTGAGGATCACCCGGTGATCGGCATCGATCTCATCATATAAATATGGGCAGCCGGTGCAACCGCGGACAATGAGCAGCACGTCATAGTGGGCGCCGTCCTCCGGATAGGAGAAGTTGGCGACGCCGGTAAGGGAGGTGCGCACGGTCTGGTAAGCCTCGCCGCGGTCAAAACGCGGGTTGCAGCCGCCGCAAAATTTTACGGTGCAGCGCAGCATGGCGCTTTTCCCCCTTTTTTTCTGTGAAATTGCGATCATAGGCACTCACGGACGCACCATGAGTGCCTATGATGTGTGCTAAGGATTACTGGATGCGGGCAATCTTCTTGGCCAGCTCCTTTTTCATTTCGAGGTTGGACTGACGGGCAATCATGATGCGCTGTGCTTGCGGCGAGCCTGCGCCATGCATGGACTCGGGCAGATAACCGACTGCCGCGGTACCCATGGTCAAGTTCTCGATCAGGCGGAGGACACGCATGCGGTCCTCGGTCGGAACGGAAGCAACGCCCTTAAGGTACTTCTCTATGTACGGCTTGAGCGCGGGGTTGCGGTAGTCCGCCTCGGAGGGCTGGGTCACCATTATACCGCCTGCCAGGTCCTGTGCCAGACGAGCGATCTCATAGGGGAAGCGCGTGATGTTCTGCTTGCACACGTTTGCCAGCAGCATGTCAATCAGATAGTTGCCTGCGCGGGTCTTGGAACCTTGCGAAGAGCAGGCGATACCGCAGCAGTATAGCGTTTCGTTAAGATGGGTCATCTCGATGATCTTGTCCTTGACATGGCTTGCCTTGGATGTGCCTGCCATATCGCCCGCCAGCGCGGTCGCGCCGATGAGCACGTCGCCCACGCCGACCTTGCACCCACCGTAGGACTGACGGTGATAACCCGCAAAACGCTCGACGATCATGCCGGCAAACTCAACCTCGCCGTTGAGGAAGATGCGGTCGTTCGGCACGAACACATGGTCGAAGATAACCAGCACTTCGTGGCCGCCGTACATCTTATTGCCCACGTCGATGTCGTTATACTCTTCCAGCTTGCGCGTGTCGCAGGACTGACGGCCGTAGATCAGCGTAATGCCCTCGGAATCGGTCGGAACCGCAAAGGAGATCGCATAGTCCTCGTCGCCTTCGCGCATCGAAATAGTTGGCATGACGAGCACCTCGTGCGAGTTGACAAAGCCGGTCTGGTGCGCCTTGGCGCCCGTTACATAAACGCCGTCCGCAGTGCGCTCGACGACATGCAGGTACAGATCAGGGTCGGCCTGCTTGGAGGGGGAGAGTGAACGGTCACCCTTGACGTCGGTCATGGCGCCGTCTACCGCGAGGTCCTCGTCCTGCACGCGGGTCAGGAACTTGAGAAAGTTCTGATGGTAGCTGGTGCCGCGGGCCTCATCAAGCTCAAAAGTTGTAGAAAAAACGGCGTTCATTGCGTCCATACCCACGCAGCGCTGGAAGCACGACGCGGTCTTCTGGCCGAGCAGGCGCTGCATCTTGACCTTTTTGATCAGGTCGTCGGTCGACTGGTGCATATGCGTGAAGCGGTTGATCTTCTTGCCAGTGATATGGCTGGTCGCGGTCATCAGATCCTCATACTGGGGGTCCTCGGCCAGCTCATAAGTGGCGGCAAAAGAGTTGAGCGACGGGCGGATGACCGGATTGTCAACCGGGTTTTCCACCTTTTCACCGAACATATACAGATTGAGTTTGAGCTTGCGAAGCGACTCAATGTACTGGTCTTTGGTCATCATAGTGATCAAGTATCCTTTCTCTTTTTAAAGCAGGTGGATGGTTTCGCTTTAGAAAAACAGGGCGGGGAACGCGGGGTTCTCCGCCCTGATCAGGCGAAACGCTTACAGAAAATCAGAAGCACTCGCGATATACGCGCTCGCTCAGCTCGTTGCTCCACGGACGGTAGGAGTTGGTGATCAGACGCTGCTGGTTTGCCTCCACCGAAAGCGGGAAGCTCTTGATGTCCTCTTCCTTAAAACCGTACTCGTGCAGCGGCTTGAGCGGCAGGACTTTCTCAAGGGTGACATTCAGCGTGCGCAGCGCATCCTCCTTAGAGCAGCCGAGGCAGCGAGCGACAAGCTCCTTGAACTTGCCAAGCTCGCCATTCGGCTCATACTCGTCATACAGCTCGAGGATCTTGCCGAACAGGGCGTAGTTGGACTCGCCGTGCGGCACATGGTAGGTGCCGCCGAGCGGGAAGGACATGCCGTGCACAGTTGCGCAGCCAGCTTTGAGAAACGCGATGCCGGCAAACAGCGAGGCAGTAACGAATTCGCCCAGGTAATCCATGCGCGCATCCGGGCCTTCAAGCGCGATGCGGCGGAAGCCCTCGAGGATCATCTCGGCTGCCTTGACCGAGTACATCTCAGAGGTTGTGGTCTTGCGGTGCGGAGACAGGAACGACTCGGTCGCGTGGATGAGCGCGTCGATCGCGGAGGCCGCGAACGGCTTATATGGCAGGGTCTTGAGCAGGTCGGGCACAAGGCAGACCTTGTTCGGGATAATGTCGTCAGACACCAGGCCAAGCTTGGTCTCGCCGCCGGTCAGTTTGCCGTCCTTCTCGTCTTTAACGATAGCAACCGAGATGTTGGTGACCTCTGAGCCGGTGCCGCAGGTGGTCGGGATGGCGATAACCTCTTTTTCATGTACGACAGGCTCGCGCTTGAAGTACATCTCATGTACAGAGGACGGACGCTTGCAGCCAAGCAGCTTGCACAGGTCCATGATCGCGCCGCCGCCGACGGCAACAACGCGGTCATAGGAGTCGTACGGGATGGCTTCATACATGGTCTCTATCATGGCCTCGGAGGGTTCGCCGGCGCCGAACTTCTCTTGAAAAACAAATTTGCTCTTCAGGCCAAGCTCTTCCATAAAGGGCTTGTAGATGAATTCGTTGGTCAGTACAACGTCGCGCTCACCGAGTTTGAATTCCGCTGCAAAATCAGCAAAATTAGCAAATTTGTAGATTGTCGGAGCGATGATGATCTCCCTCTTGTCTTGCATCAGCGAGGCGCTGAAAGCATCCATAGCCATAATTGAACATCTCCATTCTAAATTTTTATAAAAGGCCATGCCGGCTTTTTATGCAGTTGTCAGGGCATGATGACCCTGCTATTCTATTGTAGCAAACTTACGCCATAACTTCAACACAAATGGCCAAAAAAATAACCAAAAAATAACCAAGCATTCCTGTACAAAAAGACGATAAAAAAGCTCCGTCTGGAAGTCCGGAACTATTTTATCGTATCCATATGGTTTTGTAAATGGGCGATTCGTGGAAAATGCTGAAAAGTTTTGGATGCAATCTCACCTTTTTAGCTGTTTTGTGAAAACCGATGCAGAAATGCACGGGTGCGTTCGTTCTGGGTGTTTTCAAACAGCGCCTCAGGCGTGCCCTGCTCGACGATTACGCCGCCGTCCATAAACAGGATGTGGTCGGCTACATCGCGGGCAAAGGCCATCTCATGTGTGACGATAATCATCGTGGTACGTTGCTCGGCAAGCGAGCGGATGACACGCAGCACCTCGCCGGTCAGCTCGGGGTCGAGCGCGGAAGTCGGCTCGTCAAAGCACAGGATGTCCGGGTGCAGGGCGAGCGCACGGGCGATGGCGACGCGCTGCTGCTGGCCGCCCGAGAGCTGGTGTGGATAATGACTCATGCGGCCTTCTAGGCTCATGCGGCTGAGCAGGTCGATGGCCTGATGCTCGATCTCCTCGTGGATCTCGCGCCGGTTCTGCTTGTAATCAGGCCGCTCCTTGGCAAGCAGCAGGCTTGCAAGCATAACGTTTTCCAGCGCAGTATACTGTGGGAACAGGTTAAACGACTGGAACACCATGCCAAAGTGCAGGCGGCGCTTGCGGATCTCGGCGTCGCTTTTGGCGGCGTGGTCGGCCGCGTCGAACAGCGTTTTGCCGTTTACAATGATCTGGCCGTCGTTCGGCGTTTCAAGGAAGTTGAGGCAGCGCAAAAGCGTTGTTTTGCCTGAGCCGGAGGAACCGATGATCGCAAGCGCTTTGCCACGCTCGAGCGAAAAGCTGATGTCGGTGAGTACGCGGGTCGGGCCGAAGTTTTTGCTAATATGGTTGACTTCAAGAATAGGCATAGCGGCGCCTCCTTACCGGAAATAATCGAGTTTCTTTTCCAACCAGCCGAACAGCAGCACAAGGATGCCGTTAAATACCAAATAGAATACCGCGGTGTAGAACATCGGCCATATCAGGCCGGCGCTCTTAATATAGGATTCGCCCATCCAGAGCACCTCGTATACCGCAATGGTGCGGGCGAGGGCTGTGTCTTTGACCAGATTGATAAATTCATTGCCCATGGGCGGGATGACGCGCTTGATGACCTGCATCAGCGTAACCCGGAAAAAAATCTGGCTGCGGGTCATGCCGAGCACCTGGCCGGCCTCATACTGGCCACGCGGAACGGACTGAATGCCGCCACGGAAAATTTCAGAAAAGTAGCAGGCGTAGTTGATAACAAATGCGATCAGCGCGGCGACAAAGCGGGATAGCAGGTCAAAGCCCCACAACAGCCTGGGCCCGAAAAAAATCACCAGGATCTGCAACATAAGCGGCGTGCCGCGGATGACCCAGACCACGGTTTTGACCGCCGCGCGCAGCGGCATAAAGCGGCTCATTGAGCCGAAGCTGAGCAACAGGCCGAGCGGCAGCGCAAACACCAGTGTTAATACAAACAGCTGCGCGGTGGTGCCAAAGCCTTCAAGCAGGGTCAACGTCACTGAGGACAGCGTAGCGGTTGATGCGGACATAAGGAATACCTCTCTTCAATATAGCCCAAAAACAGAGGGCGTCTGCAAACGCCCTCTGCCCGGGATGTTAAATGGTCGGTTATTCTGCCGGAGCGACGATGGACTCCTGTACGCCATAGGTGCGAGCGAGCGCTTCAACCGTGCCGTCGGCATAAGCGGCGGCATAAAACTCATTGAATGCATCGGTCAGGTCGGAGCCTTGGCGGAAGCCCACGCCGTAATATTCGGACTCGGAGCCGCTTGCTTCATTCAAATTGACTGTGTAAGTAAGGTCTGGGTAACTTGTGCCCTCGCCGATCATCGCGCCCGCCATCAACAGGTCGATAACGCAGGCGTCAGACGCGCCCGAGGCAACCTCCATCAGCGCGTAGGCCTGCGACTGTACGGCTGTGTAATTAAGACCGAGCGCCTGGGCGGCATCCTCGCCGGCGGAGCCGGACTCAACGGCAAAGTTTAGCGCGGAAAGAGAGGCCGCATCCTGGTACTGGCCAGCAACGTCCGCCGGAACGACGACGACCTGCGCGTTGATGCAGTAGGGAGCCGAGCAGCTCATGCTGCTGGTGACCTCGTCGGTCAGCGTCATGCCGTTCCAAACCGCGTCGATTGCCTGTGAGTTAAGCTCCATGATCTTATTATCCCAGTTAATCTCGATAAACTCGGCTTGTACGCCGATGTTTTCGGCAAACGCCCTGGCCATGTCGGCGTCAAAGCCGATCCACTCGCCGTTTTCATCGCGATAATCCATCGGCGCAAAATCCGTGATGCCAATGACCAGCGTGCCCTTGTCCTGTACATAGGCAAGATCGCTCTCGGCGGTTTCATTATTGTTGCCAGCGGTCTGGCCGCAGCCAGTTAGCATAGAAACGCCCACCAGACCGGCCAGTAGCAGCGCCAAAAACTTTTTGGTCTTCATAACGAAGTATCCTCCTGTATTTTCAGATCGTTTTTTCTATACTGCAAAAGCTATTTACCATTGTATCACTTCATTCGAGAAAATCAAGAAAAACTTTTCGGAAAAACTGTTGAGAGCGTTTTGGGGAACTTTTTAGCTTTTTATGAAAAATTAAACTATTTAGGTGTATATTACTTGACCACAGGCAATAGGGTATAGTATAATAGCAATGCAATATCAACAAATAAACCGAATGAGTGAATAAAAATTTGGGAGGTATGGACAAGATGGACTTTGCAGCAATGTATCAGCAAAAACTGACGACGGCGGACGAGGCCGTCAAGGTCGTCAAGTCGGGCGACTGGGTGGATTACGGCTGGTGCGTCGGCACGCCTGACGCGCTCGACCGTGCGCTGGCCAAGCGGTTACCGGATTTATATGATGTCAATTTCCGCGGCGGCGTGCTGCTGCGTGCACCTGCGATCTATCAGATCGAGGACCCTGCGGCGCACATGACGTGGAACTCCTGGCATATGACGGGCATCGAGCGCAAGTTTGTCGCGACCGGTGCGGGATTCTATTCGTCCATGCGCTATTCTGAGCTGCCGCGTTTCTATCGTGAAAATATCGGCCATGTGGATGTGGCGATGATGGTTGTTGCGCCGATGGACAGCCACGGCTACTTCAGCTTTGGCCCGCAGGCATCCCACTTGCGCGCGGTATGCGAGGTGGCTGACAAGATCATCGTCGAGGTAAACGAGAACATGCCGCGCTGCCTGGGCGGCATGGAGGACTGCGTTCATATCTCTGAAGTAGATATGATCGTCCAGGGCGACAACCCGCCGATTGCGGAAATGGGTTCGGTTCCGGCTACCGACATCGACCGCAAGGTGGCCGAATTGATCGTTCCCGAGATTCCGAACGGCGCCTGCCTACAGCTGGGCATCGGCGGCATGCCGAACACGGTCGGCGCGCTGATTGCAGACTCCGATCTTAAAGATCTCGGCGTGCACACCGAGATGTACGTGGACGCGTTTGTTGACATTGCCAACGCCGGCAAGATCACCGGCCGCCACAAGGGCATTGATCGCGGCCGTCAGACATATGCGTTCGGTGCGGGCACGAAAAAGCTTTATGATTACATTAATGACAACCCGCAGTGTGCTTCTGTGCCGGTTGATTATACAAATGATGTGCGCGTAATCGCCCAACTTGATAACTTTATCTCGATCAACAATGCGGTGGACATCGACCTGTACGGCCAGATCAACGCCGAGTCCGCAGGCACCAAGCAGATCTCGGGTACAGGCGGCCAGCTCGACTTCGTCATGGGTGCGTACCTATCCAAAGGCGGCAAGAGCTTTATTTGCCTGTCCTCCACGTTCAAGCAGAAGGACGGGTCGATCGGCTCGCGCATCCGTCCGACACTGACCGAAGGCTCGATTGTCACAGACCCGCGCTCGACGGTGCAGTACATCGTCACCGAGTACGGCATGATCAACCTCAAGGGCAAGACCGCGTGGGAGCGCGCCGAGGCGCTTATCTCAATCGCGCACCCGGATTTCCGCGAGCAGCTGATTGCCGATGCTGAGAAGATGAGCATCTGGAAGCGCAGCAACAAGCGGTAAACCGCATTTTTAAAACAGCCCGCAGCTGCGGGCTGTTTTTTTGGTCAAACTGGCATTATAAAAAATACAAAAACTGATACTTTTTAAAATGCCAATAGTGCGTTATACTGGCAGCAGCGAAAAATCAGAGAAGGTGTATTGTGATGACAGGCAAAACGACAAAGGCAATTATACTGACCGCGCTCCTGGCGGCGCTGACAACGGTAGCGACCATGATAATCCGCATTCCAAGCCCGATGGCGTCCGGCTATATCCATCTGGGAGATGGCATGGTATTGTTGTGCGGTATTTTGCTCGGGCCGGGGATGGGCGCGGCAGCGGCGGGTATCGGCTCGATGCTGGCTGATCTGTTTGCAGGCGCGGTCGCCTATCTGCCGGGTACGCTTGTCATCAAGGCGCTGACCGCGCTGGTAGCCGGCTGGTTGTATCACCGCATGGCCGGGCGCACGGCGCGGAACACGGGGTTACGTGTCGCGCTTGCAGGTATTCCCGCGGAAATCGTGATGGTAGCGGGCTACTATATTTATGAAGCTGGCATGCAGGTTATGGCAGGCAGTACGGCAGGTGCGGCGGCTGCTGCCGTGCTGGCGGGCGTGCCGTTTAACATGGTGCAGGGGCTGGCGGGCATCGTTGTGTGCGCGGTGCTGCTACCTGTGCTGCGCCACGCGAGCAAGGAGACGGGGCGCATCAATATATGATATGCGTCGCTATAGCCAGACAAAAAGGGCCGCCCAATGGGGCGGTGAATTAAGAAAACATTTTAGCAAGGAACGGTGTAGCCAAACGGCTATGCCGTTCTTTGCTGTTTTTCCGTTGTATTTTGGGCTTTTTCTTTCGCCCGTCCAAAATCAAATGCACCGATGAAGTTGTAAACAATCGTGATTTCCCTTGTCTTGGATTTTTTATCGGTATGGGAAACTTCGATACGGTCTATAAACTCTCGTAGCATAGCAGCGTCAAGCTGCTGCATATCGGTGTACTTCTTTACCGCGCTGATAAACGCTTTAACGTTGGTCTTTTGTTTTTCCTGCTGCTTGATTTCTTCCCGTAGCACTTCTGCCATAGCTTTTAGATTGCTCTGCTCCAATTCGTAATCATGGGACATTTTGATAAACCGTTCGTCAGACAATTTCCCGGTTACATTGTCCTCATATAAATGCTTAAACAGATTATCCAACTCGGCAATACGGCTTTCGGCTTTGGAAAGTGTTTCGCGCTTGCGGGAAAACTCAACGTCGCGCTCTCGCAAACGGCTGTCTGCTGCTTCCTGCACAAACTCGGCTTCATACTCTGTTACATAGTCGATTGCTTCCCGTAGATTTTTCAAGACGATTTCATACAGAACAACATTTTTGATTGAATGGGTCGTACACAAGTCTTTGCCTTTCCGATAGGTTGAACAGATAAAATATTTCTGTTCTTCGGTGAAGTTCGTTGCTCGGCATTGATACATTTTACCGCCGCACTCTGCACAATAAAGCAGCCCGGAGAAAATACCCATATCGCCCATTTTGGTGGGGCGGCGGCGGGATTTGCGTATGTTCTGCACAATGAGGAATACACTTTCCTCTACAATCGGCGGCTGCGTGTTCTCAAAGATCACCCATTCGGACGGGTCGTTCCACAACTTCTTTTTGCTCTTGTAGGATTGCTTGCGGGTCTTGAAGTTTACGGTATGCCCTAAATACTCTATCTTTTCAAGCATACGGGAAACCGTTTCATTCGTCCACTTGTACGGGTTTGCCCCCGGCTTCGGCTTGTTTGTTACCTTTATGCCCTTTGACAGCCAATAGAAAGTAGGGTTGAGGATTTCGCTTTTCTCTAACCAATGGCATATTTGTGTCGGCCCCATGCCGGAAACGCACAATGCGAAAATCTGCTGCACAACTGCTGCGGCTTCCTCGTCAATAATCCACTTCTTTTTGTTGTTGGGGTCTTTCATATAGCCATAAGGCGGGATTGTAGTAAGGTGTTCGCCGGATTTTCCCTTTGATTGCCAAGTAGCGCGTATCTTCTTTGAAGTGTCGCGGGCATACATTTCGTTGAACACGTTGCGGATTGCGGTAAACTCATTTTCGCCCCGCGTACTGTCAACTCCGTCATTGACCGCGATAAAATGCACGCCAAAATCGGGGAACAGCATATCGGTGTAGAAACCGACTTGCAGATAATCACGCCCGAAACGGGACATATCTTTGACGATAACGCGCTTGATTTTTCCAGCTTTTATATCGGCAAGCATACGTTGAAATCCGGGACGGTTGAAGTTTGTACCGGAATATCCGTCGTCCTCGTCATAATGTCGATAAGCGGTAATTCCATGCTCCCGGCAGTACCGTTCTAAAATCTTCTTTTGGTTGGCAATACTGTTGCTCTCACCCTCTAATTTGTCCTCTTGTGAAAGGCGTTCATATAAAGCCGTTATGCCCTCGTCCTGTGCTTCCTGCTGCTGATCGCGCACATAGAATTGCAAAACATTATTTGAAATGGCTTCGCGGACTTCTTCGCTTAACACTTTGGGGACAGCAATCTGCTGAAAAGAAAATGTCTTTGTCATTTGCGCTCACCGCCTTTCGCGGTAAGTGCAGCATATAACTGTCTGCTCCAATCCAGCGTAGCATGGTCGCCGTTGATTGCTTCAAGAGAAACACCCCTACCAGCGGCGCAATCTGCAAAAGTAAGTACATCTAAAAAGTTTCGAGAAATGCGGTCAAGACCTGTTACAACGATCTTTTCCATTCTCTCGTTTTTCATATCCTGCTGCATGAGGGAAAAAGCGGGACGGTTAAAGTTCAAACCGCTATAACCATTATCCACATATAGCGCAAAAGTGGTAATCCCGTTTTGGCTTGCGTGGTAAAGAAGTTTTTGCATTTGATTGTCAAGGTACAAAGTATCTATTTGTTGCGCCGCACGAAAATAGTATGCGGTCAATTTATCCGACTGTTTCATGTTACCTCCTATTCCGACAGCCGGACAAACAGGTTATATATATTATACCACAAAACCCGTCGTCCGTCTGCAATAGGATTACATTTTCGGCATTATACCGGGCTTTTTCCCCGGTTTAAGTCATTTTGGATTAAGCGGCGTACCTTTGTCGCGGCGTCCTCTTTTACACCGTCTTTAACAACGGCTTTGACAATATAGGTAATATCCCCGATTTTGTATTCACGCACAACCGGGGATTTTGTTGTTTGCTTTGTTTGTTCCATAAAGTAAAATCCCCCTTTCGTGGGATAACAAAAAGATTAAAAATGAAAGGCTGAAACGGGCGGTTGTTAGCTGCAACCTCACGGGAGTTTCACCCCGGCCCATGCTGATGGGTGCGCCGCGCAATGCTTTGAGGGCGTTCAACGCGGGAGTATCATTGTGCCGCCTTGTATGTCGTCGCCCACAAGCTGCTAAACCTGTTTTACGGCGCGGTA
>NZ_CALWJJ010000010.1 GCF_944380985.1 uncultured Agathobaculum sp. | reverse complement strand
TCCAGCTCATCCAGATTCAACTCCACCTCTATATGCTGCTTGGCATTAAGTTTGGACAAAAGTACAACCGTCTCGACATGGCTCGTGCGTGGGAACAGGTCGAACGCCTGCGCCCGTTCGAGCACATACCCCGCGCCGCACAGCTCGGCCACATCGCGCGCGAGCGTTGCCGGGTCGCACGAAACATACACCACCTGCGGCGGCATCATTTTGAGGATCGCGTTGCGCGCGGTCTCGTCCAGGCCTTTACGCGGTGGGTCGACCACGAGTACATCGGGCATTACGCCGCGCATCGCAAGCTGGCGCGCGGCCTGTCCAGCGTCTGCACACAAAAACTCCACATTTTGCACGCCATTGCGCGCGGCGTTCCGCTCCGCGTTTGCAACCGCCTCAGGCACGATCTCGACGCCGATCACCCGCTTTGCCCGCTCGGCCAAGGCCAGCGTGATCGTGCCCGCTCCGCAGTATAACTCGACCACGGTCTGCTGCCCAGTCAGCTCGGCAAAACCAATCGCGCATGCATACAGCTGCTCGGCCTGCGCGTGGTTTACCTGATAAAACGCTTCGGGCGAAAGAAGAAAGGTATGCCCGCACAACCGGTCCTCCAGCATAGGTTCGCCCCAGAGAACGTTTGTCCTGTCACCCAGGATCACATTGTCGCCCCGCTGGTTGTGGTTGATTAAAATGCCGGTCAGCGATGGCTCCTGCGCCCGCAGACGGCGTATCAGCTCGTCCAACGCGGGCATTTTGTGCGTCGCCGCGATGAGCGTCAGCTGGCTCTCTCCGCTTTTTTCGCCCACGCGTACATAAATATGCCGCACCGCACCGCGCTTTGCCGCATAGTCATACGGCGGTATGTCAAATTCCTGCATCCACGCGCGCACGGTGGCGGCAATGCGGTCGGCGGTCTCCGACTGAATAAGACACCGCTCGGTCGGCACAATATCGTGGCTGCGCGGGCGATAAAACCCAGTGACAATGTTGCCCGCCCTATCCCGGCCGACCGGATACTGCGCCTTGTTGCGGTAGTGCGCAGTCGTAGGCGATCCCGTGATGCTGGCGAGTGCACCGCCATCCTGTCCGCCGATGCGGACAAGCGCGTCGCGCACCTTCTTTTCCTTAGCGCGCAGCTCCTCCTCATAGCTGATGTGCTGATAGCAGCAGCCGCCGCACCTATCCGATACCGGGCAGGCCGGCGTTATGCGCGCAGACGACGGTACAATCAGCCTTTCCATCCGGCCAAACGCTATGTTCTTCGTCACCTTGACAATGCGCACGTCGCACTGGTCGCGAACCGCTGTGCGCGGCACAAACACCGCCCGACCTTCGATTTTGGCAAAGCCCATGCCATCAGCGGTGTAATCGGTAATCTGGCAGCGGTAAATTCTGTTTTTGACAAGCTCCATCGCAAGCGGCGCCCCTTTTCGCTTTGGTATCCGTATTATATCATGCTTTGCGCGCATACTGCAATCGAAAGGAGTGACCGGCATGAAGGACACGCACAAAAAACAGGTGGATGCGAATATTCCCTTTTCCTTTTTGAACGAGCTGGGTCATGACACACGCGCGATGTCGCGTTTTTTTGATCTACCGCGGCAAACGCGTGAGACGCTGGTAGACGCGGTCGCCGCCTCAGACGACCCGGACGAGTACGGCGCGCAGGCGATCAAGTCGCTCGCAAACGGCGGCGAAGGCTTTTGCGATAAGTTCTGACCGCACCCTGCGCGAGAAAAGCCGCCCTCCAGGGCGGCTTTTTTGCCGCTATTTATCCACAACCGGTATTTCGCTTTGGTCCTTTTCATCTAAGTTTTTAAGATAATGCCTGGTCTCGCGCGCAATTACGCCCGAGAGCAGCAGCACCGCGATCAGGTTGGGCACGGCCATGAGCGCGTTGAGCGTGTTGGCAATCGTCCATACCAGATCGAGCGATAGCACCGGACCGATCACGATGACCGCGACGAACAGAACCTTATACGGCAGCATGCCTTTTTGGCCAAACAGATATTCGCAGCAGCGTTCGCCATAATATGACCAGCCGAGAATGGTCGAATAAGCAAAAGTGATGATGCCGATAACGAGGATGAGCGGCCCCAGCACAGGAATCTGACCGAAAGCCGCAGTCGTCATCTGGCTGCCGTCGGCAAACTGATCCATATTAATATCCGGGTTTTTCATGATGGTCGTGACCAGCACAAGGCCGGTCATCAGACACACGACGACCGTATCCCAAAAGGTGCCAGTCGCCGAGACCAGCGCCTGGCGCACCGGATTACGGGTCTGCGCGGCGCTCGCCACAAGCGGCGCGGAGCCCATGCCGGACTCGTTTGAAAACAGGCCGCGTGCGACGCCGTACTGCATCGCAATGCGCAGCCCGCCGCCGACCAGACCACCCGCGACCGAGCCGGGTGTAAACGCGAGCGTCAAGATCGCCTGGAGCGCCGGCAGAATGAAATCCCAGTTGATGCACAAAATGATGATGCACCCGCCTACATAAAACGCCGCCATGAACGGCACAAGTTTTTCGCACACAGTTGCAATCGAGCGAATGCCGCCAATGATGACGATCGCGGTGATGACCGCGAACACAATACCGATGGCAAGCGGAGGGATGTCGACCGGGCTGTTGCCGCGGATGATCTCGGAGATCGCGTTGATCTGCGTGCCGCATCCGATGCCGAACGAGGCCAACATGGCGAGCAGCGCAAACAGTATACCCAGCCATTTCATGCGCAGGCCGCGCTCGAGCGCGTACATTGCGCCGCCCTGCATACGGCCGTCTTTGGTTTGCACGCGGTACTTGACCGCAATCAGGCTTTCAGCGTACTTGGTTGCAATGCCGAACACACCGGTCAGCCAGCACCAGAGCACCGCGCCCGGCCCACCGAGAAACACCGCCGTGCCCACGCCGACGATATTGCCCGTGCCGATGGTGGATGCGAGCGCGGTCGTCAGCGCCTGGAACTGGCTGACGTCGCCCGGCGAATCCGGGTCCTTTGTAATCGACAGCCTGATGCCTGTGAACGTCTTGCGCTGGATAAAGCCGGTGCGCAGCGTCATAAACAGATGCGTGCCCATCAGCATGACGATCATCGGCAGGCCCCAAATCCAGTTGTCGATGGCGGTCATCAGATTGGAAAAAGCCTCCATCAAAATTCCCCTTCCCTCAAATTAAAAATTATCAAAAAAAGAGGGGGCGAAGCCGCCGGCTTCGCCCCCTTTCTCCTATCCGGGAGCCGCAGCGTTTCAAGTGCACCATTGCGCTTTTACACTGCGTGTTTACATATTATAACCGAAAGCGAACAATATTGCAAGCACAAACCGGCGGAAAAAAATCGTTCGTCCGCCGCAACAGCCTACCCGGAAAGCCCGTTTCCCGCGCGTTCCCTATACCAGTTTTCTCGTGTTTTGCTTGATTTATCCCGCCCTCTCCAGTATAATATTTAGGTATTATCAGTCGATCCGACGCTTATTGGGGGTATAAATGATATTATGGGAGATACGTTTCAGATTTTAATCACCATGGCTGTCTATATGCTCGCGGTCATTGTGATCGGCCTGGCATTTGCCCGGCGGGCCAATCGCAACTCGGAGGCATATTTTCTTGGCGGGCGCTCGCTTGGCCCGTGGGTAACAGCGATGAGCGCGGAGGCCTCGGATATGTCCGGCTGGCTGCTCATGGGTCTGCCCGGCCTTGCCTACTGGTGCGGCATCGCGGATGCATCCTGGACCGCGATCGGTCTTGCAGTCGGCACCTACGTCAACTGGCTGATTACCTCAAAACGCCTGCGGCGGTACAGCGAAAAGGCGGGCAACGCCATTACGCTGCCCGAGTTTTTCTCTAACCGCTTCCACGAAAAGAACAAAGTCATTTTGACGATTGCGGCGCTGTTTATCCTGATCTTTTTTACGGTTTATGCGGCAAGCTGCCTTGTCACCTGCGGCAAGCTATTTTCAACGCTGTTCGGCCTTGATTACATCCCGATGATGATCATCGGCGCAATATTCGTGCTCATTTATACAATCGTTGGCGGCTTTCTCGCTGAGAGCGCGTCTGATTTCATGCAGGCGATCGTCATGATCCTGGCACTCATCATCATTGTTGTCACCGGCACTGTGGCTGCCGGCGGCCTGGATGCAGTCCTAGACAATGCGCGCAGCATCCCCGGCTTTTTCGACTTTTTCGGTGTTGCTACACCGGTGACCGACGCCGCGGGCGTGCAGCAGGTGGTAAACGGCGCGCCGCAGTTCGGTGAGCCTGGCGTATACGGCCTGATCAGCATTGTCTCAATGATGGCCTGGGGCCTCGGCTACTTCGGTATGCCGCAGGTGCTGCTGCGGTTTATGGCCATCCGCACCGAGGATGAGCTGGCCGCCTCGCGCCGCATCGCGACCGTATGGGTGTTGATCTCACTGATCGTCGCAGTGTTCATCGGCCTAGTCGGGCGCGCGCTTTTTCCGGCGGCACTCGCCACCGCGTCAGAGGCGGAGAACATCTTCATCCTGCTTTCCACCAGTCTGCTGCCGCCGCTTTTGGCAGGGCTTGTCATGGCGGGTATTCTCGCCGCGACGATCAGCTCATCCGACTCCTATCTGCTGATTGCGGCCTCGGCCTTTGCCAAGAACATCTATCAGGGCCTAATGCGGCGCGAGGCAAATGATAAGCAGGTGCTGACCATCTCACGCGCGGCGCTGATTGCGATCACTGCGGTCGCGGTCGTAATCGCGCTGGACGAAAACAGCGTCATCTTCACCATTGTCAGCTTTGCATGGGCGGGCTTTGGCGCAACCTTTGGTCCGCTGATGCTGTTCAGCCTGTTCTGGAAGCGCGTCAACCGTGCCGGTGCAATCGCCGGTATGGTGGGCGGCGGCGGCATGGTGTTCCTGTGGAATCTGGTCATCAGCCGGCTCGGCGGCATCTGGGATATTTACGAGCTGCTGCCGGCGTTCCTATTCTCCAGCCTGTGCATCGTGGTGGTTTCGCTGCTCACTGCACCGCCGTCTAGCGAGATCGAGAAGGAGTTCGACGAAGTTCGCATGGGCATAAAATAATGCCCTGCAGCCGGCATAAAAAAAGGAAAGCGTCCTTTTGGACGCTTTCCTTTTTGCAGTTTACGACTCGATGACCTCTTGCGCCATCTGGAAGAAGTCGTTTTCAGTCAAATCGCCCGGATCAAAGGTGCTGATGCGGTAAGAGATACCATCCTCAATCCAACTGACGCTATGCCAGGTTATGTCCTCCCGTTCGGTATTCGCGCCATCCCAAGCAATGTTGATTTCGCCTCGGTCAAATGCCGCCTGCTCCTCCGCAGTGGGTTCGGCATCCGCGGGCAGAACGATCATCGGCATCGCATAATAATGCACCTTTACGTCGCCAATCATGCGGTTGGTACCGTACTCGGAATCATTAACGGCATATGCTGCATCCTCCTGCACCGGCTCTACACCGAAGATCAGATTCACATCATCTTTTTTATAGGTCAAATCAATACCGGTAAAGGTTTCGATCGTGTTATTATTTTCATCCCGCTTGTCAACCGACTGCTCGTAGCCTTTTTCAAATACAAATCCATTCGAGAAAGACTCGATATACTTGGCATCCGACATATATTCCTGCATATATTCTGCGGTCTTGCTGAAATCGTTCCACTCATCGGCCAACCGCGAGCTCGTATACCACCCTGAAATAGCGCCGCTGCCCGCGACCGCGCCGGTCACGGCAAGCGCCGCCACCAGACACACAGCCGTCAGCTTTTTGCCCCACCGCATGCGGCGGCGCGCCGGCGTCTGCTCCCCGCTTTGAATGGCAAAATCAATGCGGGTCTTTAGCCTGTCGGGCGCTTCCAGCCCCTTAGCGCAGGTTTTCATTGTCTCGCGGATCATCCGCTCCATCTTCATTTCATCCATTGCTTGCAGCCTCCTTCGGCTTTCCCTCGTTTTCGGTCAGCGCCTGCCGCAGATGGCGGCGGGCGGAAAACAGGCGCGATTTTACTGTACCCTCGGTCACGCCAAGCGTGCGCGCGATCTCTCTTACCGGCAGATCGTCAAAGTAATACAGTACGACCGCCGTGCGGCGCTTTTCATCGAGCATTTGCAGGGCATGATATAGCTGCTGCTGCTCATCTGTGCGCAAAACAGCTACCAGCGCGCTCTCGCCTTCGCCCGTTTCAAAAAACGATGCAACCGGGGTCTCTCGCCTTGCCTTGCGGCAGTATTTCCATGCCGCGCGCGTGAGCGTTCTAAGCAGCCACGGGCGGAACTTTGACCCGTCTTTGAGCGAGCCGATCGACCGCGCCGCGGTCACGAACGCCTCTTGCGTCAAATCCTCGCCATCTGCCCGGCTGCCTGTGATCAGGCAGGCGACACGGTAGGCATCGTCTTTATACCGCTCATAAAGCGTGTCGAACGCCTGCATATCGCCGCGCTGCATCTTGAGGACCAGTTCTTCATCCGTCATGGGTCAGTCTCCTTTGTATTTTTCGGTGCTCCCGATAATAAGAGCGCCGATCGGGCCGATCGGTTCACCGATTTTACAAAAAATTTTTTCGCCTGCTTTGGGGAGCGCCTGCCTATAAGAGCCGATCTACCGCAAATCGGTTCACGCCCGCCTGGCGCAAATCTTATGCCAGAAATAAAAAACGCACCGGAAACTGCCTTTCCGGTGCGTTCTGTGCCCTCTCTTACGGCTCGAGACGGTTCATATCGCGTGGGAACATAGATGCATCGCGCACATTGCCAAGGCCGAGCAGCTGCATAGTCAGCCGCTCAAGACCGATGCCGAGGCCGCCGTGCGGCGGCATGCCGTATTTATGCAGCATGGTAAAGGATTCAAACAGCGCGGCGTTCATCTTACGCGCTTCGAGCTTGTTCATCTGCTCCTGATAGTCGTGAATGCGCTGTCCGCCAGTCGTGATCTCCAGCCCGCGGAACAGCAGGTCGAACGACAGCGCGAGCTTGGGGTCCTCGGGGTCGTCCATCGCGTAAAACGGCCGCTTTTCAGACGGGAAGTGGGTAACGAACACAAACTCGCTGTCGTGTTCCTCCTTGGCCCACTGGCAGAGCAGCACCTCTTCGTCAGGATTGAGGTCATAACGGTTTTTGGACTTGTGGCCGTACTTCTCCTCCATAATCTGCTTTGCCTCGTGGAAGCGGATGGTAGGGATTGCGCCCACCTCCGGGATGTCGGCGCCCAGCATAGCAACCTCCTCGGCACAGTGCTCCCGAACATATGCCATAACGGCCTTTAGCATGCCGGTCTCCATCTCCATAACGTCGTACATCGAATCGATATACGCCATCTCAAAATCAAGGCCGATATATTCGTTTAAATGACGCGAAGTGTTGTGGCGCTCGGCGCGGTAGACGCTGCCGACCTCAAACACGCGGCCAAACGCGCCCGCGAGATATTGCTTGTGAAACTGCGGCGACTGCGCCAGATACGCCGGATTGCCAAAATAATCGAGCTTAAACAGATTAGCGCCGCCCTCCGCGCCCGCTACGACAATTTTAGGCGTATGGATATGGGTAAAACCCTGCGACTGCATATACTGCGCAAAGCCGTCCGCAATCGCGCCCTGAATGCGAAACACCGCCTGCTTGCGCGGGTGGCGCAGCGTGATCGGGCGCAGCGGCAGGTCGACGTCGAGCGACAGGCCCATATATTTTTTGCCAAGCGGCACGGGCAGCTGCTCATATGGACGGCCGAGCACGCGTACGGCAGACAGCACGACCTCAACGCCATGCTCGGCGCGCGCCTCCTCACGCACCGTGCCGGTTACCTCGAGCACCATTGCGTCCTTGATGTCCGCGCGCTTTACGCCGCCGATCTCATCGCCTTGGAAGGTGCACTGAACCAGGCCACGCTCAACGCGCATGATGACAAACGCAAAATCCGACATATCACGCACGCGGTGCACCGTGCCCCGGAAGGTGACCTCACCGCCGGCCGCGTCGCACACGCGTTTTACCGTGTCGATATATTGTCTGGCCTCATGAATCATTTCCATAACTATAACGCCTCTCTATATCAGCATTTTCATATAGGGTCATATTATACCATGTTTTTCACATTCAGACAAGTTTCTGTGCGAAAAAAGATGCACTTTACCGCCGGAACCGGCGCGCTATGGCCTGCATTTCCGCCCTCCCCTCGCCCGAGATCAGGATGCACACGACGTATGTCGCGGCCCCTGCAGCTACCGCGAGCGCAAGCCGTGGGATGTTGCCCAGTGGCAGCAGCGTGCAGCCCCAGGCCGCCGCGCCGCAAAGCGCGGCCGAGAGCACAATGCGCACCATGCTCACCGCGCGCACGCGAAACAAAAAGCGGCGGCGCACCCGCACACAGGTAATGACAAAGTAGGATAAAAACGCCACGACTGATCCCATCGCACCGCCCGTAAAGCCAAACGCGCGCAGCAGCACAATGCTCGAAACCACCTTGACCACCGCCGCGGCCGCGCTGTTTTGCAGCACCTGCCCGGTCGACTGCTCAAGCTCATATGCTTTGTTTGCATATTCTGTCAGGCCCATGAACAGCATGGCAAATGCGGTATATGCGATCACCGGCGCGCCCGCGCTGTACTGCGCGGGATAGAGAAACAGGGACAGCGGCAGGCTGACCGCGGCAAGCCCCGCGGCTGCGGGCACGGCGATCAGCAGATACAGCCGCACGCCTTGGTCAAGCAGCGGCTGCGCGGTCTGCCGTCCGCCTTCGCGCCAGCCGCGCAGCACGGCCGGATACACCCCGCGCATGATGCCGACCGAGATCATCGTAAACAGGCCGGAGGCGATCGAGTTATTCTGCGAATAATAGGCGTAGAGCACTTCGCCGTAAAGCCCGGCGACCAGGTATTTGTCAATCTGGTTGAGCAGCGCAACCGAAATGGACACGCCCACAAGCGGCATGCCGAAGCGGAAGAATTTGCGCAGCAGCGGACGGGAAAAATACCGCAGCCGCGCGACAACCGGCAGGCCGAGCGCTATCGCCGCGCCGATAGCAGCAACGCCGTCGGCCACGGCGGCGGCGAACACGGCCGGATAGGGCTGCGGATAGCCTGTCCTGCCGCCAACCAGCACGAAGGCCACCGCGAGCTTGAGCGACGACGACGCCAGCGACCAGAAAATCGACGCGCGGATGCGGCCGATCTGGATGAGCGCCGCGTTGAGCACCTGAAAGGCCGTATACGCGCAGAACATCAGCGCGCCGCCAAGCGGCAGCGGATCGCGCGACATGACGGCGCTTACGCCGCAGCCGGCTGCGACCAGCGCGCACAGCAGCAGGTAGATGGTCGACACCGTGGAAAACAGGCCGCGCCCCTGATCCATCTTATATTCCTCGCCGACATAGCGGGTCGAGGCGTTGGCCATCCAGCCGGCGAGCACCAGATAGATCAGCTGCATGGTCGTATTGGTCAGGTTGAACGCGGTCACGGCAGGCTCGGTGAAAATATGCGCATAGAGCGATGAGCACGCAATCACCAGCAGCCCCTCTACCACCTTGGCAGGCAGAAAGAGCATTGCATCGCGCGTCATGGTGTTTTTTGCGGACAAAGGAAAAACCCTCGCTTTCGGTCAGATGTTATTAGTATAGCATGGCCAGTGCGGAAAAACAAATTACCGTTTGTTTACATGGCGGGCGCCGCCTTTGCAATTCGGCCCGCGCCGTGGTATACTGTTGCTATCTTTTGATTAATGGGAGGAGTCCGTCTTTGCGAGTGATGCACGTAATGGGCGGCGGCGACGTGGGCGGCGCCAAGACCCAAATTATGAATACCGTAACCGGCTTGGCCAAACGAAACGAGGTCATGCTGCTGTCCTTCCGCGCAGGTCCGTTTGCCGATGAGGCGCGCGAGCGCGGTATTGACGTGCGCGTGATCGAGCGGCACAATCCGTTTGCCGCGGCGCGCGCGATGCGCGATCTGGTCGACGAGTTTCGGCCGGACATCGTCCACTGCCACGGCGGCCGCGCCAACCTGATGGGCGCGATCGTGCGCCGCAGCCGCTCCGTGCCGGTCGTGACGACCGTACACTCGGACTATAAGCTCGACTACCTCGGCAACCCGTTCAAACAGCATACCTTTGGTGCGGCCAACGCGGTCGCGCTGCGCTTTCTCGATTTTTATCAACCCGTTGCCGATCGCATGGCGCGCACGCTGATCGAGCGCGGGTTCGACCCGGAGCGCATCGTTAAAATCTACAACGGCATGGAGTTCAAGCGCCCCACAGACGATTTTGACCGCGTTTCCTACCTGCGCGAAAACTACGGCGCGTCAGTTGAAGACGGCGATGTGCTCTGTGGCATCGCCGCGCGCCTGACTGCGGTCAAGGACATCGCGACCACTGTGCGCGCCTTTGCCGAGGCGCGCAAAGAGGCGCCGCAACTGCGCCTTTTCATTGCGGGCGACGGCGAGGACGAGGAGATGCTCCGCCGGCTATGCGTGCAGCTCGGCATAGCCGAGCGAGTGACATTTTGCGGCTGGGTCTCGCCGGTCGAGCCATTTTTCCGCGCGATGGACATCAACCTGCTCTCATCGGTGTCCGAAACCTTTCCCTATTCCATCTTAGAGGGCATCTGCGCGGGCTGCGCGACCATCTGCTCGGACGTCGGCGGCATGCCAGAGTTGATCGATACGGGCGAAAACGGCTACATCTTCCCGGTGGGCGACCACAGGCAGCTTGCGCGCTACATGGTGCGGCTGGCAAACGACGCCGCGCTACGCCACACCTTTGCTAAGGCGCTTTACGAAAAAGCGTCGCGGGATTTTTCCAAAGATAAAATGTGCGAGCGGCAGGAGGCAAACTACCGCCATCTTCTCGCGCGCTTCCACCGGCCGAAGGACGAGCGCGAAAGCATCGTCATCTGCGGCGCATACGGACGCGGCAACGCGGGTGACGACGCCATCCTCGAAGCCATCGTGCGGGAGATGCGCGCGCTCGACCCCGAGCGCACGATCTGCGTCATGTCGCGCCGCCCAAAGGAGACCCGACTGGTCTACCGCACAAACGCGATCTATACGTTCAACGTGTTCTCGGTGCTGCGGCGCTTCCGGCGCGCGGCGCTCTATATCAACGGCGGCGGCTCGCTGATGCAGGACGTAACCTCGACCCGCTCGATCTGGTACTACTGCTACACGTTGCGCGCGGCCAAAAAGCGCGGCTGCAAGGTGATGATGTACGGCTGCGGCATCGGCCCGATCAACCGGCCGGGCAACCGGATTATGGCCGCGCGCACGATCGACCGCTCGGTCGACCGCATCACCCTGCGCGACGATACCTCTCGCGCGCAGCTTGCGCAGATGGGCGTAACACAGCCGGACATCCGCGTCTCCGCCGACCCGACTATCATCCTCGACCCCGCCCCGCGTGAGGTCGTAAACCTTGCGCTCGAACAGAGCGGCATCGATCCTGCGGGGCGCTACATCGGCTTTGGACTGCGCAGCTGGAAAGGGCTTGAATCCGTACTACCTGAGATCGCATCGGCCGCAGAGTACGCCTATCGCAAGCACGGCCTGACCCCGGTATTCGTGCCCATCGAGTTCCCGAGCGACCTCATCCCAGCCGAGCGCGTCGGCGCGCTTTTGTCCTGCCCGTGGCACGCGGTGCGCACCCGCCAGCCGATCGAGGTGACGATCGGCATTCTCGCGCGCATGCAGGCGGTGGTCGGCATCCGCCTCCACTCGCTGATGTTTTCCGCCGGGCAGGGCGTGCCGGTCGTCGGCATGAGCTACGACATCAAGGTCGATGGTTTTCTCAAATATATCGGCAGCCGCACATGCCTGCCACTGCGCTCGGTCCGCTCCGCCGATCTGTGCCGCCTGATCGACGAGTGCGTCTCAGGCGCGCTCGATGCCGAGGTGCACCGCACCGCCCGCATGCTGCGCGAGCGCGAGCATGAAAACATGCGCGGCGCGGCCATTCTGCTGGGGCTTGAAAACGGATAATGAAGAGTAGGCGCGCCGCGCCGCTTATATGATAAGTAAGGAATGATCGGACATGAAAAACCACATCGTCTGCCTTTCAACGACGAACTACCACCCGCTGCCAACGCGCAAGCAAAATGTGATGAGCCGACTGCAAAACAGCGAGATATTGTATTTTGACCCGCCGGTCTCGCTCATCGCCCCGCTCAAGGACAAAAAAGCGGCCGCTTATCTTGGCAAATACAGGCAGCCCGGCGAAAAAGTCGAGGGGCACGAAAATATCACGGTATACGCCCTGCCGCCTGTGCTCCCGTTCTGGGGCAAATACCGCTGGATTAACCGGCTCAACCAGCGGCGTCTTGCCCGGTTTGTCCGAAAGAAGATGCGCACGCACGGCTTTGGCGCAGAGACTGTCCTCTGGTGCTACTCGCCCTCCTCGTGCGACATTGTCGCGCGTCTGCCGCACAGCGCGCTCGTGTATGACTGCGTCGACCGCCACTCTGCCTACAAGGGGCACCTTACGGCCGCGGTTGTCGACCGGATGGAGAGCGACCTCGCCGCGCCTGCAAACCAGGTGTTTGCCACCGCATCCGGCCTTGCCGAAACGCTCGGACAAATCAATCCGGCTACAAAAATGATCCCGAACGGCGCGGCATATGAGATTTTCTCGCGTGTTCAAACCGAAAAGGACAACCTCCCCTGCCCGGACGATGTTCAGGGTCTCAGGCACCCAGTGTTCGGCTTTGTCGGCATGCTGCAAGAGTGCATCGACTACGATCTGATCGAAACGCTTGCCCGCGAGCGGCCAGAGGCAACCGTTTTGCTGATCGGCCGCACGCTGCCGGGCGTCGACCTGACACGCCTGAAGCAATACCCGAATATCGTATTCCACGACCTTGTGCCGCAGCCCGCGCTGCCCGCTTATCTCTCGCAGATGGACGTATGCCTTAATCTGTTCCGTGCAGGCGCGCTCAGCCGCGATGTGTCTCCCCTTAAGTTCTACGAGTACCTTGCCACCGGCAAGCCCATCGTCTCGACACGCGAGCCGCTGCAAGTCGAGGAGTTTGCCGATGTGGTCTACATCGCGCGCGATGCAAACGATTTTGTCGCCCTGTGCGACCAGGCCGCGGCCGAACATGATCCGGACAAGACCGCCCGGCGTCTGGCCCTCGGCGCGCAGTGCTCGTGGACCGAGCGTGTGCGCCAGATCGAGCGGACGCTTTACGCAAAGGGCGTTCTGCACGAAAGCTGACGCCAGGCCGCGGCATCTTTGGGCATTTGCACAAAACGCGAAAAAACTGTGTAAAATGCTTGCAATAAACGGGTGGTTTGGATAAAATAAAAATGTATTTTTTCACCGATTGAACAGAGAAAGAGGTGGCGGAATGACCGGCAGTGTGTTTTTGAACAAAGCGGCGCAGTGTATCTGCAAGCAGTTCTCCCCGCTCGGGCATTCGTGCACTCTCTCGGGCATCGGTGCAGCCAAATAGCACAAACAGGACACGGGTATACTCGTGTCCTCATTTATTTTTGAGGAGGCTTAGCAATGAAAAAGGTACTGGTCATCATGGGCTCGGACAGCGACCTCAAGGTGATGGAGAAATGCGTCGACCGCCTAAAGGCGTTTGACATCCCGGTCGAGGTGCGCATCTGCTCGGCGCACCGCACGCCGGCCGCAGCCGAGCAACTGGCCAAAAACGCGGCGGCAGACGGCTTCGGTGTGGTCATCGCAGCGGCTGGCAAGGCGGCACATTTGGGCGGCGTGCTTGCCGCGCACACCATTCTGCCGGTCATCGGCGTGCCGATGGGCACGAGCGTCATGGGCGGTATGGACAGCCTGCTCTCGATCGTACAGATGCCCAAGGGCATCCCAGTGGCAACCGTCGCAATCGATGGGGCGGACAATGCGGCCATCCTTGCCGCGCAGATGCTCGCCCTGTCGGACGACGCGCTCGCGGAAAAGCTCCAGCACTTCAAGGCAGACATGGCAAACGAGGTCATGGCAAAAGACGAAAAGATCCGCGCGCAGTTCTCCTAAGGCTGTCACCCATTAAAAAACGATTTTAATGCAAGAAATACACATAAAAACTGGAGGAAACGGACATGGAAAAGAAAGAACAGCTTTACGAGGGCAAAGCCAAAAAGGTCTTTGCAACCGACGATGCAAACCTTGTCATCGTCTCCTACAAGGATGACGCGACCGCCTTTAACGGCGAGAAAAAGGGCACCATTACGGGCAAGGGCGCAATCAACAACGTAATGAGCAACCACATGTTCCAGCTGCTCGAGCGGCAGGGCGTGCCGACTCACTTTGTCGAGCAGCTGTCCGACCGCGAGACCGTTGTCAAGAAGGTGTCCATCGTGCCGCTCGAAGTCATCGTGCGCAACATTTCGGCCGGCTCCTTTGCCAAGCGCTACGGCGTGAAAGAGGGTATCGTGTTCGCCGAGCCGACCTTTGAGCTGTCCTACAAAAACGACGACCTCGGCGATCCTCTGATGAACGACTACCATGCAATCGCGCTGGGCCTTGCCACACGCGATGAGATCGAGCAGATCAAGTCGATGACTTTTAAAATAAACGAGGTCATGAAGCAGTATTTCGACACGCTGAACGTCACCCTGGTCGATTTCAAGCTTGAGTTCGGCAAAACCGCGGACGGCGCAATCGTGCTTGCCGACGAGATCAGTCCGGACACCTGCCGTTTGTGGGACAAATCCACCGGCGAAAAGCTGGACAAGGACCGCTTCCGCCGCGATCTGGGCGGCGTAGAAGAGGCGTATCAGGAAATCATGAAGCGTGTCATGGGCAAGTGAGCGCACAGGGAGACAAGCAGGAAATAGCATGAAATACCGTATCCTAAAGCAAAACGGCACCCCGTTTGACAAGGTGCATGAAGAGTGCGGCGTGTTCGGCATCGCCGCGCCGGACGGCAGGCAGATCTCAGCCGCACACGAGGCGTATGTCGCGCTGTTTGCGCTGCAGCACCGCGGGCAGGAGGCGGCCGGCATCGCGGTCAACAACCGCGGCGTCATCCGCTGCCATAAGGACGCCGGCCTGGTCAGCCAGGTGTTCAATCAGGAGATTTTGGACTCGATGCCCGGATCAATGGCGGTCGGCCACGTCCGCTATTCGACTACCGGCAACCAGTCGCGCGAAAACGCGCAGCCGATTGCGATCACCCACATTAAGGGCAATCTCGCCGTGGCGCACAACGGCAACCTGGTAAACGCTGGCGAG
Organism: uncultured Agathobaculum sp.; assembly: GCF_944380985.1. Lineage (GTDB taxonomy): Bacteria > Bacillota > Clostridia > Oscillospirales > Butyricicoccaceae > Agathobaculum. Next base: position 56,195 of record NZ_CALWJJ010000010.1, on the reverse strand, counting down.
TTGCGCCGCAAAATAGAGCTGGAGGGCGGTATCTTCCGCTCGTCGAACGACACCGAGGTGCTGGTTTATACCATCGTCAACGAACGTCTCAAGTGCGGCTCGATCGAACAGGCCGTGGTGAATACCATGAACGTCATCGAGGGCGCGTACTCGCTCGTGGTCATGTCGCCGCGCAAACTGATCGCCGCGCGCGATCCGCGCGGCTTCCGCCCGCTGTGCATCGGCAAGCTGGACGACAGCTATGTATTCGCCTCGGAAACCTGCGCGCTCGACGCGCTCGGTGCATCTTTCGTGCGCGATGTTGCGCCCGGTGAGGTCTGCGTAGTCGAAAACGGGGCTCTGCGCTCGATGCACTGCGGCATAGAGTGCAAAAGCGCAGCGTGCGTCTTTGAGTATATCTATTTTGCCCGTCCTGACTCGGTGATCGATGGCGCGAGCGTCGAGCTTGCGCGGCAGGAGGCGGGCAAGTACCTGTCCATCGAACACCCCGTCGGCGCGGATGTCGTCATTGGCGTGCCCGACTCGGGCATCCCTGCCGCGATCGGCTACGCCAAATTTTCCGGCATTCCCTACGGTGTCGGCCTGATCAAAAACCGCTATATCGCGCGCACTTTTATCCAGCCCGGGCAGGATAAGCGCGAGCGTTCGGTGCGCTTAAAGCTCAACGCGCTGCGCACTGCGGTCGAGGGCAAGCGTGTCATTATGGTGGACGATTCGATTGTGCGCGGTACGACCTGCGCGCGGCTCGTGCGCCTGCTGCGCGACGCGGGCGCGGCCGAGGTGCACATGCGCATCTCGGCGCCGCCCTTCCGCCATCCCTGCTTTTTCGGCACGGACATCCCTGAGCGCAGCCAGCTTTTGGCCCACGGCCGCACAGTTGAGGAAATGCGCGAGATCATCGGCGTGGACAGCCTCGGCTTTCTCTCGCTCGAGGCGGCGCGCAAGATTGCCGTCGGCTGCAACCTCGGCTTTTGCGACGCATGCTTTTCGGGCGAATACCCCATCCCGGTGCCCGAACAGGCGGAAAAAAATATGTTTGAAAACGAGATCCCGGCCGGCGCGCAGTAAACCGCCGGCCAGGCACGGAATAAGGAGGACCTATGGGCGGATTTTTCGGCGCCGTTTGCCGGCAGGACTGTGTGCTGGACATCTTCTTTGGCGTGGACTACCACTCCCACCTCGGCACCCGCCGCGGCGGCATGATTGTCTATGACGCCGAACGCGGCTTCCAGCGCCAGATCCACAACATCGAAAACACCCCTTTCCGCACCAAGTTTGAAAAAGACCTGCCGGATTTTTCCGGCTGCAGCGGCATCGGCTGCATTAGCGATACCGATCCCCAGCCGCTGCTAGTCCGCTCGCGCCTCGGCCTGTACGCGCTGACCACAGTCGGCATCATCAACAACGCCGAGGATCTTGTTTCCCGCTATTTTTCCGAACATGGCCATCAGTTCATGGCCATGAGCTCGGGCAAGGTCAACTCGACCGAGCTGGCCGCGGCGCTCATCAACCAGAAAGACGACATCGTCTCCGGCATCCTGCACGCGCAGCATGTGATCGACGGCTCACTGACCCTGCTCGTGCTGACGCCTGAGGGTATCATCGCCGCGCGCGACAAGCTCGGCCGCCTACCCGTGCTGATCGGGCAGAATGAGGACGGCTGCTGCGTGTCCTTCGAGTCGTTCGCCTACCACAAGCTCGGCTATGCCGACGCGCACGAACTTGGCCCGCAGGAGATCGTCCGCGTTACCGCGGACGGCTTTGAGACCCTATCGCCCGCGGGTAAGGATATGCGCATCTGCGCTTTCCTGTGGACGTATTACGGCTACCCCAATTCCAAATACGAGGGCGTAAACGTCGAGGTCATGCGCTATCGCAACGGACGCATTATGGCGCAGGACGACAAAGTGCGCGGTCTTGCAGCCGATGTGGACTTTATCGCGGGCGTGCCGGACTCCGGCGTGCCACACGCGATCGGCTACGCCAATGAATGCGGCGCGCCGTTTGCGCGGCCGTTCGTCAAATATACCCCGACCTGGCCACGCTCGTTTATGCCGGCCAATCAGAAGATTCGCAATCAGGTCGCCAAGATGAAGCAGATCCCAGTGCCCGAGCTGATTGAAGGCAAAAAACTGCTGTTTGTCGACGACTCGATCGTGCGCGGCACACAGCTGCGCGAAACAGTAGAATTTCTGTATGAATCGGGCGCTAAAGAGGTGCACATGCGCTCGGCCTGTCCGCCGATTATGTACGGCTGCAAATACCTCAACTTCTCCGCCTCCAATTCCGAGATGGAGCTGCTCGCCCGCCGCATCGTGCAGGAGCTTGAGGGCGACGAGGGCCAGTGTCACCTCGCGGAATATGCCGACGCGGGCACCGCGCGCGGCCAGCGCATGCTAAAGACCATTTGCCAAAAGTTCGGCTTTAGCTCGCTCGGCTACCAGTCGCTCGACGGCCTGCTGGATGCCATCGGCATGGATCCCGACAAGGTGTGCACCTACTGCTGGAGCGGCAGGGAATGAGCCGTTCTTTACCACAGACATATAAAGGAGTGTTACGATGAGTGAGAGCCGTTCTGAAAGCTACAAAGCGGCCGGCGTGGATGTAACCGCCGGTTATGAGGCGGTCAAACTGATGAAACCGATGGTTGAGTCGACCTTTACCAAAGGTGTGATAGGCACGCTTGGCGGCTTTGGCGGCCTGTTTCGCCCAGATTTCAAGGGCATGGCCGACCCCATCCTGGTATCGGGCACAGACGGCGTGGGCACCAAGCTCAAGCTGGCCTTTCTGATGGACAAACACGATACCGTCGGCATCGACTGCGTGGCCATGTGCGTCAACGACATCGCCTGCTGCGGCGCGCAGCCGCTCTTCTTCCTTGATTATATCGCGGTGGGCAAAAACCACCCGGCCAAGATCGCGCAGATGGTATCGGGCATCGCCGAGGGCTGCCGACAGGCTGGCTGCGCGCTGATCGGCGGCGAGACCGCCGAAATGCCCGGCTTCTACCCCGAGGATGAGTACGATATGGCGGGCTTCTCGGTCGGCATGGTCGACCGGGAAAAGATGATTGACGGCTCGTCCATCCGCCCGGGCGACGCGCTGATCGGCGTGGCGTCCTCAGGCGTGCACTCAAACGGCTATTCGCTCGTGCGCAAAACGCTCGGCATCAATGAAAAGTCGGTGCGGCGCTATATCGACGAGTTTAGCAAAACGCTCGGTGAAGAGCTGCTTACGCCGACTAAAGTCTATGTCGGCGCCATCCGCTCGCTTATAGCCACGGTAGATGTCAAAGGCATCAGCCACATTACGGGCGGCGGCTTCTACGAAAACGTACCTCGCATGCTGCCTGACGGTGTGTGCGCCAAGATCGAAAAGCGCGCTGTTCCGACGCCGCCCGTGTTTGAGCTGATCGCCAAGGCTGGCAATATCCCGGCGCGCGATATGTACAACACGTTCAACATGGGCGCGGGCCTGGTGCTCGCGGTCGCGGCCGAGGATGCGTCACGCGCGGTCGCGGCGATCTCGGCTGCAGGCGAAGCCGCGTACATCATCGGCGAGTGCGTCGCGGGGGAAAAGGGCGTCGAGATTCTCGATTGAAGCCACGGTTTCAATCGAATATGCCGTTATCAGGCAAAGCCTGAAACGGCTATTGCGCCGAAAACTTCTAAGAATTCTGATTTAAGATATTTTCGCCTAAATGTAAAATGACCGGGCAACGCGCGGCTATTTTATAGAAAGGGCCGCAGGCCCTTTCCTATCTTGCTACGCGCTGCGGCGCGAAGGGCTGGGAGATAATAGAATGATACACATCGCAGTTTTGGTTTCAGGCGGCGGCACGAACTTACAGGCGCTGATTGATGCGCAGCAGGCCGGCAAAATTGAAAATGGACGCATCGCGCTTGTCGTTTCGTCCAACCCCACAGCGGGTGCGCTCGAGCGCGCGGCTAGGGCAAATATTCCGTCAGCTGTGCTGCGCCGGCGGGATTTTGGCAGCACCGACGCCTATGCCCAGGCGCTCGACGCGCTGCTGCGCGAAAACGGCATCGGGCTTGTCGTGCTGGCGGGATTTATGACCGTGCTGCCGGACAGCCTGTGCCGCAGCTGGGAAAACCGTATCATTAATGTACATCCGTCGCTCATCCCCTCCTTTTGTGGCGAGGGGTATTACGGCCTGCGCGTGCACGAGGCCGCTCTCGCCAAGGGAGTCAAGGTGACCGGTGCAACCGTGCATTTTGTATCCGAAGTGGTGGATGGCGGCGCAATTATTGCGCAAAAAGCTGTCGATGTGGCGGACGACGATACGCCAGAGACCTTGCAGCGCCGCGTAATGGAGCAGGCCGAGTGGGTGCTGCTGCCGCAGGCGGTATCTGACTTTTGCGCCGGGCGGCTCCAGCAGCGCAGCAATGGGGCCAACAGAAAAGAAAAGGAGTGACAGAAGCATGAGCAAAAATGTGTTTGACATCAAGGGCGAGCTGATGAGCAATGTCTATCCGGGGCGCGGCATCATCCTCGGCCGCACGACGGACAACCAGCAGAACGTAGTCGCTTATTTCATCATGGGCCGCTCAGAGAACAGCCGCAATCGCGTGTTCGTCGAGACCGAGGACGGCATCCGTACCGAGGCGCACGATCCTGCCAAAATGTCCGACCCCTCGCTTATCATCTATCATCCGGTGCGCCAGTGCGGCGGCAAGTTGGTCGTCACCAACGGCGACCAGACCGACACCATCTGCGACTATCTCAAACAGGGCAAGAGCTATATCGACGCGCTGCGCACCCGACAGTTTGAACCGGACGCACCCAACTACACCGCGCGTATCTCAGGCGTCATCCATGAGGATGGCTCGTACAGCCTATCCATCCTCAAAAACTTCACGTCCGACCGCACGGCGAACAAACGCTTTTTTTACGAATACGACAAACCGGTGCCCGGTCTCGGTCACTTCATTCACACCTACCAGTGCGACGGCGACCCGCTCCCCCCCTTCCGCGGCGAGCCCAAATGCATCCGCATTGAGGCGCCGATCAAGGAGTTTACCGAGATGCTGTGGAACAGCATGAACGAGCAAAACAAGATCGCGCTGTTCGTGCGCTATATCGACCTTGCGACCGGCGCTTATCAGCAGGAGATCCGCAACAAGCATGAGGAGGGTAAAAACGCATGAAAGAACTCGCACTGAAATACGGCTGCAACCCCAACCAGAAGCCTGCGCGCATCTTTATGACCGAAGGCGAGCTGCCGATCGAGGTGTTAAACGGCAAACCGGGTTATATCAACTTTTGCGATGCATTTAACGCATGGCAGCTGGTAAAAGCACTCAAAAAGGCGACCGGTCTGCCAGCTGCGGCATCGTTCAAGCATGTTTCGCCCGCGGGCGCAGCGCTCGGCAAACCGCTGACCGATACCGAAAAGCAGATGTACTTTGTGCAGGCCGATCACGCGCTCTCCCCGATCGCATGCGCTTATATCCGCGCGCGCGGCGCCGACCGCCTGTGCTCCTACGGCGATTGGGCCGCGCTCTCCGATATTTGCGACGCCGACACCGCAGCCTATCTTGCGCACGAGGTGTCGGACGGCATCATCGCCCCGGGCTATACGGACGAAGCGCTCCAAATCCTGAAAACCAAGCGCAAGGGCGGCTACAACGTTGTCCAGATCGACCCGGACTATGTGCCCGGGCCGATTGAGCAGCGTGACATCTTCGGCATCCGCTTTGAGCAGGGCTATAACGACTATGAGATCAACGAGAGCCTGCTGAGCAACATTGTTACCGACAACAAGACGCTGCCGACAAGCGCCAAGCACGATATGATCCTCGCGCTCATCACGCTCAAATACACACAGTCCAACTCGGTCTGCTATGTCAAGGACGGCATGACCATCGGTGTAGGTGCGGGTCAGCAAAGCCGCATCCACTGCACGCGCCTGGCTGGCAATAAGGCGGACAACTGGTTTTTGCGCCAGCATCCCAAGGTGCTTGGCCTGCAGTTTGTCGACGCAATCCGCCGTCCGGATCGCGATAATGCGATCGACGTGTATCTCTCGGACGAGCACGAGGACGTACTTGCGGACGGCGTGTGGCAGCACACCTTCAAGGTACGCCCCGAGGCACTGACCGCCGAGGAAAAAAAGGCATGGATCGCTAAAAACACCGGCGTAACCGTCGGCTCGGACGCATTCTTCCCGTTTGGCGACAACGTCGAGCGCGCACGCAAATCGGGCGTACAGTATATCGTGCAGCCGGGCGGCTCGATCCGTGACGATCACGTTATCGAAACTGCGAACAAATACGGTATTGTTATGGCATTCACCGGCATGCGCCTGTTCCACCACTAATGCTCCGCCTGGGCGCTGCCGCGGTGCTGCTCGCGGCGCTTACTTTGTATGCCTGGATGGTGCGCTGCCTGTGGCGCACCCACATGCTACTAAAGGAGACGCGCGCATAAGACCCTCACAAAAGCAAATCATCTGTTTGGAAGGAGATAACCTATGAAGGTTCTCGTCATTGGCGGCGGCGGTCGTGAACACGCCATCGTTCATACCCTGAAGAAAAGCCCCAAAGTAGACCACATCTGGTGTGCGCCAGGCAATGGCGGCATCGCGCAGGAGGCCGAGTGCGTGCCCATCGCGGCCACCGACATCGACGGCGTGGTGGCCTTTGCCAAAGCGCACCGGCCCGACCTGGTCATGGTCGCGCCAGACGACCCGCTCGCGCTCGGCATGGTCGATGCGCTCGAGCAGGCGGGCATCCGCGCCTTCGGCCCGCGCAAAAACGCCGCGGTTATCGAAGGTTCCAAGTCGTTTGCCAAGGAGTTGATGCAGAAATACGGCATCCCGACCGCAGCCTATGCGGTGTTCGAGGACTCGGCAGCTGCCATCGACTACATTAGAAAGCATGGCGCGCCGATCGTCGTTAAGGCGGACGGGCTGGCGCTCGGCAAGGGCGTTACGGTTGCGATGACGGAGGACGAGGCCGTCGCGGCTGTGCGCGACGCGATCGACGGCCATGCCTTTGGCGGGGCGGGGGCGCGCGTCGTCATCGAGGAATACCTGACCGGGCCTGAGGTGTCCGTGCTCGCGTTCGTCGACGGCACGCACCTCAAGACCATGCCCTCCGCACAAGACCATAAGCGCGCTTATGATAAAGACGCCGGTCCGAATACGGGCGGCATGGGTGCGTTCTCGCCCTCCCGGTTCTATACCGAGGAGGTGGCGCAAACCTGCATGGAAACCATTTTCCGCCCCACAGTCGCGGCGATGGCCGCCGAGGGCCGTCCATTTAAGGGCGTGCTGTATTTCGGTCTGATGCTCACTCCGGGAGGACCGCGCGTGATTGAGTACAACGCGCGTTTTGGCGACCCGGAAACCCAGGCCGTACTCTCGCGTCTTGAGACCGACCTGTATGACATTTTTACCGCCGTTATCGACGAAAGACTCGACGAGATCGACATCAAGTGGTCGGATAACGCCGCATGCTGCGTGTGCATGGCATCGGGCGGCTATCCCAAGGCTTACGAAAAGGGCAAGGTGATCGATGGGCTGGGCGATGTGACCGAATCGTTCGTATTCCACGCGGGCACGGCGGTCAAGGATGGTAAATTCATCACAAGCGGTGGCCGCGTGCTTGGCGTGACTGCGACCGCGCCTACGCTCGACGAAGCCATCCGCAGGGCCTATGCAGACGTGCACAAAATCCATTTTGACAAGGCGCATTACCGCACGGACATTGGAGTGAAATAAGGAATGAAGGCAGAAAAACAAAACCAGATTCTCGGCTGCATGGCCGATGTTCTGAACCAGAACGGCTACCGCGCCGAGGTCATGACCAAGGAAGACGCGCCCACCCTGCTGCGCTGTGAGGCCATGCGGCAGGGCAAGGTCGCCAAGGACGTAGTCGTCGAGTGCTGCTTTATCCCCATGCAGCTGCCCGGAGAAGACATGGGCCTGCTCCAGTTCTTTGTCACATTGTTTCAGGGCGCGCCGGATACACATGCAAATCAGCTGCGCCGCGCCTGCGCCTACTGCAACGATTTTTGTGCGCTCGGCGCATTCGGCTTTTTTGAGGAGGGCGGGCAGATCTACCTGCGGCACAATACGCTGCTTGACGGCTCGCTCGAGCTTGAAAAGAACATCACCTTTGTCGCGGACAATATCTCGCTACTGCTGGCCTCGGTCGCCCGCTTTATCGACGGTCTGGCGCAGATCGCCTATGCCGGCATGACGCTGGACGCCGTTATCGACCAAGAACTGTTCCCTAAAATGTAACAAGTGAAAAAAGGCACGCCCGGGTCTGTACCCGGGGTTTCACTTAGATAAAGATACCACACCATTCCCACGCTGACTTTTGCTCAACCGATACAGCCGGAGGGCTAGATAACAAGAAAAGGCGGTATGCGCCCCGTGGAGGGGTAGCATATCGCCTTTTCTTGTGGGGGGTTCCAAAGGGGGCAGCGCCCCCATTTGGCACACGACTTTGCAAAGCAAAGTGTAGTGCGTTATACGCTCTGTCGGCGTTGCCATGAAAATGCCGTTGCCGCTGGGGAGGGCAAGGGCATTTGAAGCGGCAGGAAACCAGGGCTGTGCTTGCTTGGCGTGGAGCCGCAAGCGCAGCCCTGGTTTCATCAGCAGACAGGGTGTATATGAAAGCCACCGTCCCTCGTCCTACGCTCCGACTTGTGGACAAAATGTTCCGAAGTTGTGGCCACACTCCCGGAAAAGTAGCAGGACAGCGTGCAACCGTCAAGGCTGAAATGAACGGGTTTACACCCGGCCTTGACTGCCGCCCGCCGTTCTGCTGAATGGGTGGACAAGGCGGTCAATCCCTCAAAGTGCTTGGCCGCTCTCTTTCTGATTTTGGAGCGTTTTTCTCTAAAAATTGAAATTTAGAAATCATATTATTTCTTCAATAATTTCGTTCCAATAAGGAAGATAAAGCATATGTCCAACTTGCTCTAATTTATGTACTTGTTTAACTGCATATTCTGATTCAAAATATTTCACAAATGAGATAGGTATTGTGGTATCTTCTATACCATGCCAAATATACACAGGGATAGTGGGAGATATTTTTATTGCTTCGCGTTTCTGACATAATGCATACGCATCATATAAAACGCCTAAACCTTCGTTCGCAACAGCGTTTAAAATTGATTTTTTTATCATTTGGGGATTTTCTTTCATAAAATTCTTTTCAACATCAGGAAGGAATCTCATATTTTTTTCAAGTTGCTTTTCATAATTTTCATTTATACTCTTTGCCATTTGTTTAAAATATATCCGAGAAAACATCTTTGCTCTTAATGATAAAAAAGATATGAATTTCCATTGTCCGTTCACGATCTTCCTGGTCTTTGGACAATTCAAAGGGGCCATGCTGCTTATTAGCGAAAGTGATTTTACTGTTTCTGGATACATCTGAGCAAAAAGTTGTGCATAATATCCTCCGGCACTATGTCCTACTAATTTTATGGAAGTTACATTATGGCTTTTCAACACTTCATATGTATTTGCCAGAAAATTTTCCATTGAATAATATTCAACTACTGATGATTCTCCGATTCCTGGTCTGTCAAAAGATAAAATACATTTATTTTTTTCTCTTATTTCTGGAAAACATTCTTTGGAGCTAGTAAATCCATGAAAAAATAAAATAACCTCATTTTTCCACTCATTAAATCTTATATATGCTAATTGTTTTCCATCTATATTTGCTATCTCATTATTAAGCATAATTTCTCCCTAAATTCATAATTGTAATTCTCATACTTTCTTCCCCGCTGTGGGTTTGGATTTTTCAGCAAGTCCGACTTCTGTGCAATCCGTTTCAGCCACTTCTTTTCTTCCTCGGACAACTTCTTGTAATTCAATTTGAGCCGTTTGCAAATAAACGCCATCGCCGCCTGTTCCGGGTCGCTGTCCTCTCTGACGGTTTCCTCGGCTGTCTGCAAAAATCTTCCAGCGGGTTGTCCTCCGGAACGCTGAAAAATCATCCTTATGGGCTTCCCGCAGGCCGAGGGCTATCTTGTTTATATCCTGCTGTATCACATAGCGGCAAAAGCTGTCGTCGTCAATGTGGGCGGCGACAAGCTGTCTTAACTGCGGGTCGATCAAGCCGGGATTGTGCTTCTTTATAATCGTTGCGCTCACAGCGTCCACAATGGCGTTGCGCTCTGCACCTGCTTTCCCGCTACGCCGTTCACATAGATTTCAAGGTTGCCATGAGCCGGGGAAAATCCGGGTGTGTTACCAGTTCACACAAAAGGGAATTATCCACCAGCTCGCTTTTCAATAGTTCAATCATATCGTCACTCAAACGCAGGTCTGCAAGATCGGCACGCCGGCCTCTTTCAGCTTGTCCTCACTTTCCGGCATGGCGTTATAGAATTTGTACGGCATGCCGGACTCGACCAGACCGCGCACCGCAAGCGTGGGTGCAACGTCCGACACGCCGACAAGTTCCATATCCTCCTGCGGCGCAACGCCTGTCGCAAGACGCAAACCGATCACACCATATCCCGCCACACCAACTTTTACCTTACTCATGTCGCTACCTCCTGCGAGTGGTAATATTTTGGTTATTTTTATATTAATTTCTAATTATATATTATGTATACTATACCACTCCACCACGGGCAATGCAAGATAAAATTACAACTTTTTATTGTTTATTTTCTATCAATTACGTTATTTTATCACAATTTTTAACTTTTATTTTAACATAATAAGATATGCAAAGTGCACAATTGAATGGTTATTTTTTGAGTTCTTTTAACCGTCTCCTTTCTCGATGCCTGTTGTCCGGCAGCAAACGGCAGAAAAATAATCCGGATACCGGCAAGGCCGGCATCCGGATTGCTGCGAAGACATTATTTATTCCATCTCCTGTGCAAGCGCCTGCTCCATGCTCTGGCACAACTTTTGCGTGGTATCGACCAGCGCCTGCTGCTGCGCGGGCGTCAGCATAGACAGGGCGCGGCGCTCAAACTGCCGCAGCGCCTCACTGAGCTTACGCGCGGCCTCATCACCCGTTCCGGTCAGCATGACGACGCGGCTGCGGCGGTCGCCTTCCGATACGCGGCGGGCTGCTATGCCACGCTTTTCCAAGCTGTCAATCACGCTCGCCACCGTCTGTTTGGACAAATGCAGACAGCGACACAGCTCAGCTTGCGGTATCGGCGCGGCCTGCTCGTGCAGCAGGATTAAAATATTCAACACGTTGGAAGTGACGCCGCGGCGCGCCGCCCACTTTTCATAAACCGCGTCCAGCCCAAGCCAGCTTTGGTAATAGCAGCTGAGCAACTCATCCGTTGTGCGCACCTGACGCGCCCCCCTTTTTCTTTATTGTATCCGCAGGCACGGCGTCCGTCAAGCCCGCGCTGCAAACGAAAAAGCGGCTGCCGCAGCCGCCGCCCTGTTCATTTGCCCATCACCGGATTTACTGCGCCCGCGCAATATGCGCCGCACGCTCTGCAATCGAGCGCAGGATATAAGCGTGTACCTCTCCCACCGGCATGCCGAGGACGACGGCCAGCTCGCCGTGTAGCAGCTCCTCAGCCCGCTTACGATAGCGTTGATCAATCTGGCTGACGCGCCGCCCATTGCGCCGGGATTTGGCGTATACTGTCTTGATCAGCTGCACCAGGTCGCGGCAATCGTGGGTTTGCAGTGCGGCCTGATAGTGCTCGGTCGACATGCGCATGCTGTGTGAGATAAAGGGATCCTCCTCGATCGAAGGAATGGATTCGATCAGCCGCTCTGCCTGCGCACGGGTGATGACCGGCCGCATAAACACCGGCGAATCGACCGGTACATAGATGGTCTCGGTTCCCGCAACTGGCACCAGCGTGTAGTAGAGCCTGTCCTCCCCATCAAAGGGCGGTACGCCGACCGACTCCACCCGACACACGCCGCTGGTTCCGTAAACGATAAACTCCCCCGCTTCAAACATATATATGCCTCCCCGCATATAACTCTAAAACGCATGCAGGCAGCTGCCCGCGCTGCCATGCCCTGTTTGTTTTGTATTTATTATATCACATTTTTCCGAAAAATGTAAGCTAAAAAATCATTTTTTTCCATTTTTCAGTTTTCACCCATCTTATCGGCACAATGGGCGCATGGCGCATACGTTTCCTACTATCCCACTGTGGTATCGGACGCATATGCCATCTGATGCGTCATAAAAAAATGCAGGTGATCCTTTATCTCGCCGTTGTACAGCATCTCGGCGCGGTGCAGTGTGCCCTCATACTGAAACCCGCACTTTTCCAGCACCCGCCGCGAGGCCACGTTATCCGGATAGCAGGTGGCCGAAATCACATCGAGCGACATGTAGCCAAATCCGTAATCGAGCGCGGCGCGCACCGCTTCGGTCATATACCCCTGCCCCCAGTAGCGCACGCCCAGCGCGTAGCCCAGCGAGCGTGCTGCGCCATACTGCCGCGCAGCGTCCATAACCAGCCCAATCGAACCCATCAGCTGTCCGTCGGCCCGGCGCACGACCGCCCATACAGCCGGCTGGTCGAGAAACACCAGGTGCAGGATGTCGGACGACTCCAGCAGGCTTTCGTGCGGTTTCCAGCCCGCGTTGCGACCGACCGCCTCATCTTTCGAGTATTCATACAGCGCCTGCACATCCTGTTCGCGAAACGGCCGCAGAAGCAGGCGGGTTGTCGTCAGTTCCATCAAAGCACTCCTCTCCCGCATTGGCAAATATGGAAACAGGCCGCAAAACGCGGCCTGTTTCCATAGCGCAATTCCAACAACGCATCTCAGCGATCCAAGCGCATTACCTGATCGCGCGCCGGGCCGACGCCCAGCATACTAATCGGACACTCGATGATGCGCTCTAGCGACCGGATATAATTCTGCACGGTCTGCGGCAGCTCGGAAAACGAGCGGCAGTCCGTAATATCCGCATCAAAGCCGTCAAACTCCTCGTAGATTGGCTCGCAGCCGTTTAAATCCATGAAGTTTGCCGGAAATTCGGTAACGGTCTGCCCATTTTGCAGCCGGTATGCCACGCACACCTTTAGTCTTGGCAGGCCGCGCAGAGGGTCTATCTTGTTGATAACCGCCTCGGTCAGCCCGTTGACGCGCACCGCATATCGCGCGATGACTGCATCAAACCAGCCGGTGCGGCGCGGGCGTCCGGTGACCGTTCCGAACTCGCCGCCGGCTTTCCGGATATAGTCGCCGGTTTGGTCGAACAGCTCGGTCGGAAACGGGCCTTCGCCCACGCGGGTGGTGTAGGATTTGAAAATGCCCATAACATCGGTGATTGCGGTCGGGCCGACGCCCGAGCCGATGCAGCAGCCACCGGCTACCGGGTGGGAAGAGGTGACAAACGGATAGGTGCCCATATCAAGATCGAGCAGCGTGCCCTGCGCGCCCTCGAACAGCACTTCCTTGCCTGCCTTGACAGCCTCCCAAGTGATGGCCGTGGTATCGCGCACCAGTGGGCGCAGACGGTCGGCGTACACGCGGTATTCGGCGATGACCTCGTCCGCATCGATCGGCTTACCGCCGTAAACCCCCTCAATCACGCGGTTCTTGCGCGCGCAGGTCTCGCGGATGACCGTTTCAAAACGCGCCTGATCGACAAAATCGTGCATACGGATGCCGATCCGCTCGGATTTGTCCATATAGGTCGGGCCGATGCCTTTATGGGTTGTGCCGATGGCCGCGCCCTCCTTGGCTTTTTCGGCCTCGCTCAGCGCATCCAGTTCGATATGCCATGGCAGGATGCAGTGGCAGCGCGCATCGATAAGCAGCCGGTCGGTCGACACACCTTTTTCGTGCAGGCCGTCGATCTCGCCAAGAACCGCCTTGGGATTGACGACCACGCCCGGACCGATCACATTGATGCAGTTCGGATACAAAATGCCCGACGGGATGAGCTGTAGCTTGTAAGTTTCATCCTTCACCACAACCGTATGGCCCGCGTTATTGCCCCCCTGGCTACGCACGACCAGATCGGCCTGCGCCGCAAAAATATCAATGAACTTGCCCTTGCCCTCGTCGCCCCACTGGGCGCCGAGAATCACCTTCCCTGGCATAGGTTTTCCTTCCTTTCTTCTCACGGACATGCTTCCAGCACGCCATACGGATCAAGTATATCATAGCGCGGAATGCATTTCAATCCTGTATTTGCCCGCCTTTGCGGGTTTTGTCTTGTAAAAGCCCTGTTATCGTTGTAAAATAATTGCATACAGCAAGCAACAAGGAGCTATACGACATGCATTATCTGGACAATGCGGCGACGACGCGCGTGCTGCCCGAGGCGGCCGAAGCGGCTGTGCGCACGATGTGCGAGGGCTTTGGCAATCCGTCGAGCCTGCACCGGCTTGGTATCGAGGCGTCGCACCTGTTGGAAAATAGCCGCAGGACGGTTGCAGCCTCGCTCGGCTGTCTGCCGGAGGAGACCTATTTTACCTCCTGCGGCACCGAGAGTACCGGCATCAGCCTGCACGGCGCAGCGCACTTGCACCGCCACAAGAAAGGGCGCGTCATCACCACTGCGATCGAGCACGCGGCAACCCGCAATACCTGCAAGCAGCTCGCGGCCGAGGGGTTTGACGTGGTGTTCCTCGCGCCAGACGAGACTGGGCACGTTACGCCCGAGGCGCTCGAGGATGCGCTGACCGCTGACACTATATTGCTGACCTGCCAGCTGGTTAACAGCGAGATCGGCACGATGCAGCCGGTGGATGTATTGGGCGCGCGGCTCAAGGCAAAGGCGCCGGGCGCGCTGTTTCACATCGACGCAGTGCAGGGTCTATGCCGTGTGCCGCTTGAACCGAAAAAATGGCAGTGTGACCTGATGAGCGTGTCCGGCCACAAGATTGGCGCACCCAAGGGCGTCGGCGCGCTCTATATTCGAAAGGGGCTGCGCCTGCCGCCCCTGTTGACCGGTGGCGGTCAAGAAAAAGGCATACGCCCAGGCACCGAACCGCTGCCGAACATCGCGGCGTTTGCCAAAGCGTGCGAGATCCGCATGGCACATTTTGACGAGGACAACGCCCGCGTATCGGCGCTTTCGACCTATCTGCGCACGCAGGTTGCGGAAAAACTGCCGGACGCTGTATGGAACGGCCGGAGCGATGTACCGCATGTGGTTAACCTGTCCATCCCGGGCTGCAAGAGCGAGGTCATGCTACGCGTTCTCGAGGGCGACGAAGTATATGTATCAAGCGGCTCTGCCTGCTCCAAAGGCAGACAGAGCGAAGTGCTGCGCGCGCTCGGTCTGTCAAAAGCGCGCACAGACAGCGCGCTGCGCATCTCTTTTGCCCCCTCGAACACAAAAGAGGATGTGGATGCGTTCATCGCCGCGGTGCTGAAAGGCATCAAGATGCTCAGAAGGTAAGACGCGCCTGTTTGTCTGACCATCGGAAAGGAGGGGCAAGCTGTGAAAGAGGAAAGGTATCCGTGCTGGGAATGGATTTTTGCCGCCGCAATGTGGGCCGCTTTTTGCTTTCTGCTGCTTTGGATGCACTACAAAGCCTACGATACGCTGCTGCTCGCAGACGATATATCCGCATTCTGGTGGATTACCATTCTGGTGCCTGCATACCCGTTGAGCCGCTGGCTCTTACAAGGCGGCACCTCCCAGACGCCGCCCGATCGGAACAGCATCATCGTGCGGCTATACACGCTGTTTTGGTGTCTGATACCGGTAAGCTGTTTTTACGCGCTGCTGACAGAGCCATACCGCCTTGCCGCATGGCTGCTGGCCGCATGGATCGCGCTTTTTATACCGCTTTATTTATGCCGGCGGCACCGAGGCCCGGCGGCAGTAGGACTGCTGTTCTTGGTCGGGCTAGCGGTAACCGTGGTGTTCCTGCTGATCGTCCAGCCGGTGAGCGTCGCCCGCGCGGAACAAATGGTGCAGAAAGCCGGTTATGTCGGCCTTTATCGGTTTGACTGCATGGAATTTTATCAATCCGTGCGTTTTGAAAGGGTGCTGGGCAATGGAGAAGTCATCCGCTGTACCATGCCGGCACAGCGCGACCCGATCGGCTATTACGGCTTTTATGCCATCAAGGACAGCAAGGGCTATTGCGTGGTGGTATCAGCCGCGCGTGGGCAAATCGAAGTGGAAGAGCCGCAGGCGCAGCAGGCTCCTGCGCAGTCAATAGAGGAGATTATATGAAAGAAGTATTATTGCTCAAATGCGGTGAGATCGTGCTCAAAGGCCTCAACCGCAAAACCTTTGAAGACAGGCTGCTCAAAAACCTGTCGCGCCGGATGAAGCATGTCGCTGACTGCGCGATCACCATGCGCCAGTCGGTCGTGTACGTCGAAGTGCCCGAGCAGGCGGACGCCGACGCGGTCATGGACTGCGCGCGTCGCGTATTCGGCTTTGCGACCATCTCGCGCGCCGCAGTCTGCCCAGAAAAGACGCTTGAAAGCGTCATTGCAACCGCACAGTCCTATCTTGCGCCGCGCTTTGCCGCGGCCAGCACCTTCAAGGTTGAAACCAAGCGCGGGGATAAAAAATTCCCCATGACCTCAACCGAAATCAGCCAGCATGTCGGCGGCGAGCTGGCCGACCGGTTCCCGTCTGTCCGCCCCGATATGCACCGCCCCGACCTGACCGTGCACGTCGAAATACGCGAGAAGTACGCCTTTGTGCACGCCGGACCCGAGCCGGGTGCGGGCGGCATGCCGATCGGCTCGAACGGCAGAGCCGCGCTGCTGCTTTCGGGCGGCATCGATAGCCCGGTCGCGGGCTGGATGATGGCAAAACGCGGGCTTGAACTTGTTGCCGTGCACTTTTTCAGCTATCCTTATACCTCGGAGCGCGCCAAGGAAAAGGTGCTCGAGCTTGGCCGTCGGCTGACCATGTGGTGCGGCCGCATGAGCGTTATGGTCGTGCCGTTTACCAAAATCCAGGAGGAGATCCGCGCAAAGTGCCACGAAGAGTTGTTCACGCTCATCATGCGCCGATTTATGATGCGCATTGCGGAAAAAATTGCTGTTGACTACGGCTGCGGCGCGCTCATCACGGGCGAGTCGCTCGGACAGGTAGCGAGCCAGACCATGCCCTCAATGGCGGTAACAGGCGCGGTATGTTCACTGCCTGTGTTCCGCCCGTGCATCGGCATGGATAAGGAGGAGATCGTGCGCATCGCGCGCCGGATCGACACATTCGATACCTCTATCCTGCCTTACGAGGACTGCTGCACCGTATTCACGCCCAAGCATCCGAACACCAAGCCCAAGCTGCCCAAAATCCTCGAGGCCGAGCGCCATCTCGATGTTGACACGCTGGTTGCGCAAGCGGTCGCGGGCGTCGAAATCGTGCATCTGCCGTGACGCCGTTTGGAACCGTTTGGTTCCAAACGAGTTGATATGCTCCGCCACGGCGCGGGTTATGGCATCCAGCCAAGGCAAAGCTGCAGCTGGACCGGGTGATTTTAAATCGGGCAATTTTATGCGCGCCATAGGCGCGAAAGGAGAATATTATGAACGCAGAACTCATCGCCGTTGGCACAGAGATCCTGCTGGGCGATATTGTCAATACAGACGCGCAGGTCATTTCGCAAGGCTTATCTGAGTTTGGCATCAATGTGTTTTATCAGACCGTGGTCGGCGACAACCCGACGCGGCTGCGCCATGTGATCGAGACCGCACGTGACCGTGCGGACATCATCATCACCACAGGCGGCCTCGGCCCCACGCTGGACGACTTGACAAAGGAAACGCTGGCTGCCGTCTTTGGCCAAAAGATGGCGCTGCACCAGCCCTCGCTCGACCGCATTCGGGATTTTTTTCAGACGATCGGCCGTGAGATGACTCCGAACAACGAAAAACAAGCCTGGTTGCCCGCGGGCTGCACGGTATTCACAAATGAATGGGGTACCGCCCCCGGCTGCGCGTTTGAGGCATATGGCAAGCATGTGATCATGCTGCCCGGCCCCCCGCGCGAGTGCGAGCCGATGTGGAAAGCATGCGCCATGCCCTACCTGTCAAGGTTTGCGGGCGGATGCATCGTCTCGCGCAATATCCGCGTGTTCGGTCTGGGCGAAAGCCAGATGGAGACCATATTGCACGACATGATGGCTGAAAGCAAAAACCCGACGATCGCGCCCTACGCCAAAACATCCGAATGCTATGCGCGCGTGACCGCCAAGGCGGATACGCACGCGGCGTGCGAGAGGCTGCTCGAGCCGGTTGTCGAGCGGATCTGTGGCCTGCTGGGCAAGGATGTGTACGGCGTTGATGTGGACTCGCTCGAGCAGGTCGTAGGCGACGGGCTGCGGCAGCGCGGCATGACCCTTGCCGTGGCCGAAAGCTGCACAGGCGGCCTGTTGTCAGAACGCATCACCGGCGTGCCCGGCTGCTCGGACTACTATCTCGGCGGCGTATGCTCGTATGCCAATGAAGTCAAGATAAACCTGCTCGGCGTCCAAAAAGAAACGCTTGACAAGCTCGGCGCGGTCTCGCCCGAGGTGGCTGAACAGATGGCCGCAGGCGTTGCCCGTGCGCTTGGCGCGGATGTCGGCGTGGGCATCACGGGCATTGCCGGTCCGGGCGGCGGCACCAAGGACAAGCCGGTCGGCCTTGTATATATCAGCGTATGGCACAATGGCCGGCACGTTACCCGTAAAATGCAATCCACACGCGGCCGCGACCGCGTCCGCACGCAGGCCGCTTCTACGGCGCTCGATCTTATCCGTCGTCATATTTTATAAATAAAATAATACATTTTTGTTCATTTTTCAATATTTCCCTGCAGTGCATGTTAAAACCAAACAAAATTCTTATCAAAAAAGTCCGGTAATTGTGTAAATTTACTGGACTTTTCTTTTGTTTTGATGTATACTATATCCAACTAAAGTGAAAGGTACCTGCCAAAAAAGTGTATTTTCTGAAAATATTGGGGAATTTTCACAAATTACACAAAATTAGGCAGAAAAACGAGGGAGAGATACATTATGAGGAGAAAATCCGCATCGCCAGCTTGCACAAAGCGCAGCCAGCTTTTCTATTCTGGCAGAGACTGCCGCGCCTTTGATTATATGGGCGCGCATCCCTTCACGCAGGACGGTGAGCAAGGCTACCTGTTCCGGGTATACGCACCCGAGGCTGAGAAAGTTTCGGTCATGGGCGAGTTTAACGGCTGGAGCCGCGAGGCGGACTATATGATACGCGACGAGCAGGGCATTTGGGAAAAATTCATCCCGCATATCCCGGAATACGCCGCATATAAGTACAGCGTGTGGGCTAAATCGGGCGATGTATTCGACAAATCTGACCCCTATGGCTTTCACGCAGAGACCCGCCCAGGCAACGCATCCAAGGTATATGACATCGAGGGCTACGAGTGGGGCGACGATGCTTGGCTGGACTGGCGTAAAAACCACCTTGCGTATTCCAATCCAGTCAATATTTACGAGTGCCACCTCGGTTCATGGAAGATGCACGAGGACGGCAATTTCTACTCCTATCGCCAGCTGGCGGACGAGCTTGTGCCCTATGTCAAGGAGATGGGATACACCCATATCGAGTTTATGCCGCTGACCGAATATCCATTTGACGGATCCTGGGGCTATCAGGTCATCGGCTACTTTGCCGCAACAAGCCGCTACGGCACGCCCAAGGATCTGATGTATCTGGTTGACAAGGCACACCAGGCCGGCATCGGCGTTATTATGGACTGGGTGCCCGCCCACTTCCCCAAGGACGGCTGTGGTTTGGTGGAATTTGACGGCTCCTACCTCTATGAATACGCCGACCCGCTCAAGATGGAGCACAGGGAGTGGGGCACGCGAGTGTTCGACTACGGCAAGGTATCGACCCGCAACCTGCTGTTCTCCTCGGCGATGTTCTGGATCGAGAAATTCCACATGGACGGCCTGCGCGTCGACGCGGTCGCCTCCATGCTGTATCTAGACTACAACCGTCACAACGAGTGGCGGCCCAACATCCATGGCGGGCGCGAAAACCTCGAAGCGATCGACTTTCTGCGCCTGCTCAACGAGTTCATCCTGACTGACCACCCGGACGTGATGATGATCGCCGAGGAGTCAACTGCCTGGCCGATGGTGACAAAACCGGGCTACGACGGCGGCCTCGGTTTCAACTTCAAATGGAACATGGGCTGGATGAACGACATGCTCTGCTACTGCTCGGCAGACCCGTTTTTCCGCAAGGATATGCACGACAAAATCACCTTTTCGTTTATGTACGCTTTTTCAGAAAACTACATCCTGCCGCTCTCGCACGACGAGGTTGTACACGGCAAGTGTTCGCTGATCGGCAAGATGCCGCCCCCGTATGAAAATCAGTTCGGCGGCCTGCGCGCACTCTATGGCTACATGGCCGCGCACCCGGGCAAAAAGATGCTGTTTATGGGCGGGGAGTTTGCCCAGTTTTCCGAGTGGGCCTACCAGCGCGGGCTGGACTGGATGCTGCTTGCCTATCCGGCGCACAGCCAGATGCAGGCCTATGTCAAAGCACTCAACCACTTCTATCTAGAAACCCCGCAGCTCTGGGAGCAGGATACCGACTGGCGTGGCTTTGAGTGGATCAGCCACGAAGATAACCGCAATAACATCATTGCTTTCCGCCGTATCGCAAAGGACGGCAGCGACATTGTAGCCGTCGTCAACTTTTCTCCTGAGGTGCAGCCGGATTACCGCATCGGCGTGCCGTTTGCCGGCACCTGGGAGGAAATCTTCTCATCTGACCGAATCGAATTTGGCGGCAGCGGCATGGAAAACGGCAAGCTGAGGACCAACAGCAAAAAGCCCATGCACGGGCAGGAGCAGTCGATCAGTATCCAAATCCCGCGCTTTGGCGTGCTGTTTTTCAAAGGCAAGCCGCGCACCAAGCGCCGCACCAAGGCCGAGATCGAAGCGGCCAAAAAGGTAGCTGCCGAAAAGAAGGCCAAAAGCGCAAAACCCGCTGCCAAGGCGGCATCCAAGGCGGTCGCCCGGGCTGGCGAAAAGGCAGTGACCAAACCCAGCACCCGGGCCGTTGCCAAGACCGGCGAAAAGGCAGTGACCAAACCCGGCACCCGGGCGGTCATCCAGGCCGGCAAGGAACAAGAATGAGAGAACCGCGCCACACGGCGCGAAATAAACGTGTGAAAACTGCAAAAGGAGAGAGTTCTTCATGTATCGGAAAAAAGAATGCGTGGCAATGCTGCTCGCTGGCGGCCAAGGCAGCCGCCTTTATGTGCTGACCAAAAACGTCGCCAAGCCTGCGGTGCCGTTTGGCGGCAAATACCGCATCATTGACTTCCCGCTTTCCAACTGCGTCAACTCCGGCATCGACACGGTCGGCGTGCTCACCCAGTATGAGCCGCATGTGCTCAATGCCTACATCGGTTCGGGTCAGACTTGGGACCTCGACCGCCTGCGCGGCGGTGTATATGTTCTGCCGCCCTATCAGAAGGGCAAAACGTCCGAGTGGTACAAGGGCACGGCCAACGCGATCTATCAAAATATCGCGTTTATTGACGAGTATGACCCCGAATATGTGCTCATCCTATCGGGCGACCATATCTACAAAATGAATTACAGTAAGATGCTCCAGCAGCATAAGGAAACCGGCGCGGACGCGACCATCGCTGTGATTGACGTACCGCTGTCCGAGGCCTCCCGCTTTGGCATTATGAATTGCAAACCTGACGGCACGGTCTACGAATTCGAGGAAAAGCCCAAGCAGCCCAAGTCGACGCTTGCCTCGATGGGCATCTACATCTTCTCATGGAAAAAGCTGCGCCAGTACCTGATCGACGACGAAAACAACACCAAATCCTCCAACGACTTTGGCAAGGATATTATCCCGGCTATGCTGGCAAACGGCGAAAAGCTGGTCTCCTATCGCTTTGCGGGCTACTGGAAGGATGTCGGCACGATTGAAAGCCTGTGGGAAGCCAATATGGATCTGCTCTCCCCCAGCTCGGGCCTCAACCTGTTTGACGATTCCTGGAAGATTTACGGCCGCACCACCGGCTCTCCCCCGCATTTTACCGCAGGAACCGCCTCGGTCAAGCATACACTGCTCTCTGAGGGCTGCGAAATCGCGGGTGACGTATCCGAATCCGTGCTGTTTTCCGACGTCAAGATCGCGCAGGGCGCCAAAGTGGAATACTCCATCCTGATGCCGGGCGCGGTCGTCGAGGAAGGCGCGACTGTGCGCTATGCAATCGTTGCGGAAAACGCCGTGATCGCCCGGGATGCATCGGTCGGCGGCAGCCCATCGGACGGAGACATCGACAAATGGGGCGTGGCCGTCGTTGCCGAGGGCGTTCGCATCGGCTGCGGCGCAACGCTTGCCGCAAAGGAAATGGCAGACGAAGACCTGCCGGACGTAAAGTAAGGGAGGGCGCAGACCATGAACAATGTTTTAGGCATCATCATTGCATTTGATAACGATAACGACCTCCGCGAGATCACCGAACACCGCACGGTCGGCGCCGTACAGTGGGGCGGCCGGTACCGCATCATCGACTTTATGCTCTCAAACATGGTAAACTCCGGCATTTACCGCGTGGGCGTGCTGATGAAAGACAAGTACCAGTCGCTGATCGACCACATCGGCACGGCGAAGGACTGGGATCTGTCGCGCAAAAACGCAGGCGTTACGCTGCTGCCGCCGTATTCCTATTCCAAAAAGGCATCGCCGCTCGTTACCGGCGAATACCGCGGCAAAATCGACGCGCTGGCCGGCGCGGTCGACTTTTTGCAGAAAAACAAGGCGGAATACGTTGTAATTGCTGATGGCGACATCGTCGCCAACATCCCGCTTGACGACGTGATCGACCGCCACATCAAGTCGGGCGCCGACCTGACCATGGTGTGCACCAAAAAGCAGAAGGATTCGCCGTTTACCACCTATGTCGAGCTCAACCGCAAGCGCGAGGCGGTCGACATCCGCGTAGGCGACACCAACGAGGGCAAGTGCAAGCACATTGCGCTGGGCGTCTATGTGATGACCCGCCAGTATCTGATCCACATGCTGTCCGACTGCGTTACCCACAACTGCATTCACTTTGAGCGTGAGTTTCTCAGCCGCGCGCTGATCGACGGCACGGTTGCCGGCTACCTGTTTAACGAATACGCCGTCAAGATCGAGGATACGTTCGACTACTTTCGCTCCAACATGGATATGCTGGACAAGGAGGTGCGCGATGAGGTGTTCCTGCGCAACCGTCCGATCCTGACGCGCATCAAAAACGAAGCTCCCGCCTACTACGGCGATAAGGCCACCGTGGAGGATTGCCTGATCGCCGACGGCTGCCATATCGAGGGGCATGTCAAAAACTGCGTGCTGTTCCGCGATGTGGTTGTCGAAAAGGGCGCCGAGGTGTGTGACTGCATCATTATGGAGGGCGGCCGCATCCTGTCGGACGCCTCGCTGCGCCATGTGATTACCGACCGCAACGTCGTCGTGCGAGACGGCCGCACCATGATGGGCCATGAAAATTATCCCATCACCATCGCAAAAAACGCGACCGTATGATTTTTTTCGTCTAATCGAACAAATAAAATACGCAAAAACAAAGCAGTTCGCCCGAAAATGTTCGTGAAATTTCCCTATATTGCGGCGAATCAGAATCGAGTATAATTGTATTATCAGCGTGCGGTAGGCGCAGCGGCGTTTTCGCACCTAATGCTGGGGAGGGTCGGCTCTTATGAAAATCATGTATGTCACCAGCGAATGCGCACCCTTTATCAAAACCGGCGGCCTGGGCGACGTTGCAGGTTCGCTGCCCAAGGCGCTCGCCGCCAAGGGGCACGATGTGCGCGTATTCTGCCCACTGTATTCCGCCATCGGTCAGGAGTGGCGCGAAAAATTCTTCTATCTTAAAAACGCCTACGTCCGTCTTGGCTGGCGCAACCAGTACTGCGGCGTATTCCGCTACGAGTCAGAGGGCGTAACATTCTATTTTATCGACAACGAGTATTACTTCGCCCGCGGCCAGGTCTACGGCGAGTATGACGACGCCGAGCGCTTTGCCTACTATTCCAAGGCGGTGCTCGAGATTCTGCCCGACCTCGACTGGCGGCCGGACGTCATCAACTGCAACGATTGGCAAACCGCGCTCGTTCCAGTATACTATAACTTAATGTTTGCCTCCCGTCCGTTTTACGGCAACATCAAAACGGTGTTTACCATCCATAACATTCAGTACCAGGGCCGTTACGGCCGCGAGATTTTGGAATATGTGCTTGGCATCGACGACGCGCATTTCCGCTCGGGCTTTATGGCGATGGATGGTGACGTAAACCTAATGAAAGCTGCGATCGTCGCCTCGAGTGCGGTCACGACGGTCTCGCCTACCTATGCAAACGAAATCCAGACCGAATACTACGGCTATCGGCTCGACAGCGTGCTGCGCATGAACAGCTACAAGCTGCACGGTATTCTAAACGGCATTGATATGGACGCATTCAACCCGCAGACTGATCCCAAGATCTTCAAAAACTACGGCCCCCAAACACTGGAGGATAAAAAGATCAACAAGCTCGAGCTGCTCAAGCTGTGCGGCCTGGAGGGGGATGAGAATACACCGGTCATCGGTATGGTCACCCGCTTTGTCGACCAAAAGGGCCTTGACCTGATCGAAGCCGTGCTGCACGACATCCTGTCCGACGACCTGCGCCTTATCGTGCTTGGCAAGGGCGACTGGCGGTATGAGCAGATGTTCCTTGAGGCTAAGCGCCGTTATCCGAACAATCTCTCGGCGTCCATCATGTTTTCGGGCGACCTTGCAAACCGCATCTACGCGGGCTGCGATATGTTCTTAATGCCCTCCAAGTTTGAGCCATGCGGCCTGGCGCAGATGATTGCGCTGCGTTATGGCACGATCCCGATCGTGCGTGAGACCGGCGGCCTGAAAGATACGGTGCAGGCCTTTGTCGACTATGCCGGCACGGGCAACGGCTTTACCTTCGCCAGCTACAATGCGCACGATATGCTGCACGTTATCCGCGAAGCCTGCGGGGTGTTCCGCTACAATAAGCCCGCATGGAAAAAGCTGATGGCGCAGGGCATGCAGAGCGACTTTAGCTGGGGCAGATCGGCTGATAAATATATTGAGGTCTACCATTCCGCATTGGGCTGGTAACGGCGGGCCGCAAAGAAATTATGTGAGGAGACAAGAAATACCATGCCAAAAAATCAGTACACAAAAACCGCTCTGAAAGAGGCGATCGCGGGCAAGCTGCAACGTCACTTCGGCCGCGAGGTGGAGGACGCCTCCAAGGAGCAGATCTATGAAGCCTGCGCGCTCGTCGTGCGTGACGCGCTCACCGAGCACATGATTGAGACCCAAAACGCGGTCGAAAAATACGGAGAGCGGCAGGTGCACTATCTGTGCATGGAATTTCTGGTCGGTCGCAGCCTGCGCAACAACGCCTATAACCTTGGCATTCTGTCCGCGCTGACCGACGCGCTCGCCGACATGGGCTACGAGATGGCCGACATCTTTGAGCAAGAGGCCGACCCTGGACTCGGCAACGGCGGCCTTGGCCGTCTGGCCGCATGCTATATGGACGGTATGGCCACTACCGGCGTGCGCGGCACGGGCTACTCCATCCGCTATGAGCACGGCATCTTCAAGCAGAAGATCGAAAATGGCCAGCAGGTCGAGCTGCCGGACTCCTGGCTCGCCTCGGGCGATGTGTGGCACATACCCGCAATGGATGACACGCGCGAGGTTAGGATCGGCGGCACGGTGGATACTCACTTTGACGAAAACGGCAAATTTGTAGTGGAGTACAAGGATTATACGCCTGTGCTCGCGGTGCCGTATGATATGCCGATCTCGGGTTACGATACGGACAATATCGCCTGCCTGCGCCTGTGGGAAGCAAAAAGCCCGATTGCGCTCGATATGAAGCTGTTTTCCTCGGGCGAATACCTCAAGGCGCTCGAAAAGCACGCCATGGCCGAGACCATTTCGATGGTGCTCTATCCCGAGGACAACCACCGCGAGGGCCAGTCGTTGCGCCTCAAGCAGCAGTACTTCCTCGTATCCGCTACCATACAGGATATCTGCGCCAAGCACAAGGCCAAATACGGCACGCTGGCAAATTTTGCACACAAGCATGTGCTGCACATCAACGACACGCACCCCACCCTTGTTATCCCTGAGCTAATGCGCATCCTGATGGATGAGAACGATATGAGCTGGGAAAACGCCTGGAATATCACCAGCCAGTCGGTTGCCTACACCAACCACACAGTCATGCCCGAGGCGCTCGAGTGCTGGCCGGTGTCGCTCGTCCAGGAGTTGATGCCCCGCATCATGCAGATCATCTACGAGATCAACGAGCGCTTCTGCAAGGAGCTGTGGAACTACTTCCCGAACGATTTCCAGAAGATCTCCAAGCTCGCCATTGTGGCAGACAACACCGTGCGCATGGCGCATTTGGCAATCGCCGGCTCGTTCTCAATCAACGGCGTGTCCGCACTGCACTCCGAAATCCTCAAAGACCGTGTATTCAACGATTTTTACCGCATTTACTCATCCAAATTTTGCAATGTTACCAACGGCATTGCGCACCGCCGCTGGCTGTGCGAGGCCAACCCGGAGCTTGCCGCTCTGATTGAGAGCAAGATCGGCCGGGGCTACCGCAAGCACCCATCCGAACTGCAGGTGCTCGCCAACTACGGCGAGGACAAGACGCTGCTCGCCCAGCTTGGCGAGATCAAGCGCCGCAACAAGCAGCACTTGGCTGACTATATCAAGGCGCAGAACGGCATCGAAGTCAACATGGATTCGATCTTTGACGTACAGGTCAAGCGCCTGCATGAGTACAAGCGCCAGATGCTCAACCTGCTGCATATCATCTCGCTCTACCATAAACTGAAGGCCAATCCGGGCATGACTTTCGTGCCGCGCACATTTATCTTCGGATCCAAAGCCGCACCAGGCTATGCAGTGGCCAAAAAGACCATCCAGCTGATCCACTCGATCGCAAATATGGTAAACAACGACCCGGACATCGGCGATAAGCTCAAGGTTGTGTTTATCGAGGACTATAAGGTCTCGCTGGCCGAGATGATCATGCCGGCGGCCGAGGTTTCCGAGCAGATCTCCATCGCGGGCAAAGAAGCCTCCGGCACAGGCAACATGAAGTTTATGATGAACGGCGCGCTCACTATCGGCACGATGGACGGAGCGAATGTCGAGATCTGCGAGGCGGTCGGCCGGGAGAATATCTTCATCTTCGGCATGGAGACCCCCGAGGCTGAGGCACTTGCCGCATCGGGCAATTACGAGCCGATGCTGATCTATCAGAACGACCCGGTCATCAAGGGCGTACTCGATCACATCATCAACGGCTTTGACGACGGCGTGGATTACACCGACATTGCAAATCTTCTGCTGCACGGCGGGAACGGCCAGCCAGCCGACCGCTATATGAGCCTTAAGGACTTCTCCTCCTATGCAGTCGCGCAGGAGCGCGTGGGCGAAATGTACCGGCACTCGGAAAACTGGAACTTCATGTCACTGATGAACATTGCAAACGCAGGCCGCTTTGCGTCCGACCGTTCGGTTGCCGAATATGCGCAGAATATCTGGCGTGTCAAGACCAATTTTGCGTTTTAAGCGCACATAAAAATACGTGCAGCCACATTTCCAAGTATAAAAAAGGCAGGCATAAGCCTGCCTTTTTTATGCTTTTCCCGCCCCTACAGCGGGTGATTTTTCGTTCCAAGTCTCTGAGGGGGCATCTGTCTTGTCAAAGCAGATGCCGCGCTGAAGCGGTTTTCTAGCGCGGCATCTGTCAGAGAGAGAATATCAGGAAAGCGGTTTAGAGAAGTTCTTTTTTAATACGCTCAAGCGCTTCGGGCGCCTGCTGATCCATCTTTTCCGGAAAACCGAAGTAGGACACACAGATAATGTTGTCGCCGCCGACCTTGGGCGCGTCGGGCGCGAGCTGCCGGTTGGCAAAGTCCATTTCGCGGAGCGTCTCGAAGATGCCGTCGAAATCCACCTCACCTTCGCCCATTGCGGTATGCTGGTGGATAGTCACGTCCGCGCGGCCGCACTTGTTGAGCCAGGGCGGATTAAGGATGTAACGGCAGTCTTTGGTCTGGTTCCAGGTATCGGCCAGCAGTACATGGGTCAGATCGCTGCCCGCATACCTCAACATATGGCGCACGTCGCCCTTGCCCTGGTCATAGAAAAAGCCGTGCGAGGCCGAATATACATAACCGAGGTTTTTGGACCGGAAGGATTTGACAATGTCGCACGCCTCGTCGTTCAGCTCGACAAAGTCATACGGGTGCGACTGAAGCTCGACGCGCAACCCCTCGCGCTCGATGATCGGCAGCAGCTCCTCCATGGATTTGTAGAACATGCCGTTGCAGATCTCCTGCTGGTTGGGGTCGCCCGAAAACTCGGTATTGATGACCGGCACACCCATGTCGACCGCGATTTCGATGATGCGCTTCCAGTTTGCAACCGCATGCTGGCGCTGCTCCTCGGTCGGTCCGGACCAGCGATAAACCACGATGAAGGAAGAAATCTCAACGCCGGTCTCCTTGAGCGCCTGCTTATACTCTGCCTGGCACTCCTCGGAGAAAAGCGGGTGCTTGTAAAAGGGGTTAATACGCGGGTGCGGCGACTGCTCAATGTACTTATAGCCCCAGTCCGCTACCTTGTGCACGTAGTCTTTGATCGACATCTGCTTGGCCAGCACGTCGACGTCAAAAGCGATTTTCATATGCCTGTTTCCTCCTTATTCGAATAATTTGCGTGCGGGATGCTTTCCCTTTGTCAATCCTATTATACCCACTTTTTCCGGCTCCGCCAATGATACAACGCGCTTAAAATCTGCGAAATCCTGCTATTTTCTCTTGCAGCTTACGGCGGCATCTGCTACCATAGAGGCAAAGGAGAGTGAACGCAATGCTGATCCCCGAATGCGGCGTGCACCAAACGTCGGAGCGGTATTTTTTCACGCCCTCCACGCTGGCACGCGAACTTTTTTACTATCCAACACGCTGCGGACACTACTTTTGCAACAGTGAGTATTCTTTCAGCTACCGTTCTGAAATTGCGCGCCAGGGCGACCACAACCAGAATATCATGCTGTTTCTGCTCCAATCAGGTGCGATGGAGCTTCAACTGGCCGATCGCACGATGCTGGCTACCGCAGGTCAGGTTGTGATATTCGACTGCCGCGAGCCATACCGCTATCATGGTTCGGATGGGCTGAAATTTACCTGGCTGCTCTTCAACGGCCTCAACACGCGGGATTTTTACCGGCGCATCGTGCAGGCACGCGGCGGCAGGCAGGTATTTTCGCCGCCCGCAGCCGCCGAGATCGCTCGCCTGCTCGACGGGTTGATGAGCGGCTGCGCGGCCGACGAGCGACCAAGCGAGGCCGCCCGCTCGCAGCTCATCCACCGGCTGCTCTGTCTACTACTACTCGATGAGCACGACCCCGCGCACGACGGTAGCGACCGTATTGCGCTGGCGATCCGCTACATACACCGCCACCTATTCGAACCGCTCAGCGTGCAGGATGTCGCTGCGGCGGTAAACCTCAGCCCTTCGCATTTCTCGCGCGAGTTCAAGACGCGCACAGGCTACTCCCCCTATGAATATATCGTGCTGCGCCGCATCGACAAGGCAAAATACCTGCTCACCTCAACCCGGCAGACCGTCGGCGAAGTCGCCTATGCAACCGGCTACCACAGTGAGGAGAACTTTATCCACAGTTTTCAAAAGCATGTCGGTATACCGCCTGGACTGTTCCGCAAATACCCGGTGTAAAGCGCGCCTGATTGCGCGCAGCAGACGCATTCATGCAGTTTGTCATTTTTATTGTATAAAATATACAAAACTGTACAATCTAATTTAATGAAAATGACATTTTTATAAAATTCCCAAAGATTCTCCCCCCTCATGTGAAAAATGGACGTTTCCGTATGGCAGCAAGTTTGATAAGATAATCACAAAGAACAGAGGAGCAGGGAGGGAAGAAATGCATGGAATATATACTGGAAATGAAGGACATCAGCAAAACTTTTCCGGGCGTCAAGGCGCTTGACCATGTGCAGCTTCAGGTGCGGCCCGGCGAGGTGCACGCGCTGATGGGCGAAAACGGCGCCGGCAAATCCACCCTGATGAAGATCCTAATGGGTATCTACACCAAGGATGAGGGCGGCGAAATTCTGTTTGACGGCAAGCCCTATCACGCCTCCAGCCCGAAAGAGGCTATGGATACGGGCGTTGCCATGATCCATCAGGAGCTTAACCCGATCCTGGATATGACCGTGTATGAAAACATTTTTGTCGGGCGCGAGATCCGCAAGAACGGCCTGGTGGACAAAAAGGCTGAAATCGAAGAGGCGCAGCGTCTGATCGAGGAATGTGGGCTGCACGTCTCCCCCAGGGAGACGCTGCGCAACCTGACTGTCGCGCAGTGCCAGCTGATCGAGATCATTAAAGCGATCTCGATTAACGCCAGGGTCATCGTTATGGACGAGCCGACCGCTGCAATCACCGACCGTGAGGTGGAGCTGCTGTTTGGCCACATCCGCCGGCTGACCGAGAAAGGCGTCGCGATCATCTATATCTCGCACCGTATGGACGAGATATTCTCGATCTGCGACCGTGTCAGCGTCTACCGCGACGGGCAGTACATCGGCTCGGGCGACACCAAGGATCTGGACGAGGCGCAGCTCATTAAGATGATGGTCGGCCGTGAGATCACTGACGTGTTTCCCAAGCTCGAGGCCGAGATCGGCGAGGTGATCTTCGAGGCGAAAGACATCGTACGCGCGGACAACAAGGTCAAAGGCGTCAGCCTGTCGGTTCGCCGCGGCGAGATACTGGGCATCGGCGGCCTGGTCGGCGCAGGACGCAGTGAGCTGGTCGAGGGCATCTTTGGCATGCACGCGCTGTCTGGTGGCGAGATTTACGTCAAGGGTAACAAGGTAAACGTCCGTTCACCACATGACATCATCAAAGAGGGAGTGGCCCTCATCACCGAGGACCGCAAAGGCACCGGCCTGAACCTCAGCGGCACGGTAAACGACAACATCGCCATGGTGGCGATCGACAAGCTGCTGACCTACGGCCTTTATAACAAAAGCAAGGCACGCAGCGCATCGCAGGAGTATATCAAAAAGCTGAACATCAAAACTCCTTCCGGCGACCAGATCGTCGGCAACCTGTCCGGCGGCAACCAGCAAAAGGTGGTTATTGCCAAATGGCTGCTCAACGAGCCGGACATCATCATCCTGGATGAACCGACGCGCGGCATCGACGTCGGCGCAAAGCGCGACATCTATCTGCTGCTCGGCCAGCTGGTGCAGCAGGGCAAGGCAGTCATCATGATCTCGTCTGAGATTCCTGAGCTGATGGGCGTGTGCGACCGAATCATGGTCATGTGCGAGGGCAATCTTTCCGGCGAGGTTACGCGGGATGAATTCTCGCAAGAGCGCATCATGACGCTTGCCTCCGCTATCGAGGTGTAAAAGGAAAGGGGTACATATGAAAAAGACAAAAAGTGCAAAGGCATTGCTAAGCGAATACTTTATTTTTGTGATTTTTATCGCGCTGGTCATCATACTGACCTTTCTCAAACCGAGCTTCATCCAGCCGAGCAACCTAGTCAACATTCTC
The DNA here is from genome assembly GCF_944380985.1 of uncultured Agathobaculum sp. Lineage (GTDB taxonomy): Bacteria > Bacillota > Clostridia > Oscillospirales > Butyricicoccaceae > Agathobaculum. Next base: position 24,585 of record NZ_CALWJJ010000010.1, on the reverse strand, counting down.
AAGCAGGCTTCGATCAACGGCATTTTGTCCTTTGGCATGATGTTTGTTATTATTGCGGGCGGATTTGATATGTCGGTCGGCTCGACGGTTGCGTTTTCCGGCATTGTTGCGGCGCTGCTCGGCCAGGGCCAGTTCCCGCTGATCGTTCCGCTTGTCGTCGCCATGCTCGCCGGCCTTGCAGTTGGCGTGGTCAATGGCGTTGGCGTGGCGGTTGGCGACCTGCCGCCGTTTATCATGACGCTCGGCACCATGACCGCAGTACGCGGCCTTGCGCTGCTAACCTCGGACGGCAAGCCGGTCACTGGCATCAGCGATGCATATAAAGCGGTTGCCGCCAGCTCGTTCTTCGGCATACCGATGCTTGCGGTGTTCCTTGTGATCGTTATCCTGATCTGCTCGTTCGTGCTGGCAAAGACGGTCTATGGCCGCCGTGTCTATGCCTGCGGCGGCAATCTGCAGGCGGCGCGCGTTTCGGGCATTAACACCACCATGATCCGCATTTCCACCTTTGCCATCGCCGGTCTGCTGGCCGGTCTGAGCGGCTTTTTGATGACCTCGCGCGTCACCATCGGCCAGCCAACCGCCGCAGAAAGCTACGAGATGGACGCAATCACGGCCTGCGTGGTCGGCGGCGTATCCATGTCGGGCGGCGTGGGCAAGCCCTGGGGTGTTGTGGTCGGCTGCCTGTTGATCACCGTCATCACCAACGGCCTGGACATTCTCGGTGTATCGTCTCACTGGCAGAAGATCGTCAAAGGACTGATTATCGTGCTGGCAGTGCTGATCGATGTGAAGGGCAAGCGCAAGAAAAACTAATGAATGTTAAGAGCCTGGGCGCAAAGGCCCCGCTCTTATCATAGATACTTTTAAAGGAGGAAGAAAAATGAGTATGAAGAAAAGATTTCTGGCCATGATGATGGCCGGCGCAATGGCGCTCAGCATGGCGGCATGCACCACCGAGACCAACACACCGTCCGGCGACGGCACCGCTGAGGACGGCGGCGACGGTGCTTACCGCATCGCGCTGATCGCCCAGCATCAGACCAATGCGTTCCAGATCGCCATCGCGGAAGCCGCCGAGGCCAAGGCAGCCGAGCTTGGCGTCGACCTGACCGTGCTGAGCGCCGACCAGGACGCTGCCACCCAGATCAGCCAGATCGAGCAGTGCGTATCCGAGGGATATGACGCGATCCTGTTCGAGCCTGTCGATCCGGACGGTCTGGTAGACGCCGCCCGCAACGCAGCGGACGCGGGCGTTGTTATGATCAACATCGTTTCTGCTTGCACGGACTGGGAAAACAACGGTATCTCCGCTGTTTCCTACGGCGATAATGTAACCGCCGGCGAGGTCGAGATGCAGCACGTTGCCGACCTGCTGGGCGGCGCGGGCAACATCGCTATCCTGACCGGCCCGTCCGGCGACTCGGGCGGCCTGCAGCGCATGGAGGGCTATGAAAACATCCTTGCCAACTACCCGGACATCGTGCAGGTTGTTGCCCCGGCTGACTGCCAGTGGGATACCGCTCAGGCACAGGCGACCGTAGAGAGCTGGCTGTCTGCTTACGACCTGGACGCCATTGTCTGCCAGAACGACGGCATGGCCGTTGGCGCAGGTAACGCGGCAGGCGCAAACAGCGGCATCATTATCACCGGCGTTGACGGCACCCCGGACGGCTTTGAGGCCATTGAGGACGGCCGTATCACCGGCACGGTCTCCCAGAACGGCGGTGAGATGGCGGAACGGGCGCTTGAGGCCGCGGTGACGCTGCTCGACGGCGGCACGCTCGAAACCACAGAGATCATCACTGACAGCACCTGGATCGACGCTTCCAATGTGGCCGATTACCAGTAAGGCGTACTATCGATAGCCGAGCCGTGTATTTTGTAAAAATAGTTGGCAAATCACAGCCGGCATGTTATCATGAATATGGAAAAGGGAAAACGGATACGTTTTCCCTTTTCTTATTCTAAAAATGATTTCTGGAGGGCATATCCATGTTGAAGGTTGTTCTCGCAGACGATGAAAACAAGGTCATACTGCTCATGCAAAAGCTGATCGACTGGCAGTCGCTCGGCTATGAGATCGTAGGCACGGCCAACGACGGCCTGCGCGCGCTCGAGCTGGTGCGGGAACAACAGCCGCATCTGCTCATTACCGACATCCGCATGCCCGGCTGTGACGGAATCGAGCTGATCCGCCGCTCTAAGGAGCTGCAGCCCCAGCTGCATTTCATTGTCATTAGCGGATATCGTCAATTTGAGTACGCGCAGAGCGCGCTCAAATACGGCGTGGAAGATTATCTGCTCAAGCCGCTCAAACAGGAGGAGTTGCATGGCATCCTGCTGCGCATCAAGGACAAGCTTGGCGAACAGGCCGAAATCGAGTTTCGGCTGCAAAAGAGCGCGGAGCGCCAGCAGGAGCTGTTTATGTCCGCCCTCTGGCAGGCGGCGGAGCAGCAGCGGCCGTTTGTCAGCGCCAAGCAGGCCGAGGCCGAATACGGCCTGCATTTTGGCGAGGGCAGCTATCTATCCTTGCTGGTAAAGCCCGATATTTCCAATGCCGCGCAATATCTGGACGGCTACCGCATTATGATGCGGCATGCGCTGGAAATTGTGCGGCACGAGGCAGCACAGCTGACCGAAACCTACGCCGCAGCCGCAGGCAAAGAAGGGATCGCCGTGCTGCTCTATTTGCAAGGGCAGCAGACCGTCGATGTCAAGCGGTGCTTTACCAAAATCCGCAACGAAATTGAAAAGCAACGCGACCTGTTCTGGGATATTCGCAGCACGGTCTGCGCGGGCAGCCGCAGGCCCTGCCTCGAGCAGGCGGGTGAGTCACTGCGCGAGGCGCTCTGGCTCTGCCGCGACCGGTTGTGCCGGGCGCAGCCCTGGCGGGATGCTGAAAACGATCCGCCTGCCTTTGCCGACCGCTATCAAATGGACGCCGCGCAGAAAAAGCGTTTGCAGGAAGCTGCCGAATACCTCGACACGAAGCGTTTTTCTCAGGAGCTTGAGGAAAGCTATCGCTGTCTTTTGCCGCTCAACCGACTCAACGGGCAGATGATCGAGGACTGGTTTCATCAGGCGCTCGAGGCCGCCATCTACGGCATGCAGCAGAGCGGCCAGGTTGAGGCCCGGCTTGCACAGGGCATCGAGGAGGATTTCTGGCGGTGCACCGGCGCGCAGGATGTTTTCCGCCTGCTCCGGCAGACGGTCGGGCAAGAGATCGACCGCCTGAGCCGCGAAAAATCCTTACAGGAATCCCGGCCGATCACCGAGGCCAAACGATATATTCAGCAGCATTACAGCGAGGCGTTGCGGCTGGAGGATGTCAGCGGCGCCGTCGGCTTTAACGCAACGTATTTTTCCGCACTGTTTAAAAAAGAGACTGGCCAGAATTTCATGGACTATCTAACCGAGCTGCGTATTAACGAGGCCAAGGCGCTGCTGTGCCAGGAGACGCTGACTGTGCAGGATGTGGCCGAGGCGGTCGGCTATCGCGACCTGAAATATTTCTCACGGCTGTTCAAGAAGATTACCGGGGTCAGCCCCTCGGATTACAGAAAGCTATACAGGTAGGTGGATTGTATGTGGCTGTTGACCGGCGGACGGCTGCGCCGGGCGCTCCGACGTTACCGATTGGATAAAAATCTAGAGGCTGTGCTGCATGCCGGCTGGCGCGGCGCACCCGATTTACAGGCGTTTTTTCACGATATTGAGGAGCGTCTGCACGGCGAGGAAATCACCCGTTTGCAGCAAAAGCAGGCCGAGTATCTAGCGCTGCAAAACCAGATTAACCCTCACTTCCTCTACAATGCGCTCGAGGCCATCCGCGCTGACGCACTGCTTGCCGACTGCGAGGATATCGCCGAGACCACCGAGGCGCTTGCTACCTTTTTCCGCTATACGATCTCCAATGTACAGGAATACGTCACCTTTTCCGACGAGCTTGATAATGCCGAAAACTATTTTATCATCCAGCGCTGCCGTTTTGGCGACAAGCTCTCGATGGAGCTTGAAATGGAAAACGAAAACCTACTTGAAGCGCGTATGCCCAAACTTATCTTGCAGCCGCTGGTCGAAAACGCCGTGCTGCACGGACTCGAGGGCAAGGTTGGCCACGGCACCGTCCGCATTATAGTGGAAAACAGCGAGCGGACGTTGTTTTTGCGCGTGCGCGATGATGGCGTTGGCATGCCGGAGGAACAGGTGGAAAAGCTAAACGAACTGTTTGCAGGGAACGGCGCGCCGCCGCGCGCGCCGCAGCGTGGCGGCATCGCGTTGCGTAACGTCAACAGCCGCATCCGGCTAATGTTCGGCGCGGACTACGGCCTGCATATTTTCAGCGCGGCAGGTGTTGGTACAGAGTGCTGCGCCACGCTGCCGCTTTTGTTGCAAGAGGAGTAAGGCGCGATGAAAGAAGAACTGATCCGGGTGGAAAACGGACATTTTACGAACGAGAACCGCGACTACCAGTTTAACATCTTTATTGCGCGCGGTGAGTGCGTCGGCGTTTATGTAGACGACCATCTGACTTCGGGCACCGCCTACCTTGATATTTTTAAGGGCTGCTCACACATGACGCGCGGCACAGCTTTTTGCGCAGGCACACGCGTCGGACCGATTGAGCTTCGGCGTTGGATCTTGCAAAACACTATAATTATGGACAAAAACCGCTTTGCCTCCCGAGAGCTGACCGCACGGGATTTTATTCTGGCGCTCGGCCGGCCGATAGGGCAGCGGCAGCGGCGCCAGGTAGTGCAGCGGCTGCACGCGCCCGAAAGCGAGCGCATGGCCGCGCAGCTCGGTCTGTCCTTCCCGCTCGAGCGCAAGCTGACCAGCCTTTCTGTGCTGGACTATTTCCGTCTTGCCGTGTTCCGCGCCTGGTTTTGGTCGTGCCGGCTGCTCGTGCTCGACCGTCTCACCGAGATCCTGCGCCAGCACGATATGGATGAGCTGATGCGCTGTGTACAACTGCTGCAAGGCCAGGGCGCCGCGGTATTTCTGTTCGATATGGACGAAGAATTTCTATACCGATATGTCAACCGGCTGGATGTGGTCAAAAACCATAAGACCTACTATCGCCTCTATCCGGATGAATTTGGAACACAGTTATATGACATCCTCGGCTGGCGGCGGCGCAACGGCGGCGACCGAACCGAGACGCCGCTCGAGGGCGACCAGACCGTGCTCATTGTGTCCGACCTGGTGTTCCCCGCGACGCCGCCACTGCGCTTTCAGATCCGGGGCGGTGAAATCGCCCTGCTGCAAGATGAAAATTACAACACCGTCTCACGCATCCGCGATTGCTTCCTCGGCGAGCAGAGCTGGCTGAGCGGCACCTTCTGTTTGGACGGCAAAGCCTACGCGCATGCCGAGCTGTCTCGGCTGATCGGCAGCAAGATCGGCGTTCAGATCGAGCGCCCAGACCGTCCGGGCGGCGTACTGTTCGACAACATGACTGCGCTCGACAACCTCAGCACCTGTCTGCTTGCCAAGGCCGGCCGGCACCTCATCCGCCATGCGGTTATGGATAATATTCTAACTGAGGCTTCCCAGTGGTTCCGCCGCGAGGACCTGCTGCGCCCGCTCAGCGAATGGCCGCTGCCCGAGCGTCTGCGGTTTTCCTACTTCAAGTGGTACTTCCTCAATCCCCGGCTGCTCATTTGCTTTTTCCCCTTCGCTGGGCAGGAATCCGCTCACCATGAGATGATTATCCACATGTTGGTTGCCTGCGCACGACGCGGTATGGCTATATGGGTGATCTCCTCCGGCCTGGACGCTATCTGTGAGAAAACTGAAAACAGCGAATTTTTACAGCGGCTGCGCTATATTAACGGATAGGCGGCCGCGGTGGCCTACACCTGCGCAAAACAGCGGGCGCGCCGGATGTTTCCATCCATGCGCGCCCGCTTTTGCATCCATCCGCTCAGCGTACCGGTGTATAGTCAATCTCAGAAGTCTCATCGGTTGCCTCCAGCTTGAAGATCACCGGCCGCAGGCCGTCATTACAGCTACAAATCGCAACGCCCGGCTTGCGAATCCAGTCGCCATAGTAAAATAGCCCCTCTCCCGCGCCATGCGCCAGAGCAAACGCATACTGGTAAATCGCTTTCCACGCCTCGTCGCAAAAGCCGTCCGGCTTGGCGTAGTCGGCGTAGAACACCTGGCCCTCGCGCAACATCGGACAGGCGGTCAGCCCCTCTGCGCCGTATTGAGCCGCAAGCGCCTCGTCAAGCGTGGTCTTAAGCACTGTGATCTTTACCTTTTTCATGTACAAGCATCCTTTCTTCCGCTATCCGTCATTTACGGCTGTGGGTTTGCCTTCCAACGCCGCGCCGCGCGCGGCGCAAACGACCGCCATCTTAAAAGACGCCCTTGCCCCTCATGCGCCGCTCTCGCCGTTTCCATCATCTTACCACCGTATCGCCCGCTTGGTCAACCGCCATTTGACCGGATTTTGCTCTTGCATCTCATTGGGTTTCATGCTATATTTTAGTTAGTATTTGCTAACTTAAAATATGGCAGAGTATTCTTTGCCGCATGTGGAAGGAGCGTGCCAGTCATGATTAAGACGACAGTTGGTGTAGATGGGATGCAGTGCGGCATGTGCGAGGCGCATGTCAACGACGCGGTGCGCAAAGGCTTTGCGGTTAGCAAGGTTAGCTCATCACGCACCAAACGGCAAACTGTGATTTTATCCGAGCAGCCGATCGACGAACAAGCGCTGCGAACTGCGATCGCACAGACCGGCTACACGGTGACCTCGTTTGCCAGTGAGCCTTATGAAAAGAAAGGTCTATTTGCCGCTTTTCACAGATAGGCGGTAAAAGCAAAAGGACTGCAAACCGTGCAAAGCGGTTTGCAGCCCTTTTTTGATGACAAAGCGGTTTTGCTCGCCCGATCAGTCAAGAATGCGAACGGTTTCGATGACCGGCTGATTTTCGGCCAGCACGGTTCCGTTGGCGTCCTCAACCTGGGTGTTCTCGCAGATCTGGTCGACGATGTCCAGGCCCTCCGTCACATATCCAAAGCACGCATACTGCCCGTCCAAATAGGTGCTATCCTGGTGGACAATGAAAAACTGGGAGGAAGCGCTGTTCATATCGCTTGAGCGCGCCATTGAAATCGCGCCGCGCGTATGCGATAGATCGTTCTGAATACCGTTTTGCGAAAACTCACCCGTGATGGTCTGCTCCGAGCCGCCGGTGCCGTTGCCGCTCGGATCGCCGCCCTGCATCATAAAACCATTGATGATGCGGTGGAAGGTCAGACCATCATAAAACCCGCTTTCTGCCAAATCCATAAAGTTCTGCACGGTGATGGGTGCGGCGTCGCCGTCAAGCTCGACCGTGATTGTGCCGACATCCTGGATGACGATCTCCGCGTGATGGGTACCGATGCCGTCCGTCTGCCCATCCTCGCCGCCACAGCCGCTAAGTGCCAGCGCCGCCAGTAGGGTCAGTGTCAAAAAAAATCGTTTCTTCATAGCTCTGTTCTCCTTTTTCAGTCTGCATCTATTGTACCTCTAAACTTGCCGGGAATCCAGTAAAATTTTCCGTTTTCCCGCATTGTTGCTAAAATCTACACAATCCGATCTGCCGTTATTTCACCTCCTGCGCCCCGTCCGCATAGGCTGAAGGCGAGGTGATCCCCCTTGCATTTTTATTTTGGACGGCCAGGCGCAATGGCCCACGTCACGGGCAGCGGCGGCGGACCTACCGGTACTGTGACCTTTTACCCCTACGGACGCGACACGCTGGTCGTTGCCGACATAAGCGGCCTGCCTCACGATGACTCGCTTTGTGCTTCCGGCATTTTTGCCTTGCACATCCACGAGGGTGTGTCGTGCGGCGGCGCAGACTTTGCTGACACCGGCGGCCATTTCAACCCGGACGGCTGCCCGCATCCGTATCACGCGGGCGACCTGCCGCCGCTCTTCTCGTGCGACGGCCATGCGTTCCTCGCCGTATGTACAAATCGCTTCCGCGTGCAGGACGTTATCGGCCGCACAGTCGTCATCCACAGCCAGCCGGATGATTTTACTACCCAGCCGGCCGGCAACGCCGGCACAAAGATCGCGTGCGGCGTTATCCAGCCCGCTTGACGCCCAGCCGCGCCCGCCCCAAAAGGGGCGGGCTTTTTAACGCGACGGCGATAGAAATCTCACTTTTTTACTAGGCTATATCATACATTTTACGCATAATAAGCGGATAGGTATGTTGCAACAGCAGTATTTCTTTGTTATACTATCCCGGAAAGGGGATGATTTGGTGGATCTTCGCGTACTTAATTATTTCCTTGCCGTGGCCAGGGAGGAAAACTTCACACGGGCAGCGCAGACCCTGCACGTCAGCCAGCCAACCTTATCGCGCCAGATCGCTCAGCTGGAGGACGAACTGGGCGTCTCGCTGTTCACACGGGGCAGGCACCATGTCCTGCTGACCGACGCGGGTATGATCCTCAAACGCCGGGCGCAGGAAATGCTATCGCTTGCGGAAATGACCCGGCAGGATCTTGCCCAGCAGGATAAAGAACTGGCTGGCAAGATCGCCATTGGCAGCGGGGAATTCCAGTCAACGCGCATCCTCTCGCAAATCATCGCCGCCTTTTCCAAACAGCATCCGCTCGTTGAGTACGAGATTTACAGCGGAAATGCGGACAACATTCGCAATTATATCGAACAAGGGCTGCTCGACATCGGCCTGATGGCAGAACCTATCGACATTCGGAAATATGATTTCATCCCCATGCCGATCAAGGAGCAGTGGGGCGCGTGGGTCCGCACCGACTCCGCCCTCTCGGACAAAGTGCGGATCGAACCGGAGGATCTGGTTCGGGAACGGCTCATCATAGCGGCCGGCGATTTCGTCCGAAGCAGCATTGGCAGATGGTTTGGCGAGCGGCGCGGGCAGGCCAATATCGTCGCTGCGGGCAACTTGCTCTATAACGAGATGATGCTTGCCGAGAGCAATCTGGGGGTCGTGCTGGGGATCAGGCTTAACTGCACCTATGATGGCCTGCGGTTCATTCCGCTTTACCCCACGCTTGAAATCGGCACGGTTTTGGCCTGGAAAAAAGAGCAGGTCTTTACCCCCACCACAAGCGCATTTCTTGCATTTGCACAGGAATACAAAAATGTAATATCTAACGATTTATTATAGGTATTAGACATTAAGGGGAATAGCGATTATAATAAGGGTGTTCTATCAAAAGAACACCCTTATTTTTAGCAACAAAAGTGAGGTGGAAAAATGACGATCGAGGAGGCCAGCGCGCGATATAACATTCCCATCGAAGTGCTGCGGGAATATGAAAGCTGGGGGCTGTGCGGCGAAGTCAAAAAAGTCATGGGCGTTTGGCAGTATGGCGAGCAGGATCTGCAACGTCTGAGCATGATTATGACGCTTCACGACATCGGGTTTAGCAACGAAGAGGTCGAGTGTTATATGCGCCTGCTTCTTGAGGGCAACTCGACCGAAGCCGAACGGCTGCGCATGCTGAGCAAAAAGCGCGGCACAACGCTTGATGAGATTCACTTAAAGCAAAAGCAGCTCGACCGCATGGACTATCTGCGCTACAAAATCGAAAAAGAGCAAAAAGAGCGCAACGCGGCAAAATAACCGGATGTTCCATGCCCTGTATAGCACCGTTTTCCCCAAGGACGGCACCGCAGGTAAATCACACGACTTATAGAACAAGAACAAAGGAGACGATCACCATGGCAAACCACGAAACACTTCCCAAAATTGCGCTTGGCGCATGGGCTTGGGGCAACGACAGCACCTTTGGCGAGCCGCTCACTGCACAGGCGCTACGCCCCGTCTTTGAAGCCGCGATGCAAGCGGGTCTTACCCTGTGGGATACCGCCTATGTATATGGCATGGGCCAGTCGGAGAAAACACTGGGCGCGTTCATTCAGGATTACCCGCGGGATCGGTATCTGATCTCTGACAAATTCACCCCCCAGTGCGCCGACCCGGCGGCTGAAAACGCCGTCACCGCACTCTACGAGACCAGCGCCCAGCTGTTGGGCGTCGACTTTATGGATTTTTACTGGATCCACAACCCGCTGGACGCGCCCAAGTGGACCCGAGAACTGATCCCTTTGGCCAAGAGCGGTAAGATTGGAAAAATTGGCCTGTCCAACCATAGCCTGGCAGAGATCAAGCAAGCTGCGGACATCCTTGCGGCCGAAGGGCTTAAAGTCTCCGCCATTCAAAACCATTACAGCCTGCTCAACCGCTCGTCAGAAACTTCGGGCATTCTGGATTACTGTAAGGAGAACGGTCTGATTTTCTTCTCCTACATGGTGCTCGAGCAGGGTGCGCTGTCCGGCAAGTACGATACCAAGCATCCCTTCCCAGCCGCCTCCGACCGTGGCAAAATCTATAACCCCATGCTCCCGCAGCTCGAAAAGCTCAATGCCGGCCTGAAAGAAATTGCCGACCGTTACAGCGTATCCATCGCGCAGCTTGCTGTAGCGTGGGCAATCGCCAAGGGCACGCTGCCCATCATTGGGGTGACCAAGGTTTCCCAGGTAGAAGACGCGGCGCGCGCGGCGGCGATTGCACTGTCCGATGCGGACATCCAGCAGATGGAACAACTCGGACAGAAAGCCGGTCTCAATGTAATCCGTTACTGGGAAAAGGAAATGAAATAAGCGCACCGGCTGTCGGCAGCATGCCCCGAAAGATGAACGGCAAAGAGCCTGTCCAAATGGACAGGTTCTTTGCCTCTTTTGCGTTTTTTCCAGGCGATAGGGCCCGCTCGCCAGATCTATGACAACCGCCCATTATCAAAATGCAGCGCCGATTAGACCCGATAGGCACAAATACCCTTTTTCAGCCGTGCAAGCCCATCGAACATTCTGCTGCGCGGACAGGCCAGATTCATCCGCAAAAACTGGTTTCCGTTGCCGCGGTAGGCGCTGCCCGCAGACAGACGCAGCCCCGTCTTTTCCCGAATCAATCGTGCCAGATCGTCCGACCGGCTGGTAACCGCTCCGCAGTCCAGCCACAGCAAATAAGTGCCGTGCGACAACACAGGCCGAATCTGCGGAAGTTCACAGCGGAGGAACGCCTGCGCCTGCCGCTTATTTTCGGCCAGATAGGCCCGCAATGCATCAAGCCAAGCGTCGCCCTTGGTAAAGGCTGCCACGGCCGCCTCGGCGGCAAAGCAGTTCGGCTCTGCCACCTCATCGGTGTTCAGCGCGCGCCATACCTTGTGCCGCAATACCGGATTGGCCGCCGCTACTGCTGAGGTCTGAAGACCTGCCAAATTAAACGCCTTGGTGGGGGCAATGCAGGTAATGCTGTTTTGCAGGCATTGCTCCGACGCCGCGGCAAAGGGCGTGTAAGAGAAGCCAGGGTCGGTCAGGTCGCAGTGGATCTCATCGGAAAGCACTGTGACGTGGTGCTCCCAGCACAGCTCCCCGATCCGAGCCAGCGTCTGGCGATCCCACACGCTTCCAACAGGATTGTGCGGGTTGCAAAGCAGCATAAGGCTCGTCTGCGGGTCGGCCAGCTTTCGCTCGAGGTCGCCCCAGTCGATGCGGTATTCCCCCGCCTGGTAAGAAAGCGGGCACTCCAGCGCCTTTCTGCCGTTATTCTCGATGGAATGGAAAAAAATATCGTAGACTGGCGTCATGGTCAGTATATTTTCTCCAGGCGTGGTGAGCTTTCGCACCACGCTTGAGATAGTGGGTACAACGCCTGTAGAAAAGACCAGCCAGTCCTTTTCCATGTGAAAGCTGTGCCGCCGCTCCCACCAGCCGACGATCGCCTCGTACCATGCCTCCGGCACATCGGTATAGCCGTAAATGCCGTGGGCTGCTCGCTGCCCGATCGCGTCAATGATCTCCGGCGCGGTTGGAAAATCCATGTCGGCAATCCACATAGGCAGCTCATTTGGCGCCACATCCCACTTGGTGGCGTGTGTGCCGCGGCGTTCTATCGTATGGTCAAAATCATATTGCATAAGCCCGTTCCTCCCTTTCCACAGACGATGTCCCATCCTGATGGATCTGTCAGGATGGGACACGATTATTTATTCACCAGTGACATCCGCACCGAAGTACCGCTGGGACAATTCGGCCAGCTCGCCAGACTGGCGCATCTCATCCAGCGCCTCGTTAATGGCGGCCAGCAGGCGCTCATTGCCCTTTGGTACCGGAATGCGCGACGAGGTAGTCGTATCGGTATTCGCCACAATCTTGACCGGGGTATCCGGATGCTTGTTGAGATAGTCATAAAACGCTGTTTCTGCGTTGAGCATTGCATCGGCCCGTCCGCTGAGGATCAGCTCAATGCCCTGCGCCACGGCATCCACGCTGACAAGCTCTGCGCCATATCGCTCGGCCTCCTGCCCCCAGCTGCTGGTCAAGTTCTGTGCCGCGCGCTTGCCGTCCAGATCTGCAAAGGTTGTAATATCAGTGTTATCCTGCGCGACCAGAAGCGCGCCGTGCACATAGGTATACGGCTCAGAAAAGTCGTACTTTAGGGCGCGTTCGTCGGAATACTCCACCTCATTTACAACAATATCGATCCGGCCGGAGTCCATACCGCCAAACAGCGAATCCCATTCCGCCTCGACAAACTCAATGTCCACGCCCAGCTTTTCCGCCACCCCGCGGGCGACATCTACATCAAATCCAACTAGCTCACCATCCTCATTGTGATAGCTGTTCGGAGAATATGTGCCCTCGGTTCCCACAACGATAACGCCAGCCTGCTGGATCTGATCGAGCAGGTCGGTCGTTTGGCCGCCGTTCACCGCTTCCGATGCGCCGTTCCCACCGCCCGTTCCGTTTATGCCGCAGCCGCTCAAAAGCCCTGCCGCAAAAAACAGAGCAGTAACCGATGCAATCCATCTTTTTTTCATAAGAGATACCTCCCAATTACCATTGGTTGTGTTTTTATCGTTTTTATAGGCTTTTGTACAAATGTCCGGGGGTAATTTGCCGGTGGCAGGACAGCTGCATCGCCGCAGTGCATAGCGCTGCCGCTTCACCCTTAGCATGCGCTGCCGGTCAGTTGGCCAAAGACAAGGTCACGGTCACATCTCCGCTGCCCAGCGCCTCTTCCCAGCCTGCGAGGTCATCAATTTTTGCCAGCCGGGTATAGCTCCATGCGTTAGAGCCGTAAAAGATCACAATCTGATTGCCCTGATACAGCACAATGTCGCCAGACTGCGTGGTAGTCTGCCGGTTGCTGGCAGGCAAGCTCGTGCCGAGCGACCCGACCTTCTCAAAGCCAGCGTAGTCGCTCATCCGGATGGTCACCGGGGCCTGCTGCATCATATCTACCAGAGCGTCGACGGCGCTGTTGCGCTCCAGTGTCGCTGTAAAGACGCTGTCTCCCACCTGAACATTCATTTTCATTGCAAGGTCTTCCTTCCTACTTCCCAAGTCTTCCGTATCTTTCTCTGCGTCCACCGCCTCGGATGGCAGTGGCGTCGCTGCGGCCGATGCATCTCCCGTCTGCACTGTCGCATTGCGCTCCATACCGTCGAACGGCGCCTGCCGCTCTTTTGCGCAGCCGGTCAGCGCTATGGCAAACGCAAGCAGGCAGCCCCATATACAAATTGACCGTTGTCTCAAACCTCTTCACCCCATTACCGGGTCCAATAATCTTATCGACTTTCCGACAGTTTTAGTGTAACAGGCGCGCTCCAAAATAGCAAATACTTATATTTTATAAATATAAATAGAAAATTACTATATATTCTTTCATTCCTGGCATCTAAATGAGCCTTAGACATTGCTTAGGACCGCTTACACCTTCTCTTGCCGGACAGATCATACAAAACAACCCGGAGCAGCAGGCTGCTCCGGGTTATTTTGCAATGCCGTACTCCATCCTCTTATATGGACGCATACGAGGTTATTCTTAGCTGTCAAGGCCGCTATGCGCGCCGTACCTATCCACTTATCGTTCGTCTTGCGCGGCGGGGCTATCCATTTTGCCGGAATGCAATCCAGCGCGTGAGAATCGCCGCCGTTTCGGCTCTTGTTGCCTGTCCAGCAGGGTCAAAACGGTTACCGTCCTTGCCCCTTACAATACCGCTCTCTCTTGCCCAACGGACAGCATCTACCGCATAGGCCGAAATGCTGGACTGATCAGCAAATGCGCTTTCCGCCTCGGGCGCCGGGCTGCCGGCGCTGCGCCAGAGAATAACGGCCAGCTGCTCCCGGGTCACTGGATCATTAGGCCCGAAGCGATTATCCGCATAGCCGCTGGTGATACCCTTCAGCCGGGCCCAATAAACCCCGTTGGCATACCATAGGTCACCAGGCACGTCGGCAAAAGGATAGCCAAGATTTTCATTTTCCAGAGAGGGTGCGCCCGCCTCGCGGTACAGCACTGTGACAAGCATACCTCGCGTCATCGTATCGTTTGGGGAAAAGGTCGTTGCGGTCGTGCCGCTCATCAAGCCGTTTTCATGGCAGAATGCCACAGCATCCGCATACCAGGCATCCAGCGGAACATCGGAAAATCCCGTTTCATTTACCGCACGGACAGAAATGGTACAGCCAAGCAGCGTGCAAAACGCAAGCAGCGTGGAGAAAAGCCGCCGTTTCATATTTCAGACTCCTCCTTATTCGGGGGATTGCGGGAAACCGCCGCCCGGTTATCAAACAGAGCCGCAAGCCTGGCAGGTTGCGACGGCCGGTGTGCTCTGGAGAACTGTTCTTTGGAGGTGCTGCCACCCGGCCTATGTTACTTCGTTTTCTGCTTTTGTATATGATAGCACAGATAGTCCATACAGTCCAAATGTTTTTGGCTGTCATGCAGCCGTTCGAGCAGCTTTTTGCGCTGCTCAAGCAGCATCTGCATTTGTTCATCCGGTGTGCTGGTCGCATAGCGGGCCAGAAACAGCCGGATAAACATATCCGGGCAACCGGCATCTTTCAAATTTTGCTCCACAGATTCTATGGAAAGCGGATCGGGCCACATCGCTAAATGTCACTTCCCTTTCTTTACACCCCGCTTTGCCGGCCGATCGCTTACCAGCATCGGCGGCAATCCAAACGAGTATACTGCTATATCTGCCCTATCCTTAACAGGCCTGGGTCAGTTTTCCATTGAGGGTCTGCAAAAACGCCTTGGTGCGCGCCTCTTTGGGGTGCTCAAAGAAAGAGTAAGCATCCCCGGATTCCACCACCGCGCCGTTCTCCAGAAATATCACCCGGTTAGAAACATGTCGGGCAAAACCCATCTCGTGGGTCACCACCAGCATGGTCATCCCCTCGTTTGCCAGCGTGCGCATGACGGCCAGCACTTCGCCGGTTAGTTCCGGATCAAGGGCGGAGGTGGGTTCGTCAAAATAAATGATCTCCGGCTTTGTGGCAATAGCCCGTGCAATGGCCACCCGCTGCTGCTGCCCGCCAGAGAGCTGGCTGGGATAATAATCCCGGTGGTCCAGCAGACCCACCTTTTGCAGCGCCTGCTCACCGATTTCAATGGCTTGCGATTTTGGTATCCTCCGCCCGATAATCAGGCCCTCCGTGACGTTTTGCAGTGCGGTTTTATTGCGAAACAGATTGTAGTTTTGAAATACGAATGCGGTCTTTTTCCGCAGGCGAACTATACCCTTTTTGGTAATCTGCCGAAATGGATGGCTTTCTCCGTCAAAAACCAGCACGCCGTCATCCGCCTGCTCTAAAAAGTTCATGCACCGCAGCAGAGTGGTCTTGCCGGAACCGCTTGGCCCGAGGATTGCCACCACATCCCCCCTGTTGACCCGTAGGTCTACCCCCCTCAACACCTCCAGATCTCCGAAAGATTTTCGTATATTCTTGACTTCCAGCATCGGCTTTCCTCCTTTAGCCATAAACGCTCAGCCTCTTTTCTCCCACCCGCTGCAGCCGGGTCAGCACCGTGCAGAACAACAGATAAATCACGCCCACCTCGATATACAACGCCAGCGGCTCAGCTGTCAGCGCCACAATCCGCTCGGTGGCCATAAACATCTCGGTTACCGTGATATTCGCAGCCAGCGAGGTGTCTTTTACCATTCCAATCAGTGAGTTGGACAGCGGTGGGAAAGCGGTCCGCAGGGCTTGGGGCAGAACGATCCGCCGGATGGACTGGCTCCAGGTCAGTCCTGCGCACGCGGCTGCCTCGAGTTGACCCGCTGGAACGGATTCCAGCGCAGCGCGGACGGTCTCGGCGCAGTAAGCGCCCTGGTTGATGGAGAACACAAGGACCGCAGCCGGGAAAGCATCGATCAGGATGCCGACATGCGGCAAACCGAAGAACACCACAAAAAGCTGAACCAGCAGCGGCGTTCCTCGGATCACCCAGATATAAAACCGCGCAATCTGACGGATGACAGGCACCTTGGCAAACTGCACTAGCGCGACCGCCACCGCAATGACCATGGCAATGGCAAAAGAGATGACCGTCAGCGGGATGGTCATCGTCAGCCCCGGAATCAAAATTTGCCAAAAGGATTCCGCCAGCAAACTCCACAGATAATTCATCTATGTTTTCCCTCTTTCAATGGGATATTTTTATCTCTTGCTTAAATATAGTATAAATGTCTCGCCCGCAGATTTCAAATACTTATATTACATGGATATAAATAGGGAAAATCTATGCAAAATAACGTCTGCACTTAATCTGTACAGACGCTATGCATTTGGGCTATGAACAGTACTTGGCACGTTATCCAAAAGTCCACAACTTGCATTTCCGCAGAAACAGGATCGCATAAAATAAAAAAGTCCGTGCAATATCGCACGGGTCTGCCAATGGCGTGTTCTATGAGGTAGACTTCCCATTTTGGGGCATTTAGCTATAAAAATAGCTCACACGCTTATAACGTGCGAGCCGTTGCTTTGGTGGGGTTGGCGGGGCTCGAACCCACGACCTCTCGCGTGTGAGGCGAACGCTCTGACCAGCTGAGCTACAACCCCGGCTTGGCTTACTTTGATATTATACCAGAAAGCCACCGGGGTTGCAAGCCCTTTTTACTGCTTGGGGCCGCCCCTGTCCATCCGGCCGAGCAGCGCCACAATCACCGCAATAACAATCAAAACCGTAAAAATGCCGGCCATGCCCTGCCCAAGTAACGCGATGGCATCCTGAAGTGATTGATTCATCTACCTTAGCCCCTTTCTCACATAAAAAATCCGAGGATGACGCCGCCGGCCACAACCGAGGCGATCTGCCCAGCGACATTGGCGCCGACCGCGTGCATCAGCAGATGGTTTGTGCGGTCGGCCTCCATACCGAGCTTTTCAATCACGCGCGCGGACATCGGAAACGCCGAAATGCCCGAGGCGCCAATCATCGGGTTGACCTTGTTCCGGCAGAACAGGTTGAGCAGCTTGGCAAACAGCACGCCGACGATCGAATCTAGCACGAACGCGACCAGGCCAAGGCACAGGATAATCAGCGTTTCCCCTGTGACGAACTGATCGGCGCGCATGGAGAACGAGATTGTAATACCGAGTAGCAGCGTGATGAGGTTTGCCAGCTCGTGCTGCGCGGTTTTGGACAGGCTATCCAACACGCCGCACTCCCGGATCAGATTTCCGAACATCAGAAAACCGACCAGCGCGACCGACGAGGGCGCAACCAGACCGGCGACGATCGAGACCACAATCGGAAACAGGATGCGTGTGCGCCGGGAAACGCCGCTTGCAGCGTAGGGCATTTTCATCGCGCGCTCTTTTTTCGTCGTCACCAGCTTGATGGCAAACGGCTGAATGATCGGCACGAGCGCCATATAGCTGTATGCCGCAACCGCAATCGGACCGACGTATTTGGAACCCAGTACCTGAGAGACCAGGATAGATGTCGGGCCGTCGGCCGCGCCAATGATACCGATCGAGGCCGCGTCGATAATGGTAAACCCGAGCACTGCCGCCACGATGATGGTCAGGAAAATGCCGGACTGCGCCGCCGCGCCAAACAGAAACAGCTTGGGATTGGCAAGCAGCGGACCAAAATCAATCATCGCGCCGATGCCGATGAACAGCAGCAGCGGGAAAGCCTCGCTTGCCTCGATACCGGCCTCGAACAGCCATTGGATGATGCCGTTTGTCTCGCCCACGCCCTGGGTCATCTGGTCGATCACGCCCGAAAGCGGCAGGTTGACCAGTATTGCGCCAAAGCCCATAGGCAACAGCAACGACGGCTCATATTGCTTTTCAATAGCAAGCCAGATCAGTAGCCCGCCGACCAGATACATAACGATCTGCTGCCAGGTGATGGACAGCAGGCCTTCGTACAAGAATTCCATAGATACGCCCCCTATATCAAGCCCTTTTTCGGCCATAAAACTGTTTTGCGCCAGCAGTATGCCCCGATATGCAGACAGACCTGCGTCTCCCACAGGAGATGCAGGTCTGGTCATTGCAGGCAACAGCCAGAGCGGGGCCGGCGCCCCGCCATATGTGTTGACGATGCCGCGCGGCTGTGCACCGCACCAACCACTCCCCTTTATCCTTTGCTATCATACCATCGGACAAAGCGGGGTGTCAAGCACGAAAGCAGTTGCGCATCAGGGGAAAATATCGGGGTTCGCCGCCTTATGATTTTCCCATAGCGACCGAACTGGCGCTTGCTGTGATTCCATCAACTGGTCGATGCCCGCCGGGTCCTCCCGCCAGCGCAGATTAAGCTCGTGCAGGATGTTTTCGGTATATGCGCCGTCCGACTCGCCCAGATAATACGCCAGCTCCTCTGCGGTGCAACCGGAAAAGTCATTTTGCTCCTTGCACATCATGTAGCTGTATGGGTCATATGCCCAGCCCGTTCCGCCCTGCGCGCCCGCATCCCAGCGGATAGGCAGATAGATCGGCTGCGCCGCGCCGCCCAGCTGCACGGCTTTCATCACAAGATACACCTGACTGCCGTCCGGCCAGGTATAAAGGAAAATCTCCTCATTCCGTTGCGCATTCGCACGCCAGTCACTCGCTGTGCCGCCAGACAGGCCGAGCAACCACTCGGCCGCCTGCACCGGATCGCGCAGCGCGGTAATCGCGGTATTCTCCAGCAGCAAACGCACCGTATATTCGGGCAGCTCCGGCAATGCAAGAGAGTTATCATACAGCATAAGGAAAGCGTCGAGCGAATGAACGCCCGCCCCGCTGTCCGCCAGCATCTCGGTGCGCGAGGGATGTACACTGTTCAGATCGTCAAACCACAGCCGCTCCGCGCGGCGAGGCTGCGAGGCTGCGTCCGGCGCGCCGCCGGGATCACCCGCCCAGACTACCGTGCATGTGTTTTCCGCCGCGTCCGGCAGGACGGCTGCATCCCCGATATAATACGCTCGGCTGATATAATAGGTTGCAAGCTCTTGCAGCGCGGTCTCCCGCTCGTTTGCACGCTGCTGGTCGCTCTGCCCGTCAAACGAGATCGCGTCCGCTGCAATGCCCTCGGCAGCTGCATACATCTCGGTATAGGCCGCTGTGATCTGCGTATTTGTTGTATCATACTGCACGTCGGACGCAAACAGCAATAGATAGGCCAGCCCATTTTGCACCGCTAATTCCTTGCAGGGCACATAATAATTTTCCGCCCAGTTTTCGCCGAATACGTCGCGCAGCTCGGCGACCGAGCCGACCGCGAGCGACATCACCACACCTGCCTCGGTCGGATCGGCATATACGCCCGGCCATGCATCTTTCAGGCCGAACGTCACCATGCCGTCCTGCTCTTTGACATATCCCTGTTCGACAAAGCAATCCGGTAAAGTAAGGGTATAACCATAAACGCTGTTATAGTAAGTGTTCGAGGTGAGAGTATAGTCGGTCCGGGCGTCGCCATTTGCCGTATAAAATACAAAGGTGACTGTACGCAGTACGCCATCTTCATCCTCGTAGTCCGCTGTCACAGCGCGGTAAATCGTGTCCGGATATTGGGAGGACAGGTAATACCCCATGCTTGGTGAAACCGTGTAAGTATATTCGCCGGTTTCGCTGTGCGGCAGTACGGTTTCCATTACAAGCCGTTCGTCATAGCGCGGCGTGCCGTCTGCGATATAAATATCCCGTTCGGTCAGTATTACCTCGCCCGCAGGCCGCGCGCCAAAGTGCATGGTAATGATGTCTCCATCCGCCAGCTGCGGCACGCCGTCCGACACCTCCGCAAGGCTGAGTGCGTTCGAGACATCCCACCCCGCAGGGATAAAAACAATTTCGCTGCCCGATTGCGCTGTGGCAAAAAAGGCTTCATCATATGTCGCCGCAATCCCGACCGGCATCCAGTAATCTTCTGTTTGCTCCATGCGCACCTCGGTGGACGGGCTGCCGTCGGTAAAGATCAACCGCACGGCCGCCGTACTACCAGTCTGCGAGACCAGCTCAGCGGTGAATACCGGCGTGCGGGAGACAAAATGCGCATTGCCCTCGGTGTATTCGACCGGCTCGGCAAAATAACCGAATACCGCTTGCGCCGCTGTCTCAGGCTGCGCAAGTTCTGCAACCGGTACACCGTTGTATGCACTGCCCACGCTTTCGTTCATACCGTTGTCCAGCACAGGCCACGCAAGGCCGGAATTATAATACAAGTCAAACAGGTTATGATAGGTCATTTCGTCCGTGCGCCCGACCTGACGAACGTCCCAAATGATCGAGCGGCCGTCTGCGCTGGCGGTCTCGATTACATAGGCTTCGCGATAGTCGTTCGCGCCACCCCCATACATTTGAAACACGACGATATAACTGTTCTCGCTCGTCGGCACGAGCGCAAAATCGCGGTAGGAGGGTGAGGATGTACCATACCGCCAGTTGATCCCGCCGCTCTCGCCCATACGCTGCTGGGTAATAAAATCCTGCTGCTTTTGCGCGCTTAAGATGGGATAGATAAACTGCCCGCTCTTGTGCGTAACGCCTCTCGCGTACTGCTGCGCAAGGTCAGCGGCGGTGCGGTCGTTGACGCCGCCGTCATAGGTAAAATCCTGCGGTAGCCATCCTGCGCCAAACTGGCTTAACATGGTGATGGTCACCTCGTTGCCGTCTGCAAACATGCATGTGACATATACAATGTCATCTCCCGCCGCACTGTCCGGCGACGATCTGCTCGCGGTTTGGGTGGTATCCAGCCGCAGCAAGTGGATCGCCGCCCTATCGGGCGAGCTGATGTCCATCATCGGTAGGTTCCAGTCTTCATATTCGGTTCGGGTCAGGAAATCCGGCAGGCCGAGGTCGTTCTCGTACAGAATGCGAAAGTCGTCCAAGCTGTCTACAACATCTTCTGTATCCAGCAAAAGGGTGAAATCATCCACCTTGACTGCGCCGTCCTCCTTCGTAAACCACAGGCGCACCGCCTGCCGCTCACCCGGCTGCTGTTCGGATACCAGCACACAGGTTTGATCCTCTGGCTCATAAGTCAGCGCGTAAGCTGTTATCCCGCTTTCCGGAAGTTCCATTTCCGTCGGCACGGTAATGCCGGCAGCCTGCCGCATCCGCTGTGACCACATCTCATACGCGCGTTGTACATTTCCTTGCTGCACCGCTTGTGCGTATTCCTGCGCCGCGGACAGAACAGTCTGTTCGTCCAATTCTTCCTGATTTTCTCCCACCGACACCGCGCAGCCAAGCGAGACGATCAATATGGCCGCCGCTGTTATAAGCGCTACACCGCGCTTTTTCGCGCGCATATCGAACAACCCCTCAAACCGCCGCATGAGCGCATCCTTATCCCCGGCAAAGCACGACACAAGCGCGCGCTTTTTCACCTGCGCCGCCGCTGATTGCAGGATCGTCTCGCCGTAGGCGCGACGCTGGGCGCCATCCATGCCGCGCACGACTGCATCGTCGCACGCAAGCTCGATGTCCTCCCGCGCAAACCGCGCCATCAGATGCACGAGCGGGTTAAACCAGTGCACCGCTTGCGCCGCGACCAATATCAGCTTAAGCCATAGGTCATGGCGCTTGTAATGCGTCAGCTCGTGCCGGAAGATGAACATGGCCTGCTGCTCGCTTAGCGCCTCGTCCGGCAAATAGAGCGCGGGCCTTGCATACCCCGCCAGCATCGGGCAGTCCGCCGCAGGTGTGACGATTAGAGGAATATGCCGCCGGATGCCAAGCGCATGCTTTTGCTCTTCGAACACGCGGCGCAGGGTGTCGCGCTGCGCATGGGCAGATGGTCTGTTAAGCGCACGGTAAAAGCGGTGGTACCGTGTCCACTGCCGCAGCGCGCTGTACAGTGCACCGATCAGCCAGACCAGCACCAACACGCCGTCAATATGGATGGCATTCATCCACACCCCGTTTGCGTTAACCGCCTTGCTTTCAAACTCGCTTTCGCTCATCCACTCGCCGTGCGGCGCTGTCTGTTGCGGCGCCGTTCCGGATGGGTTGGCCGCCTGCGGCGTGTCCGCGCGGTGATAGGTCACATATAAGGTGCGGGCGGGCGGCGTCAGCTGCACCGGCGGGTCAGGCAGCGTCAGCTGCACCGGGATGAGCAGCCGGATCGCAAGTATCGCCCACACCGCGCAGATTGCGCGCGCCGGATAGCGCTTTTTGAGCGCCCGGCGCAGTAAAAACAGCGCAAGCGCCGCTGCTGACACGGTCAGCCCAATCTGCACAAGGCTCAGCAGCAGTTCATTACCAGTCATATCCTACCCCTCCTGTCCTAGCGCCCCTGCGCATCTAGAAAGGCGCGTAGATCCGCGATGTCCTGCTCGGTCAGCGCGCCCGCGTCCGACAGGCTTGCGACCAGGTTTTTGACCGAGCCGCCGCACAGCCGCCGCACAAAGCGCGCGCTCTCACACTGCAAATAACGCTCGCGCGAGACCTGCGGTGTGTAGTAGTTCTGCCGCCCCGCCTTTTCGCATGACAAAAAGCCCTTCTCACACAGGCGGGAAAGAAAAGTCAGCACGCTTGTCGCTTTCCACTCCTTGCTCACGCGCTGCTGCACCGCCGCTGCCGTCACCGGTGCCTCAAGCGACCAGATCGCCTGCATGATCTCAAGCTCGGCATCTGGCAGGCGTTTGGCTGCCTGCATATCACTCCCTCCTCTTTCTACAAATGTAAAATATGTCTATGGTTTTATTCTACAATAGTAGAATATTTTTGTCAAGATCTGTTTTACTTGCGAAACGAGGGCGTTGACAGTATGCCGGTTTTGCGGTATGCTAATAATGGAAAAGTAAACTTCCAAATACTGCAAAGGGGTAACGCTATGCGTAAATTTACCGCGCTTGGCTTTGCGGTGTGCGGCACGCTGCTCGTGCTGCTGCTGTTTGCCGCCGGGCGCATGCTATACATCAATCTATATAGCCAATCCTATGCGGATATTGCCGGTACAGGCCTGCCTGCGGCGCTCTCTATTACAGAAAACGATACCGACCTGCCCGCGGTGACTGATCCCGCGCGGATCGACGAATTCACCGCGCTGCTCAGCAGCTATACCTATAAGCAATATCCGCATTTCTTTCCGCCCCGCAGCGAGCGACTGGCCGCCAACCGCCTGACAGTTACATTTGAAAACGGCAATTCAATAGGCGTCAACGCGGACGGGTATGTCTTTATTAACGGCGAGCTGCGCAGCATTGAAGGTGAGCGCGGTCAGGAATTTTATCACCGGCTGTATGTTCTGGTCTATCCAAACGCCGCTTAGCGGCGGTAAAACTGCAGTGGCCCCCTCTTTTTCTTCCCCGGCCTAATGAAGGAAAAAAAACGTCCAAACCCGATTGGGTTTGGACGTTTTTTTCTGCCTTCGCGCCTCAATCCAGGTTTTCCGCACAAAGGATCGAAATGCTGGCGCTCTGCTGGTCAGGCGCGGGCTGCTGCTGCTTTTGCAGCAAGTCGCACAGCAGAAGAAGCGGCTGGTAACCCTGTTGGTACAAGTCCTGCGTAATCGTCAGGTCGAGCGTGCCCTCGCGCAGCATGGCCTTGCGCCGTCGAGACACGTCGTGCGCGATGATGCGGATCTTGCCCGCCATGCCTGCGGCTTTTACCGCGTCGACACAGCCGGTGACGCTGCGGTTTGCCATATAGATCGCTCGCAAGCGTGTGATGTTATGCAGCGCCTCGGTCACCTTATTATAGGTGCGGCGGTAATCGTTATAGGTTTCGACCACTTCGATCTGCTCAGCGTAAAAGCCTCGCTCGCGCATGTGCGCACAAAACCCATCCAGCCGGGTACGGTGCCCGTTATATTCCATATTGCCGACCATGGCAAGCACATGGGCGTTCTGTGGGATGCACTTACTCAATAGTTCGGCGGCGATTCGGCCGCTTTTGGCGTAATCCTGGCCGACAAAGCATAGCCGGCGGCTGTCCGGCAAATCCGAGTTGAAGGTGATGCAAGGAATGCCCTGCCCGGCCATCTCGTTTACCTTGGCCTCAATCGCAATATCGTTGAGTGCGCACAGCGCGATCCCTTGCGCACCCCAGCTGAGCAGGTCGTCCAACAGGTCGATCGTTTCGATCGGGATGTCACTCTCGCAGGTGCATACCCGCACCTGCACGGCGCGTGCAGCCAGCTCGGTGCGCGCCGCTTCAATACCACGGGTAACCTCATCGCGAAACGGCCCTGCCCAGCTCGGCAGCACAACGCCTACCCGTACAGGGGCAAACGATTGCTGCACAGCAACCGACTGCTGGTGCGCCTCCCGCGGCGA
>NZ_CALWJJ010000009.1 GCF_944380985.1 uncultured Agathobaculum sp. | reverse complement strand
ATCAAGAGCGTTCGTTTCAAAGTCCCTCTTGAATTTGATGGTGTTTCGTCGCAAGACGTGATTATCGATAATGACAGTAATTCCCTACCTAACGAAAGTATTGATGAGACGGTAGCGCTGCTGAGACGAAAGGAATCGGTATCCACTTTGTGCCGCGAAACACGATATTGAACTGAAAAATTGACTTTTTTTCGCGCCGATTTCAATTATATTCAATGATAAATCGATATTATAACAACAACTAAATGAGCGGCACGAACACAAAGCAGCGGCCTTGCTGCCATGCCCCGAAGGGCGCAGAAGGCCGCTGCTCTGCATCTGCTCGAGGAGCGCCCGCGTGCGCCTATATTGCTGTTCGAGCGGCTGATGCGGGTCGGTCACCAAGCTGGATCATTTCGGTTTCGATGCCCTCTTTGCCAAGCGCCTCGAAGATAATGTCAATAAGCATTGCCGTATTGCCGTCTTTTCTGGCGCTGCTACTTTATGCGGTCACTTTTATTTGTATGTTTCCCTATTTAATACCAGCCGAATAGGGAGCGGTCTCCGTTCAGGCGGCCGATCTCTTCCATGTCCTCGGGCTGCATCGTAAAGTCAAATACCGCCAGATTTTGCGCCATCCGCTCCCTGTGCACCGACTTTGGTATGACGGCAATGCCGTTTTGTATCAGATAGCGGAGCGCCACCTGCGCGCTCGTTTTGCCGTATTTTGTACCGATCTGATTGAGCACAGGCTCGGCAAAGATGTTCTTTCGTCCCTCGGTAAAAGAAGCCCAGGACTGCATTTGCGTACCTGTCTGCCGCAGCTGTTCTTTGAGTGCAAGCTGCGGATAATAAACGTGAGATTCGACCTGGTTGACCGCGGGCACGACGCCACAGCCGCGCAGAAAGGCCGCGTATTCCTTTGCGCCGAAGTTTGAAATGCCGATGGCGCGCGCCTTGCCTGCCTTGTATGCCTCCTTGAGCGCCTCGTACATCTCCAGCGCGTTGGCATATGGCTCGTGGATCAGCAGTAGATCAATGTAGTCTGTGCCGAGTGCGCGGAGTGACTGTTCGATTCCGGCTTTCGCTTTTTCATAGCTGGCGCTTGGGCGGTAAAGCTTGGTGGTGATAAACACCTCCTGTCGGGAAAGGCTGCTTTGCCGCACGGCTGCGCCGACTATATCCTCATTATCGTACATCTGCGCGGTGTCGATCAGTCGATAGCCGAGTGAGAGCGCCTCGACTATGCAGCGCTTGCCTTGCTCGCCGCGCACATTCCATGTACCAAGACCGACCATTGGCATGCGCACCCCGTTGTTGAGCGTGATATATTCCATGCTTCCTCCTTTTTGCTAAATAACAGGATAGGTTTTGGGTAAACTGACCGTTGCATCCGGCATCCTAACTGGCACTATAAAAATTACCCCTGCGCATCAATTGCGCGGAACGGTGGCGCCTGCCTCCTGCCAATTATTATAAGCTAGTAAAACAGAAATGTAAAATACCTAATAATTATTTGCAGTTATTCTATACAGGAATAACTTGACGTGTTATACTGGGAAAACAGGAGGGTAATGCGATGGAACTGCACGTGCTGCGCTATTTTTTTGGAGGTTGCCAGGGCGGGGAATGTCACCTGCACAGCGCAGCGAATGCGTATTTTCCAGCCGTTCATGATCTTCTCCTTAATGCATCGGTCATGATGCGAGAAAATTCGGCTATGCGCTGGGTTTGACAGGTGGGTCAACACCGGGCTAAACAGCGCGCACCGCTTCGATATAGTGGAGCCGGCGCTAACCTCGCCCATGCGCATCATCCGAAAAATTCCAAGTGTTTTCGTAGGCCGCGCGCTAAGCAGGCCGGCGGCAGTAGATAAAACACGAAAAAATTGATTTGGAAGTCAGCGCGCGATATAATATCATTGCGCTTTATCGCTTTTATTTTAGTAGATTAAGAAGAATAAGCAGAACAAGTAAGTAAAGCGCTATTGACTATTAGAGGGAGCATCGACCAATGGCCGATTTGGGTCAAGTATTTACAAAGGGCAATGTGGCCCGCTATATGGTTTCCTTACTTGATTTGCCAAAACATGCAGCTATTTTGGATCCATGCTTTGGCACGGGTTCGTTTTTGAACGCACTTAAGGAAAAAAATTACATTCGAGTCACCGCATGCGAGATCGATACGGGGCTTTTTGAGGTGGCAAAGAGCAGATATAAGCCGTATGAATTGATCCATACGGATTTTCTTACCTACCATACTTCGACTGTGTATGATGGCATTATCATGAATCCACCGTATATACGTCAAGAAAAAATTGATGAACTTGAGAAATATGGAATAACAAAACAGAGATTGCAAGAAGATCCGGTTTTTCGTGGTCTGCCGAGTACGGCAAATCTGTATATGTATTTCATCATGAAGGCAATAGCGCTACTCAAACAGGGTGGGCAGCTGATTGTTATTTTCCCAAGCAGCTGGATGAATGCGCGGACTGGGGCTGCGTTCCGTCAGATGATGCTGTCAAAATGCGGAATTGAAAAACAGGTGTATATTTTTGGCGAAGTATTTGAAAAAGAGCCCATTGTCGAGGTGGCTATACTTAAGCTTAGAAAAGGAAAGATAAATATGGCCGCGCAAGAAGAGTTTCTGCAATCAAAGGATGGGAAACTAACTACCATTCCGGCCAGCCGCAATAGAGCAGTTGAAATTTTTTCCTATCCATTTTCCGGGTTGGCAACCATTAAAAGAGGTCTGGAAACAGGCTGTAATGCAATGTATATTAACCCTGACCTGCCAGACGCCGCCGGCCAGTACTGCAAGCCTATTCTTTCCTCCCCGAAAAATATTGATGGTTATTCCACGCGAAATGCCCGTTTTGATAGAGTATTCTATCCTACAAGCGCTGTGCTTACAGACGATGCCATAAAGTATTTAGAGTTTTGGAAGAGGAAAATCATAAAAGAGAAAAAGCCAAAGTCTCTTCATGCCAAGATTATGAGCGGCGGCAAATGGTATGGGCTGCGTGAGATCAGGGGCGAGGGCATATTGTTTAGTTATATTGTACGAAGCGATATGAAATTTGTGATGGACGAGACCGGTACGCTGATTCGTGATAACTTTTATATCATAACGCCCAAAGTGGACAAGTGGGTGTTATTTGCCTTGCTGAACAATTATTATACATATTATCAGCTTGAACTGAGCGGAAAAAGATACGGAGCTGGACTATTGAAGTTACAAAAATACGATATAGAAAAATTGACATTTCCGCAGTATGATAGTCTTTCGGAAAATGACAAAAAAGAAATGATTAAACTTAGCCGCAGGCTTATTGCCACCAGCGACCCCGCGGTAATTAACGAGATAACAAAACTAATTGCAAAATATAGCCTCGTGCAGTATGAGGACATAGCCAACAGATACTTTTCTGCCAGAGATGGCCGATTGGAGGTTCGTTAAGGTGGGAATTACTGTAGTCAGCCTGTTTTCCGGCGGCGGCGGACTGGATCTGGGATTTGTGTCTGAGGGATACAATATAATTTGGGCTATTGATAACGATAAAAATGCAGTGGATACATACAAGGCGAATATCGGAGATCATATCATATGTGAGGATATCAATCAAATTGACGTTCGACAAATTCCACACGCGGATGTGGTCATTGGGGGGCCGCCATGCCAATCATTCTCTCTGGCGGGCAATCGGGATGTTGAGGATGCCCGGGGGCAGCTTGTCTGGAAGTACATCCATATCATCGAACACGTAAAGCCGCAAGCGTTTGTCTTTGAAAATGTTACAGGGCTATTGTCGGCCAGAAACGCGCAGAGTGAAAAAATCATTGATCTGCTGAAGATAGCGTTTGGTAAAATTGGATACACTGCCGTCCAACAAGTGATGAATGCGGCGGATTATGGCGTTCCGCAAAGGAGAAAGCGGGTCATCATTGTTGGATTGAGGGATGCCGCATTTTCATTTCCGCAACCGACCCACAGCGAGGATGGTGGACATCTAGCGCGCTATGTAAGCGTAGAGCAAGCGCTGGGAGATTTGCCCGATGCGATAGAAGATGAAAAAGGCAGCGTAACCTATCGCACTCCCCCGCAAAATGACTATCAGAGATATGTCAGGCGCAACACGGCCGTTACAGAGCATTTTATCCCTCGGATGAGTAAATTAGATGAATATATTGTACATCATGTCAAACCTGGCGGAAATTATATGGATATTCCGGCGGATGTGGCCTCCAGCAGAATCAGGAGACTACAAAAAGAAGGTGGGCATACAACCTGCTATGGCAGGCTTGCTGCGGACAAGCCGTCCTACACGATCAACACATATTTTAATCGGCCGAATGTAGGGTGTAACATCCATTATAATGCAAACAGGCTCATTACGGTGCGGGAGGCACTGCGATTACAGTCTTTTCCGGATGATTATGTTATTGTTTCCAGCAGCAAGCAGGGTAGAAATATCATCGTTGGAAATGCTATGCCGCCGATGCTTGCAGCCGTACTTGCGCGTGCGTTAAAGAAATATATAAGGGAGTAAATCTTTATGCGGATAAGTTATGCAGATGCAGAGGTAACTCATTTTCATCCGATATGCGCCCGAGCACTTAAAAAAGCGTTAGAAATGATTGGCAGGGATGCCGAATATGAGGTGTTGCATCACCAGCACACAGGAACGCTCGAAATGGACTTCGTTATCAAAAATAAACATACGGGCAAATATCTCTGTGTGGTAGAGGTGAAAAGAACGCCTGCGGATGTGCACAGCTTGAGATACCAGTTTCAAGCAATGTCATATGTGCAAATGAACGCAGGCTGGTCGGAAAGGCCATTTTATTTGTTAACAAACCTGGAATGCGCCTGCGCTTTTCGGTATGATACTGCAAAACCAAAACCTTTTCAGCAGATGCTGCAGCCAGGATTTTTCCATATCGGCAACTTTGATACAGATGATGAAAAGAAAATCGAGCAAGATTTATCACAATATTTTAGCGCATGCCTGCATGACTTTATCCAGGATTCCTATGAGTACATGGTCACGCTGGATGATTTCTCTAACCATATGGAGCAACTTATCAAAGCTCCAAAAAAGCGGAAAGCACATTTGGCGGCTCTTCTTTACGAGTATATCCGGGGTTCGTTTGCCTTTATAAACAGAAACGAGCTGCGAGACATCAGGCTTTTTCGCGGTGATGTGGCGGAGATTTGCGAGGAGGCCTCGAGCGTCAATTTTAAAGATATTTTTGGATACTCCGAAAAGGAGTTTGAACGTATTGTTAATATCGATCACAAGATACTGGCGGAGCTATATGATTTTGCAAACCAAAATATAAACGGTGATGTGGTCGCCGGCATACTACATGCCATCGTGTCAGCAGGGCATGAGCATGAAGGCGAGGTGCCGACCGATATGGAGCTGGCGAGTATTGTAGCCGTACTGGCAAAATACAGCAGCGGAGAGCTGTCTGATACGGACATCGTGTGCGATCCGGCGGCCGGAAGCGGCAACTTGCTCAGCGCGGCCATTCCCGTATACAATTTACGCCCTACCCAAATCATGGCCAATGATGTCAACAGCAGGCTGTTAGAGCTGCTCTCATTACGGCTTGGTCTTCGTTATGCAAGTGTTGTCAGCCCGAATAACTCGCCTGCAATTTATAATAGGAATCTTGCGGATGTAGACCGCTCTTTTTTTCATGCAGTCAAGGTCGTTGTAATGAACCCGCCGTTTTCCGCAGGTATTAACTGTGTAGATCGGAAGAAAGTTCTTTATCAGAGCATTCGAAGGTTGGTATCAGGCGGGGCAAGAAGCAATGTCGGTCAAATGCCATTGGAAGGCGTGTTTCTTGAATTGCTTGTTGAGCTGGTGAATACTGGAACAACAATATCCTGTGTATTTCCTAAAACCCATCTAATGGGTAGGGGGCCGGAAGCAAAGGCGATCAGAAAGCTGCTTATGGAGCGGTTTGGGCTGCATTTGATATTCACCTATCCGGGGAATGAGATATTTGACAGCGTTACAAAGGATACTTGCATAATAGTTGGAAGAGCCAAAACCTTGTCCGACTATGTAAAGGTAATATCGAGCTATGATAACATTCCTGACGTCGATTTGCATCGGTTCACACAGATATTGCAAAATGATGTGACAGATGAATTTTCATCGGTGGGAGCGGGCATCGTTGCAAAAAAAGTGGCTGCACAGGAGCTTCTCAACATGGTAGAGGATGGCTGGCGGGCGCTCAATCAGGAGATGAACGATGCCAGTGCATTTATCAAAGATGTTATTGAGATGTCTGACCGGATAGCCGCACTGTCTGCGCTTACTTATCCGCTCAAGCGGGGTTGCGCAGGCAATAATGGCGGTAGCGATATGCTGTTCTTCGATTCGAATGCAGTGCTCTATCAGCAATTTGAGGGTCGGAATATCGCCTTGTCTATTGGTATGCGTAACGCGAAGCTGGATCGGTTAGAGGTGGGAAGCGGGGATAGTGCGTTTTTGGATGCTTCTATCAATACGGAAGAGATGATCAAATCCATTATTGAGGCGTACAATGCGCTGCCAGATAAAGAGGGCAGACAGCCGCGCAAAAGAAAAACGCATGAAGCATGGATGGCAATACTTGATAAGGAAAGCAAGGGGAAATTTGCACCAAATTCCGTGCTGATACCAAGGGCAGTCAGAACAACGGGTAGAGTTTACTTATCTTTTCACCCGCTATTCGTTTCAACCAATTTTGTGGTCTGTACGTTGCCCTCAGCGGATGAGGCGATACTTATGGCCACTTGGATGAGCACTATTTTTTACCAGTTGATCTGTGAGGCATCCGCCAAAGATCAAGAAGGTATGAGAAAAATGGAAATTCCGGATATAAAAAGGACATATATCCCGGTGTATGACTATATTGAACAAGAAACGGTAAAAGCGTTATCTGCCAT
Source organism: uncultured Agathobaculum sp. (assembly GCF_944380985.1). Taxonomy (GTDB): domain Bacteria; phylum Bacillota; class Clostridia; order Oscillospirales; family Butyricicoccaceae; genus Agathobaculum. The sequence goes on along the minus strand of NZ_CALWJJ010000009.1, from coordinate 70,316 downwards.
TGTTGACAAGATTACTTTTTTGGATCTCAGGGCGCCGGAGGTTCGTCAGGTGGACAGGATTTGGGCAAACGCGCTTTTTGGGGAAAGGGCTGATGAGGTGATAAATCGCGCCAAAAGGCTGCTCAAATATCTGGCAAACAGAAGAAACCCCCGTAAATCTCGGTAGGGAATTGAGGCAGATGCGGTTAGAGCACCGCTATGCGGCGGGCTGACAATCGGCGGCGAATTGTGATATAATCACGGTAGCATCCTGCGGGATGTGATAAAATGACAAAGAAAGAGAAGGAGGAGACCGACTATGCCGGTATCCCGTGAGACGGTATTATACTATGATCCCAAGGGCGGGCAGCAAACCGTCTTCTTGAAATCTATTTTGGTGCAGATGGGTGCGCGTATCAAGAACATTGCGCCGGAGTCTGTCGGGCAGACTGTGGGCTGCCTGTTAGGGCGTAAGGGCTTCGATGCGCGCGACAACCCGGAGGCGCCCGCGCTTGCCGAGCCCATGCTCGTGCTGGACGGTTTTACCGACAAACGGCTCGAGATCCTGCTGCGCAAGATGAAAGAGCACGGTGTGTCCGTGCCGTATAAGGCGATCGTTACCGAGACCAACATCGGCTGGATATTCCACCAGCTCTATGAGGAGCTTGTGCGCGAGCATGAGACGCTGGGCAAATGACCGAGCGCATCTTAGAAGATTTCGACCTTGACCAGATCGCTCGTTCAGGGCAATGCTTTCGTTTTCGCCCGCTGGGCGAGCGGCAGTACGCATTGGTAGCGGGCGGACGCTATGTCGAGATCGCGCAGCAGGGGAGCTGCGTGCGCTTTGCCTGTCCGGAGGATGAGTTTGAAACCGTCTGGCGATTGTATTTTGATCTGGATGCGGACTATGGGCGCTATAAGGGCGCGGTGGCCAAACGCGATAAATATCTGCAAAGCGCGATCGAAGCGGGCGGCGGGCTGCGTATCCTGCGGCAGGAGCTATGGGAGGTGATCGTATGTTTCATCATTTCGCAGCAAAATAACATTGCCCGCATCACAAAATGTGTGGAAAATTTGTGTTCCCTTTTTGGAGAAACCTGCTATAATAGCAGTGGACAGGTATACAATGCGTTTCCGTCTGCAGCGCGCCTTGCGGCGTGCACGCCGGACGATCTTACGCCCATCCGGCTGGGTTACCGCGCCAAGTACATCCTTTCGGCTGCACGGCAGGTGGCCGCGGGCGAGGTCGATTTGGCTGCGGTGCGGCAGATGGACCATACGCACGCGCAGGCCGAGCTGATGCGGCTGAGCGGTGTTGGCGTCAAGGTGGCGGAGTGCATCTGCTTGTTTGCTCTGCACCATATCGACGCTTTCCCGATTGATACGCACATCCGCCGGATGCTGGACGAGCACTATCCCAAGGGCTTTCCACTCAGACGGTATAAGGGCTTCGCGGGCGTGATGCAGCAATACGCATTTTATTATGAACTTGTGAAATAATAAAGATAAAGGAGCGGATTAACATGGCAGTATTAACCATTACCAGAGATAATTTCCAGAGCGAGGTTATGCAGTCGGATAAGCCTGTGTTGCTTGATTTTTGGGCGACTTGGTGCGGCCCGTGCCGTATGGTCTCCCCGATCGTCGACGAGATCGCCGATGAGCGCGATGACATCAAGGTCGGCAAGATCAATGTGGATGAGCAGGGTGAGCTGGCGCAGCAGTTCGGCGTGATGAGCATCCCGACGCTGGTCGTGATGAAAGACGGCCAGATCGTCAATAAGGCGGTAGGCGCGATGCCCAAGAATAACATCCTGGCACTGCTGTAAAAAACATATGCAGAAAGCGGAAACGGCTGCCCGTTTCCGCTTTTTTGTGTTTGCTATGCCTTTTGTAAACGGCGCGGGCCATAGCATCATGTAGCTGCGATCTGGACATACGCGAAGCGCCGCACTGTGCAATTTCACGAAAAAATGCGTGCACTGTTATCCGATCCATCAGAAAAATTCAGGGGATTGCACTTTTTTTGCATTTACCTATTGTGCAAAATGCAAAAAAGTGTTATGCTACTTACAGGAATAACTTGTCGGGGGAGACAAAATGCCACAGATGCGACTGGACAAGCTTCTTGCGCACTTAAGCTGCGGCAGCCGCAAAGATGTGCGGGAAATGATCCGATCTGGCCGCGTCTCGGTGGACGGCGTCGTACTGACCGACCCTGCGGCCAAGGTCGATCCGGTGTCGGCGCAGGTCGCGCTGGACGGGCAGGCGCAGGCCTATCGTACCCAGCGGTACTACATGCTCAACAAGCCGGCGGGGGTAATCACGGCCAGCCGGGATGAACGGCATGAAACTGTGCTCGGCCTATTTCCGGAAAAGGAGCGGCGCGGCCTGTTTGCGGTCGGCCGGCTGGACAAAGACACTGAGGGGCTGCTTATCATCACGGACGACGGTGCGCTCAGCCATGCGCTGATGAGTCCGGCGCGGCATGTGAGCAAGGTGTACGAGGCAGAGGTCGAGGGCGTGCTCGCGCCGGACGCGATCGCCCGCTTTGAAGCGGGGCTTGCCTTGCGCGACGGCACAGTGTGCCTGCCCGCGCGTTTGGAAATACTGTCGCGGCAGGGCGAGCGGGCGCGGGTGCGTGTGACGCTGCATGAGGGCAAGTATCATCAGGTAAAGCGCATGATAGCGGCAACTGGAGGAAGGGTTGTGCAGCTGCGGCGTGTGCAGCTGGGCGGGCTGCGGCTCGATCCGGTGCTGCCGGCAGGCGCGTTTCGCGCGCTGACCGGTGAGGAGCTTATGTTGCTCCAGCAGCCTGCGGAGAGGTAACGCAAAAAACTGCCAAAATATTCTGAAAATTTTTGTACAAAAACATTGTAAACTGTGATATAATGTCTTAAAATGCATAAGAGGCGGGCGTTATTCTTGTGAAGAATGATGGGGCGCGGCGCGATAAACTGTGGCGGCGTTCCGCAGCGGACAGAGGCGGATCAGTATAGAGACGGGAAAGGTGATGGAAATGGCTTCGAGATTGTTCCAGTCGATCGTTTTACAGATGAAAGACACGGTAGACCGCACTATTGGCATAGTGGATGCAAGCGGCGCGGTCGTGGCATGCACCGATCTGCCCCGTATTGGTGAAATGCGGGAGGACGCGATCACCGAGCTTGGCTTTGCCGGCGAAATCGTGCGCTTTGGCGGCTATACTTATCACATAACGGGCGAGCGTGCCTCGCGCCTTGAATACGCGGTTTTCGTGCAGGGTGAGGACGAGCTGGCGCGCAGTATCTGCTCGCTGGTCGCGGTGTCGATCAACAACATCAAAACCCTTTATGACGAAAAGCACGACAAGGCGACCTTTGTCAAAAATATCATTCTGGATAACATTTTGCCTGGCGATATTTACATCAAATCCCGCGAGCTTCACTTTGGCAACGATGTGCCGCGCGTGGTCTTTTTGGTGCGGCAGCAGATGCCAGCGGACGTGGCCGCGATCGATGTGGTGACCGCCATGTTTCCGGACAAGCAGAAGGACTTCGTGCTGCACATCTCGGAGACCGACATCGTCGTAGTCAAGGAGGTCAAGTCGGGCAGCGAAGTTAAGGATCTGGCTAAGATCGCCGCTTCGATCGAGGAGACGCTGCAAAGTGAATTATCGGTCAAGTGCCTGATCGGCATCGGGTCGGTGTCCTCGCAGATGAAGGACATCGCGAAATCTTTCAAGGAGGCGCAGACCGCGATCGAGGTCGGCGCGGTGTTCGATACCGAAAAGAATATCATCAGCTTTGAAAACCTCGGTATCGGCCGGCTGATCTACCAGCTGCCGATCACGCTGTGTGAAATGTTTTTGTCCGAGGTGTTCCGTAAGGGATCGATCGACTCACTCGACCAGGAAACGTTGTTTACCATCCAGAAGTTTTTTGAGAATAATCTGAACGTATCCGAAACCTCGCGTAAGCTGTTTGTGCATCGCAATACGCTGGTTTACCGGCTGGAAAAAATCAAAAAGCTGACCGGCCTCGATCTGCGTGAATTTGACCATGCGATCGTATTTAAGGTAGCGCTGATGGTGCGTAAATACCTGGCCAGCCGCGAGGAAAGCGCGCGATAAGTCACTGCCGGGTTGCAAAAGCTAAACGAAAAAAATTTCACCGTGTAAAAGAATGGCAGTTATTGTCGTCTTGCGCGTTTGGGGAATATCTGTTATAATAGGCAAGGGTGTGTCGCAGTATGCACCTTTGCCTTTTTGATTGAAATAACGCCATCAGGGAGGACTGCCTGTGATACGGATGAACGATGTTACCGTGGTATATGATAACGGAACACGCGCGGTGAACAAGGCCAGCCTGCGCGTTGATGAGGGCGAATTCGTCTTTCTTGTCGGCGCGTCCGGCTCGGGTAAAACGACGATTATCAAGCTGCTCACTGCCGAAGTGCGCCCGACAGCGGGCCGTGTGCTGGTGAACAATTACAACATCGGCGAGCTGAAAAAGCGGCGGATTCCGTATTTGCGCCGCACATTGGGCGTGGTCTACCAGGATTTTCGGCTCATCAAGACTAAGACCGTGTATGAAAACGTTGCGTTTGCCATGCGTACCATCGGGGCTAAAAGCAAGGCGATACGCGAGCGCGTACCCTATGTGCTCGATCTAGTCGGGCTGACCTCCAAGGCGCAGCATAAGCCAATGAATCTTTCGGGCGGCGAGCAGCAGCGTGTAGCGATTGCGCGCGCACTGGTCAACAACCCGCGTCTCATCATCGCCGATGAGCCGACCGGCAACCTCGACCCCGCGCGCTCGCTCGAACTGATGACACTGTTCGAGAAGATCAACGAGCTGGGCACCACGGTGCTGATCGTTACACATGAAAAAGGGCTGGTGGACGAGTTTGAAAAGCGCGTCGTTATGATCGACAGCGGTGAAGTCATCAGCGACCAGACAGGTGGGTATTATCAGATATGAGACGTTTTGGTTACTACTGGAAAGAAGGCCTTCGCAATATCTTTAAACACGGCTTTATGTCGGTTGCGGCGGTGCTCATTATGATTGCCTGCCTGCTTTTGACAGGAACCGTGACGCTCATCGCATATAATATTGATCTGAGTATCACAGAGCTGCAGCAATCCAACGAGATCGTCGTCTGGATTGACGAGGAGCTGACCACGCGCGAGGCGCGCGCGCTCGGTTCGCAGTTTAACCGAATCAGCAATATTGCGACGATCGAATTTGTCGACCGGGATGAGGCGCTTGAAAATTACCGCATGCAGCTGGGTGAGGACGCCAGCATACTCGACGCATTTGACTCGGACAACAATCCGCTGCGAAACAGCTTTGTATTCACCATAGAGGACCCCATGCTTGTCGAGCGGACGATCGACGAGATTGAGGCTGTCGACGGTACGGACGGCGTGCGTGCGGACGAGGCGGTTATCTCCCGCCTGATCCAGGTGCAGCAGGTATTCAATATCGTTTCGCTTGCCATGGTGGTGGGGCTTGCGGTCATCTCGATCTTCATTATCTCAAACACGGTAAAGCTTGCGATGTTCGCGCGGCGTGAGGAGATCTCAATCCAGAAAATGGTCGGCGCGACCAACTGGTTCATCCGCTGGCCGTTTGTGATTGAGGGCATGGTGCTCGGCTTGCTGGCCGGCGTGCTGGCCTTTCTGGCGGAGTGGGGGTTGTATACCGAGCTGTATCATATTGCAGGCGGTGTGATCCCGTATTTCCAGATGCTTGCGTTTGACAGCATTCGCTGGCTGGTGCTCGGTATATACTGTGGAGCTGGCGTGCTGTTTGGCATTGGTGGTTCGGTAACGAGCATTCGCAAATTTATGAATGTGTGACCATCCTATGGCAGATAAAGGAGCGAAAGCCATTATGATGAAAAGGAAAACAATCCGGCTGGTTTCGTGTATTATCGCGGGCGTGCTGATCGTTTCGATACTGTTTTCGATGTTTGCCTCAAGCTTTGTATATGCCGCGGCGGTCGAGGATACCGCGTCGCTGCGCGACCAGCTCAGCTCGCTTGAGCAGGAGAGAGCGGCTGTGCAGCAGACCATCGCCGAGCTGACAAAGCAGGCCGATGATGTGCAGGCAACGCGCGACGCGCTTCAGCGGGAGATCGAGCTGACCCGGCAGGAGATTGAAACGGTTGAGCAGTATATCGAGCGTTTGCAAGAGCAGATCGACATCAAGACAAACGAACTGGCCGCCGCTGAAGAGGCGCTGACAGAGAAAGAGGATGAATTTGCGCAGACCGTGCGCACGACCTACGAGCAGGGCGAGATCAGCTATCTTGAGGTATTGCTCAACGCTTCGAGCTTTTCCGACCTACTTTCCCGCATGGAGATCATCACCTCGCTGATGGATTACAACCAGAAAGTGGTCGAGGAATATACGGCCGCCAAGAACGATATAGAGCAAAAGCGCGACGATTTGCAGGGCACGCAGGATGAGCAGCGGGATTATCAAGAGAATCTGAACTACAAGGTGGCTGACCTTGCGGCGAGCGAGGCCGAGCAGGCTGCGCTGCAGGAGAGCATTGAGGCATACAAGGCCGAGAGCGAGGCGGAATATGACCGTCTTGCAGCCGAGATGCAGGATGTGAGCAGGCAGATTGCCGCGATGAGCGCGCAATCCGCGGCAGGCGGCTCGGTGCCCATGGGCGACGGCACGCTGATCTGGCCGACTCCGAGCTGCACGACGGTCAACTCGGTATACGGCTGGCGTCTTCACCCGATCTATGGCACAATGAAGTTCCATGCCGGCGAGGATATTCCGGCAAGCTATGGCGCCGAGATCCTGGCGGCGGCCTCCGGCACGGTGGTCACCGCAGGCTGGGTATCGGGCTATGGCAATTATACGGTAATTGATCATGGCGGCGGTTTGATGACGGCATATGGACATCAAAGCTCGTTTGCCGTATCTGTGGGCGAGGTCGTCACACAGGGTCAGGTTATCGGCTATGTCGGCTCGACCGGCAACTCGACCGGGCCGCACCTGCATTTTGAGGTGTATGTCAACGGTGAAACGGTCGATCCGATGAGCTACTTTTAACAAAGCGGATACATAAAGGGAGGGGGAAGCGCCCCCTCCCTTTTTCCATGGAGGGATAACAGTGCATAAACTGAGAGAAACGCGCGTGACGCTGGCGACGGCGCTCGTGCTTTGCATCGCGGCGGCGGCCGTAGCGGCGGGGATCTGTCTTGTGCTGTCCGGCTGGAGTACAGCCGCCGTGCAGCACAAGCTGCGCGCGATCGACCGCATTGCCGCGGCATACTTTGTCGGCGATCTGGATGAGACGGCAGTGGCGGACTACGCCGCGATCGGCTATGTTGCCGGGCTGGACGATCAGTGGTCGGCCTACATTCCGGCGGACCAGTACGAGTCCTATCGGATGAACAGCGAGGGGCAGGGCTGCGGCATCGGCGTGTCGATCGTCAGCGCCGAGGACAGTATCCGTGTGAGTTTGGTGTATGACGATTCGCCCGCAGCCGCAGCCGGCGTTGAGAAAGGCGATTATATCGTCGGCGCGGCGGGCCTGACAGTGGCCGAGGACGGTGCGGATGCGGTTGTAAATGCCATCCGCGGGGAAGAAGACACCGAAGTAACCGTATCGGTGCAAAAGAACGGTACGGACACGGTGCGCGAGCTTGTTATGCAGCGTGCGATCGTTACACAAAAGATGGCCTGGGGCCAGATGCTCACGGATAGCATCGGCTATATCCGCATTGAAAACTTCCATGATGGCTCGGCCGCGCAGTTTTGTCAGACGATGGACGGCCTGATCGCGTCCGGCGCGCAGGCACTCGTGATCGACGTGCGGCACAATGGCGGCGGCCGCGTCCGGGAGATGAGCGAGGCGCTCGATCCGCTGCTGCCCGAGGGCACGATCATGACGCTGCGCACCAAAGACGGCAGCGAGACGGTTTATGCCTCGGATGCCGAGCAGATCGACCTGCCCATCGCCGTGCTGATTGACGAGCAGAGCATCTCGGCGGCGGAGTTTTTTGCCGCCGCCCTGCAAGAGTATGACCGGGCGACGCTTGTCGGCACGCACACCACGGGCAAGGGCCGCGCACAGCAGACTTTCGCGCTGGGCGACGGCTCGGCGGTCAACCTGTCGGTCGAGGAATATTTTACGCCGCAGGGCAACAGCCTGGCCGGCGTTGGCATCGCACCCGACGTTGAGGTTGCACTAACCGAGGCGCAGCAGGCCGATTTTTACTTTCTTGCGCCGCAAGATGACCCGCAGCTGCAAAGGGCGGCCGGCATCGTTGTACAGGCGGACGCGGACGACTGACCCATCGGCGAAATTTGCGCAGGCGTGCTTGACAGCACGCCCAATGTTACCTATAATAGTGTGGTGTTATACGGCGGTTCGCCGATCTTGATATGATAAGAAGGGTTTGCAGATATGGCAAAAGAAATCAAGCTGACACAGGAAAGCCTCGACGCGTATAAGAAAGAACTGGAATACCTCAAAACGACCCGCGCAGACGAGGTGGCCGAACAACTCAAGGAAGCGCGCTCGTTCGGCGACCTGTCCGAAAACGCCGAATATGATGAGGCGAAAAACGAGCAGGGCAAGCTGTATTCCCGCATTGCCGAGCTGGAGGAGATTATCAAGCTTGCGGTCGTTGTAACCGGCGACACCTACGCTCCAGACGAGGTATCGCCCGGCTGCCGCTTCACGGTCAAAGACCTCGAGTTTAACGAGGAGGAGGAGTACCATTTTGTCGGCTCGCAGGAGGCCGACCCGATGGAGGGTAAGATTTCGGATGAATCACCGTTTGGTAAGGCGATACTTGGCAAAAAAGTCGGCACGGTGGTCGAGGTAGAGGCGCCGGTCGGCATTGTCAAATATCAGATCATGGACGTGAGGAAATAAGCTAAGCGTAGACCGGCCGTATGGCCGCACGGGCTGTCTACCTATCGCGGCCCGGCCGATGAAACGATTGAAGAAGGATGAGGAAAACATGGCAGAACAGCATCAGGCGCAGCAGGAGCAGACTGCGGCGGAACTGCACGAGCTAAAGCGTATCCGCCGCGAAAAGCTGGCTGAGCTGCAGGCCGCGGGCGCTGATCCGTATCAGCAGGTGCGCTTTGAACGCGACCATCACACAAACGAAATCCTCGAGCGCTTCGACGCGCTCGAGGGTAAAACCGTGCGCCTTGCCGGCCGCATGATGTCGAAGCGCATTATGGGCAAGGCGTCCTTCTCCGATCTGACCGACCGGTATGGCCGCCTGCAGCTCTACATCAAGCGCGATAATGTGGGCGATGAGGTCTACAAGGGCTATAAGAAGATGGACATTGGCGACTTGATTGGCATTGAGGGCGAGGTATTCCGCACGCAAAAGGGCGAGATCTCGGTGGCGGTGCACGAGCTGACGCTGCTTTCCAAAAACCTGGCGCCGCTGCCTGAAAAATGGCACGGACTTAAGGACACGGATATGCGATACCGCCAGCGTTATGTCGATCTGATCGTCAACCCCGAGGTGCGTGACACCTTTGAAAAGCGCTCGGCCATCGTGCGCGCCATCCGCAATTTTATGGATGGGCGCGGCTTTATGGAGGTTGAAACCCCCTGCCTCAATACGATCCCGGGCGGTGCGGCGGCGCGGCCCTTTATCACGCATCACAACGCGCTCGATATTGATATGTACATGCGCATTGCGACCGAGCTGCACCTCAAGCGTCTGATTGTGGGCGGCTTTGAGCAAGTGTACGAGATCGGCCGCATCTTTCGCAACGAGGGGATGGACACCAAGCACAATCCGGAGTTTACCACGATCGAGCTGTATCAGGCGTATACCGATTACCACGGCATGATGGACATCACCGAAGATATGATCGTCGATGTGTGCGAAAAGGTGCTCGGTACGACCAAGGTGACCTATCAGGGTGTCGAGCTTGACTTTTCCAAAGGCTGGAAGCGCATGACCATGGCTGAGGCGGTCAAGGAATATGCGGGGCTTGACTTTATGGAGATGGACGATAAGCAGGCGCTCGCGGCGGTTAAGGCGAAGGGTCTTGAGATTGAAAAGGGCAAGGAGAGCTGGGGCGATCTGCTCGCGCAGTGCTATGATGAGTATGTCGAAGAGCGCCTCGTCCAGCCGACTTTCATTATGGATTATCCGGTCGAGGTTTCGCCGCTTGCCAAGCGTAAGGCGTCTGACCCGCGTCTGACCGAGCGCTTTGAGTGCTTTGTTGTGGGCCGCGAGCTGTGCAATGCGTTTTCCGAGCTTAACGATCCGATCGATCAGCGCGAGCGCTTTGAGCACCAGGCTGCGCTGCGTGCCGCCGGTGATGACGAGGCCAACATGATGGACGATGATTTTGTCAATGCGCTCGAGTATGGCATGCCGCCTACGGGTGGCATGGGTATGGGCATCGACCGTCTGGTCATGCTGCTAACTGATTCAGCGTCCATCCGTGATGTGCTGCTGTTCCCCACGATGAAGCCGCTCGCAGGCGATTAATAACGCGCCATACAAAGCCTGGACGGCAAGCGTTCAGGCTTTTGGCATATCGCACCCTTGCCGCTTCTGGGCGGAGGGATAACCGAAAGATGAGAGTGGTGGAAGCATATTGATCGAGATCGAAAGCCGCCAGAACGCCGCGCTACGTCATTTGGCACGGCTCGGGCGGGAGCGGAAATACCGCCGCAGCACGGGCGAAATGCTGTGTGAGGGCGAAAAAATGCTGCAAGAGGCGCTTGCCTCGGGTGCACAGGTGCGGACGCTGCTTGTGCGCGCAGAGCGGGCAGACAGTCTGTCCGCCGGCATTCTGGCGCAGCTGAAACAGTCCGGCACGGCGCTTTACATCGCGCCGGATGCGCTGTTTTGCCGGGCGAGCGGAGTGGAGACGCCGCAGAGCGTTATCTTTTCCTGCGCCCAGCCCCGGTGGGAAGCGGACGCCCTTGATGGCAAAGACCAGGTGCTGCTGCTCGATGGGCTGCAAGATCCGGGCAACCTTGGCACGATTTTGCGCACCGCCGAAGCGTTTGCGCTCGGCGCCGTCGTGTTGTGCGAGGGCTGCGCCGACCTGTTTTCGCCCAAGGTTGTGCGCGCGACCATGGGGGCGGTGTTCCGTTTGCCGTGCGTTCAGCTGCCGCTTGCCGCGGCGGTCAACCGGCTGCGGCAAAACGGCCTGCCGGTTTATGCGACTGCGCTGCATGCAGACAGCGTGTCGATCGGCGAGGTACCGCTTTCCCGTGCGGCGGTTATCATCGGCAGCGAGGGGCGGGGCGTCACGCCTACAGCGCTTACACTTTCAGACAAACGGGTGATTATTCCGATGCGGGGTCGAGCGGAATCGCTCAACGCGGGCGCGGCCGCCTCCATCGTGATCTATCAAATGACAAAATGAGGAGGCGGGCGGCATGTCATCACACCTGAGTTATATATGGCTCTCCCAGCGGGAGAGTATCAGACCGCGTATGGCTGCCGAGCTGTTGCGTGTGTTCGGCTCGCCCGAGGCGGTATATGCCGCCGATCGGGAGACACTGACCCGATCATCCTGCGGTCTGCGCAAGGCGCAGGTGGACGCGTTGTGCGATAAGGACACTGCGGCGGCTGAGCGCATTATCGCGCAGTGCGCGCGACAGGATATTCGCATCATTACACCAGGCGACGACGCTTATCCAGACCGCCTGCGCGCGATTGCCGATCCACCGCTGACGCTTTATGTGCGCGGCCGCTGGCCGGATTTTGACGTGCTGCCTGGTATTGCGGTGGTCGGCACGCGCGAGGCTACCGCATATGGTCTGCAAACGGCCGAGGCCATCGGCGCGGCGTTGGCACGTGCGGGGTTTGTCACCGTCAGCGGTATGGCGCTTGGAAACGATGGAGCCGCGCACCGCGGCGCATTGCGCGCGGGCGGGCTGACGGTCGCCGTGCTCGCCGGCGGTGCGGATGTGTGCTATCCGCCCCAACACCGCAGCCTGATGGGCGACATTCTGCTCGCGGGCGCAGTCGTCAGCGAATATCCGCCTGGAACCGAGCCGCGTGGCGACCATTACCATGCCCGCAATCGGATTATCAGCGGGCTGTCGGTCGCGGCAGTGATCGTCGAAGCGGGCGGCTACCGCTCGGGTGCGCTCATCACTGCACGCCATGCGCTCGACCAAGGGCGCGATGTATACGCCGTGCCTGGCTCGCTCGATGCGCCGCAGTCCAAAGCGTGCAACGAGCTGATCGAAAAGGGCGAGGCTGCGCTGCTACGCAGCCCGGAGGCGATCGTGCGCGCATACAGAGGTTTAGCGCGGGTGCATCCGGCACCGCCCGTACAGCAGGCGGCAGCCCGGCGTCCGGCCGGAGACCCTGTTTCAGCGCCGGTCGTAGAGGAAAAAGATAGAAAACAGGCGGCACAGACTGGGCAGAAGCGAAAACCGGCAGGCGCACCGGTGGCAAAAGCGCAGCCGGCTTTGCCGGATGGCCTGCGCGAGGATGAGCGGCAGATTGTGTTGCTTGTACAGCAGGGCACAGATACGGTTGAGGACCTGATCGAACGCTGCGGCCTTCCCGCGCCGCGGGTGATGAGCCTTGTCACCATGCTCGAGGTCAACGGTATTCTGCGCCGCGAAAAGGGCAGACTGGTCATGGGGCGGCAGTAAGCCGTCGTCTCACCATCAAGAAAATAACCCGCGCCGTTAGGCGCGCATCAAATAACCGCTTTGCATGCGGTTCCAGAAAACTGCACTTTGACCGGTTTTTTGGAAATCATCCGGCAGAAAGGCGCGCGCTGCGCGGTTTTCCGCCGGCATTTTCAGGCAGCGGTGCTGGCTGAAAATCAGATCTCGGTTGCAAACGGGTTTGCAGCCGAATGCCTGGAGGTTTATATGTCAAAATTAGTCATCGTGGAGTCGCCCGCCAAGGCCAAGACCATCGGTAAATACCTCGGGCCGGGGTATGTGGTTAAGGCGTCGATGGGACATCTGCGCGATCTGCCGAGAAAGAAAATGAGCGTTGATATTGCGCATGATTTTAAGCCCGAATACGAGCCGATCGAAGGCAAGGACAAGATCATCAAGGAGATTCGCAGCGAGATACGCAAGAGCGATTTCGTCTATCTCGCAACCGACCCGGACCGCGAGGGCGAAGCCATTTCCTGGCATATCAAGGAACTGTTCAAGCTAAAAGACAAGGATTCTAAGCGTGTCACTTTTAATGAGATCACAAAGCCTGCGGTCAAATATGGCATCGAGCATCCGCGCGATATTGACATTGATCTTGTCAACGCACAGCAGGCGCGCCGCATTCTCGACCGCATCGTGGGCTACGAGCTGTCGCCCTTTCTGTGGCGCAAGGTGAAGCGCGGCTTGTCGGCAGGGCGCGTGCAGAGTGTTGCGACCCGTCTGGTCGTCGACCGTGAAAACGAGATTCGCGCCTTCGTGCCCGAGGAGTACTGGACGATTGAGGCGCTGCTGCGCACAGCGGACGGTGGACAGTTTACCGCCCGCTACTATGGTGATCAGGGGGGCAAAGTAGAGCTTCAGAATGAGGCGCAGGCGCAGGCGGTCGTCAACGCGGTAGCCGGCAGGCCGTTTACCGTGGGCGAGATCAAGCGCGGCAAGAAAAAGCGCACGCCCGCGCCGCCGTTTATCACCTCGACCTTGCAACAGGAGGCCAGCCGCAAGCTCAACATGACCCCGCGCCGCACCATGAGCATCGCGCAGGATCTGTATGAGGGCATTGAACTGGGCGAGTACGGCCTGACCGGTCTGATCACCTATATGCGTACCGACTCGCTGCGCCTGGCCGATGAGGCGACCGCTGCCGCCGCGGGCTTTATCCGTGGCCGCTACGGCGAGGAATACTACCCCGGCAAGCCGCGCGTGTTCCGCACCAAGTCGGGCGCGCAGGACGCGCACGAAGCCATCCGTCCGTCGGACGTCCGGCTGCTGCCGGACGAGATCCGCCAGTACCTCTCGCCCGATCAGTACAAGCTGTATCGGCTGATCTGGTCGCGCTTTGTCGCCTGCCAGATGGCGGACGCGGTTTTGGACACGGTTTCGGCGGATATTGTGTGCGAAGGCCAGGTGTTCCGTGCCTCGGGTCACACGGTCGCCTTTCCGGGCTTTACCGCGGTGTATGAAGAGGGCACGGACGATGAGAAAAAGAGTGAGGCGGGCAAACCGCTGCCGCGCTTTGACAAGGGCGATGCGCTCACGGTCGAAAAGCTCGACCCGGCGCAGCATTTTACCCAGCCGCCTGCGCGTTACACCGAGGCGTCGCTCATCCGCGCGATGGAGGAGCGCGGCATTGGCCGTCCGTCGACCTACGCGCCGACTATTTCGACCATCCTTGACCGCGATTATGTGACCAAGGAGAACAAGGCGCTGCGCCCGACGCCGCTTGGCGAGGGTGTAACCGGTCTGCTGGTGGATGAATTTAAGTCTGTTGCGGACTACGAGTTTACCGCCAATTTGGAGGAGCAGCTCGACGAGGTCGAGGCAGGCAAGCTTGACTATGTGCAGCTGCTGCACAACTTCTACGAAGGGTTTGAAAAGGCGCTCGGACAGGCCGAGATTGATCTGGAGGGCAAGCGCATCAAAATAAAGGACGAGGTTACGGATGTGATCTGCGAAAAGTGCGGCCGCAATATGGTCATCAAGTCCGGCCGTTTTGGCAAATTCCTCGCCTGCCCGGGCTTTCCTGAGTGCAGCAACACCAAGCCGATCACCGAGGATACGGGCGCGGCCTGTCCGGTTTGCGGCGCCAAGGTGGTCAAAAAGAAATCAGCGCGCGGCTATGTTTACTATAGCTGCGAGAAATATCCCGCATGCCAGTTTATGACCTGGGATAAACCGCTGAAAACCAAGTGCCCGCACTGCGATTCCTCGCTGTTTCGCCACACTGATCGTGACTCGAAAGAGGTAACGGATGTATGTCTGCGTGAGGGCTGTGGGTATAAGGAGCTTGTGCGTGAGGGGCTGCCGCCCGAGGAGGCGGAAAAGAACCGCCAGCGCCGCGAGGCGCGCGCTGCCAAGGCGGCCGAGCGCGCGGCGGCCAAGGCCGCGGCAGAGGATGGCGAAGCGCCCAAAAAGGCGGCAAAAAAGACAACTGCCTCCGCTAAGAAGACGACCGTTAAAAAGACCGCAGCCAAAAAGCAGGTGCCGTGGATGACCAAGACCACAGGCCGCTTCAAAAAGCTGAAAGAAGACGACGTGCAGACACTGACCAAAACCCAGCAGGCGCAGTATGCTAAGGCGCTTGCAAAATACGAGGCGGAAAAGGCTGCGCAAAAGGCGAAAAAGCCCGTCCGAAAAACTGCAAAAGCGAAGGAGGGCGCGGATGCCTAACGAGAGCATAACGGTTGTTGGCGCAGGGCTTGCTGGATGCGAGGCCGCGTGGCAGATGGCGCAGCGCGGCGTCAAAGTCCGGCTGCATGAGATGAAGCCTGCACAGCACAGCCCGGCGCACCATTCGGACGACTTTGCCGAGCTTGTGTGCTCAAACTCGCTGCGCTCGGACGAGCTGACGAACGCTGCTGGTCTGCTCAAAGAGGAGCTGCGCCGTTTGGACAGCCTAATCCTCTCCTGCGCAGATGACAACCGCGTTGAAGCGGGCGGCGCGCTCGCGGTCGATCGCGAGGCGTTTGCGCGCGCCGTGACTGAAAAGGTCAGGACGCATCCGAATATCGAGATCGTCTGCGGCGAGGTGACTGACATCCCGGAAGGGAAAGCAGTTATCGCGTCCGGCCCGCTGACCTCGGACGCGCTGTTTCAGGCCATCCACCGCAAGGTAGGCGGCGATTTCCTGCACTTTTTCGATGCGGCCGCGCCCATCGTAACCGCGGAAAGCATTGATATGGACGCAGCCTACATTGCCTCACGCTACGGCAAGGGCACCGCTGACTATATCAACTGCCCGCTGACAAAAGAGGAGTATGATGCGTTTTGGAATGCGCTGACGACTGCCGAGGAGGCGCCTGTACACGGGTTTGAGGATTCCAAGGTATTCGAGGGCTGCATGCCTATCGAGGTAAACGCCCGCCGCGGGTATGACACAATGCGCTTTGGCATTTTAAAGCCCGTCGGCCTACCCGACCCCAAGACTGGCAAAGACCCGTATGCCGTTTTGCAGCTGCGGCGCGATAATGCGCAGGGCACGCTTTACAATCTGGTCGGATGCCAGACCCATCTCAAATGGGGTGAGCAGAAGCGCGTCTTTTCGATGATCCCGGCGCTAAAGAACGCCGAGTTTGTGCGCTACGGCGTCATGCACCGCAACACGTTTCTCGACGCGCCGCGCCTGCTTGACGCAACATATGCACTGCGTATTGACCCGCGCCTTCGCTTCGCCGGGCAGATGACCGGCGTCGAGGGCTACATCGAATCGGCGGCCTCGGGCTGGGTGGCGGGTACTGCGACAGCGCTGGAAGCGCAGGGTAAGACTCTGCCGGCGCTCGGCCGCGATACCGCGATCGGGGCGCTCGCGCGCTATATTTCCGATCACACGGTTGTAAAATTCCAACCAATGAACATAAATTTCGGTATCCTTGATCCGCTGGGCTACAAGATCAAGGGCAAACGGGAAAAGAATATGAAATTATCCGAGCGCGCGCTCGACCAGATCGAAAGGCTGAAAGGGGAGCTATGATATGAAAATCATCGTGGACGCGATGGGCGGCGACAATGCGCCCGAATCCGCCGTCTGGGGCGGCGCGCTCGCGGCGCAGGAATATGGCGAAGAGGTGCTGCTGGTCGGCGACCCAGACAGGATCATGCAGGTGCTCAGAGCCAGGGGTATGGAAAACACCTCGGCTGTGACCATCATGCCGGCCTCCGATCTTGTCGATATGCATGACGACCCGGCCACCGTGCTGCGCCACAAGCCAGATTCCTCTATGGCAGTGTCGTTTAAGCTGCTCAAGGCTGGGGAGGGCGACGCGCTTGTCTCTGCGGGCAACACCGGCGCGCTGCTCACCGGCGCGACGCTGTATGGCGGCCGCATCAAGGGTATCCGCCGCGGTGCGCTCGCGCCCGTCATGCCCTGCAAGGGCGGGCAGGTTATGCTGTGCGATGCGGGCGCGAACACCGAGTGCACGGCCGAGATGCTGCTGCAATTTGCCTTTCTCGGCGCGCTGTACGCGGAAAAGATCAACGGGGTCAAAAGCCCGCGCATCGGCCTGGTCAACAACGGCACCGAGGATACCAAGGGCGACCCGCTGCGAAAGGAAGCCTACGCGCTGCTTAAAAAGGCGGGCGACGAGGGGCGGCTCAACTTTATTGGCAATGTCGAGGGCAGCATGGTGCCGCTCGGCGCGTGCGATGTAGCGGTGTGCGACGGATACTCGGGCAACGTCATGCTCAAGACGATCGAGGGCGTGGCCAAGTTTATGGCGGGCGAGATCAAGGGCGTGTTTACACGCAGCCTTGCGGCCAAGCTGGGTTACCTTATGTGCAAAAAAGGGCTGGGCTCGTTTCGCGAGCAGTTTAATCAGGATAAGATCGGCGGCGCGCCTTTTATCGGCATTGCAAAGCCGGTGATCAAGGCGCATGGCTCATCGGGCGAGATTGCGGTGATGAACGCGGTGCGGCAGGCGATCGCCTATACCAAATCGGGTATGATTGAGGCGGTTTCGGAGAATATAGCGTATATGACAATACCGGAATAAAGCGCGCAGGCGCGTTTTATTCCGGACGGGCATACCGCAAGAAAGGAGGTAAAAATGGGGATATGCTGAACATGGATTACCAGTTTCAGGACGACGCGCTCTACCAAACGGCGATGACGCATACGTCCTACGCCAATGAGCACCGCGGCAGCCACCTGCGCCACAATGAGCGGCTGGAGTTCCTTGGCGATTCTGTACTGGGCTTTGTCACGGCGGATTATCTGCTCACGCACTACCCCGATCTGCCCGAGGGCGAATTGACCAAGCTACGCGCGGCAGTTGTGTGCGAGGCGGCGCTGTGCGAGATCGCGAGGGAACTGGGCATCCCACAGGAGATTCGGCTGGGGCACGGCGAGGAGGTAGGCGGCGGTCGCGCCCGCCCGTCCATCCTGGCGGACGCGACCGAAGCGCTGATCGGCGCGGTCTATCTCGACGGCGGCATCGAGCCGGCGCGCACCCTTGTGCTGCGCTTTATTCCGCATAAGGTGGAGGTCGCGCTTGCGGGCGGCGCGTTTCAAGACTATAAGACCATGCTGCAAGAGATCGTGCAGAAGAACAAACAGGAGACGCTCGAATATCGCCTGGCCGGCCAGTCCGGCCCCGACCACGATAAGCGCTTTACCATGGAGCTGTTGCTCAACTCCAACGTATTTGCCTCCGGTACTGGCCGGAGCAAGAAGGAAGCCGAACAGATGGCGGCCAAACAGGCGCTCAAGGCGATGGGCATAGAGCGGTAAAAACCTCGGGAAACCATTCCCGAGGTTTTTTGCGCGGCAAGCAAGATCTGGCTGGTCACTTCGTCCTGCCTGCGCAACGGGTTAAAATATGGACAGGCTGTAAATTCTGGCTTTGCACATTGAAAAAACGATGTTTCGGTGATAAAATAATATCATATATATGTTAGGGGTGTCACATGGTTCTCAAGAGCCTGATCGTACAGGGTTTTAAATCATTTCCGGACAAGACCGAGATTAAGTTTCTCGGCGGGCTGACCGCGATCGTCGGGCCGAACGGTTCGGGCAAATCCAATATATCGGACGCGATCCGCTGGGTGCTGGGCGAGCAGTCCTCGCGCAGCCTGCGCGGCGCCAAGATGGAGGACGTCATCTTTGGCGGCACGGCAAAGCGCGGGCCGGTCGGCTTTGCCGAGGTCTCGCTGATTCTTGATAACGCCGAGGGAGTCTTTCGCTCAGAGTTTGTCGAGATTATGGTGACACGCCGCTATTATCGCTCGGGTGAGAGTGAGTATTTTCTCAACAAAAAGCATTGCCGCCTGCGCGATATACATGAACTTTTCATGGATACCGGCCTTGGGCGCGATGGTTATTCAATCATCGGGCAGGGCCGCATCGACGAGATATTATCGCTCAAGAGCGAGGACCGGCGTGAGATATTCGAGGAGGCTGCCGGCATCACCAAGTTCCGCTACCGCAAGGAGGAAGCCGAGCGCAAGCTTGCAGCCACTGAGGATAATTTGGCCCGCATCCGCGACCTGTATGACGAGCTGGCGCGGCAGGTTGAGCCGCTTGAAAAGCAGGCGGAAAAGGCAAAGCAGTTTTTGCTACTGCGAGATGAATTGCGCGTGCTGGAGATTTCGCTCTGGCTCATTTCACTCGACCGTATCAAGACAGACACGGCAAAGCTCGAGCAGGACATTAAAATCTGCGCAGAGCAGCTTGACGCCGCAAAAAAGGCACAGCAGGCGCTTTACACGCAGAGCGAGCAGTTATCCGAAGAGATGCGGCAGATCGACCGGGAGGCCGACCGTCTGCGTTTGCAGCAGCGCGAGACCGAGCAGCGCGCCGCCGAGCAGGCGAGCCGCGCGGCGGTTTTGAAGGCCAATATTCAGAATAACAGGGATAATATCGATCGCGCACAGCGCGAGAGCGCACAGCGCGCCGAGCAAGTGCAGGATCTTGGCGCACAGCTGGCCGAGCGGCGCGCGCGCATCGAACAGCTTGACGTCGAACATGCCGGGCTGACCGCCCGCCTTGCCGAGTGCACACAGCATACTGCACAGCAGTCCGCAAAGCGCGAGCAGGCCGAACAGGCGCTGCGCGAGGCGGTCAGGGTGCGCACGGAGCGGCAGAATAACCTGCATATGATCGCGCTTGACCGCACTGCGGCCGAGAGCGGCCTTTCCGGTATGGATGGACGGCGCAACACCATCGCCGCCGATATTGAGTCTGCAAAGGCGCGGCTGGACAAGGAAAATAAGGCGCAAGCCGATCTGGAGGCGCGACTGCACGAGTGCCTTGACACGCTTGCGAGCGCGCAGAACAAAGCGCAGGGAGTGTCGCTCAAGGCTGAGAGCCGGCGTAAAAAAGTTGAGAGCCTGCAAAGCGAGCTTGCAGCGGCGTCCGCCGCGCTGACTGACGCGCAAAATCGCGTCAAGATGCTGGCCGATATGCAGCGCGATTACGAGGGCTTTTCCCGTGCGGTCAAGTCGGTTATGCGAGAGACCGAGCGCGGTGCGATGCGCGGCGTGCACAGGCCGGTGTCCGCGCTGCTGACGACCGAGGACCGCTTTGTCATCGCGATCGATACCGCGCTCGGCGCATCTGCCTCATCTATCGTGGTGGATACCGCCGCGGACGGCAAGCGCTGCATCGAATACCTCAAGCGCACAGACGGCGGTCGCGCGACCTTTCTGCCGATTGACACCATCCGGCCAAATCTGCTGCGCGAAAGCGGACTGGAAAGCCATCCGGGCTGCTTTGGCACAGCCGACCAGCTGGTTAAATTTGACGGGTGTTATACGGCTATCGTGCAGAATCTACTCGCGCGCACAGTCGTTTGTGAGCATATGGATGCGGCGCTCGCGCTTGCCAAGGCTTCCGGCAACCGCTTTCGTATTGTGACGCTTGACGGGCAGATTCTGCAAGCTGGCGGCGCGATGACCGGCGGCTCGGCGTCGCGCGGCACGGGCGCGCTGGCGCGCGCAGGCAAGCTGCGCGAGGCGCAGGAACAGGTAAAAACGCTGGAGGAGAAAAAAACGTCGGTTGAGCAGGCGCTTTTCGCGGCGCGGGAAGAATTCGCCGCGCTCGATTATGACCTGAAGGCGATCGAGGCCGAGCGCCGCCGCGCCGAGCAATCCGAAGCTGGGCTGCGAGCATCGGCTGCGCAGCACGGCGCGCTGCTTGAGAGCGTGCAGATGCAATACGACGGGCTGGTGCTCGAGCGGGATAACCTTTCGCTGGCGCGGCGCAAATATCAGGATACTATCGCCCAGTGTGAAAGCCGCGAAAAAGAGGCGCGGCAGGCGTATGACGAGGCGGAAGAGCAGGTCGCAGCCTGCCGCGCGGCGATTGATCGGCTGGCCGGCGAGGCAGAGGAAGGCGCGGCGCGCACCACCTCGCTCCAGACCGAGATCGCGCAGAACCGCTCGGAGGCAGCCAGCGAAGCGCGCACGCTCGAGGATCTCGAGCGGCTCAAGGCGGAGCTTGACACGGGTGTATCCGGCGCCGCAGAGACCATCGCGGGCTTTGAAGCCGAGATTGACCGTCTGACACACGAGCTTTTGCTTGCTGAATCCTCCCGTGAGCACACCGGTGCGGTCATTGAGCAGATCGGTGCGCAGATTGCGTCCGCAATCGGCCAGCGTGAGCGGGTTGAGGGCGAGCGCGCTCGGATCGATCGCGAGGCGCAGGACAAAAACGACGAGATACTAAACCTTGAACGCGAGGCTGCGCGCCTTGATAACCGGGCGGTTCAACTAAAAAATGAAGAAGCGCAGATACTGGATAAAATGTGGGAAAACTATGAATTGACGCCGACGCCCGCGTTAGAGGTCGCCAAACCGCTGGGCGATGTACCCGCCGCAAAGGAACAGGTACAAAACCTGCGCACCAGAATGCGCGCGCTCGGCAATGTCAATCTGGATGCGGTGGAGGAATACCAGCAGGTGCTCGAGCGGTATACTTTCATGGGCGAGCAAAAGGATGACCTTGAAAAAGCGCAGCATGAGCTTTACAAGGTGATTGAACAGCTGACGGTCAATATGAAAGAGATCTTTGCCTCGGCCTTTGCCAAGTTAAACGCCTATTTTGGGCAGACATTCCGCGAGATATTCGGCGGTGGCCATGCCGAGCTTTCGCTTGCCGACACTTCGGACATCTTAAACTGCGGCATCGACATCCGCGTTTCGCCGCCGGGCAAGTCGGTCAAGACGCTGACGCTGCTCTCGGGTGGCGAAAAGGCATTCGTTGCGATCGCGCTGTATTTTGCGATCCTCAAGCTGCGGCCGACGCCGTTCTGCGTGCTTGATGAGATCGAGGCTGCGCTTGACGACGTAAATGTCTCGCGCTTTGCGCATTACATCCGCCGACTGACCGATTCAACCCAGTTCATCGTCATCACACACCGCCGCGGCACAATGGAAGAGGCTGACATGCTCTACGGCGTTACCATGCAGGAGCAGGGCGTATCCAAAATGCTCATGCTGAATCTGGCCGAGGCGGAAAAACAGCTGGCAAACGCCATTCGGTAAAAGCGTCTGGCGGCACATAGGCATCAACCCCCGCGCTGCGGCGCGGCGTATTAGGAGTTAATATGGGATTATTCGACAAGATCAAACAGGGTCTGCAAAAGACCAGCGACGCGGTAAACCGCTCGCTCGATAACGTGTTTGCGGCGTTCGTCAAGATTGACGCGGACTTGCTCGAAGAGCTTGAAGAGGCGCTCATTCTCTCCGATGTGGGCGCAGAGACCTCGATGAAGATCGTCTCCGAGGTCGAAAAGCGCGCCAAGCTGCAAAAAATCACCACCGCGCCCGCGCTGCGAGATCTGCTGCGCGAGGTGCTGACCGATCACATGCTGGATAACCAGCCGCTGGACGTATCGGGAAAGCCGGCGGTCATTCTGGTGATCGGCGTCAACGGCGTGGGCAAGACCACGTCGATCGGTAAGTTGGCCGCGCGCTATGTAAACGAGGGGAAAAAGGTCATGCTGAGTGCGGCGGATACCTTCCGCGCGGCGGCGGCCGATCAACTTGAGATCTGGGCAAAGCGCGCGGGGGCGGACATCGTTCGCCATGGCGAGGGCGCTGACCCGGCGGCTGTTGTGTTCGACTCGATCGCCGCGGCAAAGGCGCGCGGGAGCGACGTTATCATCGTTGACACCGCGGGCCGTCTGCACAATAAGGCAAACCTGATGAACGAGTTGGCCAAGATCGACCGCGTTATCGTCCGCGAGCTGCCGGACGCTTCGCGTGAGACACTGCTCGTGCTGGACGCGACCACCGGTCAGAACGCCGTGCACCAGGCGGAGGAATTTAACAAGGCCGCCTCGCTCACCGGCATTATCCTGACCAAGCTCGACGGCACTGCCAAGGGCGGCATTGTAATTGCGATTTCGGCAGGCCTTGGCGTACCGGTCAAGCTGGTTGGCGTGGGCGAAGGTATCGACGATCTGGTTGATTTTGACCGCGCAGCCTTTCTTGAGGCGTTGCTGCCGCCCGAAGGAGGAGAAGAATGATAGCAAGACCGGACGGAAGAGCACCCGGCGCGATGCGCCCGGTGAAGATCATACCGGATTACACCATGCACGCCGAGGGTTCGGTGCTCATCGAAATGGGCGGCACCCGGGTGATTTGCACCGCTTCGGTTGAAGAAAAGGTGCCGCCCTTTCTCGAGGGTCAGGGCCTTGGCTGGGTGACAGCTGAATATGCTATGCTGCCTCGCGCCACCCACACGCGTAAAGCGCGCGACATCAAAAGCCTGAAGCTCGACGGCCGCTCGAGCGAGATCCAGCGGCTGATCGGACGAGCGCTGCGCGCAGTAGTCGACCGCGCAGCGCTCGGCGAGCGTCAGATCACGGTCGACTGCGACGTCATCCAGGCGGACGGAGGCACGCGCTGCGCGTCCATCACGGGCGGGTTTGTCGCACTGTGGCTTGCGTGCAAAAATCTGCTGGATAAGGGCGTGATCGAAAAGATGCCCCTTTCGGCGCAGGTTGCGGCGGTGTCGGTCGGCATTTTTAAGGACGAGGCCGTCCTCGATTTGAACTACGCCGAGGACAGCCGCGCGATCGTCGACTGCAATGTTGTTATGACCTCGGCGGGACAATTTGTCGAGGTGCAGGGCACGGGCGAGGGGCGTGCGTTTTCGGATGCCGAGCTGAAAAAGCTGCTTAGCCTTGGAAAGCGCGGCTGCGCGCGTCTATGCAAGGCGCAGAGCAAAGTGATGGGGGCGAGCCTGTGATGCGGTTTGTTCTCGCTTCCCATAATAAGAAGAAAATGGCCGAAATGGCAGCTATTTTAAGTGGACTGGGTATAGATGTCGTTCCGCTGCCGGAGGACGCGCCCGAGCCGGAAGAGACTGGCGCGACCTTTGCGGAAAACGCGCTGATCAAGGCCAAAAGCGCAGCGGACTTTACCGGCCTGCCCGCCATTGCGGACGACAGCGGGCTGTGCGTTGACGCGCTGGGCGGCGCGCCGGGCGTCTACTCTGCGCGCTACTGCGCGGGAGACGACAGTGATCGCAATGCGTTCTTGCTGAAGAATATGCAGGATAAGGACGAGCGCGCCTGTCGGTTTGTTTGTGCGATCGCTTGCGTGCTGCCGGGTGGTGAGACGATCGCCGTGCACGGTGAATGTGAGGGCGAGCTGCTCCGTGAGAGCCAGGGCACGGGTGGATTTGGCTACGACCCGCTCTTCTATGTACCCGCGCACGGCTGCACGTTCGGTGAGCTGCCGCGCGCGGTCAAAAATCAGATCTCGCACCGCGGGCAGGCGCTGCAAAAGCTGAGAAACGAGTTGGCAAAACGGTTGTGAGGCCGCATAGGTCTTGACGCGGCCCGCTTCATCCAGCAACACTTTAATAAGGAGACGGTAATCATATGTTGACGACCAAACAGCGCGCCCAGCTGCGCGCGCTTGCAAACCCGCTTCCCGACACACTGATCATTGGCAAGGAAGGGGTGACAGCTGCGGTCGAGCGCCAGCTCGACCAGCTGCTCGAGGCGCATGAGCTGGTCAAGGGCAAGGTGCTTGAGAGCGCCATGCTTACCCCACGCACGGCGGCCGAAGCGCTGTGCGAGGCCACGGGCGCGGATGCAGTGCAGTGCATCGGATTCAAATTTGTTCTGTACCGCCAGGCGCGCGAGCCGGATAAGCGCAAAATCGCGCTTGTCAAATGAAGACGGGCGTGCTTGGCGGCACGTTCAACCCGCCGCATCTGGGGCATCTGCATGCCGCCCAGCTGGCAAAGGCCGCGCTGGGGCTTGACAAGGTGCTGTTTATTCCCACCAATATTCCGCCGCACAAGACGCTGCCTGCGGATACTGCTACGGCGGACGACCGCTGCGAGATGGTGCGCCTGATGATCTGCGGCATTCCGTGGGCGCAGCTTGACAGGATCGAGATCGACCGTGGCGGCGCGAGCTACACAGTCGATACGCTACGCGCACTGCATGCGCGCGGAGAGGACAATCTGTTCCTCATCATGGGCACGGATATGTTGCTCTGCTTTAACGAGATGTGGTATGCGGCGGAGGAGGTCGCACAGCTGTGTACACTTACCGTATGCGCGCGCGATAACGAGGACTGGACGCTGCTCGAGCGCAAGGCAGAGCAGTTGCGACAAAATATGCGGGCCAGGATCGAGCTGGTCCGAGGGGATAGCCTGACCATTTCATCGACCGAACTGCGCCGCGGCGGTGCGTTGCGCCGCTATACCTGCGCTGCGGTCGCGGATTATATCGAGCGCAATCACTTGTACGGTTGTTCATAAACCCCGAGTCGATATAAAGAAAGGCGGTCAAAGCAATGCTGTGTAATGATGAAATGCGAAAGAGTATCCTGTCCAGACTGCGCGGATACCGATACGAACATTCGCTGGGCGTGGAGCGGGCGGCAAAATGGCTGGCCGAAAAATATGGCGGAGATCCGGAAAAAGCTGCGGCAGCCGCCATGTTGCATGACATAACCAAGCACCTTTCTCCGCAGGAGCAGTTGAATTTATGTGAAAAATACGGTATAATACCGTGTACCGTTGAAAAAAGTGAGCCTAAAATGCTGCACGGCAAAACCGCAGCGGCAATCGCACGGGCAGAATATGGCATGCCGGAGGATGTATGCGCGGCGATCGCCTGCCACACTACTGGCAAGCACAGTATGACCGTGCTCGACAAGATCCTTTACCTGGCGGATTACATCGAAGAGACACGCGATTTTCCCGGTGTGGAAAAGGCGCGCGAGCTGGCAAGGCAGGACATCGACCGTGCCCTGCTCTATTGTTACGACCAGACGCTGACCGAGCTGGTCATGCGTGCAAAGCTGATTCACAGCGACACCATAGCCGCATATAACGATATGGTTTGGCACGGTGTGCGCTGGCGCGATAAATAAACACTGGAGGCGGAGACCGTTTGAAACTTTTTGGAGGCAGCGGCGGACATAGACAAAGCAAAAGCCGCGCAAAACAGAATAGTAAAGCGCCGGCGTACCATGACCCCGCGGCGGCGCAGGGCGGACCGACCGCCCCCAAGCCCGCCGGAAAGCAGGGCAAGCGGGTTAAAAAGAAGCTGACCAAACCGCAAAAGCGCAGGCGGATCATCATTGTGTCGGTGATTATGCTGGCGCTGTTGGCCGGTGTAGCGGCAGCGGCGGCGATTCTGATCCGTCCGCCACAGATGAACGACCCCACGATTCAGGACAGGGAGAACGGCGACAGGATCAATGTGGACAGGCTGCTCAATTCTGGCACGCGCATTGACGATGTGTTCACCTTTGTCGTCGGCGCGGTCGATGAGGATGAGACACGCACGGACGCGCTCATGGTCGTCACAATGGATACCAGACAGAAAACGGTAAACGTGATGAACATCCCACGCGATACCATGTGCAATAACTCGGCCAGCGGTGCGAGCCGCAAGATCAATGCGGCCTATGCGATCGGCGGTATCGATCAAACCAAGCGTGAGATCGAGCGTTTGATGGGCTTCCGGCCGGATAAATATGTAATTGTCAATTTTGATGGCATTGCGGCGATCGTCGACGCGATCGGCGGCGTGGATTATGAGGTTCCTTTTCGCATGCAGTATGACGACCCCTCGCAGAATCTGCATATCGACCTGGACGCCGGCATGCAGAATCTGAGCGGCGATGAGGTGGTCGAGTTCCTGCGCTGGCGCCACAATAATGATTACTCGGTGCAGTATGAAAACGGCGATGAGGGCCGTGTGGAAAATCAGCAGGCGTTTCTCAAGGAGCTGGCGCGACAGGTGCTAAGGCTGTCTAATATCACACGGATTCCCTCGATTGCGGAGGCGGTGTTCGATAATGTGAAAACCGATCTGACCGCGGGTGAATTGCTTTGGATGGGCATGCAGGCGCTGCAGATCGACAATAATAACATCCGCTTTTTCACTCTACCCGGCTATGGCGCAATGAGCACGGCCGGCACATCAACTGCATATTCGTTTTTCTTTCCCTACTACCAGGATACGCTTGATCTCGTCAACCGGTATTTTAACCCCTATGAGGAGGAGATCGAAACGCTCGATATGGTCAGTGGGCCGGAGAGCTATTCGGGCAGCGTCGATTACAGCCCCGACCCGGATAACAATTATATTTGGGGCGATACTGGCGAGGATTATACTGAGCCAGAGAGCGGCTATGAGGAGCCATCTGGCGGTGAGTCGACCGGCGGTACGACAGGGGGTGAAACCGGCGGCGGTACGACTGACGGCGGCGAAACCGGCGGCGGCACAACCGGCGATGGCGAAACTGGCGGCGGCGAAACTGGCGGCGGCACAACCGGCGGCGAAACTGGCGGCGGCACAACCGGCGGCGAAACTGGCGGCGGTACGACTGGTGGTGCGACAGGGGGCGAAACCGACGGTGGTACGACTGGCGGCGGTACTACCGGTGGTGGCACGACAGGCAGCGAGCCCGGCGGCGGCACAACCGGCGGCGGGGATTCGCCTGGATTGATCGATCCGGAAGCATAAAGGATGCGAAAAAGGAGTTTGTGAATTTGACTGCAAAAGAGACAGTAAAGGCGATCTGTGAGGCGCTGATAGAAAAGAAAGGCCTTGATATTCAGGTTTTGCAGGTCGAACGTCTGACCGAGCTGACGGAATACTTTGTTATCTGCTCGGCATCCTCGACCACCCAGGTCAAGTCGCTGGCCGATAATGTTGAGTGGCGGATGAAATATGATCATGAAACGTTAGTGCATCACACCGAGGGATATGAGTCCGCGCAGTGGATGCTATTGGACTACGGCTGCGTGGTGCTGCATGTGTTCATGCCCGAGGCGCGCCAATTCTACAACTTGGAAAACCTGTGGAAAGACGGTACGCCCGTTGCGCTGGCAGAGCTGGGCATCGAGGAATAATCGCGCATGGAAAATGGAGAATGGAAAATATGGTTGCGGAAAAAGCGTGATTTTCCATTTTCCGTTTTCTGCTGTAACCGTGTAAAAATCAAGAATGAAGATGAGGAACAGGCGACGGCGGCTGCGGCTGGCCGTTGCCGGTTTATGCTCCGTTCGTTTTAGGGGGAAGAATCCGTTGAAGTACGATCACAAGCAAGTGGAGAAAAAATGGCAGGAAATATGGGATGAAAAACGCTGTTTTGAGGCCGAAAACGGCAGCCAAAAACAGAAATTTTATGCGCTTGTCGAGTTTCCCTATCCCTCCGGTCAGGGTTTGCATGTCGGCCACCCACGCTCCTACACTGCGCTCGACATCGTCGCGCGCAAAAAGCGCATGCAGGGCTACAACGTGCTCTACCCGATGGGATGGGATGCGTTTGGCCTGCCCACCGAAAACTACGCTATCAAAAACCATGTCCATCCGGCTGAGGTGACAAAGCGGAATATCGCGCGTTTCAAGGGTCAGCTCAAAGCGCTTGGCCTGTCGTTTGACTGGTCGCGCGAGATCAATACCACCGACCCCGCCTATTATAAGTGGACGCAGTGGATCTTCCTCCAGCTCTTCCAGAAGGGTTTGGCGTATAAAAAGGAGATGAGCGTCAACTGGTGCACTTCATGCAAATGCGTGCTGGCAAATGAGGAAGTTGTAAACGGCGTGTGTGAGCGCTGCGGCAGCGAGGTCGTGCACAAAACCAAGAGCCAGTGGATGCTCGCCATCACCAAGTATGCGCAGCGTTTGATCGATGATCTGGACGAGGTCGACTACATCGAGCGCGTTAAGGTGCAGCAGAAGAACTGGATTGGCCGCTCGACCGGCGCGGAAGTCGATTTTAAAACCACCGAGGGCGACACGCTGACCGTGTATACCACTCGTCCGGACACGCTGTTCGGCGCCAGCTACATGGTCATCTCGCCCGAGCACCCGGCGGTCGAAACATGGGCGGCGCGGCTCAAGAACATCGATGCGGTGCGCGCCTACCGTGAAGAGGCAGCACGTAAATCCGACTTTGAGCGCACCGAGCTCAATAAGGACAAAACCGGCGTCAAGCTGGACGGCGTGGCCGCTATCAACCCGGTAAACGGCCGCGAGATCCCGATCTTCGTATCCGACTATGTGCTGATGGGTTACGGCACGGGCGCGATCATGGCCGTTCCGGCGCACGATGACCGCGACTGGGCGTTTGCCAAGAAATTCGGCTGCGAGATCATCGAGGTCGTCTCGGGCGGCGAGGATGTGCAAAAGGCGGCGTTTACCGCTAAGGATGAGACCGGCACGCTGGTCAACTCGGATTTCCTCAACGGTAAGACGGTAAAGGACGCCATCCCGGCCATGATCGCGTATCTGGAGGAAAAAGGCATTGGCCGCGCCAAAGTGCAGTATAAGCTGCGCGACTGGGTGTTCTCACGCCAGCGCTACTGGGGCGAGCCTATCCCGATCGTCCACTGTGATAAGTGCGGCTTTGTCGCAGTGCCGGAAGATCAGCTGCCGCTCAAGCTGCCCGATGTTTCCAGCTACGAGCCGACCGACAACGGCGAATCTCCGCTCGCGCACATGACCGGCTGGGTCAATACGATCTGTCCGCACTGCGGCGGCCCGGCCCGGCGCGAGACCGATACTATGCCCCAGTGGGCCGGCTCGTCCTGGTACTTCCTTCGCTACATGGATCCGCATAATGATAAGGCGCTCGCCTCCAAGGAGGCGCTTGCGTACTGGTCGCCGGTCGACTGGTATAACGGCGGTATGGAGCACACCACGCTTCATCTGCTGTACAGCCGTTTTTGGCACAAGTTCCTGTATGACATCGGCGTAGTGCCGACCAAGGAGCCGTATGCCAAGCGCACCAGCCATGGTATGATTCTGGGCGAAAATGGCGAGAAGATGTCCAAAAGCCGCGGTAACGTTGTCAATCCGGACGAGATCATCGACACCTATGGTGCAGACACCATGCGCCTTTATGAGATGTTCATCGGCGATTTTGAGAAAGCTGCGCCGTGGAGCCCCAAATCGATTAAGGGTTGCCGCCGCTTTCTCGAGCGTGTGTGGTCGCTTGCTGAAAAGGTGCAGGACGGCGAGACATACTCCAAAGAGCACGAGGTACTCATGCACCGCACAATCAAAAAGGTCGGTGAGGATGCAGATAACCTCAAGGCCAACACCGCGATCGCGGCGCTCATGACCATGCTCAATGAGTTTTACGATAAGGGTGTAAACCGTGCCGAGTATATGACGATGCTGACTCTGCTAAACCCCTTTGCGCCGCATATCACCGAGGAATTGTGGCAGCAGATGGGCGGCGAGGGGCTGCTTTCAATCGCACCGTGGCCGCAGTATGACGAGGCAAAGACGCTTGAGGATACGGTCGAGATCGCAGTGCAGGTCAACGGCAAGCTCAAAGGTACGATCAAGCTGCCGACGGACTGCGATAAACAGACGGTGATCGACGCTGCGCTTGCTGAAGAAAAGGTGCAGCACGCAATCGAGGGCAAGCAGATGGTTAAGCAGATCGTTGTGCCGGGCAAGATTGTCAATCTGGTCGTTCGTTAATTGTTTTCAAAGGAGGATCTCTTTTCCACGTATAGGACGCCTAACTTTGCTGTTGACACAGGCGGCAAAAACAGATATAATAATTTTACGGTTTTTTTAAGCTGCGGCAGAAAAAAACCGTGCAAAGCGTTCTTCCATAGGAGAACGCGCGGAGGGAGGGAAAACTGTGTCGGAGATCCGCATCAAGGAAAATGAGTCTATTGACAGCGCGCTGCGCCGTTTTAAGCGTTCGTGCGCCAAGGCGGGTACGCTTTCCGAGCTCCGCAAGCGTGAGCATTATGAGAGCCCGAGCGTCAAGCGTCGCAAGAAGTCTGAGGCTGCGCGCGCCAAGAAAAAAAGATTCCGCTGAGATTGAGATTCAAACAGAGCAGATGTTTTCATCTGCTCTGTTTTTATTTTCTGACGCTGCCGGATGAGAGTACGGCGGCGGAACGCATGCCGGGGGCGCTCAGGATAGTGTTTACATTTCTTTCAAAAACTCTCCAAACTTTTGACATATTGTCTGTGTATGATGTAAGCAGAGCAAGGGAACTACCCTTTTTCATATATTCTTCTTCATGGGAAGACATAAAAAATCTGTTCGGCCCTGTGGGACGGAATACCGCACAGGCTCCCGGACAGTCCAACAGCAAGAGGCGATACCGCCCATCAGATAAAGGCGCACTGTGCAAAAGCATGGCGCGCTTTTTTGCGCACACTATCGTGCGGAAAGATGCTGGCAGTGGATAAAAGTGCAGGAAAAGATTGAAAAAATAAAAAATACAGCGTATAATATATTAGTTATGGAATTTAAGTAAGCTGTTGTGATAGGAGTTTGAATAACATATGAGCAAGGCAAAACCGTCATACGGCAACGAGAGTATTTCTTCGCTTAAGGGCGCGGACCGTGTGCGCAAGCGTCCGGGCGTTATTTTCGGCTCGGACGGGCTTGAGGGCTGCGAGCATGCGGTGTTTGAGATCCTGTCCAACTCGATCGATGAGGCGCGTGAGGGCTATGGCACCGAGATCGTCACCACCAGATACGAGGACGGCTCGATTGAGGTGGCAGACCACGGGCGCGGCATTCCGGTCGAGTGGAACGAAAATGAGAAACGCTTTAACTGGGAGCTGGTGTTCTGCGAGCTGTATGCGGGCGGCAAATATAAAAACGACACAGGCGAAAACTATGAGTTTTCGCTGGGTCTTAACGGCCTCGGCACCTGCGCGACCCAGTACTCTTCAGAATACATGGATGTGACCATCGTACGCGACGGGTTTGAATACAGCCTGCACTTTGAAAAGGGCGAGAATAAGACTGGAACCAAAGAGGGGTTTGTCAAAAAGCCCGCTGCTTCCCAAAAGACCGGCACCACTATCCGCTGGAAGCCTGACCTTGCGGTGTTTACCGATATCAATATCCCGGTGGACTATTATTTGGACACGCTCAAGCGGCAGGCAGTGGTTAATAGCCACATCAAGTTCGTGCTCAGAAACCAATCGGGTGGCAGGTTTGAAACCACCGAGTTTTTGTATCAGAACGGTATTGTCGACTATGTGGCCGAGCTTGCAGGGGAAAACCCGCTAACCGGGGTACAGTTTCTCGAGAGCGAGCGGCGCGGCCGCGACCGCGCGGATAAGCCGGAATACAAGGTCAAGCTGTCGTGCGCGTTTTGCTTTTCCCCGGCGGCGTCCAGGATTGAGTATTACCATAACTCATCATGGCTTGAGCACGGCGGCGCGCCGGACAAAGCGGTGCGCTCGGCGTTCGTCTCGGCGATAGACGCTTATCTTAAACAGGCGGGCAAATACACCAAGAATGAAAGTAAGGTCACATTTCAGGACGTGATGGACAGCCTGGTGCTGGTGACCAACTGCTTTTCTACCCAGACCTCTTACGAGAACCAGACCAAAAAGGCCATTACCAACAAATTTATTCAGGAGGCGATGACCGATTTTCTCAAGCAGGGGCTTGAAATATACTTTATTGAAAACAAAGTTGAGGCCGACCGGATCGCCGAACAGATCCTGATCAATAAGCGTAGCCGCGAACAGGCTGAAAAGGCGCGCCTTAACATCAAGAAGAAGCTGTCCGGCAACATCGACCTGATGAGCCGAGTGCAGAAGTTTGTCGACTGCCGCACCAAGGATGTTTCCCGGCGCGAGCTGTATATCGTGGAAGGCGACTCGGCGCTCGGCTCGGTCAAGCAGGGGCGTGACAGCGAGTTTCAAGCCATCATGCCCGTGCGCGGCAAGATATTAAACTGCCTTAAGGCAGATTATGACAAAATCTTTAAAAACGACATCATTACCGACCTTTTGAAAGTGCTTGGCTGCGGCGTCGAAGTGCGCGGCAAGGCGGCAAAAGATCTCAGTGCGTTCGATCTTGAGGCGCTGCGCTGGCACCGCATCATCATTTGCACAGATGCCGATGTGGACGGCTTTCAGATCCGCACGCTGATCCTGACCATGCTGTACCGTTTGGTGCCGACGCTCATCGAGCAGGGCTATGTATATATCGCAGAGTCGCCGCTCTACGAGATCACCCATAAGGATAAAAGCTATTTTGCGTTTGATGAGGGTGAAAAGGCGGCTATTCTCAAGCGGCTGGAGGGCAAGAAGGTGCTCATTCAGCGATCCAAGGGGCTGGGCGAGAATGAGGCCGACATGATGTGGCAGACCACAATGAACCCTGAGACCCGGCGCCTCATTCGCATCACGCCGGACGAGGCCAAGGAGACGAGCGAGATGTTTGATTTGCTTTTGGGAGACAACCTGTCTGGCCGCAAGGAGTATATTGCGGAAAACGGGGCGCAGTACCTCGAGCTGGCGGATATTTCCTGACCGGTGCGCGGAGGATGGGGATAAAACGATATGCGCAGATGGATGGGCTGCGCGCCGCTGCGGCTATGGCGGTCGTCATGATTCATGTTACGGCGGGAGCGCAGGGGCGTATCGCGCTTTCCATCAATCAGCTTGCGCGCTTTTCCGTGCCGTTGTTTTTGATGCTGTCCGGCTTCGGGCACGCGGCGGGCGCGCGCGCGGACGAGGATTGGCTCACAGTCTGCCGCCGGCGGCTGTGGCGCGTGCTGCCGGCATACCTGGTCTGGTCGGCGCTCTACCTGCTGGTAGACGCCGCTTTTCGCAGGCCGCATGCACATCCGCTGCGCGACCTGCTAACTGGCAACGCATACATGCATTTGTATTATGTGTTTGTTTTGTTGCAGTTTGTGCTTATCAGCCTGTTGTTGCAGCGTGCGGTCAAGCGGTTTCCTGTGGCGTCGCTGTGCGGTGCGGGCGCGGTCAGCCTGGTTTTGCAAAGCGTGCTGTGCTTGCAGGCGCTTGGCAGCATCCGGTTGCCTGCGTTTCCGGTGCCCATGGTGCTGTGGTTTGCGCCGTGGCTTATCTTCTATGTAGGCGGGCTGTGGCTGGGCAGACGGCCTGCGCAGAGCACAATCGGACGCGGAAGCGTTGTCGCCATCATCGCGCTGTGGGGCGTGAGCGCGGCGCTCGTGCTGCTGACAGCAAAACGTTTCCCTGCGCTCCGCTCCCTTTCGCTCCGGCCCGATCTGACGTTATATGTGTTTGCGTCCTGGCTGCTGCTGTGGATGCTTTTCGGCCTGGTGCGTAAGACACCGCGCCCGATTTATATGGTCAGCCGGCTGTCCTTTGGGCTTTATCTGTCGCACCCGCTGGTGTTACGGCTGTGGAGCGAATGGGCAGCGCGGCAGAGGCCGGTCATCTATCTAAGGATGTGGCAAAGCTACTTGATGGCAGTTTTCGGCGGTCTGCTAACTGCCTTCATGCTGTCCTGGCTGCCGTTTGGCTATTTGCTGGGCGGCGCGCGAAAATCCATACTGACGGAGGAACAGAATGGCGAAAAAAACCGAGATTAAACAGTATAAGGAGCATCCCTCGGTCGATCAGCGCATCACCGATACGCTGCGCGAAAACTATATGCCCTATGCGATGAGCGTTATCGTTTCGCGCGCAATTCCGGAGATTGACGGCTTTAAGCCTTCGCACCGTAAACTGCTGTATACTATGTATAAGATGGGCCTGCTAAACGGAAACCGCACCAAATCGGCAAACATCGTAGGCTCGACCATGAAGCTCAATCCGCACGGCGATGCGGCTATATACGAGACCATGGTGCGCCTGACACGCGGCAATGAGGCGCTGCTGACACCGTTTGTTGATTCTAAGGGCAACTTTGGCAAAGTGTATTCGCGCGACATGGCATATGCCGCGCCGCGATACACCGAGGCCAAGCTGGATGCGTTCTGCGCCGAGCTGTTCCGCGACATCGACACGGACGCAGTTGACTTTATGGACAATTATGACGGCACAATGAAAGAACCCGTGCTGTTGCCGACCACCTTTCCGAACATTCTCGTGTCGGCAAATACTGGCATTGCGGTCGGTATGGCGTCCAATTTCTGCGGCTTTAACCTTGGCGAAGTGTGCCGCACGACGATCGAGTATATCAAAAACCCGGCGCATGACCTGCTCTCAACCCTGCCCGCGCCCGACTTTTCGACCGGCGGCGAGCTGATTTATGACGAGGACGAGATGCGTGCGATCTATGAGACCGGTCGCGGCTCGTTTAAAGTGCGCGCTAAGTGGTCATATGACAAAAAGGAAAACCTCATCGAAGTTACCGAGATTCCGTATACCACGACGATCGAGGCAATTATCGACAAGATCGCAGAGCTTGTAAAGTCCGGCAAGGTGCGCGAGATAGCCGACGTGCGCGATGAGACCGATCTGTCCGGCCTCAAGATCGCGATCGACCTCAAGCGCGGCGCCGACCCGGACAAACTGATGGCAAAGCTCATGAAGCTAACCCCGCTAATGGACAGCTTTTCGTGCAATTTCAATGTGCTGATCGGCGGCATGCCGCGCGTGCTCGGCGTGGGCGAGCTGCTCGATGAGTGGACCGCCTGGCGCACCGAGTGCGTGCGCCGCCGCGTGTTCTTCGATCTCGGCAAGAAAAAGGACAAGCTGCATTTGTTGCACGGCCTGCAAAAAATTTTGCTCGACATTGACAAGGCGATCCAAATCATCCGCGAGACAGAGGAGGACGCCGAGGTCATTCCCAACCTGATGATCGGCTTTGGTATCGACCAGATCCAAGCCGAGTTCATTGCGGACATTCGCCTGCGCAATATCAATAAGGAGTACATCTTAAAGCGCACGCAGGAGACCGCTGAACTGGAGCAGGAGATCGCAAAACTCGAGGAGATCGTCAAATCCAAGGCCAAGATTCGGAACATCATTGTTAAGGAGCTTGAGCAGGTCATCAAAAAATACCCCGCCGCACGCCGCACCCGTCTGGTGACCGCCCAGGCTGTGCCCACCTTTGACGAGGAAGATCACATCGAGGATTATCAGGTGCTATTGTTCCTGACGCGCGAGGGGTATTTTAAAAAGATCACACCGCAGTCCTGGCGTATGTCGCAGGAGCACAAGCTTAAGGAAGGAGACGAGGTATTCTGGCAGGCCGAGACGACAAATAAGGCCGAGATCATCTTCTTTACCAACATGCAGCAGGCGTACAAGGCGCACCTTTACGATTTTGACGACTGCAAGGCATCAGTGCTGGGCGATTATCTGGCCTCCAAGCTCGGCATGGATGAAGGGGAGACGCCGGTCTATGCGCTGCTGCCCGGCGACTACAAAGGCAATATGGTTATTGTGTTCGAAAACGGTAAGGCAGCGCGGTTTTCACTCGAATCCTTTGCCACCAAGTCCAACCGTCGCCGTTTGACGGGTGCGTACTCAGGCAAATCGCCCGCGATCGCGTTCTTCCATCCGGTGGACGAGCAGACCGAGATCACCATGTTCTCGACGGCTAACCGTGCGCTGACCTTCCGCGCGAACATGCTGGACATCAAGGCCAGCCGCGCGACACAGGGCGTGCAGGCCATGGTACTGCGCGGTAAGCACACGATTACACGCGCCTGCCGCATAGAAGATGCACAGCTGTCCGACGATGGACGATACCGCTGCCGCAGCATCCCGTCGATCGGCGCGCTGCTGACCGACGAGGATCTGCCGGATAAGCAGATGAAGCTGGAACCATAAAGTGTACGGGCCGTCAGCGCCCTGTTGCACATACGGGGGAACGCATGGCGCGTTCCCTTTTTCATGCCTGAGCGCACATAGTATTCATCTGTTCCGCACGTCTTGTCAACCCCTTTTGCGCTGTGTTATAATCAATCACAGCAGAAAGGGGATGTTTTGCTGATGATTAATCAGAAGATGGCGGCGCTCGGCAACAACCGTTCGAGCATTCGCGAGCTTTTTGAATATGGCAGCCGGCGCGCCGCAGAGGTCGGCAGAGAGAATGTATTCGATTTTTCGATCGGCAACCCGAGCGTGCCCGCGCCCGAGGCAGTACGCCGGGCGATCTTGGAGGAGGCCGCAGGCGACCCGGTCGCGCTGCATGGCTATACCGCTGCGCAGGGATTGACGACTGTGCGGCAGGCGCTGGCGGACGATCTCAACCGCCGCTTCGGCATGGATTACACGGGCGACAGCTTATATCTAACCGCAGGCGCGGCGGCGGCGCTGTCCTGTGTGTTCAAGGCGATCGCCTGCCCGGGCGATGAGATCGCCGTACTTGCGCCGTATTTCCCTGAGTACCTGATGTTCATCGAGAGTGGCGCTGGCGCAAAGGCGGTGGTTGTGCCGCCCGATGTGCAAGGGTTCCAAATTGACTTTGCCGCGCTTGAGCAGCGTCTGAACGAGCGCACTAAGGCGGTCGTTATCAACTCGCCCAACAATCCCTCGGGGGTGGTGTATACCGAGCAGACTATCTGCCGCCTGGCCGCGCTGCTGCGGGCTAAGGAAACACAGTACGGACACCCGATCTATCTGATCTCGGATGAGCCTTACCGCGAGCTGGTCTATGACGGCGTTGCAGCGCCGTTTGTGCCAGGATACTACGACGATACGATCGTCTGCTACTCGTATTCCAAGTCGCTTTCGCTGCCGGGTGAGCGTATCGGCTATGTGCTCGTACCGCCGCGGGCGGCGGATAGCGCCGATCTGTATGCTGCGGTGTGCGGCGCAGGCCGCGCGCTCGGCTACGTGTGCGCGCCGAGCCTGTTCCAGCGCGTTGTGGCGCGCTGCACCGGTATGACTGGCGATCTGACCGTGTACAAGACCAATCGCGACCTTTTGTATGACGGCCTGACCGCGATGGGCTACCGCTGCGTTAAGCCTGCGGGCGCGTTCTATCTATTCCCGCAAACGCTTGAGCCGGATGACCGGGCCTTCTGCGAGCGCGCTAAAAAATATGATCTGCTGCTTGTGCCCGGAACGGATTTCGGTGCGCCAGGCCATATGCGCATTTCCTACTGCGTCACAACCGACACCATCCGCCGCGCGCTGCCCTTGTTCGAAAAGTTGACAAGGGAATATCAATGAGTTTTGTTATTTTTACTATTAAATTTTGGTAATATATGTGTAAAATGAAAATTACTATTGTGATTATATATAAAATTTAATGATATATATTAGGCAATATTTATAAAAGCTGCCGCTTGTTTTTGATTGTTGCTCCGTGTATGATACTATTGAAGGCTGAAAGAGGTCTTACAATATCACATAAAGGAGCGTGACAAATAATGATGAAGGGTTTCTTCAGCGACCTGGTCGCTGCGCGCACGTTGGATCTGAGCGCAAGCCGCATCAAGACGATGTCCCGCAAGGCACGTCGCACTGGCAAGTAATGTGATAACATTACGGCGGCGTTGGCTGTCCAAAGGAGTCCAAAGCAAATGACAAGCAAAAGTGGTATGTAAAAGACCTTCCGAAACGGATTTCGGAAGGTCTTTTACTGTGCGCTCAACCGGAGCGGCGCTCGTGCACCAGGGTTTCGGTGCGCTGGCGGAAGTAGGCGGCGCGCTCCTCCCACGTGGCTGGGCGGATGTTTTTTTTGCCGCAGTCCGGACAGGCGGTTGTGCGCTCGCTGCCCTGAAATAGAAAATGGCAGCACTTGGTCTGACAACTGAAAATCATGTCGCTCACCTCTCTTTGTACATAGGATAGCAGGTAAAGTGTCCAATAAAACTCTCGGTTGCGGCATGAAAAACAAAATGGTATACTGGCGTTGCGACAAAAAATGGGAAGCAGGGAACAAAATGCAGGAACAAAAACCAGCGCTGATGCGTCAACTATATATGCCGGCCGTGCTGTGCACGGCGCTCTGGGGCAGCGCGGCGCCGTGTATTAAAAAGGGATACGAGCTGTTTGCAATCACGGCCAACGCCACATTCTCGCAGCTGCTGTTTGCAGGCTGGCGGTTTGCGCTGGCGGGCGTGCTGGTGCTAATCGTCGCCAGGCTGAAAGGGCGGCGCATTCTGCCGGTGCGCAGCGAGTGGCGGCCAATCCTGTCGATCAGCCTGTTTCAGAGCATGATACAATATGTATGCTATTATATTGGCCTGTCTGCGACGACTGGCACAAAGGGCGCGGTGCTCTCGGGTACGCAAACCTTCTTTGCACTGCTCTTTGCACACCTATTCCTGCCAAATGACAAGCTCGACCGGCGCAAGGCGCTCGGCTGCCTGTGCGGCTTTGCAGGCGTGTTGGCGCTTGGCCTGGACGGCCTTGACGGGTTCCACCCGATGGGAGATGGACTGGTACTGCTCTCGGCGGCATCCGCAGGCGCGGGCGCGTTGGTCTCGCGCATATTCACCCCAGGGCGCGACCCCATGCTGCTGACCGGCTGGCAATTGTTGCTGGGTGGTCTGCTGCTGGGCGGCATCGGCATTGCAGGCGGTGGACGGCTTGGTGCAGTCACACTACCGGGCGTGCTGCTGCTCGGCTATATGATCGTGCTCTCGGCGGCAGCGTTTACCGTCTGGACCGCACTGCTCGGCAGGTTTCCGGTCGGCCGAGTCAGCCTGTTTGGGTTCCTGATCCCAGTGTTTGGCGCAATCTTCTCCGCACTCGTGCTGGATGAGAACATCCTGACGCCGCGCAACCTGCTGTCGCTCGCGCTCGTCAGCGGCGGCATTGCGATTGCAAACTATATGCGGGCGGCTAAAGCAGACGCAAAACAGGTATAATAAAGAGAAAAAGGGATTTTTAATATGGTTTTCAGTTCGGCTGTTTTTTTGTTTGTGTTTTTACCGGCGGTGTTTTTGCTCGAACGTATGGCGCGCGATGTGCGCCTGAAAAATGCGCTGCTGCTCGCGGCGAGCCTGATCTTTTACGCTTTCGGACAAGCCGTTTATCTGCCGTTGCTGCTGATTTCGGTGCTGCTTAATTACTTGTGCGGTCTGCTTGTGGCAGGCAGATTTCCGAAGCTTGGCGTCGGCCTTGCCGTTGCGGGCGGCATCGGTATGCTCGCGGTTTATAAATATGCGGATTTTGCCATCGGTACGATAAATGGACTGCTCGGTCTGTCGCTTCCGTTAACTGGTATTTCGCTGCCGATCGGCATCTCGTTTTTCACTTTCCAGGGTTTATCCTATGTGGTCGATGTGTACCGCGACCGCTCGCTTGTTTCCCGCTCGTTTATCAAGGTTTTGCTGTATATTTCGTTTTTCCCGCAGCTGATTGCCGGCCCAATCGTCAAATACCACGATATTGATAAAGAGATCGACGCGCGGTGCACTACCCCGTATCAGACTGCGCTCGGTGTGCGCCGGTTTATCTGCGGTCTGTCCAAAAAGTTGCTGCTTTCCAACGCGATGGGGCAGATGGCGGATGCGGTATTCGGCCTGCCCGCCGGGGAGATCGGCATGTTTGCTGCATGGACAGGGGCGATCTGTTACAGCCTGCAAATCTACTTTGACTTTTCCGGTTACAGCGATATGGCCATCGGTATGGGGCATATGTTCGGGTTTCACTTTCTTGAAAACTTCAACTACCCCTACGCCTCGACCACGATAAAGGAATTCTGGCGGCGCTGGCATATCTCGCTGTCGACCTGGTTTCGCGATTATCTGTATATCCCGCTTGGCGGCAACCGAAGAGGGCGCGGCCGCACCTGGACCAATCGCTTTATTGTGTTCTTCGCTACCGGCCTGTGGCACGGCGCAAGTTGGAATTTTGTGCTTTGGGGACTGTGGCACGGGCTGTTTTCTGTGCTGGAGGATTGTGGCGCGCTGCCGTCGAGGTGGTTCAAGGGCAAATTGATTGGCCGGATTTATACGCTGCTGATCGTCGTGCTGGGCTTTACGTTGTTTCGAGCAGATACGCTTTCGCAAGCAGGCGCGATGTTTGCGGCGATGTTCACCGGCATTGGTCTGGACTGGACGGGAACGGCAACCGTATGCGCGCTGTTTACGCCCGCGTTTGCGGTAACGTTGTTGCTCGCGCTTGCGCTCAGTTTTCCGCTGGCAAAGCGGCTTGAGCCGAAACGGGAGGCTGTGACGTTTGCAGGAGCGCTGGTGCTGCTCGTACTCTGCATGTTCAACCTGTCGGCAGGCACGTTCAACCCGTTTATCTACTTCCGTTTCTGAGGAGGCTGCCATGAAATACCGGATTTTCACTGCGACATTTTTGCTGCTTTGCATCATCCCGTCGGCCGGCATGCTGTTTTTGCCGCCGACCGAGGCCGCGGCAAACGAACGCTTATCGCCCGTGCCCACGCTTAAAACCGAGGACGGCCGCTGGAATACCGAGGTGCTTGGGCAGGTCACCGACTATATTGCCGACCACTTTGCGCTGCGGCAGGAGATGGTGACTGCAAATGCCGTATTGCAGACCACATTGCTTGCAACTTCGCCGGCTGAGGATGTGATCTACGGCACGGACGGCTGGCTGTACTACGCCCAGACACTGGACGACTACCAGAATCGTGCCACGCTGACCGACGCCGAACTGCGGCAGATTGCGCAGACTGTGGCTGACATGCAGGCATACTGCATTTCGCGCGGCGCGCAGTTTATCTTCACGATCGCGCCAAACAAAAATTCGCTCTACCCGGCGCACATGCCCGCACGCTACCTGCAAAGCGATGGACAGGGCAATTATGAGAGACTACGGCCGTTGCTTGCAGAATACGAAGTTCGCTATGCGGATTTGTTTACCTTTTTATCCGCACAGGACGAGGTACTCTACTTGCGAACAGACTCACACTGGACAAACCGTGGCGCGGCGCTTGCGCACGATTTTTTGATGGACACGCTCGGGCTGCCGCATACCGCATTTGCGCAGGCGGCCTATACGACGGCACAGACCCATCGCGGCGACCTGTATGAGATGCTCTATCCCAAGGGCAGTGCGCGCGAGTCGCAGCAGCAGTATGAGACGAGCTTTTCCCATGTCCGTGAACCGCGCACGGCGGAGGACATCCTCATCGAGACGGTAAATCCCACAGCGCCAAACGGCCGGCTGTTGCTCTGCCGCGATTCGTTTGGCAACGCGCTCTATCCTTTCCTGGCCGAGGATTTCCGCGAGGCAACGATCACGCGCCAGATGCCCTATCCGCTGGAACAGGTGCAGGCAGGTGATACGGTGATCGTCGAGATCGTCGAGCGCAATCTTGCAAACTTGATCCATTATCCCCCGGATCTCGGGAACCAAACGCAGTCAAATTCCGTCGAATAACCAGAGTAACAAATGATACAGGAGGATGAGCAAGATGAAAAAATGGACTG
Source organism: uncultured Agathobaculum sp. (assembly GCF_944380985.1). GTDB lineage: Bacteria > Bacillota > Clostridia > Oscillospirales > Butyricicoccaceae > Agathobaculum. The sequence continues at coordinate 28,192 of NZ_CALWJJ010000009.1, read as the reverse complement.
CATTATTGCTTACGCTTGTGTTGTGCGGCAGCCTGGCCGCCTGCGGCGGTAACGAAAATGCTGCGGCAGAGGATGGCACCGAGCCAAACGAGACGGTCGAGACGACCACGCCGGCACAGGATGCCGGAGAGACGGCGCAGGATGAAGCCGAGCAGCCGGGCACGGATAGCAGCCAGGCGGATGCGAATCAGACCATCTCGCAGACGACGCAGCAGAGTAGTACGACGGGCGGTGACACATCGTCCGCGCCGGCAGGTACAGGCGGCGGCGCATCGTCCGCGCAGACGGGTACGGGCAGCACGGCCACCAAGCCGCAGACCAGTGCCCCGGCGCCCACACCGGACCCGGCGCCTGAGCCGGCCCCCACGCCCGAGCCCGCAGCCCCGACAGCTTCGCAGGCCTCGGGCTATATTGGCGGCTCGGCCGCCGCGCTGGAGAGCGCACTTGGCGCGCCGCAGTCGAAGAGCTATTCGCCTAGCTGTATGGGCGCAGGCGAGGATGGTATCTGGAGCTACGGCAGCTTTACCGTCTACACCTACCGTGAAAACGGCGTCGAGACCGTGGAAGCGGTGCAGTAATAACAAAAACGGCTGCTTTTGCAGCCGTTTTTTTGTTCCCCAGAAGGCCAGTGGTTTGCACGGGCTGTATAATATGCTATACTGCATTTACTAAATCACTAATTTAGTAAATAAAGGAGAGGATAAAGATGAAAATCCCAACGATGCTCAAACATAAGCCCGTCGTCACAGTTGAGAACTATGAGCAGGTGGACGGACGCGCAGCCTATCACAGTGATGCAAAAGGGCTGTCTCTCGGTCTTGCGCAGTGGAACGAGCGCGGCCGTGTGGATATATCCGCAAAAGTATGGCGATACACGGGCGAAAAATGGTCGCGCCAATCCGAGGAGATGCCGCTGCACCGTGTGCTCGATCTTGCGATTTTGATCTGCCGCACACGCGGTTACTTTGCGGACGCTTACCGTTATCCAAAACTGTATGACGAGGCCGATCCCATGATCGACCGGATCGGCATACAGGGCGACGCGATGACCGTCTCGATATGCGCGGATAACCCGATGATCGACGAGGACATTAGGCTGTTTGCGGACGCGCTTGCGCGTGATGACGAGATGCTTGCCGAGCGTCTTCACCTGCTAAGCAATCTGTTGCAGGACATGGGCTATGGCCGCCGCAAGCGGAACTGATAAAAGCACACTGGACGTAAAAAAGTGCATTGCAAAACGCAATGCACTTTTTTATATTGAGCGTGTGCCGGTGTATACTCTGTCAGAACAGCGGTAGGCAGCCGGTGATGGGGTCAACCGTTTCGGGCAGCGCAGGTTCGAGAGCGAGACAGGTATAAGTCGGCGTGCCGTGAAACTCGGTGATGCCGCTGTCGCAAATCAGCGCGCAGAGCAACCCTGCTTCTTTTGCCTGGCGGTCGATCGCGAGCAGCGCCTCTTCGGAGTCGACATACAGGCACACCTTGGTAACGCCGCGCGCAAACCATTCGCTCAGCGGCGTAGCGGGCTTTTCACTCGGCGCAAGCGTTATCTCGCCGCCTGTTACCCGCACCTCGTTCAGACGCCCCTCCCGTGCGAGCGCAGCGAGCACAGCAGTCACACAGGCGTGTCCGGCCTGCGCGGCGATCTTGCCCTTGCGCATTTTCAGATCGCGCCGCATGACGATCATTTGCTTGGGTTTATCCATGGCGTTCATGTTCCAGCTCACTTGACCGTGTTGGTCAGCTGGCCGATGCCCTCAATCTCGCAGGTAACTACGTCGCCTTTTTTGAGAAACTTTGGCGGCGTAAAGCCCATACCCACGCCTGCGGGCGTGCCGGTGGCGATAATCGTGCCCGCGCGCAGCGTCATGCCCTGCGACAGCTCGGCGATGATCTCGGCGATCGAATGGAGTAGGTGATCGGTGTTGCTGCTCTGGCGCACCTCGCCGTTGACTGTCGAGCGGATGGCAAGCGCAGGGGGGAAGGCGATCTCGTCGGCAGTGACGATGCACGGACCCATGGGGGCAAAGCCATCGAGCGATTTGCCGAAATACCACTGGTGGTGATCGGTCTGCAAATTGCGGGCGGAGACATCGTTGATGACCGTATATCCGAAAATATGGTTGGGCGCCTCGCTCTGGCTTACATTTTTGCAATCCCGGCCGATGATGACGCCCAGCTCAACCTCGTAGTCGAGCGAGGTGACCAGCCCCTCATAGGCGGGGATCGGGTCGCCGCTGCCCGTGGTTTCGTAGACACGCTTGCTGAAATAGGTCGCTTTTTCCTGGCTCAGCAGGAAGGACTGCTCGTGAAAGCGCGCAGACTCGACCGCATGCTCGGCGTAGTTGATACCAAGGCATATAATATCCTGCTCGGGGTGCGGCAGGGGCGAGCGCAGGCGCACGTTTGCCAGGCGCAGGGCGGCGCCTTCGGTCGCCGCCTCGGCATCCGCGATGCGGCTTAGCTGCGCCGGGGTGATGCGGCAGATCAGCTCGTTCATGCTGGAAAATTTCAGGCCGAACGACTCGATCGGCCAGAGCATGCCGGGCCAGCCGGCGCACTCAACGCCAATGCGGTCGACGCCGTCGTTATTGATTTGATAGGTATACAGCTTCATTTCGGACTCACGCTCCTGTTGGAAATTCCCGCTTCATCATAGCATATTTTGCACAAAATAGAAAGCGTATATTTGAACTTTTTCACAAAGTATGGTATGCTGTTATCAAATCTCGACCGAGGAAGGTGAACGCGATGGTGGCAAGCTGCAACAGCTGCGTTTACAATGTTTACGATGATGAGCTGGATGAATACGCTTGCGAGGCATATCTGGACGAGGATGAGTACTGCCGCTTGCTGCAAAACGGCGGTATTTGCCCGTATTACCGCGCAGGAGACAACTACCAATCCGGCGCGAGACCAGTAACGAGAGGGTGAGAATATGACGGAGAGAGAAAAAGCGGCTGCAGGGCTGCTGTATGATGCCAATCATGACCGCCTGCTGTTAGAGGCGCGCGCACATGCGCAGGATCTGTGCCTGGACTACAACTTGACCCGCAGCATGCAGGCGGACGAGCGGCTGCGTATCCTGCGTGAGCTGCTTGCCGTGTGCCATGACGATATTGTCATCGAGCCGCCATTTTATGTGGATTACGGCAGCAATGTGCGTATGGGCCGGCAGTTTTACGCAAACCGCAACCTGATGATTCTGGACGGGGCGGCGGTCACCTTTGGCGACCATGTATTCGTCGGTCCAAACTGCTGCTTCTGTACGGCAGGGCATCCGTTTGATGTTGAGCAGCGAAACGCGGGGCTTGAGTATGCAAAACCGATTACGATCGGCAGCAATGTTTGGATCGGCATGTCTGTACAGGTGCTGCCGGGCGTCACGATCGGAGACAACACCGTGATCGGCGCCGGCAGCTTGGTCACGCGGGATATTCCGGCGGGCGTGCTGGCATACGGTTCGCCCTGCCGTCCGATTCGGCAGATCGCTGACAAGCCGCACCGCGTCATCCTGTAAGAGGAGGGCAGTGCATACCCGCGCGCTCTGAAACAAAGGCATCATTGTCAAAAAAAGCCGCGCCATGGCCTGGCGCGGCCTTTTTTTCATTGGCCCTTATTATATTTTTTGATACAGGACTATCGACTCATAGGGGCGCAGGTGCAGGCTGGTCTGCACAGCAGGGTTCGCGTAGTTGGACAGCAGGCAGGTAAAGCCCGTCAGGTCGACCGGACAGGTCCAGTCGACCGCTTTGCCGTAAAAGTTGTTCACGACCACCAGCGCTTCGTCCTGCGTGCGGCGGACATAGGCTAAAACAGATGGATGCGCTATGTCGAGCGGGGTAAAATCGCCGTTTGCGATCACATTGTATTGCCGGCGCAGCGCAATCAGCTTTTGGTAATGTGCGAAAATCGAGTCCGGGTCGTCTACCTGGCTTGCGGCGTTGATCGTTTTGTGATTGGGATTAATGCCGATCCACGGCTCGGATGAGGAGAAGCCGGCGCACTCGCTCGCATCCCATTGCATCGGGGTGCGGGCGTTGTCGCGCGAGTGGACGCGTAGGATGTCGTATGCGCTGTCCTCATGCAGGCCGCGCTCGCGCAGGATGTGGAAGTGGTTGATGCTCTCGACATCACGGTATTGGTCAAGCGAGGTAAAGCCCGGGTTGGTCATGCCGATCTCTTCGCCCTGATAGATATAGGGTGTGCCGCGCAAGCAGTGGATGACCGTGCCCAGCATCTTGGCCGAGGGCTTCCAATATTCGCCTTCGTCGCCAAAGCGGGAGACGACGCGCGGCTGGTCGTGGTTGCACCAGAACACCGCATTCCATGCATTGTGCTCACTCATGCCGGTCTGCCAGGAGAACAGGATGTCCTTAAGTTTTTGGAAGTCAAACGGCACGAGAACCCACTTTTCGTTGCCCACAAAGTCCACCTTGAGGTGGTGGAACGAGAACACCATGCGCAGTTCACCAGTGTCCGCACCCGCATACTGAAAGCAGTTTTCCATGGTCGTGGACGACATCTCACCCACGGTCAGGATCTCCGTGTCCGTGCCGAAGGTTGCCGCGCTTAATTCACGCAGGAACTCGTGCACCCGCGGACCATCCGTATAGAAACGGCGGCCATCACCCTGTGTGTCGGACGCATACGAGCCTTTGCTGATGAGGTTTACCACGTCAAACCGGAAGCCGCGCGCGCCCTTGTCCATCCAAAAGCGGATGACGTTTTGCAGTTCCTGGCGTACGCGCGGGTTTTCCCAGTTGAGGTCGGCCTGCGTGCGGTCGAACAGGTGCAGGTACCACTTGCCCTTTTCAGGCACATACGCCCACGCGCTGCCGCCAAATTTGCTCTGCCAGTTGTTGGGAGGCGTACCGTCTGGGCCACCCGTGCGCCAGATATAGTAGTCCTCGTAGTCCGCCTCACCGGCGAGCGCCTTTTGAAACCAGACGTGCTCGGTCGAGGTGTGGTTGAACACCATGTCGAGCATCAGCCGGATACCGCGCTTTTTAGCCTCGCAGGCGAGCGTTTCAAAGTCCGCCATTGTACCAAAGCGCGGGTCGATGGCGCAATAGTCGGACACGTCATATCCGTTATCGCGCTGGGGCGAGGGGAAGAATGGGTTGAGCCAGATATAGTCGACGCCCAGCTTTTGCAGATAATCGAGTTTGGCGGTCACGCCGGGCAGATCGCCCACACCGTCGCCATCTGTATCGTAAAAGGATTTAAAATAGCACTGATAGACAACGCTTTTGTGGAAATCGGTCATTGGTGTACTCCCTCCAGAGATTATTCGAGCACGGCGGCTATGGTCTTGCCGCGCTTGACATCGATGCCGGTTCGGAAGGTCATGTTTTCATACCCTGCAGGCTCGGTAACGACAAGCACGGTCGTCTTGGGATGTCCGGCCGCCGCAATTTTGTCCGGCGAGAACGAGATAAGCTTATCGCCAGGCTGCACTTGGTCGCCCTCGTGCACGAACAGGGTAAAGCCATCGCCGTTCATGTTCACGGTGTCGATGCCGACGTGGATGAGCAGCTCGGCGCCGCCCGCAAGTGCAAGGCCGCAGGCATGGCGGCTGTCCTCCATGACGACCGTCACCTCTCCTGCCGCCGGGGCGTAGATCGTGTCGCCTGATGGCTCAAACGCCATGCCCTCGCCCATTACGCCTTGCGAGAATACCTCATCCGGCACCGCGGCGAGCGGTATTGTATGCCCATCGCAGATGGCGACAAGCTCGATACGATCCGGTGCAGCCGTGGGTTGTGCCGCCGGGGCATCGACTGCGGCAGATGCACCATCCGGTACAATAGCAGCGTCGGCGAGCGCACGATCCTCACGAGACAGTTTGCGGCTGCCGACAATAAAGGTCAGCGCGAACGGCACAACGATTGCGGCCGCCATGGCCAAGAGAAAGTTTACCCAGTATTCGGGATAGATGGACAAGATGCCCGGTAGGCCGCCGACGCCGATGCTGATCGCGGTAACGCCCGTGCCGATTGAGATCATCGCGGCGCAGGCCGAGCCGATCATGCCGCAGATCAGCGGGAAGCCGTATTTGAGATTGACGCCGAACAGCGCAGGCTCGGTTACGCCCAGGTAGCAGGAGATGCATGCCGGTATGTTGACCTGCTGGGCACGCTCGTTTCGCTTTTGCAGGATAGACATGGCGAGCACGGCCGAGCCTTGTGCGATGTTGGACAGCGCGATCATCGGCCATAGATTGGTGCCACTATAGGTGTTGACGAGCTGCGAGTCAATCGCGTTGGTCATGTGATGCAGGCCGGTCATGACGATCGGTGCATAGAATAGGCCGAACAGTGCGGCAAACAGCAGTTTAAAGTTGGAGTTCAAGCCGAGGTTTACGATGTTTGCAATAAAGTCGCCGATCTGCCAGCCGATCGGGCCGACCACCGTGTGCGCGATCAACACTGCAGGAACGAGCGCGAAGAACGGCACGATCACCATGCTGACGACCTCGGGGCAGATCTTCTTAAAGAACTTCTCTAAGTAGACCAGCACAAAGCCTGCCAGAATGGCCGCAACGACCTGTCCTTGGTAGCCGATCATCTGCACCTGCGCGAAGCCGAAATCCCAGACTGGGATGTCGGATGCTGCGGTGGTCGCAACCGAAAAGCCGTTTAAGAGCTGCGGGGAGATCAGCGTCAGGCCGAGGATGATGCCAAGAATCTGCGTTGTGCCCATCTTTTTGGTGATCGACCATGTGATGCCAACCGGCAGAAAATGAAAGATCGCTTCGCCGATCAGCCAGAGAAAGCTGTACATGCCCGCCCAGAACTGGGAGACATCGGCCAGCGACTGGGTACGGCCGTTTAGCAGGTCGACCTCGCCGATGATATTGCGAAAGCCGAGCACCAGGCCGCCGCAGATCAGCGCCGGGATGATTGGGGCAAAGATCTCGCCCAGCGCGCCCATAATGCGCTGGAGCGGATTCTGGCGGGTCTTGGCCACGCTTTTGACCGCATCCTTGCTTACGCCCTCAATGCCCGCATACTTGGTAAACTCCTGGTAGAAATTTGCCACGTCGTTGCCGATGATGACCTGATACTGGCCCGCCTGCGTAAATGTACCCTTGACCGCAGGGATGGCCTCAATCGCTTTCTCATCCGCCTTTTTCGGATTGACCAGCACAAAGCGCATACGCGTCATGCAGTGCGATACCGCCTGAATATTGTCCTTGCCGCCGATTTTTTCCAGCAGCAGCCGTACATCCTGCTGATACTTTGCCATGGTTTTCCTCCTTCACATATTTTCACTAATAACTTGTCTGAACAAGCTATCCACTACGCATAGGATATCGTTTTTGCAGGACAAATGCAAGGATCATGCTCAACAAAAAGCAGGCTGCTTTTTTAGCGGTTTTGACCGCGCACTCAACGAGCTGAACGCATGCTGGAGCACACGCTGCGTATCGAAAGCCGATACCGGAGAGCTTGTCTGAACATGGTCTTTAAAATCGGAAAATATTGTGCTATAATAAAGCCGAAAACAACGCGATGCACGGTGCGCAGCAAAACGGTGGCAAGCGTTTTATAGAGAGGTGCCTCGATGCCAAAGGCAAAATACGAACGAATCTATCATATTTTAAAAGAGAAGATTGAATCCGGGCAATATCCGCCGCAGGCGCTTTTGCCAGGCGAGCACACACTGATCGCCGAGCTGGATTGTTCGCGGGGCACGCTCCGCCGCGCGGTAGGCGAGCTTGTGCGCGCGGGTTATGTGCAGACCATGCAGGGTAAGGGTGTGCGCAATATTTTCGAGCCGGCCCGACAGGCGACTTTCACCCTCGGTACCATTGAGACTTTTGCCGAATCGGCTTTGCGGAACCATTGGCGCGGCAGCAGCAAGGTGCTGCTTTTTGACGAGCTGGAGGTAAACGATGCTCTGGCGGAAAAAACCGGCTTTGCACAGGGCACGCTGCTTTACTATGTGCAGCGGCTGCATTTCTTAAACGAACGGCCACTTATTCTTAATCACAGCTATTTTCGGCAGGACGTGGCGCGCGGCCTGACGCGCGAAATTGCCAGTGATTCAATTTACCGCTATCTGGAAAATGAGCGCCATGTTTCGATTATCAACAGCAAGCGGGTGGTGACGGTCGAGAAGGCTACCCCGCTCGACCAGCGGTATCTTGATTTGGGTGACTGCAACTGCCTGGCAGTCGTCAGCAGCCAGACGTATAACGGAGACGGCGTGATGTTTGAGTATACCCAGTCGCGCCATCATCCAAACTTCTTCCGCTTTCAGGATAATGCGGTCCGGCGGCCGGGCGGCATGGGCTGAGAAGACAGCCGGCTGTCGTCTATGTCCGCACAGGCGGTGAGGAGAATTGCGATCTGTCTCTGCTTATTCAATAATCTGGCTGACCGATAAAAACGAAAAAACCGCCTCGAGGGCGGTTTTTCGTTGATACCCGATTAGATGAGCATCAGTGACACTGGCCACATCGCTCGCAGGCGGAAGGGGTAATGGCACATCCGCCGAGCGCGGTTTCGCGCAGCTCGATCGGAATTCGCCGGCCTACGGTGTACATGGTTTCCAGCATCTCGTCAAAGGGGATAAGCTGGCGCACGCCACTCAGTGAAAGTTCGGCGGCGACCAGCGCGTTAGCAACGCCGGAGGCATTGCGGTTTTGGCAGGGGTATTCCACCAGTCCACCCACCGGGTCACACACCAGACCGAGCATGTTCATCAGCACGGTCGAAGCGGCGTCCAGGCATTGTTCAGGTGTGCCGCCCATCAGCTCGGTGGCGGCCGACGCCGCCATCGCGGCGGCAACGCCTATCTCAGCTTGGCAGCCACCAACTGCGCCGGCAACTGTCGCGTTTCGCATGGCGAGGTATCCGACCGCGCCGGTGTTGAACAGCGCGTCAAGCAGCCGGTTGTCGGAAATTTTATAGCAGTCCTGCAAGGCAAGTAGCACGCCGGGCACCACGCCCGCCGAACCAGCAGTGGGGGCGGCGACGATCAGACCCATCGAAGCGTTAACCTCAAGCACGGCGATGGCGTAAATGATCGCCTTGCCTAGCACATCACCGCAGATCATCTTGCCGCGTGAGGCGTGCGCGGACACCTTTTTTGCTTCGCCACCGATCAGTCCGCCCATCGATTGGGTGGGGTGCTTGATCGGCTGTGTGGCGGAATCGCGCATAATCTCCAGCACGCGCTCCATGCGGTGGTCCACCGTATCACGTGCTGTTTCACCAAGCACACACTCCCGACGGCGCATGATCTCGGAAATCGGGCACTGTTCCTGCTGGCACAAGGCGAGCAGTTCTTTGGCAGATTTGAAATCCATATTTCTCCTCCTCCTACGGCTCGATGATCATGACATCATGCACATTGGGATTGTCGCGCAGCGGCGCTTCGATCCCCTCGGGGAAACGTCCGTCAGACTCGACAATGGTGTAGGCAGTGTTTCCTTTGGACTCCCGGAACAGACGCATGAAAGCGATGTTGACATTGCTGTCGCTGAGCACTTTGGTGATATGTGCGACAACGCCGGGCTTGTCCTGCTGGACCACAATGGCTGTGCTGTATTCGCCGGTGAAATCGATTTCGACACCGTTGATGCGCGAAATGCGCACCTTGCCGCCGCCGAGTGACTCGCCGCGCACGGTCATTACCTGTCCACGGGCGTTTTCCATGCGAATGTCCACTGTGTTGGGGTGGATGTCGGTTTCGGTATCGCAGGGGGTGAAGCTGTAAGCCAGACCCCGCTCTGCGGCAATATCAAAGGAATTACGGATGCGAATGTCATCTGTATCAAAGCCCATGATGCCGCCCAGCAGCGCGCGGTCAGTGCCGTGCCCGTGATAGGTTTTGGAAAAAGACCCATAAAGGGTGAAATCTACTTTTTTTAGCGGGGGCGCGATCATCTTGCGTGCCAGAAAGGCGATGACAGCAGCCCCTGCCGTATGGGAGCTGGAGGGGCCGATCATATTCGGCCCCAGCACATCAAAAACACTGATAAAGGACATTACAGCCCTCCTTATCTGATCGGTGAGAGATCAGGATTTTGCGGGATTCTTGTTGATAAACTTCTGGTAGATGGTCTCGACGATTACGCCGATGGCGTTGTCGCCCGAAACATTGCACGCGGTGCCGAAAGAGTCCTGCGTGATGTACAGTGCAACCATGATTGCGCAGATCGGGCCGCTGGGGTCGCCTGCTTCTACGCCGAAGATCATGTACAGGAAGGGAAGCGCGGTCATGATCGAGCCGCCGGGCGCGCCGGGAGAAGCGACCATCGCGATGCCGAGCGTCATGATAAAGGGAACAACCGTGGAAAGGCTGATCGGGATCTGGTTCATCAGGCATACGGCGGTTGCACACGCGATGATGGTGATCATCGAACCTGCCATGTGGATATTGGCGCACAGCGGAACGACGAAGTTGCGGATTTCCTCAGAAACGCCATCCTTCTCTGCGCACTGCAGGTTGACCGGGATGGTTGCAGCCGAAGACTGGGTGCCGAGCGCCGTGGTGTAGGCGGGGATCTGATTCTTGAGCAAGATGATCGGGTTCTTTTTGCTCACAATGCCAGCCACGATGAACTGCAGCACGATGATGATCAGGTGCATGATGATAACGACAAGGAATACCTTCCACAGAATGCTCAGGATAGCAAAGGTCTGGCCAGACTTGGTCATGTTGGTGAAGGTACCGCAGATGTAGAGCGGCAGCAGCGGGATAATGACCGAGTGCAGCACCTTGTCGATAATGCCGGAAAAGTCGTTCATACCATTATAAAGGGTGTCGCCGATGGTCTTGCCGCGCAGGGTGGATAGGCACAGGCCAAGCACAAAGGCCAGTACAACGGCGGAAAGGGTATCGAGCAGGGCGGGAATATCCAGGCTGAAATAGGTCTCCAGCGAGTTGCCAGCTGTAGCGGCAATCTGATCGAGCGCGTCTGCACTCATAAAGCTGGGGAACAGGTTATACGCCACAAAATACGAGCCAGAACCTGCAATCAGCGTGGAGGCGTAGGCGATAACAACGGTGATCAGCAGCAGTTTGCCAGCACCGTTTTTCAGGTTGGCGATGCCCATGGTAACATAGGCAAGGATCATAAGCGGAATGATGAATGACAGGAATGTACTAAAGATGTTGGATGCTGTCACCACGATCCGGCAGAACCACTCGGGCAGGAACTGACCGAACAGAATACCGATGATGATCGCGATGATGAGCTTGGGGAGTAGGCCGAGTTTAAATTTCTTTTTCTCCATAAACAAAACAACCTCCTAATAAATTTGCTCAAATTTCCCTTGACCCTTCGACGATTTTAGTATATTCTGTTTATAAATATAAGTCAAATTCATAAATTTAATATTATAGTTTAAAAATAATCATAATGTTTTTTTTTACGAAAATAGAGGTACATATTTATGGAATTACGCCAAATCAGCACCTTTATTCGCGTCGCACAGTTCAAGAGCTTTTCCAAGGCGGCCGAAAGCATGGGGTATTCGCAGTCTGCCGTGACTGTGCAGATCCGTCAGCTGGAAGAAGAACTGCATACCCGCCTGTTCGACCGCATCGGCAAGCGCATTTCGCTGACCGATCCGGGCGAGCAATTTCTCGAGCGCGCGTATGAGGTGCTCAACGAGGTCAACAAGGCAAGGCTGTCGGTTGCCGATGCGGGTGAGCTGCACGGCCGGCTGCATATTGGCACGATCGAGTCGCTGTGTTTTTTCAAGCTGCCGGCCGTGCTTCGGGAGTATTGGAAGCGGCATCCGAAGGTGGTCGTCCGCGTTACCACTGGCGAGCCGGAGATGCTGGTTGAAAAGATGGAGCGCGGTGAGCTTGATCTCGCTTACATCCTGGATGAGCCGCAGTACAAAAATAACTGGCGCAAGCTGATGGAGCAGCAGGAGCGGGTGGTGTTTGTCGCCTCGCCTGCGCTGGGCGAAGAGCTTGGGCGTATCCCGCAGCTGACGTTCAATCACCTGCTTGACAAACCGTTTTACCTGACCGAGCGGAACGCCAACTACCGCCGCGTGCTCGATCACTTTCTTGTTTCGCACGACACAAGGCTGACGCCCTTTCTCGAGTGCAGCGACACCTCGTTCATTATTAAAATGCTGGAACTAAACCGGGGCATTTCGCTGCTGCCATGGTACGCGGTTGAGCAGAGCATACGACAGGGTAGGCTGTCGCTGGTGAATGTGACGGATTTCCATATTACGTTATACCGGCAGATCTTTTCTCATAAGGAGAAGTGGCGCACGCGTGAAATGGATGAGTTTGTGCATTTGATTGAGGAGATTGACCGGTAAAAACAGCTGTGCAAGCAAGGGCGAGGTGAAGAATGCGCCGATCATGGCTTGCGTTTGCAAGGGCAGTCCGCTATAATGGAGGCACAGGAGGGAAACCAAATGAAAAAGATCATCACCATCAGCCGACAGTTCGGTGCGGGCGGCGGTGAACTGGGCCGGCGCGTGGCGCGTGCGCTTGAGCTGCCGTTTTATGACAAGGATCTCATCCTGCGTACAGCGATGGCATCATCCGCGCTATCCCCCGAGCAGGTGCGCCGCTGGGATGAGCGCGTACCCGCTACATTCGGCTTTACGCAAAGCCTGTTTGACTTTTATAACCGTCCGCTCAGCGATAAGCTGTGGGAGGCGCAGGTCAAGGCGATCCGTGATTTGGCCGATAAGGAAAGCTGCGTAATCGTCGGCCGCAATGCCGATTATATCCTGCGGGAGTTTGATCACTGCCTGCATGTGTTCATTCATGCGGATTTTGAATGGCGCGTTGAACGCATGACGCACCTGATGCCGGACACCCCGATAGAAAAGCTGCGGATGAACGTAAAGTCGGTTGACCGTGCGAGAAACGCTTACTGCGCTCGATATACCGGCTGGCATTATGCGGATGCCACTCACTACGATCTGACGCTTTGCACCAGCCGCATGGGGGTGGACGCGGCGCTCGAGCATATCCTGAAAGCGGCAGAGCATATTTGACCAGTTTTTACAAAAAATAGCCGCTGCGCTTGACGGCATTGCTGATTTAAGCTATAATATATATAGGCATCACAGGCGATGGCGGTTATCGTAATACTGCTGTCGCCTCTTGCGTTTTGAGCCGGGCATGTAACGGCAGAGCAAATCGCCCGGCGCATTTTATTTGAAAAAGGAGAGATTTTACCATGAAGAAAGCACTTTCCCTGCTGCTGGCTGCGGGCATGGCGTTCAGCCTTGCTGCCTGCGGCGGCAACCAGACGGCCGGGGACAATGCCGCAAACGAGAATCAGGCTTCGGATGACGGCAAGGTTTGGGTTATTGCGACCGACACCGTGTTCCGTCCTTTTGAGTATACCGACGCCTCGGGCAACTTCGTTGGCATTGACGTTGACCTGGTCGCAGCGATTGCAGAGGATCAGGGCTTTGAATATGATTTGAGAAGCCTTGGCTGGGATGCGGCGCTCGCCGCCTGCCAGGCCGGCCAGGCCGATGCGCTGATCGCCGGTGCGTCTATCACGGAGGACCGCATCCAGAGCGGCTGGCTGTTCTCGGACGGCTACTACCAGACCACGCAGACCATGACGGTCGCGGCGGACTCTGACATCACCGGTTTTGAGGACCTCGCGGGCCAGACTGTTGCGGTTAAGACCGGCACCGAGGGCGCAAGATATGCCGACAGCCTGCGGGAGCAGTACGGCTTTGAGATCACCTACTTTGAGGACTCGCCCACGATGTACCAGGCGGTGCTCGGCGGTCAGGCGGCCGCCTGCTTTGAGGATACCCCGGTTATGACGGCTTCCATCAATGAGGGAAACCTCGCGCTTAAGATTCTCGAGAACACCGCCAATGAGGGCCAGCCCTACGGTCTTGCAATCTTCAACGAGGACAATCAGGAGCTGCTTGACATGTTCAACGCCGGCCTGGCGAACATTCGGGCGAACGGTATCTATGATGAGATCATTTCCACATATCTGGGCTGATCGCAACAGATTGACCTGAAGCTTCAGGGGGCACTGGCTGGTTCCGGCGCCCCCTATTTTTGAAAGGAGTTATGCCCTGTGGTCCAAATCATCAACGATTACGGGTCGCTGCTGCTGCGGGCGATGGGCCAAACGCTGCTGCTGGCGCTGTGCGGTCTGTTTTTCGCCTGCATCCTGGGCTTGGTATTTGGCCTGCTCAGCGTGGTCAAAAACCGCGCGTGCAACATCATCTCCACAATCTTTGTGGACATCATCCGCGGCGTTCCCATGATTGTGCTGGCATTTTATGTTTTCTTCGGCATCCCGTATCTGCTCAATACCATCATTGGTATCCGGGGCGCGACGCTGACTGCGCTGCAAGCCGGCACAATCTGCCTTGCGCTCAACTGCGGCGCTTACATGGCCGAGATCATCCGCGCCGGTATCCAAAGCGTCGACAAGGGCCAGATGGAAGCCGCACGCAGCCTGGGGTTGCCTTACTGGAAGGGCATGCGCAAGGTCGTGCTGCCGCAGGCCATCCGCACGATGATCCCGTCGATCATCAACCAATTCATTATCACGCTTAAGGATACCTCGATCCTGTCGGTTATCGGGTTCCCGGAGCTTGTCAACTCGGCCAGGAATGTGGTGTCGATCACGTTCAATGCGTTTGCGGTGTGGAGCATCGTCGCCGTGATGTATCTGATCGTAATCACTATTTTGTCGCGTATGGCAAAACTGCTGGAGAGGAGGCTCAACCGTGGCCGCGAATAAAGACAATGTCAAGATCCACGTTTCGCACCTGAAGAAGAACTTTGGCAAGCTCGAGGTGCTAAAGGATGTTTCGCTCGACATCTATGAGGGCGAGGTCGTCGTCATCCTCGGTCCGTCCGGCTCGGGTAAGTCGACCTTTTTGCGCTGTCTGAACCGGCTCGAGGAAATTACGGACGGCACGGTCGTCGTCGACGGCTACGACATCACCGACAAGCACACCGACATCAATAAGGTGCGCGAAAACATCGGCATGGTATTCCAGCTGTTCAACCTGTTTAACAATCTTGACGTTATGGGCAACATGATGCTTGCGCCCACCGAGCTGAAAAAGGCTTCTAAGGAGCAGGCACGGGAAAACGCGATGCGCCTGCTAAGGCGCGTTGGCCTGGCGGACAAGGCAGAGGCATATCCGGCGCAGCTGTCGGGCGGGCAGAAGCAGCGTGTGGCGATTGCCCGCGCGCTCGCGATGAATCCGGACATCATGCTGTTTGACGAACCAACCTCGGCGCTTGACCCTGAGATGGTCGGCGAGGTTTTGCAGGTTATGCAGAGCCTTGCGCGCGAGGGTATGACCATGGTGGTCGTCACCCACGAGATTGGCTTTGCGCGCGAGGTCGCCAGTCGCGTTATTTTTATGGAGGGCGGCTATATTATCGAAGAGGGCACGCCCGATGAGGTTATCAATCACCCGAAAGAGCAGCGCACGATCGATTTTTTGAGCAAGGTGCTGTAATAACAATGCTGGGTTTGCAAAGTGCAAAACGGCAGTTTATCGGATACGGCGGAAGGCCTGAGCAAATGCGCTCAGGCCTTCCATTTTTGTGGGAGAAAAGGATATGTGTGCGTGATGGATGGCATTCAAGTCAGCCAAGCGCGAGCAGCCCATTTTTGAGCAAGGATTCTTTACAGTGAAACACGATTCTGGTCGGCTGGGTGCTGCCGATGACGTATGGAGCCGCCGGTTCTCGAGTGGTGCATCAAGGGCTATACCGATAGGCATTATATGGAGCCGGTCACGCTGCAAAGCATGGGTAAGGCGCGGACCCCTGCTCATCACAACCGGCCTGTCCATCACCCGCATGTATAGTGGCGCACTTCAAGAGGGTAAAAAGATCCCCGCACAGGCGGGGATCTTTTCGTTATCATGCAGGGGAGACTTTAAGCAGCCTGTTGCGCCAAGCGGGCATATTACGCTTCAACCTTGACGTATACGCCGCCGTTGCGGCAGGACTCGGTGGCAGCCTTGGCCATCAGAACCGGGCGCAGGCCATCGATCGCGCCGACTGGAACTGGCTTGTTGTTTACGATCGCGTCAATAAACGCGATGACCTGGTCGATAAACGCCTGGTTGTAGCGCTCCAGGAAGAACCAGAGCGGCTTTTCGGAATGCGCGCCATCCACTGTGGTAATCGTGGTGGTGTTGATGAGGTCGTTGCCGTCCGCAGCCATGCCCTTGGAGCCAAAGGCCTCGACGCGCTGGTCGTAACCGTAAACGGCCTGACGGGAGTTGTTGATGACTGCAATGCAGCCGTTTGCCATTTTCATGGTGACAACAGCGGTGTCAACATCCGGAATGCCCGACTCCTGCTGTAGATTGGGGTTGACAAGGCACGAGCCGACCGCTGAGATCTCGACCGCCTCGGAACCGGTGACATAGCGCACCATATCGAAGTCATGGATCATCATATCATAGAAGATGCCGCCGGAAACCGCAACATAGGACGCCGGAGGCGGTTCCGGATCGCGCGAGGAGACGATGACAATGTGGGGGTCGCCGATCGTACCGTTCTTGACCGCATCTGCCACGGCTTTGTGGTTATGGTCAAAGCGGCGGTTGAAGCCGACCTGGAACTTGACGCCCTTTTCCTCGACGAGTGCGAGCAGCTTTTTGATTTTGTCAATATCATAATCGATCGGCTTCTCGCAGAACACGTGCTTGCCGGCCTGAACGGCCGCCATGGAAACATCGCAGTGGGTATCGGTCGAAGAGCAGACGAATACCACGTCAACCTCAGGATTGTTTATCACATCCATAAAGTCGGTCGATACATTGGTGATGCCGCGCTCGGCCAGCCACTCACGCGCGCCAGACTTGTCCAGCATGGGATCCGCCACTGCGGCGACCTGCACGCCCGGCACGCTGTTGATCAGATTGTTGATGTGCAGCTTGCCGATGCGCCCGCAGCCGACCACACCGATTTTCAAAATACCCATTTGTAATCCTCTCCTTATCTGTTCAGATGGTTTTATTATAGACCACTTGTAAAAGGCCTTCAAGTGTGCTTTGCTATTTTCGGCGCACCGCCCAATTTTGCCGGGGTCGATTGGGCAAAATGGCCGCATAGAACTGCGTAGAAGCGTGCAAAAACACTGTGCATTGTGCAAAAAAGGAAAACGCACAGCATAGCGTGAAATAATCGGATGCGCTGGATGAAAATACGGAAAATCGCTTGTATGGCGCAAGGTAGTGTGATAAAATAACAATAATATTATGGTGTGATAGAGCAAAGGCACGGGCAAAGGGGGTACCTGCAATGAAAGTAACTGCACAATGGATCGCGGAGCAGTGCGGTGTATCCCGCGGCACGGTGGACAGGGTGGTCAACGGCCGTCCAAGCGTTGCGCCCGCAGTGCGTGAGCGCGTGCAGAAAATGATAAACGAATATGGCTACAAGACCCCATCCCAGCGGCAGGCTGCGCGGGTGGGCAAAGGCGTATTTCGGATTGGGGTTATCCTGCCGAGCTGGGATGCATTTTTCATCCGCCGGATGCGCGAGGGCATCCGTATCGCTACGCATAACCGGGGCCTGAACGACATAGATGTGCTAGTGGAGGAGCTTGGCAACCGCTCGCACCGCTCATATTTTGAAGCCATCGGCCGGCTGGAGGGGCGCGGGATCGACGGGCTTATCCTGACTGCGCCCGATACGGTCGCCATGACCGAGGAGATCGACCGGCTGGTAACGGCCGGTGTTCCGGTGGTGACCTGCGATTCAGACGTACGGCAGAGCCGGCGGCTGTACCACATCGGGCAAAACATGGTCAAGTCCGGCCGAGTCGCTGCAGGGCTGCTCGCGCCCTATATCGAGGGGGGCGATGTGCTGGTCGTGACCGGCAACCGTGAGTTTACCGCGCATGGGCTGCGCGTACGCGGTTTTCTCGACCGGCTGCACGAGATTTTTGGTGTCGGAGCGCGCGCAGATGTGATAGAAAGCGTCGAGCAGTACGATCTTACTTATGACGGTGTGCTGCGGCAGATGCGGAGCAATCCGCGGCTGCGCGGCATCTATATGGCCAACGAGTCCGTTCGCGGCTGTATGGACGCGCTCGAACGCGCCCGGATGACGCGGCGGGTGCACGTTGTCTGCCACGATCTGACGCCGCACGCGCGTCAGTATCTGGCAGAGGGGCGGCTGGATTTTATCATCGACCAGGATTTTTCCGCGCAGACTACGCGCGCGATCGAGGTGCTCGCCCACACGCTGCGCACGGGCGAAGCGCCTCGGCGCGAAATCGAGTACATCCACACAAGCATCATCACACGCGAACTGCTGTGATGCGGGAAAGGGGATAAAGAGCAGATTATGAAACGGAAAGTTATCGGCATGCTGTTGGCAGGCGCGCTGTGCGCGGCCACGGCGGCGCCTGCGGGCGCGGTTTCGATGGGCGACGTCGTCGGACTGGGCACGCTGGCAGCCACATCGGCGATCGGAAGCGCGTTGCAGGACGGGGCAGGCGCGCTGCCCGTGCAGGACGGGCAGTCAATCGGGTTTCGCGGGCTGGAAAGCACGATCCGCAAAAACAACCAGACCGTGCAGGCGTTTGCAAGAACGCTCCAGGGTATTGCAGGCGCTGACCTGGACGCTGAGTTTCTGTGGCAGGGGCTACAATACCAACAGCAGTATAACCAAAGCGCTATGGAATATCAGGCGTATGACGATCTGGTAAAGGCGCTGCAAGGCGCGTCGCAGAGCGACTCGTCCATACAGGCGTTGCTGCAAACGGCGACCACGCTCCGCGATCTTGCGCGCGGCCAGATGGAGGCGCTCGATTCTGTGCTCGACGGACTGGACGACTCTCAGCAGACCGCGCAGGACGAACTGGACGACACCTATGCGCAGACCGAAAAGCAGTTTGAAAACCTGACAAACGGCATCATTGTCGGCGCGCAGAGTGCATATATCGGTATCATCAGCACGAAAGACGGTATCGAAACACTTGACCGCAGCCTGGCTTCGCTTGATCGCAATATCGCGGTGGTGCAGCGGCAGGTTGAGCTTGGCATGGCATCCGAGCTGACGCTTGCAAACCTTGAGCAGACGCGCCGGACGGCGGCCGCCCAGCGGCAGACGCTGGAGCTGCTGCAAACGACAGCGGAAAACCAGCTTTCGCTGCTGTGCGGCAACACGGCTGGCACGACTGTGCATCCGACCACCATGCCGGAGGTGACTGACAGCCAGCTTGACGCAATGGACTACGAGGCCGATCTGGAGCAAGTGCTTAAAAACAGCTATTCTATCTGGTCGGCGCGCAGCGAGGTGCGTAACGCCTCAAACGATTATGAGGATAATGTCTCCGCTACCGTTGATGCATATGAGGCGGCGCGGCTCAACCTAGCCTACACCGAGGAGAGCGTAACGAACACATTCCGCCAGATGTATCTTGATGTACAGGACAAAAAGCGTCTGCTCGACGAGGCTGAGGCGGCATATGACACAGAGGAGCAGAATTTTGCGGTCGACCAGCTGCAATATGATCGCGGCATGATCTCACGCAACGCATATCTGACCGCACAGGATGATCTGGCAGCGCAGCAGGACGCGGTTCGCACGGCGGCGCGCGATCTGTTTACCGCTTACAACACATATGATTGGGCAAAGCGAGGCTACATGGCAGGAACGGGCGCATGATGTCCGGCAAACTGGTATCAGGAGGACACAGATGAAAACAAAACATATTGTTGCCGCCGCGCTTGCGGGCACAATGCTGCTCTGCGCGGCTTGCGGACAGCAGGAGCAGACCGGGGAGGAGGTGCCGAGCGGCACCGCGGTCGAGGTGGTGGAGGTATCTGCCGGGCCGATGAGCGCGCGCCACTCGCTCACGGGCACGGTGGCTGCGGTCAACGCGGTACAGGTGTTCCCGCTGCTCGCCGGGCAGGTGCTCACTCTTTCGGTGGAGGAAGGCGACACAGTGCACCAGGGTCAGACGCTGCTGACTGTGGACACTTCGACCGTTACCTCGACGATGGGCGCGTTGCGCGAATCCTATAACGCGACCAAAACTGCGACCGACAGCGCGGTCGCCTCGGCGCGGCTTGGCGTAGAACAGGCGCGGCTTGGCGTTGAGCAGGCGCAGCAGGCGGTTGAGAACGCCGAGGCGCTGCTCGAGGTCGGCGCGGCCGCCGAGCAGGACGTGACCCAGGCTCACCAAGGCTTACAACAGGCGCAAGCTGCGCTTTCGCAGGCCGAGGCGGGCGTGACGCAGGCCGAGGCACAGCGGTCGGCCTCACTCGCGCAGATTCAGGCGTCGATGGATCAGATCACAACCCAGGCCGAGCTTGGCACCGTTACCGCGCCCTGCGCGGGCACGGTGACCGCGGTCAACGTGGTGCGTGGCGGTATGGCTTCGTCCGCGCAGCCCGCGGTAGTCATTGCGGAGAGCGGCCGAGTCGAGGTGCAGACCGCGGTGGCGGAGGACGTGTTTGTCGGCCTTTCGGAGGGCGACACGGTCGATGTGATGATTTCGGTGCTGTCAGACGAGCCTGTTGAGGGTGAGATTGCCGGCCTGCCTGTGGCGGCCAATGTGCAGACCGGTCTGTATGACGTGTCGGTCTCGCTGCCCGCGGATGCGGAGCCGCCGATTGGCGCGTTTGCGACTGTTATCTTTTATACCGATCGCCGCGATAACACGCTGTCCGTGCCGACCGAGGCTGTGCTGACCGGCGCGGATAACGAACAGTATGTGTTTGTGGTGGACAGCTACGCCGAGGGCGATACCGCAGTGCGCATCCCGGTCGAGACCGGGCTTGTCAGCGACACGCACACTGAAATCGTCTCTGGGCTTGCCCAGGGCGATCGCGTGGTCATCAGAGGGCAGTCGTACCTGTCGGATGGCGCGCTTGTGCGCATCGTGTCCGGTGAGGATAGCCTGCTAGCCGATACCGAACAGCCGGCAGCGTCCGATACTGCTCCGGCGGAGGAGGGCTGACGCCTGATGAAAATTGCGGAAAACTGTATCCGGCACAATGTGATGACCGTGCTGCTCTATATCCTAATCGCGGTATTCGGCTTTTATAGCTTCCAGTCGCTGCCGCTTGCGCTCATGCCCGATATGGAGCTGCCGGTAGCGATTGTCTACTCTACATACGCCGGCGCCGGACCGGAGGACATCGAGCAGCAGGTGACCGAGCCGCTTGAGGCCGCGTGCGCCAGCCTGTCCGGGCTTGAGTCGCTGACTTCGACATCAGCGGAAAATATGTCGATGGTCATCGCGCAGTTTGACTATGGCGTTAATCTGGACGAGGTGCTCACCGATATGCGCGACAGCGTCGATCTGGCGCAGGCGCAGTTGCCCGAGGACGCCACCGACCCGGTCGTCATGTCGATCGACATCGACTCCCTGCCGGTCATTATGGTGGCAATCCGCGGCAGCGACCTTGCAACGCTCCAGTCGATCGCAGAGGACGACATTGCCCCTGCGCTCGAGCGGCTGGACGGCGTGGCCTCGGTGGATATTTCGGGCGGGTATGACAATGAGGTTGCGGTCCGGGTGGATGCGGCGCGCCTGCGCGGCTATCATTTGACACTAACTACGCTTGCCCAGCAGCTGGGCGCGGACAATATCGCCATCCCGGGCGGCGAGGTCGAAAGCGGCTCGCAGACGCTTGCTGTGCGCACAGACGGCGAGTTTCGGTCGGTGGAAGATGTGGAAAACGCGCTCATCTCGCTGCCGATGGGCGGTACAGTGCGCCTTGCCCAACTTGCGGACGTATCCATGCAGCCGAAGGATCAGGATGCGGTCGCCAAGGTAAACGGCGAGGAGTGCCTGCTGCTGTCGGTCAACAAGCAGTCCGGTTCGAATACGGTCGAGATCGCCGAGCGTGCTAAGGCCGCGCTGGACAGCTTGACCGGCCAGAGCGCGGCGCTTAACTGGGATCTTGTCATGGACCAGTCGGATTACATCAACATGACGGTGGACAATGCGATCAGCAACATCTGGATGGGCGTGCTGTTCGCGGCGATCGTGCTGATCGTATTCCTGCGTGACATCGGTGCTACGGTCGCGATCTCGGTCGCGATGCCCTGCTGTATCCTGTTTACTTTTTTGATCATGTATGGGCTAGACATCACGCTCAACATGATGTCGCTGGGCGGTATCGCGCTCGGCGTAGGCATGATCGTGGATAACTCAATCGTCGTGCTTGAGAATATCTTCCACTACCGATCGGACGGTTACGAGCGGTGGGATGCCTGTGTGCTGGGCACCAAGGAGGTCATATTGTCGGTTACGGCGTCCACGCTGACGACCGTGGCGGTGTTTCTGCCGATCGGCCTGTCTGGCGGTATGACCGGTATGCTGTTTCGCGAATTCTGCATTACGATTGTGGCGCTGCTGTCCGCGTCGCTCATCATTTCGCTTACGCTTGTACCGTTGATGTGCTACATTCTGCTCGACCGTGGCGGCGTGCATCAGATTTCGGCGAGCGACCCAGGGATGAAAGAGCGCATGATTGCGGATAAGCCGCTAATGCGCCGGTATAAAAAGGCGCTCGAGCTGTTTATCACCCGCCGCTGGATTGGCATTGCGATAACAGCGGGAATCTGCGTGATTTCGGTGGTGAGCATCGCGCTGGCCGGCAGCGAGCTGATGCCCGCGACCGATGAAGGTCAGGTGAGTGTATCGGTCAGCATGCCGAGCGGCTCGACAATGGAGGACACGGCCGAGATTCAGGATCGCATTGTAGCGATTGCCGAGCAAACCATTCCCGAGATGGAGCAAATCTATTACAGCACGGGCAGTTCGACCTCGGTCATGTCGGCGACGTCTGGCGCGAGCGTCACAATTACGCTCGTCGATCTGGAGGAGCGCGACCGTTCCTCGGCCGAGGTCGCCAGCCAGCTGCGCCGCGATCTTGCCGACATCGCAGGCTGCGAGCTGACGGTTTCGGCAAGCAGCATGTCGATCAGCGAGGGAACGGACATCAGCTTGCAGCTGTCCGGCGAAGATTATGACCTGCTCGCGCAGACGGCAAACGACCTTGCCGCCGAAATCGCCACACTGCCTGATGCGATTAACGTTGAGTCCTCAGCGGGCGACCAGGTGCCGCGCGTGGCGGTCGAAATCAATCGTGAGAACGCTTCGCGCTTTGGGCTGACCGCTTCGACCATCGGTGCGCTCGTGCGCGGCGAGCTGACCGGCTCGACTGCGACCACACTGCGCATGAACGGCGAGGAATACGACGTTACCATTTCGGGTGACGAGACGCTCACGCAGAATATTGATTCGCTTGGCTCGCTCCAGTTGCCGTCTGCAACTGGCGGCACGGTGCCGCTCTCGCTCGTGGCAGAGGTTTATACCGAGCTTTCGCCGCAGTCTATCACGCGCATTGACCAGTATGAGACCGTGACGATTACGGGTGAGTCCGAGTCGGGCGACAGTGTGGGTATCACAGAGGCGGTGCGCGCGCTGCTGGCTGCATATCAGCTGCCCGAGGGGGTCGAGTTGTCGGACGGCACAACCACGACCGCCAGCATCCAGGAGACGACCGACTCGCTGATGACCGCGCTGATGGTCGCCATTTTGCTGGTGTATTTCATTCTGGCAAGCCAGTTTAACTCGTTTGTGCTGCCGGTTGCTATCATGCTCATACTGCCGATCGGCTTGCTAGGCTCGATGATGCTGCTTTGGCCGACGGGTAACCGTATTTCGATGGTTGCGCTGCTCGCAGTCATCATCCTTGCGGGCACGGTGGTCAACTCGTCTATCGTGCTGGTCGACTATACCTTGCAGCGCCGGGCGCGCGGCGAGGATAAGAATACCGCTATCTTAAATGCCTGCCCACGCCGCGTGCGACCGGTGCTGATGACCTCGCTGACCACCATCCTAGGCCTTGTGCCGATGGTGTTTGCAGGCGGCGAAGGCTCGGAGATGATGCGCCCGATGGGCATTGTAATGATGACCGGCATGGTGGTGTCGACCATTGCCACGCTGTTCATCACCCCGGTATATTATTCGATTACGGACAGCGCGGTTGAACACGTAAAAAACTGGATGAAACGGTCGAAAAGAGAGAGCCGTTGGCGCAAGAAACTGAAAAAAGACGAGGAATGACTGGGATTGCGGTGGAATTTGGTTGAAATTACCATCTGCAACTGATACGATAAAGGCGGCACCGCATTGCGCGGCGCCGCCTTTGTGATTCTGGCATGTATAAAAGGAGGAAACTGGATGAGACAGATGCTCGCTTTTGGGGCAATTTGCGCTACGCTGCTGTCTGGCTGCGCTGCGCAGACAGAGCAGCCACAGGCGCAACCCGCAATGCAGCCTGTACCGCAGGCTGATCCAGCGGGCGCGCTGTTGGGCGAGGAGGATGCGCGCATCCAGGTGCTCGCGCCGCTCGCCGGGGCAGGTGAGGCCATGCTGACCGAGGAAACGCTGTCCATTCGTGAGGCGGACGGGCAGAGCCATGCCTACTTCGTCTTTGCGGTCAGTAATGCCGAGGGTAAGGATGTCGGCAAGGCGGCAGTGGACCGGACGACTGGGCAGGTATATTATTATCTGGGCGATGGCGTACTGGAGGAATATACCTCTTTTCCGCTCTATGATCCAGAAAAAGCGGTGCAGCAAAGCTGGACAGGCCTATATGCAGACGGAGAGGGCAGGACGCTTACGATCGCCCAACAGCAGGAGGGCGGATTGGAATATGCCTTTTCGGATGGTACGAAAGGTGAGGCCGTTTTGCAGGGTAATACAGCTCGCTCATCAGACGGTACGCTGCACTTTCTGCTTGAGCAGGAAATTATCACGGTTGCAGGCGACGATCATGCGGGCAACTACCGGCTGCGGCCCGATTCGTGACCGTCCGGCGGCCGAGCAAATACACGGAACAGGTAAAGCCGCGGAGCGGGAATGCTCTGCGGCTTTTGCCTGGCTTATTCAATCTCGCTTTCACCCAGCAGCTCAAGCATATCGACCGGTGTACCTGCACGGGCAGCTTCAACATGCAGATGCGTGCCGAGGGCGGCTTCGGCGTCAATCGTCTCAGCGACCGTGCCGAGCGCCTCGCCCGCTGTAACTACCTGTCCGGCAACGACGCGTACGTCGGTCAGACCGCGGTAGGTCGAGGTCAGATCGGCCGCGTGCGACAGCGTAACGCATGTGCCGTACAGCCCGTCCTCAAATACTTCCTGTACGGTGCCGTCGGTCAGCGACAGCACGGTTTCGCCAGGCTCGGCGGCAAAGTCAGTGCCGGTGTGCACGCGCCAGTCGCCAAAGGTCGGGTGGAACAGCAGCTCATCGCCGGAAAACGGCGTGATGACCGGGCCGGAAGACGGGCGCACATAGATGGGCGCGGAGACTGTTACTGTGGGTGCGGGCGCGGTCTCCGAAGCGCTGTCCTCAGCTGGTTGCTCTTGCTGCGCTTCGTCATCCACAGTGGTCGGCTGTTCGCTCAAAACGGGCGTATCCTCGCTCAGATCGGGCGACTCGACCGGAGTGATAATGGGCGTGCTGGCCTGCAGCTCGTCATCATTTGGCGCGTCTGCGCTCGTCCACAGCACATATGCTGAGACCGCGATGATCAGGCAGCAGATGGTGAGGATGGTGTAAAAGCCGCGTGTGGAAAGTACAGCGGTGTGTTTGGAATTATATTGTTTCATATCCCTTTACCTCCGTTGACCCAAGTATAGACAGGAAAAACGAAAATTATACAGCGATTTGTCTGCAAATAAAGTGGTCCGCCAAAGCGGCAAAGGCGCGGCGAGTTGACAAATACGGAGGAAAACGGTATGCTGAAAATGCAACTGTTTTGTTTAGAAGAAAGAGGGAAGCGCATGTCCAGTCAGAAGATCATATTTCCCACCGAGGCAAACCGTAGGCTGCACGCCACCGAGGAGATCGCGGGCTATGCTGTGCGTCCCGGCTTGTTCATGGTAAACGGCGCAACGGTCGTGCCCGGCGGCGTCAGCTTTACCATCCACTCGATCGGCGCGACCAGCTGTGAGCTGTGCCTGTTCCGCCGCACCGAGCAGAAGCCGTACGCCGTGCTGCCGTTCCCTGACCGCTTCCGGATCGGAAATACCTGGTCAATGATTGTGTTTGGGCTGGATATTACGCAGTTTGAGTACGCCTACCGCATGGATGGTCCGCACGACCCGGCGCGCGGGCTGCTGTTTGACAAGACAAAATTCTTGCTTGATCCCTATGCCCGCGCGGTGACCGGACAGAGCCGCTGGGGCGAGCGCCCCTCGGCGGACAGCGCCTATCACGCCCGCGTGGTCGAGGATGTGTTCGACTGGGCGGATTTTAACGACATCCACATTCCGTTTCAAGATATGGTGATTTATGAGCTGCATGTGCGCGGCTTTACCCGGCACGCCTCATCGGGTGTTACACATCCGGGCACGTTTGCCGGATTGATGGAAAAGATTCCGTATTTGAAAAAACTTGGCATCAATACGATCGAGCTGATGCCGGTGTTTGAGTTTGACGAGTTGACCGACGAGCGCGTTGTGGACGACGAGCATCTGCTTAACTACTGGGGCTACAACACGCTCTGCTATTTTGCACCCAACACGGGCTATGCAGCGGCGGTTGAGTTCAATCGCGAGGGAACCGAGCTAAAAACGCTCATCCGCACCTGTAATGCAAATGGCATTGAGGTTATTTTGGACGTAGTGTTTAATCACACGGCCGAGGGTAATGAGAATGGTCCATTCTTCTGCTTCAAGGGAATGGATAACAATATTTATTATATGCTCACGCCGGATGGCAAATATTATAACTTTTCGGGCGTGGGCAACACGCTCAACTGCAATCATCCGGTCGTACGTCAGTTTATTTTGGACTGCCTGCGTTACTGGGTGGTCGAATACCGCGTCGACGGGTTTCGGTTTGATCTGGCGAGCATTCTCGGTCGGGATGAGGATGGCGGTCCGCTCTCCGAGCCTCCGCTGCTCGAAAGTTTGGCATTCGACCCCATCTTGGGCCGCGTCAAGCTGATTGCCGAGGCATGGGATGCGGGCGGCATGTACCAGGTTGGCTCGTTCCCATCCTGGAACCGCTGGGCCGAATGGAACGGCAAGTACCGCGACGATCTACGCCGTTTTCTCAAGGGCGATGACCGGCTGGCCGAGGCGGCTGTGCAGCGTATCTGCGGCTCGCCCGACCTCTATCCACCCGAGCAGCGGCAAAACGCTTCGGTCAATTTTTTAACTTGTCACGATGGATTTACGCTGTATGATCTCTATGCTTACAACGAAAAGCACAACGAACGCAATGGCTGGGGTAACACAGACGGCGCCAACGACAACAACAGCTGGAACTGCGGCGTAGAGGGAGAGACCGACGATCCTGCGGTCAACGCACTGCGCAGTCGGCTGCGCAAGAATGCGTTTGCAGTGCTGTTGTGCAGCCGTGGCGCGGCCATGTTCCCGGCGGGGGATGAGTTTGGCAACACGCAGTTTGGCAACAACAACCCCTACTGCCAGGATAACGAGATCTCCTGGCTGGACTGGAGTCGGCTGGATGAGCATCAGGATTTGTTTGATTTCGTGCGCCGTATGATCGCGCTGCGGCGCGCACACCCAGTGCTACGATGCGCAACCGCACCCGCCGCCTGCGGCTGGCCGGATGTTTCGCTGCACAACGGCGCGGCGTGGGACGCGCGGATGGACAGCGAGACCCATCAAATCGGCGTGCTGTTTGCCGGGCGCAATGCAGACGATACAGATGATGATCTGGTGTTACTTGTAGTCAACGCCCACTGGGAGGAACATGTGCAGCAAGTGCCCGCCCCGCCAGCTGGCAAGCGCTGGCGGCTGGCGGTGCACACATCGTGCGCGCATCCGTTTGCACCCGATACACCGTTTGACGGTGCGGCATTTAGTGTCGAGCCACGGTCGGTCGCCATACTAGTGGCCGAAGCGGACGTCGCACAGGCGTAGAGTATAAAAACCACAGGGCAAAAGCCCTGTGGTTTTTATATGCTACGCGGGTGCAGCCGGGCGGCCTGTGCTAAAGTTTGCAAAGCTATAGTGAGGCAGATGCGCCCGGTACATGTATCCGGGGGAAGAATCCTTACTTTGAAGCCTTGGCAGTGCGGATGGCGTCGATCATCATCGGCACGACCTTGAACAGGTCGCCGCAGATGCCATAGTCGGCCACGTCGAAGATGGGGGCGGAATCCGCCTTGTTGACCGCGATAATGCACTCGGAATCCTGCATGCCGGCCTTGTGCTGGATCGC
>NZ_CALWJJ010000008.1 GCF_944380985.1 uncultured Agathobaculum sp. | reverse complement strand
CTTGTACGGTGTGGGCCGGGGGAAAATCCCGTGAGGATTACCTATCGGCATACCATCCGAAGCCGGGAAATCTCGGCCTCTATCATTCTACAAAGCCAGTCGCAGCTAAAGGCGATCTACAAGGACGCTGCGGAAATCATTTCCGATAACTGCGATTGTACGCTTTTCCTTAGTGGGCGAGGCAAGAACGCCAAGGAGATCGCTGACGTGCTGGGCAAGGAAACCATAGACAGCTACAATCAGAGCGAGAACCGGGGCGCGCAGACTTCCCACGGACTGAACTATCAAAAATTGGGAAAGGATTTGCCCAATGCCGATGATTACATAAATGCGGCGCGGCAATTGGCCCTAACGGACTGGATGGATTGGTCAATTCCGAACAGCCTAGGTGGCGATGATTATGTAGATCATCCAGAATGGTACCGTGGGGGATTTGACCCCTGGAAGGATACCTTCCGCCTGACAAATCCAACGGTAGAAGCGGCGGGAACCCCCACGGTGACCCAGGTCGAGCCTGTTTATATCGGGCGCACGGTATTTACGAACAACTCCACCACCGGCCAGACCACATTGGCGACCCAGGCTTATGAACAGATGGTGACCAACGAAGTATCTGCCACCACTACCCATAGTGTAGGCGTTTCGGTCACCGCTTCCGGCGGGTTCCAAGTGCCTGTTGTTGGCCAGTTGGGCGTTTCCCTTACGGCTTCTTATGACTTCAGCCAATCCAATACCAATACGGATTCCAAAACGATAGTTGTGCGAATTGAGCCATAGCGTGTCGTTGTGCCCGCAAACTCTACCATTGAAGTCAAGGTATATCTACAGATGCTGAAGGTCACTGGCGACGTAATACTTAAGGGGAATCTGTCCGGAGAAGAAAGCGGAGACGCATGGTGGCAAGGTTATAATAGGTTTGGCGGGTACTGGTGGAAGGGCCTCTCAAGGATTCCGTATACCTTTAACCTATCGGATTATGCCGACCGGTTGAACTGTAAGAAAAATGCTGATGGCAGCGTGCAGGTTGGCGGCTATGGTACCTATGAGGCCACGGTGGGCAGCCAGCTGATTGTGGAAATTAACGACCTGGAGAGTGGAGAGTCCTGGGAGACCTGGATCCCGCAGACCTCCAGCACAGATGGCAGACTGCAGTTCGGATCACAGGGTGAGATCGAGCCTAATTTTTCCGATGGAGTGGATGATAGCGTATTAAATTCTCCGACAATTCCTGATGGAGTATATACCATTCAGTCTGTGTTCAGTGAGAAATACATAGACGCTACCCCACCAAGCTCGCATGCCAACTCCAGCGTGGTGCAGATGGAGCAGAGAGACTGGGACGATAGTCAGAAGTGGGTTGTCAGAACGGATAAAAATGGGTATCAGACAATTGAAAATCTTGCCTGGGGAACGGTAATGGATGTAGATGGTGAGCTAAAAACTCCAGGAACCGATATTATTTGTTACCAGGAAAAGGCTACAAAAAACAACAATCAAAAGTGGAGGATCACCCCTTCCGGGGAAGGCTATAAAATTGTGAGTAAGAACAGCGGCCTTGTTTTGGATGTGGAGGACCGCTTGCCTTGGAATTATACACATATCATCCAGTGGAAGGATACTGGGGACGACAACCAGCAGTGGATTTTCAAGCCGGTCGTGATTGACGATGGGATGTATACCATCCAGTCCGTATCTAGTGGGAAATACTTGGATCTTTCTGCGGACACAGCCAGCTCCAATGTGGTCCAGATGACGGAGAACGAGTCTAATACACAGAAGTGGATTATCACCACGGATAACGAGGGGTATCAGACCATCAAAAACGCCTCCGATGGAACCGTGCTGGATGTCATGAACGAGCAGACAGATGCAGGAGCGAATATCATTCATTGGGGTGAGAAAGAAACAGGCAGCGATAACCAGAAGTGGCAGGTTATCAGCTCCAATGATGGTCATTATAAAATTGTAAATAAGAACAGCGGCCTTGTTCTGGATGTAGCCGGTCAAGCGACTTCCGACCAGGCGCCAATTATACAATGGAACGATACGGACAGCGACAACCAGAAGTGGGTGTTCACGCCTACCCAGGCCATCCCAGCCCCGGAGCCAGAGCCGGAACTCGAACCTGCGCCGGAACCGGAGACAGGATCGGACCAGGAAAGTGGTTCTGATGTCGAAACAGGCGAAGAGGATGCGGAGGATGCTGCTTTGCTGACCGACGGGGTGTACACCATTCAGTCGGTGAACAGCGGTAAGTATTTGGACCTGTCTGCCAGCGCGGAGAGCATCCAGGTGGTGCAGACAGCGCAGAGCGGGGCGGAAAGCCAGCAGTGGCGGATCACCGAGGACGCAGACGGCTACTGGACCATCCAGAACATGTCCAATGGCAAGGTGCTGGATGTCAATGGCGGCAGTACGCAGGCCGGAGCTGGGGTGATCTATTGGAACGAGAAAGAGTCGGAGAACGCCAATCAGAAGTGGGAGATTATTGCAGTTGACGGAGGAGGCTACAAGATAGTCAATAAGCTCAGCAGGTTGGTGCTGGACGTGTCCAATGCCTCGCTTTCCGACCAGGCGGCTATCGTGCAGTGGAACGACGAGGGCAGCGACAACCAGAAGTGGGTGTTCACGCCGATCCAGGCCATCTCTGATCCGGAGCCGGAACCGGAACCCGAACCCGCTCCTGACCTGGAGCCGGAACCCGAACCTACGCCGGAGCCCGAACCCGCTCCTGCGCCGGAACCGGAACCCACTCCTGCGCCGGAACCGGAACCCACTCCTGACCTGGAACCGGAACCCGAACCTACGCCGGAGCCGGAGACAGGATCGGATCAGGAAAGTGGTTCTGATGTCGAAACAGGCGAAGAGGATGCGGAGGATGCTGCTTTGCTGACCGACGGGGTGTACACCATTCAGTCGGTGAACAGCGGTAAGTATTTGGACCTGTCTGCCAGCGCGGAGAGCATCCAGGTGGTGCAGACAGCGCAGAGCGGGGCGGAAAGCCAGCAGTGGCGGATCACCGAGGACGCAGACGGCTACTGGACCATCCAGAACATGTCCAATGGCAAGGTGCTGGATGTCAATGGCGGCAGTACGCAGGCCGGAGCTGGGGTGATCTATTGGAACGAGAAAGAGTCGGAGAACGCCAATCAGAAGTGGGAGATTATTGCAGTTGACGGAGGAGGCTACAAGATAGTCAATAAGCTCAGCAGGTTGGTGCTGGACGTGTCCAATGCCTCGCTTTCCGACCAGGCGGCTATCGTGCAGTGGAACGACGAGGGCAGCGACAACCAGAAGTGGGTGTTCACGCCGATCCAGGCCATCTCTGATCCGGAGCCGGAACCGGAACCCGAACCCGCTCCTGACCTGGAGCCGGAACCCGAACCTACGCCGGAGCCGGAACCCGCTCCTGACCTGGAGCCGGAACCGGAACCCGAACCCGCTCCTGCGCCGGAACCGGAACCCGAACCCGCTCCTGCGCCGGAACCGGAACCCGAACCCGCTCCTGCGCCGGAGCCGGAACCCGAACCCGCTCCTGCGCCGGAGCCGGAACCCGAACCCGTTCCTGCCCCGGAGCCTGTTTCCGAACCTGAATCCGAACCCACCCCTGGTCTGGAGATAGGATCGGACCAGCAAAGTGGTTCTGATGTCGAAACGGGCGAAGAGGATGCAGGGGATGCTGTTTTGCCGGCCGACGGGGTGTATACCATCCAGCCGGTGATCGGCGGTGAGTATTTGTATTTGTCCGTTACCTAATATGGATTGTAGCTGCCCATTTTGATTCTCTTGGGTGGAATCGGCATGGTGCTTGGTATAATGACAGCCTACATGGCTGGACGCTTTGACCAGATCGTTACAGGTATCAGCCAAGAGTCCTTTGAGTATCTGCGGCATACCTACAACGCATAAAAAGAAGAATGATTTATCCGTGTAACAGCGGACAAAAGTAGTGCGGCCGGGCTTATAAACCCGGCCGCACTATTCTTTATTATCTGGTCTTACATCCAGCATCTGGTCTATCAAAGATAGGGCACGCTTCTGGTCTCTCTGACTGTATTGAGGAATAAACCGTTTTATGCTATCCTGGCTACTTCCCCCTTGTGTCGCGGTTTGCGGAGCAAGCGCTTCATCAAAGGAGCAAAAGAAGCTTTCGGAAAAGATCAAGAAGTGCCGCGCCGGGATCGACAAGCAGAGCAGTCAGTCCATAACCACGGGTATGTTTATCTCCCTTCTCCCGCTGCCCGCCCCGGAAGTATCCGTAAACAAAAGAAAGGGCGTAGTAGTCAACTACGCCCTTTTCAATATCCGCCGGATGAGAACAAAAAAAGGCGAGTGGTCTTACAGTTTTTCAAATGCCGTAAGAACACTCGCCATGGTGCGGGTAACAGGACTTGAACCTGCACGCCTTGAGACACCAGAACCTAAATCTGGCGCGTCTGCCATTCCGCCATACCCGCAGGATACCCGTTTAGTATACGCGCTGCGGACGGTTTTGTCAATCCATTCGCCGGGCATGCGCAAAAAAGTGCCCGCGCAACCCGGCAAAATCAGATAAAATTTATGCAAATTCCTGTACCAAACTACCGTATATTGTGCTATACTTATGCTGTATCAATGTATGCAAACCGAGAATGGGAGAGATCTATGAAACCGTTGCGCATCGCTTTATTGCTGCTGGCGCTTCTTTTGCCAAGCGGCTGTTCTTTTCCATCGGGCGACGATTTGCTGGCCGCCCCCCGGCCGTCGACCAACTATCAATCCTTGCAGATCGAGCTGGAGCGGCTGATCGCTTCGGGCGTTTCCTACGCCGCGCCAACTGAGGGCGAAAACCGCTCTTCTGTCCAGCTGGTCGACTTAAACGGTGACGGTGTGGACGAGGCGATCGCGTTTTTCCGCGGCTCGACTGCGGCGACCAGTAATAACTTCCAGGTTTATGTTTACCATAAGCAAGAGGACCGATATGTCTGCACCGGCTCGGTCGAGGGGCAGGCAACTGCGGTTCAGTCGGTCGATTATCCGGTGATCACGCCGGAGGGAAGCCGTGGCATGGTGATCACCTGGCGTTTGACCGGCGACGGCACCGGCGCACTGACCATGTGCGATTTTGACGAGCGCGGCGCACCCGGTGTGCTGCTTGAGACCGAATATTCTGCCATGGAGCTGACCGATCTGACCGGCGACGGTGCGCGTGATCTGCTGCTGATGACGACCGATCCCGAGGGCAGGCGGGTGGCGCGGCTGTATCAATACGCGGGCGACGAGCTATTGATGGCGGGCGAAGCATCCACTAGCCCGGAGACCGCCTCGGTCGAGCGCATGCGCAGCGGCCGCCTGCCGGACGGCAGCGCAGCCGTCTTTGCCGAGGAGCGCATGGCAAGCGGCGTGGGGCTGTCGACCGATATTTTTGTTTTCACAGGCGGCGCGCTGACAAACCTCGCACTGGACAGCGGGGATTCGGTCACGCGCAGCACCTACCGGCCGATCACGGCCTACGCGACCGACATCAATGCGGACGGCGCTATCGAGCTGCCGCGCGCGGTGCTGATGGCAGGCTATACGGATGCCGCCGCCTCGGATGCGGTGTTCATGCTCGATTGGTATGCGTACAGCATAGAGCATGCGCCGGTTCGGGTTGCAACCACTTATGAGAATATATCGGACGGCTGGCGCCTTGCGATCGACGCCGACTGGCACGAGCGGATCACCGCGGTCAAGACCACGGAGAATAATCTCAGCGAGGTCATGTTTTATGAATACCGCGGCGACAGGCGGATTCCGCTGTTTGCCATTTATGCCGCTACCGGCGCAACGCGCGAATACTATGCCGGGCGGGGCGATCTGATCCAGCTGGGCGAGAGTAGACAGGCGGTATTTTTCTGCAAGATTGCCGAAGAGGCGGAGGACAGCTGGCTGACCATCCGCGCCGAGGATATTACAGGCCGGTTTTCTCTGGTCACGCAAGACTGGAGCTACTGAGCGGTCAAATAAAGGGAGGAACAACCATGAAGCGTAAGATTCTTGTTTTGGAAGACGAAGAAAATATCCGCTCCTTTCTGGTGCTCAACCTCAAGCGTAGTGGCTACGAGGTGATTGAGGCCGAGACCGGTGAGCAGGCGCTTGAGAAATACCATACCAACCAGGATATAGCGGTTGCCGTGCTGGACGTGATGCTGCCAGGCATTGACGGCTACGAGGTTTGCCGTGCAATGCGCGCGGCGGGGTATGCCGCAGGCGTGATCATGCTGACCGCCCGCACGCAGGAGGCTGACAAGGTGACCGGCCTGATGAACGGCGCGGACGATTATGTGACCAAGCCGTTTTCGGTCATCGAGCTGGCCGCGCGCGTGGACGCGCTGTACCGCCGCGTGTCAGGCTCGCCCTTTTCAGAGGAGGACGTAATCAAATCCGGCCCGTTCAAGCTCAACCTACGCGCGCGCGAGGTGCTCAAAAACGGTATCAAGATCGAGCTGACACAGATCGAATACGGGCTGCTCAAGGCGTTTATGGAAAACATCGGCAAGGCGCTCTCGCGCGACGAGCTGCTTGAGATGGTCTGGGGCCATCACTATGTGGGCGAGCTTAAGATTGTCGACGTTAATATCCGCCGTTTACGCATAAAGATTGAAGATGACCCAGCCGACCCTGCGCATATTGTCACAGTGCGCGGGTATGGCTACATGTGGGAGGGGTAAGGGTTTTTCTTATCCCCGTGCGGCGCGGGTTCATCTGGCGCCGTTATGCGGCGGGTTTATCTGGCGCTGCTGCACGCAGTATGTCGGCGATGTCCGTAAATATGTCGATTCGCCGCCTGTGTAGCGGTGAACCGTGCGCCTGCGCGGTGCGTGGGGCGAAGCTAAGCCCCTTGCTTGTTGCAGTTGCAGATGGGCGTAACGGGTAAAGAAAGGTCCGGCTTATGGCAATGAATTATCATAAACGAAAAAAACAGCCCAAAACGCCGCCCCAGCCGGTCGTACCCAAGGTGCTACATTCGCCGGGCGGCATCAGAGGGCGTTGGATGATGAACTCGCTTTCCTTTGTGCTCGTCATTCTGGCGGCCGTGGTCATATTGGTTTCGGTGGGCGTGTCAGGTTATTATTATGCGACGGTGCGGGATAATCTGGTCTCCCGCGCGACGGCGGCGGCCGACACATTCCAAAAATACTTCACCGAGACCTATGACCAGTTTTATACCCAGGCGGAGTCCACCATCGCAACCTTTCAGGAGCAAGATAAGCTGGAGCAGCAGTTTTTGGATGCAAACAGCCGCATCCTGCTTTCAACCTCGGGGCTGACGGTCGGCGGTATGGCCTCGACTGAGGACGCTGCCAAGGCGCTTGCCAGCCAGCAGGTAGAGGTGTACTCTGGACGCGATCCGGTGTCGAATGAGCGTATTATGAGCGTGACCGCACCGCTTCTATCCTCGCGCGGCGACATGATCGGCGGCGTGCGCTTTATCACATCGCTTCGCATCGTCGAGCAGCAGATATGGACGATCATCGGCATTGCGGTACTTGCCTGCCTGGTGTTTCTCATGCTGGTTGTGGCTTCAAACAGCTATTTTGTCAAGTCGATCGTCGATCCGGTGCTCAAGATCAACACCATCGCCAAAGAGATCGCGGCCGGCCGCTACGGCGTGCGTTTACAAAAAACCTATGATGATGAGATCGGCGAGCTGTGCGACACGATCAACTATATGTCGGACGAGATCAGCCGGGCCGAGCGCATGAAGAACGACTTCATTTCGTCGGTCTCGCACGAGCTGCGCACCCCGCTGACCGCGATCGGCGGCTGGAGTGAGACCCTACTCGCTGGCGGCGGCGAAGATCCTGAGGAGGTCATACACGGCCTTACCATCATCCAGAAAGAGTCTAACCGTTTAACGCGCATGGTAGAGGAGCTTTTGGATTTTGCCCGCATCGAGTCCGGCCGCATGAAGCTTGAGATCGAGCTGTTCGACCTGTCGATCGAGCTGTATGAGGCGGTATACATGTATGAAAACCTGCTGCGCAAGAGCGGCATCCAGATTTCCTATGACGAGGATGTCGAGGCCAACTACTATATCAACGGCGACCGGCACCGCATGAAGCAGGTGTTCCTCAACATTTTGGATAACGCAGCCAAATACGGCGCGGACGGCCAGAAGATTGATATTACCCTGCGGCGCGACGGGGATAACGTGGTCGCCGTGGTGCGCGACTACGGCCAGGGCATTCCGGAGGCTGAGCTGCCGTTTGTCAAAGAAAAGTTTTACAAAGGCTCGTCCAAGCAGCGCGGCAGCGGCATCGGCCTTGCCGTAACCGACGAGATCGTTTCACTGCACGGAGGCACGCTGTTGATCGCGTCCACGCTCGGTGCGGGTACGACGGTAACCGTCACCCTGCCTGCGGCCGAGGCCGAGGAGGCGCTCGGCATCACAGGCGCGATCCCCAAAGCGCCGGACACTCCGTTTCATTCCGAAGGAGAAACTTAAATGCCAACGCAAAAGAAAACCACCATTGGCGGCCAGGCCATCATCGAGGGCATCGTGATGAAAGGCCCGAAAAAAACCTGCACGGTCGTGCGCAAAGCAAACGGTGAGCTGGTCACGAAGGAGGAGGACGCGCACCGTCCGTCCGCCATTTGGAAGAAGCCCGTGCTGCGCGGCGCCTACAACCTGTTTGTGGCGATGAAGGATGGCATTCAGGCAATCAACTACTCAGCCTCGTTTTTTGAGGATGAGCAGGCCGACGTGCCGCCGTCTAAATTTGAAACATGGCTGGAAAATAAGGTCGGCTCGGAGGGGCTTAACCGGCTCATTCTCGGCATTTCGACCGTGATTGGCATTGCGCTGCCGGTCGGCCTGTTTTTGCTGCTGCCGAGTTTTATCGGCGGTTTTGTGCCCGAGGGCTGGGGCGTGCTTGCGCGCAACGTGCTCGAGGGCATTGTGCGCGTCATTCTGTTTTTGGTGTTCATGTGGTCGGTATCGCATATGAAGGACATCCGCCGCACCTTTGAATACCACGGCGCCGAGCATAAGACCATTTTCTGCTACGAGGCGGGGCAGGAGCTGACGGTTGAAAACGTCCGCCGGCAAAGCAGATACCATCCTCGCTGCGGCACAAGCTTTATGTTTGTGCTCATCATCATTGCAACGATCGTCTCGTCCATTGTGTTTTCCATAATTGATATAACAAACCCCTTTCTGCGCATGCTGGCGCACCTGATTTTGCTGCCATTGGTGGTCGGTATCAGCTATGAATGCAACCGCTATGCGGGCCGTTCGGAAAGCCTTGTTTCGCGCGCGCTGCGCTGGCCGGGTTTGATGATCCAGCGCCTGACCGTATTTGAACCGGACGATGCGATGATCGAGGTTGCGATTACCGGCATGAAAGCGGTCATTCCGGATGATGATTCAGACAACTGGTGATGTGTCCGCCTATTCGGCGGGCACGCATTTCACATGAAAAGAGGTGACCCCCATTTGCCCAAAACCATCAACGATGTTTACATGCAGCTGTATAAACGCTTTAAGGAGGGCAACGATCCACAGCCCTCGCTCGCCGCGCGCGAACTGACCGCTTACGCTTGCCGCGTGGACAAGGGGCGGACGGCCGACTGGGGGCATATTTATCTCGAGGACGCGACGGTCGACTACGCCCATATGCTGTGCGACCGCTGTTTGGATGGCGAGCCGCTGGCCTACATTCTGGGCGAGTGGGATTTTTACGGCCTGACGTTCCAGATCGACCGCTCGGTTCTCATCCCGCGGGCGGATACCGAGCGGCTGTGCGAGCTGGTGATCGAGCGGGCGCGCAATCGCGTTTCACCGCGCATTCTCGACCTGTGCTGTGGATCGGGCTGTATCGGCATCGCCGCGGCGCACGAGGTGACGGATGCGCGTGTGACTGCGGTGGACAGCGAGGACGGCCCGTTGCGTATCACGCGCGAAAACGCGCGCCGGCTGGGTGTGCAGAGCCGTGTGATTGCCCTCAAGGCGGATGTGCTGGCCGATCCGCCTGCTGGTATGGGGGAATATGATATATTGGTATCCAATCCGCCCTATGTGTCGCGCGCAGAAATACGCGAGCTGGATCAGAGCGTATACTGCTATGAACCGCATGAGGCGCTGTACGGCGGCGAGGACGGTCTTGATTTTTACCGTGCGATCTGTCAGAGATGGGTAGGTTTGCTCGTGCCGCATGGGATCGCGCTGTTTGAGTGCGGATGGCGGCAGGCGATGGACGTCGCCGCGATGTTGGAGGAGAGCGGCTTTGCAGACGTCGGCGTGACAGAAGACCTTTCGGGCGTGCCGCGCATCGTATATGGCTGCGCGCTGATGAAGCCATAAGAAAAGCGGAAACCGCATCGGTTTCCGCTTTTTTATTATTTATACGGGTTATCGGCCTTGAGGTAGCAGCATTTTTTGTATTTCTTGCCGCTGCCGCAAGGGCAGGGGTCGTTCATACCGATTTTTTTTGCCACGCGCTTGGGAGTGGGCTTAGTCGTGCCGTCGCCCGCGCCCGCGGCGATGGTCTCTTTGGCGACCTGCTCACGCTTTGGCTCCTCACGGGTGCGCACCTGCGCCAGGAAGATCATGCGCACGGTGTCCTCGCGGATGGCGTCGATCATCGCGTCGAACATATCAAAGCCCTCACGCTTATATTCTACGACCGGGTCGTGCTGGCCGTAGGCGCGCAGGCCGATGCCGTTTCGCAGCTCGGTCATCGCGTCAATGTGGTCCATCCACTTGGTATCGACATTTTTGAGCAGCACAACGCGCTCAAGCTCGCGCATAATGTTGGCGCCGAGCGCCTGCTCCTTGTCTTCGTATACCTTGTGGGCCTGTGCAGCGAGCGCGTCTGTCAGCTGCTCGGCGGTCAGCCTGCCGCAGTCCTCGGGTGTAAAAACGCAGTCTTCAGGCCGCAGGAATACGCCGAGGAACGGCTGACGCGCGCGCGCAACCATGTCCTGGGTAATAACGTGGTGCTCACCGATCGCGGCGTGCACCGCGCGGCTGATGGTATCATCGATCATGCCCATAATGTTGTCTTTGACATCCTTGCCCTCGAGCACCTGCAGGCGCTGGGCATAGATGGTCTTGCGCTGGGTGTTGAGCACGTCGTCATACTCGAGCACATGCTTACGGGTGGCAAAGTTGCGCGACTCGATCTTCTTCTGTGCGTTTTCAATCGCGCCGGACAGAATCTTTTGATCAATCGGCTCATCTTCGTCAATGCCGAGCGAGTCCATCATGTTCTGGATGCGCTCCGAGCCGAACAGGCGCATCAGGTCATCCTCAAGCGAGATATAGAAGCTCGACTCGCCCGGGTCACCCTGGCGGCCGGCGCGGCCGCGCAACTGGTTGTCGATGCGGCGGGATTCGTGCCGCTCGGTGCCAAGGATATACAGGCCGCCTGCCGCGCGCACCTTTTCGGCGTCCGCGTCGGTCTGCTGCTTGTACTTTTTATACAGCTCGTCAAACTTTGCGCGGATGGCGAGCACCTCGGGGTCGTCGGTATCCGCGTGGCCGTTGGCCTCGTAGAGAAGCGCGGGCGTGTAGTCGCCTTTTTTCAGCTCGTCGAGCGCCATGGTCTCGGCGTTTCCGCCGAGCATGATGTCGGTGCCGCGGCCGGCCATGTTGGTTGCGATTGTGACCGCACCCGGCTTGCCCGCCTGTGCGACGATCTCGGCCTCGCGCTCGTGATACTTGGCATTGAGCACGGTGTGCTTGATGCCCTTGGATTTGAGAATGGCCGACAGCTCCTCAGATTTCTCAATCGATACCGTGCCGACCAGAATGGGCTGGCCCTTGGCGTGGCAGGCCTCGATGCGGGCGATGGTAGCGCGGATTTTGCCGCGCTCGTTTTTGTATACTGCATCCGGATTGTCCTTGCGGGCGATCGGCTTGTTGGTCGGGATCTCGATGACGTCCAGCTTGTAGATGTGGCGGAACTCCTCTTCCTCGGTCAACGCGGTGCCGGTCATGCCGGAAAGTTTGCCGTATAGGCGGAAGTAGTTTTGGAAGGTGATGGTGGCAAGGGTTTTGCTCTCGTGCTGCACATTGACGCCTTCCTTGGCCTCAATTGCCTGGTGCAGGCCCTCGTTATACCGGCGGCCAAACATCAAGCGGCCGGTGAACTCGTCGACAATGACGATCTGTCCGTCGCGCACGACGTAGTCCACGTCGCGCTGCATGACGCCGCGCGCCTTGATCGCCTGGTTGATGTGATGTTGGAGCGTGGTGTTTTCGGGGTCGGACAGGTTTTCCACGCGGAAGTAGCTTTCGGCGCGCGCCTGGCCCTTGGGGGTTAGGGTAGCAGTGCGGGCCTTTTCGTCCACAATGTAGTCGGCGTCGATGTCGTCCTGCTCCTCCTTGGCGTCAACCTCTTTGACGCGCAGGCACTTGAGGCCGGCGGCAAAGCGGTCGGCCATTTCATAGAGCTGGGAGGATTTTTCGCCCTGGCCTGAGATGATTAGCGGCGTGCGCGCCTCATCAATCAGGATGGAGTCGACCTCGTCGACGATGGCGAACGCGTGCCCGCGCTGCACCATGGACTGCTTGTAGATGGCCATATTATCGCGCAGGTAGTCAAAACCGAATTCGTTGTTTGTGCCGTAAGTGATGTCGGCCGCGTACATTGCCTTGCGCTTTGCCGGATCGACCTCGTGGATAACAAGGCCGACGGTCAGCCCGAGGAAGCGGTAAACCTTACCCATCCACTCCGAGTCACGCTTTGCAAGGTAGTCGTTGACCGTTACGATATGCACGCCTTTGCCGGATAGCGCGTTGAGGTAAGCGGGCAGGGTGGCGACCAGCGTCTTGCCCTCGCCGGTTTTCATCTCGGCGATGCGGCCCTGGTGCAGCACGATGCCGCCAATCACCTGCACGCGGTAATGCCGCATGCCCAGCACACGCCATGCCGCTTCGCGGCAGGCCGCGAACGCCTCGGGCAGCAGCTCGTCAAGCGTTTCGCCGTTCTGGTAACGGGCTTTGAACTCATCGGTCTTGGCGCGCAGCGCGGCATCCGTGAGCGCTTTGTACTCCTCTTCGAGCGCGTCGACCTTGTCGGCGATGGGGTAGATTTTTTTCAGCTCGTGCGAGGAATGGGAGCCAAAAAGTTTGGTTAAAAAGTTAGCCATTGCATCATTCAGCCTTTCGATGGGGCAGGCGGCCCCATTTGTTCATAACAGATGTATTATATCACAGTCGGGCAGGGAAACAAACAAATTTTTTGTGAACAGCAGCGCTCAATGCGCTCTTTGCTTATAAGCAAACAAAAAAGGCACGCCGGGCGTGCCTTTGGTATGCTGTGCTATGCGATAACGGCGACCGGGGCTTCGACCTGCTCGTAGACAATGCTGATAATCGACAGCACGACCATTGCGGTTGCGCGACAAATGTGGATAAGGTCGTCATTGATGCCGTGGCGCCGGCCCGGCGCGCGGTATCCGTCGTGCATCGAGGTGATGCGGTTGAGCAGCGCGT
Organism: uncultured Agathobaculum sp.; assembly: GCF_944380985.1. Taxonomy (GTDB): domain Bacteria; phylum Bacillota; class Clostridia; order Oscillospirales; family Butyricicoccaceae; genus Agathobaculum. The sequence goes on along the minus strand of NZ_CALWJJ010000008.1, from coordinate 83,383 downwards.
CTACCGAGGTTGGAGGGATGATGGGACTTGCCCACTGTTCAAACCGATCCTCTGTCATACGGCGGCGGATGACCAACGCAACGCGCTTTTCATATAGATAGTGCGCGAACAGGTTGCGGTCATAGATGTCGTCGTTATGCGGATAAGTAAAAAAATCGGTGATATAATGGCAGATCTCGCCGAGATCGACTGAAAGGTCGCGGCCGTTGACCGGACCGATGGTATATTTTTCTGTAAACGCGCGGATCATATCCAGCACTTCGTCCATCATGATCGAGGGGTTGTGGCGCTTGGTCAGGTAAGTGCCCGTCAGATCGGGCTTTAAATTGCCATAAACAAAGCCGCCGGCGTCAAATGTCACGCCGCACGTCTGCTCCACATAGTCAAGCAGCAGATGTGCCACGCGCACATGGGATACGGAGTCCATCAGCAAATCCTCCAGACGGAATACACGCTTGCAAAAGCGGTTTTTTCACATAAAGGCCGGAGCAGTTCCAAGCCTGAAATCGAAATCAGTATAACATACTTTCTTTCGCCTGTCTTGTGTTTTTTTTAAATTGTAACAAAACCAACACAAACATTTAATGGTTGAACCGAGCCGGACGTCCTTATTTATCTCGCCCGGAACGCTTCGTTGCGGAACTGGATCTTGCCCTCAAGCGCCTGGCGCAGGCGGTCGCACATAGCCGCCCGGTCACGGTTGAGCGTGCCGGCCAGGTTGACGTAGTTGGAGGCGTGGTTGGCGCGAAAGACACTGCCTTCAGCGTCTATATGCTCTAAAAGGATGAGTGTCTCGTGTGCGATTTCAATGGGGTTCATCAGGTAGAAACGGCCCTCTTTCCAGTCGCGCATGAGGGGGGTCTCAAGCTCAAAGAGCAGTGTCAGCAGGCCGATGAACTCGGGTTTCATTCGCGAGAGCGCCCTGGCGGTTTCCATGGCGTGCTGCTCGGACAGCTCGGTCGAGCCGAGGCCCGCGATGCAGGTGACCGACAGCTTCATGCCCGCTTGTTTGACCATCAGACCGGCGCGCACGATCTCGTCCGCGGTTTCGCCCTTGTTGACGCGGCGCAGCACCTCGTCCGAGCCGGATTCCAGACCGAGGTAGATCATCTCAAGCCCCAGCTCGTGCAGCATGTTGAGGTCATCCTGCTTTTTGACCAGGATAGACGCGGGCGAGCCGTAGCTCGTTACGCGTTCGCACTCGGGGAAGACCTCCTTAATATACCGCAGGATCTGAGCCATATGCTCCGGCGGGCACATGAGCGCGTCGCCGTCGGCCAGAAAGATGCGCTCGACGCGGGGATACATGCGGCGCGCCTCGTCAAAGTCGCGCTTTACGTCCTCGAGTTTGCGTACGCGGAACTGCTTTTCGAGATACATATCACAGAATGTGCATTTGTTGTGGCTGCATCCGATCGTGACTTGCACGATCAGGCTACGCGCCTCAGAAGGCGGCCGGAATACGCGGCCCTCATATTCTAACATAGTTTTACCCGCTCCTTTGTCATAAAAAGCAGGGCGGAGAGCATATTCTCCGCCCTTTTGCACTGTATTGTCTTAGAGTTCGACCGACTTTTCGTCGTCTCCCTCATCATCCGCTGCGGCCGGGTTGTCCGCCTCGGCGTCGCCGAAAGCATCCTGCAAGTCGGTCGCCGCGCATTCGTCGGCGCAAGCACAGCAGGCGCAGTCGGAATCCTCACGCATCATTTCCTCCAGTTCGTCCATCGCCTTAAGTTCGGCTTCGTGATAGACCTGCTCCTCACGCTTTTTTTGCAGCAGCACGAGCGCTGCGGTCGCACCGGCCGCGCAGGCAAGGCTGGTCAGCAGCAGGCCGGCTTTGATCTTGGTTGCATTTTTCACGGTCTCCACTCCTTCATAAAATGATGCGGAATATTTCTTTTACTTTACCATATAGGCGCGGCAAAGTCAATGCCGGTCTGCGGTTATTTGCCCAGCTCATAGGCGCGGGCGATGCATTTGTCGCTCGCCTCGGCGATCATGCCGCGCAGGCCGCGCGCTTGCAGCACGCGCATTGCCTCGATGGTTGTGCCGCCGGGTGAGCACACGGCGGCTATCAGCTCGGCTGGCGACTTATCCCGCCGGAGCATCATTTTGGCAGCGCCAATCATGGTCTGGCAGAACAGCATCAGCGCGTCGTCCTCGGAAATGCCGTGCTCTGCGGCGCTTTGCACCATGGCGTCGGCAAAGGCGTAGATATAGGCCGGGGCAGAGCCTGCATAGGGGATAACCTCGTTTAGCATGTCCTCTTTATCGAATACCACGGTCACGCCCATGGTGTCAAACAGCGCGCGGACGGAACTTAGCTGCGCCTCGCTCGCCGCCTCGTTTTTGACCAGCTGCGCCGCGCCCTCGCCCAGCATGAGCGGGGTGTTGGGCATAACACGGATGATCGGCGTGTCCACGCCGAGCGCGGCCTGCATTTTGCGGAAGGTCACGCCTGCGGCGATCGAGATGACAAGCGGTTTTGCGACTGCGTTTAAAGCGAGCACAGGCAGGATCTCGTCAAAATTTTGCGGCTTGACTGCGAGCAGCACGATCTCGCATCCGGCGTAGAGCGCGGCGTAGTCGTCCGTGACGGCATAGCCCGCCTGGCGGTGTTTCTCCCGTTTTTCCGCGCTGCGGTTAAACAGCAGCACCTCGTCCGGCCGGAACAGCCCGGCGCGCACCGCGCCCGCTGCGATAGCGAAGCCCATGTTGCCCGCGCCCAGCACGCCGAAGCGGTATTTTTCCATGGCAATGCACCTCTTTTGCTTTATATTTTCCTTGGTAATATTATAGCATACCTGGCTTTTACAGGCAAACGCCTTGTGAAAAGGCGGCAAACATGGTAAAATAGCTGTATTCTTGATTGCGGAGGCGAACGGCTGTGATACGGCATCTTCCCCATCTTGGGCTGAGAACGATCAAAACCGGCCTTGCGGTTGCGCTGGCGCTGTTTTTTGCCGATCTGCGCGGCTCGCCGCTGCCTATTTTTGCGGCCATCGGCGCAATCGTTGCGATGAGCCGCACGGTGGGCGATGCGTTTGAGACCTGCCGCACGCAGTTTTTCGGCATTTTGCTCGGCGCAGGTTTTGGCGCGGTGTTCGTGCATATTTTTGCCAATCTGCGTTGGATCGGCATCGGGCTTGGCATACTGCTGCTTATTTTGCTGTGCAACCAGCTCAGGCTGCAATTTGCGGTGCCGCTGGCGTGTATTGTGTTTGTGGCGATCTGCTTGTCGCCCGCGCGTGAGGCGCTCGGCTACGGCGCAAACCGTCTGCTCGATACCACGATCGGCCTGGCGACGGCGCTCGTGGTCAATGTGGTGATAAAGCCTTATAACAATCGCGCGCGCATCGAAAACCAACTGATGCACTTCCGGCAGGCCGTACCCGGCTATGTGGAGGAACGCGTCATACACGGCCGCTATCCTGACCGTGCGCCGCTGCGCCTCCAGCTCGAGCGCATCGCCGCCGAGCTTGCGATTTTTGAAAAGCAAAAGTCCTTCCGGCGTGGCGAGCATGCTGCGCAGGTGGCCTATTTGCGCGGCTGCGAGCAGCTGGCGCAGTCGATCTGGCAGGAGCTGAGCGCGCTGTGCACAATGGATGAGCAGGGCAGACTCAGCCCGCAAAACGCGGCCCGTCTGTCCGTGCTCGGCCTGACCGTACCGGAGGGGCTCGCCGCCCCACCGCATACTGACGCGGACATTGTTGCGGGCTACCATCTGAACAACCTGCTGCGCGCCTATGAATACCTGACTGCGCTCAGCCAGAATGCGCCGGAGTAATCAAAAAAGAGGGAGCGGTAAAGCCGCCCCCTCTTTTTTGCGCACAGAGGGAATATTCTTGCGCATTGCGGCAAAAGAGGGTATACTAACCATATCTAAATATCTGGAGGAATGCAGGAATGCAGGATGGATTTGTCAAAATCGCCGCCGCGACCCCCGATCTGCGCGTTGCGGACTGCGTGTACAATGCTTCCGAGATCGTAAAGCTGGCGTTTCAGGCGGCTGAAAAGGGCGCGCGGCTGATCGTGTTTCCCGAGCTGTGCCTGACCGGATACACCTGCGGCGACCTGTTTTTGCAGCAGACGCTGCTTTCCGGCGCGCTCGCCGCGCTTGACGTTGTGCGGCGCGAAACCGCGTCGCTCAACGCGGCTGTGGTGGTCGGCCTGCCGCTTGTGCACCAGAACAAGCTGTATAACGTGGCGGCCGTGCTGTGCGGCGGACAGATTGCGGGCATTGTGCCCAAGCAGTTCATCCCGAACTATTCTGAGTTTTATGAGGGGCGCCACTTTACCCCGGGCGAGCGTGTGCCGTTTCAGACCATCACGCTGCTTGGGCAGGATACGCTGCTTGCGGGCGGCGAGCCGCTCGTGTTCCGCTTTGCGGATATGCCGGAGTTTGCGCTCGGCGTCGAGATCTGCGAGGACCTGTGGGTCGCTGACCCGCCGTCAATTCGGCTGGCACAGGCGGGCGCGAACGTGATCGTCAACCTGTCGGCCTCGGATGAGATCATCGGAAAGGCGGGCTACCGCCGTGCGCTGGTGCGCCAGCAGTCCGCCCGTCTGCTGTGCGCTTATCTGTATGCCGACGCGGGCTTTGGCGAGTCGACGCAGGATCTGGTGTTCGCAGGGCACGATCTGATTGCGGAAAACGGCGCGCTGCTCGCCGAGAGCCGCCTGTTTACGCGCGGCGTTATCTACGCGGATGTAGACGTGCATCGATTGATGCATGAGCGCCGCCGCATGAATACCTTTGCTGCCGCGCGCGAGCCTATGGTTGTGGTGCTGCCGGTAAAGCCCGGCGAAAACGATCTTGCCGACCGCACCTTTCCGCGCACACCCTTTGTGCCCGCAAACAAGGCGCTGCGTGATGAGCGCTGCGAGGAGATCCTGGCGCTGCAGGCGACCGGCCTTGCTACCCGCCTGCGCCACACGCGCGCAAAGACTGTGGTGGTCGGGCTGTCCGGCGGGCTGGACTCGACGCTCGCGCTGATTGTACTTGTGCATGCGTTTGACATGCTGGGGCTTGAGCGCACGGGCATCCTCGCGGTGACCATGCCGTGCTTCGGTACGACCGCCCGCACCCGTGGCAATGCGGAAAAGCTTGCGGCGGCCTATGGCGTCACGCTCGAGACGGTTGACATCAAGGCCGCGGTCGATCAGCATTTCAGCGACATCGGCCAGAGCAAGCAGGAGCTTTCGGTCACCTTTGAAAACGGGCAGGCGCGCATGCGCACGCTGGTTTTGATGAATCTTGCCAATAAGACGGGCGGCATGGTGGTCGGCACGGGCGATTTGTCCGAGCTTGCGCTCGGCTGGGCGACCTACAACGGCGATCATATGAGTATGTACGGCGTCAACACGTCGATTCCCAAAACGCTGGTGCGCTATCTTGTCGCCTACGAGGCCGGCCGTGTGCAGGGCGAGCTTTCCAATGTGCTGCATGATGTGCTTGAAACCCCGGTATCGCCCGAGCTGCTGCCACCGAAAAACGGCCAAATCAGCCAAAAGACCGAGGATCTGGTCGGCCCATATGAGCTGCATGATTTTTTCCTTTATTATATGCTGCGCTTCGGTTATCCGCCGCGCAAGATCTATCGTGTGGCACGGCGGGCCTTTGCAGGCGCGTATGACGAAGCGACGATCAAAAAATGGCTTTCGACCTTTGTGCGCCGGTTTTTCTCCCAACAGTTTAAGCGATCCTGTCTGCCGGATGGGCCTAAAGTTGGCACGGTCACGCTCTCCCCGCGTGGCGACTGGCGCATGCCGTCCGATGCCTGCGCGGCGCTATGGCTTTCTGAGGTGGAAAGCCTGTGAGGCGGACTTGTTTTGCAAACAGTAGCAGAGGGGATGCATCTGCACGGGATGGAGCGGGGCGTGCGTGCGCGCTCGTGCAGACGCACTGTTCCCCACCCCCCTAAGGCGGCGACCCATTATTCTTGCGGATACCACCGATAACCCGCCGCGCAGGTGGCTCCCCTTGCTCTGATACCGAAAAAAATCCGCTGCAAAGGAGCAGAATCTATTTGAAAACCTTTGTCCGAAGGCTGGCGGCGGTGCTGGCCGCCGTGCTGATCTGCCTGAATCTGTTTTATGAGCTTGCGCCCGGCTATATCGTAGGACCGGAGACCAAACTCGCCTTTGCCGCGGGGTTTGCAGCGCTGCTCGGCATATCGTTGTTTTACGGTGTGCCCAAGTCTTCGCGCGGCGCGCGGCGGCATGATTATATGATGCTGCTGTTCTGGTACTATCTCTGGGTGCTGGCAAACGTATTGTTTTTTGATAACGCCTTTGGCCGCGGCTTTCACCTGGGCGTGGATTATATCAATTACGGCGCGGTCAACCTTGAGCCACTACGCACAATCAGAAATTACCTGATCGCCTACGGCTATGACAATATCTCGCTACGGCTGGTCGTGCTCAACCTGCTGGGCAATCTTGCGGCGTTTGCGCCACTTGGCGTATTCCTGCCCGCATTGTTTCGCTGGCAGCGCAGCATCTTCTTTTTTGCCGCCTCGCTCGCGCTCGGCATTACGGCGATCGAGGTGGCGCAGGTATACACTGGCGCAGGTTCATGCGATGTGGATGACTTGATTTTAAACCTTGCCGGTGCGCTGATTGTATTTGTCTTTTGTCGCGTCACCCCCGCTTGGAGGCATATCTGCCGGGTTAATCCACGTAGCTGAGAAAGGAGATTATCCATGTTTGATACCGTACTTATCGCCGGACTCGGCCTGATGGGCGGCTCGATGGCAAAGGCTATCAAGGCGCGCACGCTCAGCCGGGTGCTCGGCTGGAACCGCACCCGCCAGGTCGCCGATCAGGCGCGCGCGGACGGCACAATAGACGCGGTTGCGACCGAGGCGCTTTATAAGGAGGCTGACCTTGTCATCATCGGCCTGTATCCGCAGGCGACGATAGACTGGCTGCTTGCGAACATGCCCAAAATGAAAAAGGGCTGTGTGGTGGTCGACATGGTCGGTGTTAAGCAGGTGATGGTAGACCAGCTTGAGCAGGCGGCGCTCGAAGCGGGTGTGCACTACGTCGGCGGACACCCGATGGCGGGGCGCGAGTTTTCCGGCCTTGATTTTGCGCTGCCCACGCTGTTTGACGGCGCGAGCATGATCTTTGTGCCGACAAAGAGCAGCACCGAGCGGGTGCTCGAGCAGCTGGAGGCGTACTTCATGTCGCTCGGCTTCGGGCAGACCGTGCGCTGCACGGCAGAGCAGCACGACAGGATGATCGCTTTCACCTCACAGCTGGCGCATATCGTGTCCTCGGCTTACATCAAAAGTCCGGAGGCGGACAAGCACAACGGCTATTCGGCGGGCAGCTATAAGGATCTGACCCGCGTGGCCAAGCTCAACGAGACCATGTGGAGCGAGCTGTTTTTGTGCAACGCCGCACCGCTTGTGCGCGAGATCGACGAGATCATCGGACACCTGGACGAGTACCGCCGCGCCATCCGCGCAGGCGACCGCGAAACGCTGACAGCCTTGCTGCGCGATGGGCGCGAGCGCAAAGAAAAGCTGGGCTGATCCGAGCTTTGAAGAAACAATCCCCCTGTGCGGGCGCTTGGCCGATGCACAAGGGGATGTTTGTTTTTTCTGCAATATGGTTAAAGACCATTTTGGAGCTTTGCGGCTGTCAGTGTGTTCTTCATTAGCATGGTGATGGTCATCGGGCCCGCTCCGCCGGGCACGGGGGTCATAAACGCTGCTTTATCCATTACGGCGGGGTCGACATCGCCGCAGACCTTGCCGTTTGCATCCCGGTTGATGCCGACGTCGATCACGACCGCGCCGTCCTTTATCATGTCCGGGGTAATAAAGCCCGCCTTGCCCACCGCAGCGACCAGGATGTCCGCCCGGCGGCATACCTCTGCCAGGTTTTGCGTGCGGCTGTGACATATGGTGACTGTGCCGTGCCGGTGCAGCAGCAGCATGCCCATCGGCTTGCCGACGATGTTCGACCGGCCGACTACCACGCATTCCCGGCCCTTTGGGTCGATGCCGTATTCGTCGAGCAGTTCCATCACACCAGCGGGCGTGCAGGGCGCAAAGTCAAAGCTGCCGACCATGATCCGGCCGACGTTGACCGGGTGGAACGCATCGACATCCTTTTTGGGGTCGATCGCGTTGATGACCGCCTGCTCGGATATGTGATCGGGCACCGGCAGCTGGCATAAGATGCCCGAGATCTGCGGGCTGCGGTTGAGCTGGTCGATCAGGCCGAGCAGCTCGTCCTGCGTGGTTTGGGCGGGCAGCGCGTATTTTTCACTGTAAAACCCGCAGGCCGCACACGCCTTTTCCTTGTTGCGCACATAGATCTCGCTTGCGGGGTCGTTGCCCACGATGATGACCGCCAAACCGGGCGTGACGCCTTTTTTCTTCAGCGCCTCGGTCTCGGCCAGAATGCTGCCGCGCACCTTGTCAGAAAGCGCCTTGCCGTCCATTTTTACTGCGCTCATGTCATACCTCCTTGTTGTCTGCGGGGTGGGAATGCCCCTTGCTGTTTTTTATAGCAGAGCAGGCGCGTCGCCTGCCTTGCCCGGTTATTTTCCTTCCGATTGCGCGGGCGAGTCCTCCGCCGACGCAGAGCCGGCCGTCTCAACGGCGGGCTGACTCATCGCATCCTCTGCCGGCGCTGCGGGTGCGCCCTCCGGCGCGGGCTGCGGCATTTCGGGCACATAGAACGCCTGCCGCACCCGGATGCGATGGTACTGCCGCGCGAGCAGCGCGATAGCGGCCACGCAGCTGACCGCTGCCAGCACCTGCGACACCCGAACGGGGCCGAGATACAGGCTGTCGGTGCGCAGGCCCTCGATCCACGCGCGGCCAAGGCCGTACCACGCGATATAGAGCAGTGCGATCTCACCGGCAAATTTTCGTCTATTCGCATAAAAATGCAACGCGGCAAAACCGGCCAGGTTCCACAGTGATTCATAGAGGAAAGTCGGGTGCACCGGGTCGGCGCCGTCGATTGACATGCCCCAGGGTAGGCCGGTTTCGCCGCCGTGCGCCTCACCGTTGACAAAGTTGCCCCAGCGGCCAATGCACTGGCCGATCAGCAGGCCGAAAGCGGCCAGGTCGCACAGCGTGGCATAGGATAGTTTTTTGACCCGGCTGTAAACAAACAGCGCGATCAGCACGCCGATCACCGCGCCGTAAATCGCGATGCCGCCGTTCCAGATGGCGACGATCTCGCCCGGATGTTGGCGGTAATACTCCCACTCGAAGATGACATAATAGATACGCGCACACACGATGCCGGTGGGCACGCAGATGATCAGGCAGTCGACCAGGTTATCCGAGGTGACGCCGAACTGCTTAACGCGGGCGTTTACATAGAGCGCGGCCAGGATAAATCCGGCACAGATGATGATGCCGTACCAGTAAATATCCTTGCCGAACACATTGAAAGCAACGCGGTTGATCGTAAGCTCCAGGCCGAGCGCCGGGAAAGAGATGACGTGTTCCATGGTAGTCCTTCCTTTGCTGTCTTTCGTTATCTCGGCCGAATGACCGACATTGTTAAGCGGTCGCGGCGCGCCCAGCGTGCGAACATAGCCTGCACATCGTCCGGGCCGATGGTGTCGAACAGGACGGCGAAATCCGGGTAGTGCTCGCCTGCGAATAGCGCGGCGGCTTCGCGCCGCGCATAGGCCTCGGGAACATCGAGCACGCGTAGGTGCAGGCCGTAGAGCGCCTTTTTCATTCGGGTAAACAGCGCCCGGTCGACGCCTTCATGAGCCAACCGCTCGACCTGCTGCACAACGGCTTCGCGCACGGCATCGGGGTCGCGGCTGTCACCGCCGAGCAGCGCGCACGCGCCCTCGGGCAAAAGTGTGTAATCGACGTCAAAATCCCGGCCGATCAGGCGCTTTTCGTAAAGCGCGGCGTAAAGCGGCGCGGTGTCGCCGCACAGCAGGCGCGCGGCCAGCTGGCCCAGCAGGCTGCGGCGTAGACGGCTCTCGCCCGGCTGCACCGGCTCATCCTTAAAGCCGAGCAGCAGCTGCGGCTGTGAGACTGGCATCCGCTGCTCGACGAGAAGCTCGTTTACCGCTTCGCGGCGCACGCCGTAGTGACGCTCCCCTACCACAGCTGCGGTCTGCGGGGAAAACTCGGCCGCCATGCGGCAGACCTCGTCGAGATCGGCTGTGCCGCACACGATAAGTGCCATGTTGTTCGGGCTGTAAAATGCGCGGTGGCAGGTGTAGAGTGTTTCGGGTGTGATGCGCGCGATGCTGTCCACGCTGCCAGCGATAGACACGCGAACCGGGTGGTTGCGATACATCCCCTCATACAGGCCGACCATAGCCCGCCAGGCCGGGGTGTCGTCCATCATGCCGATCTCCTGTCCGATGATGCCGCGTTCCTTGGCGACGTTTTCGTCAGTAAAATACGGCGTAAACACAAATTTAAGCAGTATTTCGAGGTTTTCGGCAAAACGGTCGGTGCAGGAGAAGTGGTAAGCGGTCATCACATGGCTGGTGAAAGCGTTGGGGCTTGCGCCCGTGCGCGCAAATTTTTGCAGCGCGTTGCCATCCTCGTCTTCGAACATTTTGTGTTCGAGAAAGTGGGCTACACCCGCCGGTGTGTCATACCGCTTGCCCTCAAAAGTGAAGGACGCGTCGACCGAGCCAAAGTTGGTTGCAAGAATGGCAAAGGTTTTGCCAAAGCCCGGCTTTGGCAGATAGCAGACGCGCAGACCGTTATCCAGCGTGCGCATTTGTATTTGTTCATCCAGGGCGGAGTAGGTTTTTATATTCATTCTGCCGCCCCTTTCATAAAGTATATGGTGTCGAGCGCGGTCGCCTGCGCCGCCGAAACGATGCGCGTACGGTCGACCTGCGCGGCCTGCGCGATGCGCTCCTCCGGCGAGACCATCGTACCTGCGGCCGCTTGGCCTAGCCAGTAGCGTTCGAGGGTGAGCGGATCATCCAGCATGGCGCGCCAGCCATTTACGAGCGTCTTGCGGGCGGACTCGATTTCGGCGTCTGTAATATCGCCCGCGCGGCAGGCGTCGAGCTGACGCAGGATTTCATCCCGCGCGGTCTCGAAATCCTTATTTTCAATGCCCGAGCTGACCATCAAAATGCCCTTCGAGGCGATGAATTGCGCACTTGCGTAATAGCACAGCGACTTTTTTTCGCGCACATTTAAAAACAGTTTGGCGCTGGTCGAGCCGCCGTACAAGGTCGTCAGCAGCCAGTAAGCGACGGGGTCGCCACCGGTCAGGCAGCTGCCGCCCGTGCGCAGGCCGAGCGACAGTTTGCCCTGTGTGACCTGCTCAGGCTCGACCACCTCGCGCGGCGCGCCCGCCGGCTGCGCGATAATCTGCGTTTGCGGCTGGTAAAGTGCGCCGTTGCGCGGCTGTGTAAGCGGGGTTTGGGCAAACAGACGTTCTACCGCATCAGGCGCCATTGTGCCGCAGTAGAACAGCTCGATTTGCGCCTCGTCCAGCGCGCGGCGGTAGGCGGTGTACAGCTTGTTTTCCGTGATTTGTTCGGCCTGGCTGGCCGTGCCGAGCACGGACTGTCCGTAGGCTTCCCCCGCGCACATCAGCTCGATCAGTCGTTTGGGCGCCCAGGCGCGCGGGTCGTTCTTCTGTGCTGCGATGCGGTCGAGCAGCGCCTCGCGCTCGCCTGCGGTGTAGTCCTGGCAGAACACGCCGTCCTGTAGGTAGGGATCAAACAGCAGGTCGGCCAGCAGACGGATAACCCCTGCGGTCAGCCCGCTCGCGCCAGGCGCATAGGCTTCATCAATGAAGTCGGCCAGAAAACCGATGCACAGACTCTCGCCCTCCTTGCGTACCGAGGCCTCAATGCGCGCGCCGTACAATTCGTCGAGCGTCTGACCGATCGCGCGCAGGTCGGGCAGCTTTGCCGTGCCGCGGCGCAACAGCTGCGGCAGGCAGGCGCGCAGCGCGGCGTCCGGTCCGCCGAGCGGGAGAAGCAGCATGACGCACAGCACCGCCCGTTTGAATTTGGGCGTGGTCACGCAGGTGAGATTGACGCCCGCGCTCAGCTTTTTTCGGGTCACTTGTTGCATAATGTTCCTCGATTCCGGAGAAATTTTTCCATGTGCCCTATTATACCATTATTCGGGGTATGTGGCAAACGAAGTTTGTGTGAACGATGGGCAGGGACATTTGCCCTATCCGGGGGCATTGTTCCGCCTTGCCCGCTGTGCCAGTTGCAACTGAAACAAACAAGGCGCCGCCGCCCAGGAAACCGCCGGCTGTTGTTATAATTTTTAGAGTTAGTTGCCACCCGGTGCGCTGCGGGGCGCAGAGCGGTTGGAGGCGACCATGGGCCCTGCCGGGCGGCAAAGTCTTATAGGAGCGCACTTTACGCGCTTTGGCGCGCTCTTATTTGCAGCAGCAAATGCTGTTGCACTTTTTTGCAGATGTGTTTCATCCCTGCACCTGCCAAAGGAAGTGGGGTAATTTACAAGAGGGGAGAAACTTCGTGTCTCCCCTCTTGTACGCCCGCGCCGCGCAGGCGGTGAGACGCCACGTTTACGGACATCGCCAATAAACCGCGCGCAGCATCACCAGATAAACCCGCCGCGCAGGCATTTGTATACAGATTCTCCTGCGGCTTCTGCTATTTTACCCTTGACAAGCGTTGCTTTATACGGTAGAATGATAACGCTTAGTGTAAAGGTATAAAACTTTACACGTCAAAAGGGAGGGCCGCCGATGAGAGGCAAACCGCTCGAGATGAGCTTGTTATTTGACTTTTACGGCGATACACTCACCGAAAAACAGCGCGAGCTGTTCGACCTGTATTATAATGAGGATCTTTCGCTTTCCGAGATTGCGGCGCATGCGGGCATTACCCGTCAGGGCGTGCGCGACAGCGTCAAGCGCGCCGAGCACGCGCTGCGCGAGATGGAGCTGAAACTCGGTCTGGTCGCCCGCTATGGCGGCACCGGGCGCTGCGCGGAAGAACTGATGCTCGAGGTCGAACGCCTGCGCGCGCTCAATGAAGCCGCGCTGCACAGCAGAGAGGCGGAGGCGATCGCCTGCCGCATGGCGGCGCTGCTCGACCAGCTCAGGCAGGAGGCTTGACCCATGGCATTTGAAGGACTTACCGAAAAAATTTCATCTGCGTTCAAGCATCTGCGCAGCAAGGGACGGCTGACCGAGGCGGACGTTAAGGAGGCCATGCGTGAGATCCGCATGGCGCTTTTGGAGGCGGACGTTAACTTCAAGGTTGCCAAGGATTTCATCAAAACGGTCACCGAAAAGGCGACCGATGCCGAGATCCTCGAAAGCCTGTCTCCAGCGCAGCAGGTCATCAAGATCGTCAACGAAGAGCTTACCGCACTGCTCGGCGGTCAGGCCACGCGTTTGACCATATCGCCCAACCCGCCCACCATCGTGATGATGGCCGGCCTACAGGGTGCAGGCAAAACCACCAACTGCGCCAAGCTTGCAGGGCTGCTGCGCAAGCAGCAGCAGCGCCGCCCGCTGCTCGTCGCGTGCGACGTATACCGCCCCGCGGCGATCGACCAGTTAAAGGTGGTCGGCAAACAGCTCGACATCCCGGTCTTTGACGAGGGCCAGGGCGACCCGGTCGAGATTGCAAAGCACGGCATCGATTATGCCAAAAAGGGCGGCTTTGATCTGGTTTTTCTCGATACCGCAGGCCGCCTGCATATCGATGAAAAACTGATGGATGAGCTGAAAAACATCAAGGCTGCGGTGCGCCCCACCGAGATCATACTTGTGGTGGACGCAATGACCGGACAGGACGCGGTCACAGTCGCGCAGACCTTTGACGAAGCGCTCGGCATCGACGGCGTATTGATGAGCAAAATGGACGGCGACGCGCGCGGCGGCGCTGCGCTGTCGGTCAAAGCGGTCACGGGCAAGCCGATCAAGTTTATTGGCACGGGTGAAAAGCTGGGCGACATCGAGCCGTTCCACCCCGACCGCATGGCTTCCCGCATCCTCGGCATGGGCGACGTGCTCACGCTGATCGAAAAGGCGCAGCAGTCGTTCGATCAAAAGCAGGCCGCCGAGGCCGCCAAAAAGATGATGGCGGGCAAGCTGACGCTGACCGATTTTTACGACCAGCTGCAACAGATGAAGAACATGGGCTCAATGGAGGAAATGCTCGGCATGCTGCCGGGCGTGGACGCAAAAGCCCTCGCCGGCGCAAAGGTCGACGAAAAGCAGATGGCGCACACCGAAGCCATCATCCAGTCGATGACCCCCAAGGAGCGGGATAATCCCTCGATTATCAACTTTTCTCGTAAAAGGCGTATTGCCGCGGGCTGCGGGCTGACGGTCGAGCAGGTCAACCGCCTGCTCAAGCAGTTCGACGCCATGCAGAAGATGACCAGGCAGCTTTCCGGTATGGCGCGCGGCAAAGGCAAGAAAAAACGCCGTGGATTGCCGGGTCTTGGCGGCCTCGGCGGGCTGAAGCTGCCGTTCTAACTGTGTTTGTAAAGAAATTTACAATAGATATTATCCGTTAAGGAGGTGAAACATCCATGGTAAAGATCAGACTGCGCCGCATGGGCGCGAAGAAGGCGCCGTTTTACCGTATCGTTGTCGCCGATTCCCGTTACCCGCGCGACGGTCGCTTCATCGAGGAGATTGGCACTTATAATCCACTGACCGAGCCGGCTTCCGTTCATGTTAACGCGGAGCGCGCACAGGAGTGGATCAAGAAGGGCGCCCAGCCGACCGATACTGTTCGCGGCATTCTGAAGAAGGCCGGCGTGCTGAACTGAGTGAGGGTGAGGAAATGAAAGAGTTATTGGCCTATATTGTCAAAAATCTGGTTTCCGAGCCGGATGCGATTGCCATCACCGAGGAGATCGACGGCGATAATATCACCTATTCCCTGCGCGTTGCGCCCGGGGATATGGGGCGGGTTATCGGCCGGCACGGCCGCATCGCAAAGGAAATCCGCACACTCATGAAAGCGGCAGGCAATCGCGAAAACAAGCATGTGACAGTCGATATTCTCGATTGATCACTTCGTTTAAAACGGGCAAAGCCCGTTTTAAACGAAGCCATGCCCTTGTCGGGCTGTGCTTGGCAGGGCTGTCGCGCCGAAGCCCGGTAAAATTTTTTTGCAGGCGCTTCGTTTTTCTTATCAAAAGTATGGGCTAAGCCCGTGCTTTTGGTGAAAACCGCATGGCGGTTTTCTGTTTATACGCGCCTGGACAGCGCTTTGAGCTGAAAATCGCCGCCGCGCGGCGATTTTTTGTTATACGCGCGCTGTGCGGTGTGCGTAATTTGCAATTTGCCGGAGGACAAACCTATGCCGAAACAATTCTTAGAAGCCGGAAAAATCGTGGGCACGCACGGCATTCGCGGCGATCTCAAGGTACAAAGCTGGTGCGACAGCCCCGAGGTGCTATGCGATTTCGACACGCTCTATCTGGATGAAAACACGCCGGTTGCAGTGCAGCGGGCGCAGGTACACAAGAACATAGTGCTCATGCATCTCAAAGGGGTGGACAGCCCGGAGGCTGCCGAGGCGCTGCGCGGCCGCGTGCTGCACATCGACCGGGATGACGTCGAGCTGCCCGAAGACCTGGTGTTTATCCAGGATATTCTGGGCTTTACCGTTTTTGACCGCCGGCTGGGCCGCGAGATCGGCCGCCTGCACGACGTGCTGACCGACAACCCTGCGCACGATATGTACGAGGTGGCAACCCCGGCGGGGCGGCTGGTGTATATTCCGGCGTCGAAACCCTTTTTGCAGCAGATCGACATGAAGGCGGGCATTATCTATATCGAGAGTATCGAGGGCTTGGTAGAATGAGGATCGATATTATGACGCTGTTCCCCGCCATGATCGACGTGGTCATGCGGGAAAGCATCATCGGCCGCGCGCAGGACAAAGGGCTTGTGACCGTCCGCGCCGCCAACATACGCGATTACGCGCTCGATAAACACCACAAGGCCGACGACGCGCCCTACGGCGGCGGGCGCGGACAGGTCATGCTGGCCGAACCGCTTTATCTGTGCCACCAGGCGCTCAGCGCGGGTCGGCATGTGCATACGGTGCTCCTGTCCGCACAAGGACGGCCGTTCGACCAGCAAAAAGCGCGCGCGCTGCTTGAAAAGGAGCATATCATCCTGGTCTGCGGACACTATGAGGGCGTCGACCAGCGGTTTATTGACGAATGCGTGGATGAAGAGATCTCGATCGGCGACTTTGTGCTCACCGGCGGTGAGATTCCGGCGATGGCGGTTGCGGACGCGGTGTGCCGCATGGTACCGGGCGTGCTGCCTGATGAACAGGCTTTCACCGCAGAAAGCCACTGGGAGGGGCTTTTAGAGCACCCGCAGTATACCCGCCCGGAAAACTGGCGCGGGCGCAAGGTGCCGCCGGTGTTGCTCTCCGGCCACCACGCGAATATCGAGGCGTGGCGGCGCGAGATGAGCCTGCGCCGCACCCGCGCCGACCGGCCCGATCTGTTTGCACGCTTCCGGCCAAAGGATAAACAGGATCAAAAGCTGCTCGACCGCCTCGCGCAGCAGAATGATTGAACTTGGCGCAGCCCGCCTGGATTCCGCTTCGCGCGACCTGGCGCACATACTAAAAAGCCTGCTCAAAAGCAGGCTTTTTTCTGTAATTTCACATTCCCGGTTTATCGGATTGGCAGCATCTTACCGGTCTCAAAGGACTCCTTGCAGCGGTAGGCCGCCTCGGAGACCGCGGTGCCGTCGTAAACGGTCAGGTCGGAAGGCTTGGTGCCCGCGCGCACATGGCCGGTAAACGAGACCATCTCGGCTACAAACGCCTCGTGCCAGCGGCTCATAAAGTCCGGGTAGTATTCCTCACGCGAGCCGTGCTCGTCGACGATGTTGAGCAGGTTTTTCGCGCCGACGTTGGCAATGCGCAGCGTGCCGTGCGTGCCGATGATCTCGGTCTCAACGTTTGAGCCTGCCGCATGGGTGCGGTTGGTGAATACAAAGCCCATCGCGCCGTTTTCCATCTGGATGGTGGCGCAGGCGTTATCCGCGTCGTTTAATTCTTTATAAAGGTCAAACTCGAATACGCCGCCGATCGCCCATACGTTTTTAACATCCGAGCCGGTGAACCAGCGAATAAGGTCGATGTCGTGCACGCACATATCAAGGAACTGACCGCCCGAGTGCGGAGCGAACTTAAGCGTCGATTCGATGGTTGCGCGCGGGTCCTGCGTGTAGGAGCGCACCAGCACGACTTTGCCGATGTCTCCCGCGTCTACGCGGCGCTTGGCCTCGGCGTAGGATTTGTCAAAGCGGCGCATGAAGCCCAGCTGAAAGATCAGTTCAGGGTGCGCCTCCACAATTTTTTCCGCCCCCTTGCACTGAGCGACATCCGTGCCGAGCGGCTTTTCGCAGAACACATGCTTGCCGTTTGCCATTGCGATCTCGATCTGCTGGCAGTGCAGGAAAGAGGGAGAGACAATGACGATTGCGTCCAGCTCGGGGTTTTTGCACATCTCCTCAAAATCCGTGTAGATATAAGGTACGCCAAGCTCGTCGCCGACCTCTTTAACGCGCTTTTCATCTACATCGCAGATTGCGGTGAGTGCACAGCCCGGCACCTGCGTGGCAAGATTGCGTGCGTGCTCATAGCCCAGGCGGCCAAGGCCCACCGAGCCGACTTTGACTGTTTTCATGCGGTATTCTCCTTTGTTATTTATGTGTTATCCTGCGGCGGGGTATTTTTTCCGCCGCCCTCTCCAATGGTTTTATTCTACCGCGACCGGCGGCAAAAAACCAGAGCGTTCTTGCGGTTTGTGGGATGAAAAAACAGCCGCCTGTGGGCGGCTGGTGCGGCGGACTTTCAAAATCTTGCGGTGGCATTATTTGTGGTAGACATACTCAAGGCGGAAGGCGCGCGGCGGCATGCCCACCGCCTTGGAAAACTGGGCGTTAAAGTGGCTCGGATTGTCGTATCCTACGATCGCGGCGATGCGTGTGACCGGCAGGTCGGTCGTAATCAGCAGGGTCTGCGCCTCGCCGATGCGGCGGCGCAGCACATATTGCAAGGGCGAATAGCCGGTCGTCTCTTTGCACATGTGCGCCAGGTGATACGGGCTGACACGCAGCGCGTCTGCCATCTGCTGGAGCGAGAATTCCTCGGCAAAGTGTCGGTCGATGTAGTCCTTGATGCGCTGGGCAAACAAGTTGGCGTCCGCCGCGGCGGCGCCCGAGACCGCGAGGAACTGCTGCACGAGTGTTAGGATGGCCATGAGCAGATGGTGCGCGCCGTCATCGCCGCCGGCGGTCAGCTCGTCAAACAGCACGTCGTACAATCGTCCGAGCCGCAGGGTCTGGGCTTCGGACAGGTGGCAGACGGGCGCGGCCTGCTCGGGAATCAGCGCGTTTTCTCGCAGGCCGGGCACCTGTAGCCCGCCGAGCGCGAGACTTGCGGTTGCAACCGGGCGGTCCGGGCCGGAAGGCTCATCGTGCACAACGCGGCTGTTGAAGATGAATAGATCGCCCCGGCGCGCGGCATACGGCGTGCCGCCGACAAAATACCGGCTCTCGCCGCCGCGCACCAGCACGATTTCGACCAGGTCGTCGTGCGCGTGCATGACGCGGGGGTGCGCCGAGGCTTTTTCGTCTGTACGGCTGACCGAGATTAGGCGCGGCATCTGGGTCAGGCCGAACGGCGCTTCATATTCCTTTTTGACAAAGCACTGGATCATGCAAGGCCCCTTCTTTTCCGCTGTGATGGAAACAGTATACCACATCCGGCGGGCGGGTTCAAATTACCGATATATCAGAGGATGGGGATGGGTATTTTGTGAAAAAATATTGACCTTTTTGCGTTGCCAATTTATAATAATAAAGTAAGATTAGGCTCGACGGACAAGGCGTCAGCCGACAGGGGGAAATATGCAAGTGGATATGAAAAAAATGGCCGGCGAAAGGGCCGCTCAATATGTCAAAGACGGCATGATCGTCGGTTTGGGCACCGGTTCGACCGCCTACCACATGGTAAATGCGGTGGGTCAGATGGTCAAGAACGGTCTGTCGATCCGGGCTATCCCCACCTCCAGTGCCACCGAGGCGCAGGCGCGCGAGCTCGGCATCCCGCTGCTTACAATCGACGAGCTCGATCATGTCGATCTTGCGATTGACGGCGTCGACGAGATCGACCCGCAGTTTAACGCCATCAAAGGCGGCGGCGGCGCGCTCTACCGCGAAAAAGTCGTTGCATCGCTGGCTAAAGAAGTCATTTGGATTATGGACGAGAGCAAGCTGGTCGACAAGATCGGTGCGTTCCATCTGCCGGTTGAAATCGCCCAGTACGGCGCAAAGCAAGCGATGGCCAGAATGGCGGCATTCGGCTGGAACCCGGTTTTGCGCATCAAGAACGGCGAGACATTCGTTACCGATAACGGCAACTTTATCGCGGATCTGCATCTCGGCGCTGGGTTTAATATCGAGCAGGTTTACGGTAGGCTGAGCGGCATGCTCGGCGTGCTTGAGCACGGCCTGTTCCTGAATATGTGCAATCGCATGATCGTTGGCTGCGCTTCAGGTGAGGTCAGGATCATCGAAAATCCCTCTAAGTGAAGAAGGATTGGATAGAGAGCAAGACGGGAGGAAAAACCATGGATCGAACGGATTTTACAGAGCATGAGGAGCACATCAGTCAGAGCGTCCGGGATAGGAGACGGCCGCCTGTACGCGCAGCTGGCAGACGTGCCGTTTCCGTCAAACTGAATTACCGATTGATGCTATGCATTGCAGTGCTCGTGTGCTTTGTATTGGCGCTTTTGTTCTTTGTCCTGTTTCTGGTGCGCGGCGGCACGATCAGCGGTCTGAGCGAACAGGTCACCACGCTGACCAATGATAAGCAAACGCTCACGGCGCAGGTTAGCAGTCTGACGCAGGATAATCAATCTATGCTGTCGAGCCTTGCGTCCGACCTGCCCGATCCGACCACCGCGCAAACCAACAGCATTGCCGAGCTTATTCCCCAGCTGACCGAGGGTGTGTATGTGATCTACAACAACGGCTCGCAGCTACAATACCTGAGCGTACCCGCGGGCTATCTACAGGATCGCCTGGCCGCCTACCGCGATGACGCTGCAGGCTTTGTCGCCGCGGCGGATGGCAGTACGCCAGCCTGTGCGTATTATGTGCTGTTTTCCGATCGTGTGATCGGCCTGGCGCAGGGTAACGTTGGCTTTGTCAGCATGGACCGCACCTCGACCGGCACGCCGTCCTCTACGCCATTTGGCATGTATGATATGGTGGCGGCGCTATTCGCATAAAACAGCGCAAAAACGATATAAAAACGGCCGGCGGCGCTTGACAAGCGCCGCCGCTTGTGTTATGATGCTAAAAGCCGCATTGTGCACCGGCTTTCGTTAAGTGCGCCCAAACCGGGCCGCCGCCGTGCCAAGCGTGACTCTATTATGAAAGAGAGGGAAAAGCAAATGTATGCCATTGTGAAAACTGGCGGCAAGCAGTACAAGGTATCTGAAGGCGACGTGATCTACGTCGAGAAGCTCGGCGTGGAGGACGGCGCAACCGTTACTTTTGACGAGGTTCTGGCCGTAGGCGAGGGCGATCAGCTCACCGTCGGCGCGCCTTACGTTTCTGGCGCCGCTGTAACCGGCACGGTCGAAAAGACCGGCAAGGGAAAGAAGATCCATATCTTCAAGATGAAGCCCAAGAAGGGTTACCGCAAGCGTCAGGGCCATCGCCAGCCGTACACCAAGGTAACGATCTCGTCTATCAAGGCGTAACGGCTGTGACAAAGGTCACTTTTTCGTCGCAAGGGGAAAAACTTCTCTCAGTGGACATCCTCGGCCACGCGGGCTACGCGGAACAGGGCGAGGACATCGTCTGCGCGGCGATTTCCAGCGCGGTCATGCTAACGCATGCTTTGCTGTTTGACGTTCAGCATATCCCGGTCGATACACTTATTGAGAACGAGGGCGCGCACATTCGCATTACCCTGCCCGATGGCGTGGGGTGTGACCGCGGACAGCACGCGCTTGCTGCGCTCAAACTGCATTTTACTGAGCTGGAACAGAACTATCCGGATTTTATAAGCGTAATGGAGGTGCACACAGATGCTGCAGATTAGCTTACAGTTTTTTGCTCATAAAAAGGGCGTCGGTTCGACGAAGAACGGCCGCGACTCCGAGGCCAAGCGTCTTGGCGTCAAGCGCGCGGACGGCCAGACCGTTCCGGCGGGCAATATCCTTGTCCGTCAGCGCGGCACGAAGATCCATCCGGGCCTGAACGTCGGCCGCGGCAAGGATGATACCCTGTTTGCCAAGGTAGAAGGTGTCGTCCGCTTCGAGCGCCTGGGTAAGGACCGCAAGCAGGTTTCGGTTTACCCGCAGTAAAAGCAAAGAAGTAAATCCCAGACGTTGGTCTGGGATTTTGTTTTCATTGTAGTGCATGGCGGGGAACGGTACGCCAGCGCGGCGCGGGTGTACAAGAGGGAAGAAACTTTGTGCCTCCCTTTTTGTAAATCGCTCCACTTCTTTTGGCAGCGGCAGGGCAGGCATCTCTGACAGCCGATGGCCGGATGCATGACCGCCCGGAATGCGGGCACCTATATATCAACACTCCCTTTTGGAAAGGAGGATAACCCATGTTCATCGATATTGCCAAGATCAAGATTGTCTCCGGCAAGGGCGGCGACGGCAAGGTCGGTTTCCACCGTGAAAAATATGTCGCCTCAGGCGGGCCGGACGGCGGTGACGGCGGCCGCGGTGGTTCGGTCATCTTTAAGGTGGACGATAATCTGTCCACGCTAATGGACTTCCGTTACAAAAAGAAATATGTGGCGGCTGCGGGTGAGAACGGCGGCAGCAAGCGCTGCAAGGGCAAGGACGGCGCCGATCTTGTTATCCGCGTGCCGCGCGGCACGATCATCCGCGACCAGAAAACCGGCCAGGTGATCCGGGACCTGTCGGATGACAAGCCGTTCGTCGCGGCCAAAGGCGGCAACGGTGGCTGGGGCAACGTACACTTTGCCACCCCGACCCGGCAGGCGCCACGCTTTGCCAAACCCGGCCAGCCGGGCGCCGAGCGCGATATTATCCTCGAACTTAAGCTGCTGGCCGACGTCGGTCTGGTTGGCTTTCCCAATGTCGGCAAGTCGACGCTGCTCTCCGTGGTTTCGGCAGCGCGCCCTAAAATTGCAAACTATCACTTTACTACGCTGGTGCCCAATCTGGGTGTGGTATCGGTGGGTGAGGAGCAGTCATTCGTCATGGCGGACATTCCGGGCATCATTGAGGGTGCGAGCGAGGGTGCGGGATTGGGGCACGACTTTTTACGCCACATCGACCGCTGCCGTTTGCTGCTGCACCTGGTGGACACGGCGGGCAGCGAGGGCCGCGACCCGGTTGACGACATTGAGAAAATCAACACCGAGCTGAAAGGATACAGCGCGTTTCTCGCTGAGCGGCCGCAGATCATCGTCGCCAACAAGGCCGATCTGCTGGGCGATGACCGGGAGCCGATTGACAAGCTACGCAGATATGCCGCGGAACACGGCTTTCAGTTTGCCGTACTGTCGGCCGCGACGAACCAGGGCGTAGCCGAATTGATGCGTATGACGTGGAACGCGCTGAAAGAGCTGCCACCTGTGCGCACTTATGAGCCGGAGTTCGTTGAAGCCACCGAGAAGGACGCACTCGCGCGCGACTGGACGGTTGAAAAGGTGGAGGACTACTATGTTGTCTCGGGCGCGTGGGTCGATAAGATCATGGGCTCGGTCAATGTGGACGACTACGAATCCCGCCAGTATATGGACCGCATGCTCAAAAGCGCGGGCGTGTATGACAGGCTTGAGCAAATGGGCGTGCAGGAAGGCGATTTCGTGGTCATCGGCGAGCTTGAATTTGAATATATATATTGATAAGGAAAGGCGAGAGCCTGTGCGCCATTTTGGTGTGCAGGCTCTTATTTTTGGTGTAAATTGGAAGAAAAAAATTATACGTTGCACATTGTGAAACATAACGAAAAAACTATGTTTAATTTTTATCAATTTGCGTCTTTTCCGCAATTTATCTCTTTACATTGTGCGGGGTTTCATGTATTCTGATAATAGAAAAACGCCGCTCCACAGGTGGAGCGGTACCGATATATTTTTCCACATATTTCAGCTAAAAGCAAGGAGGATATTGCTGCTATGAGAGGCGTAGAGACCCGTATTCAGGAGATCCGCCGTAAGATTTTCCGCGAAGTGGCCCGTATGGCGTATCACACCGAATGGCCGACCGACCGGCGCATCGAGGCGCTGCCATATGAGATTATTCCGGGCGAGGTCGGCAACTATCGCAACGACATTTTTCTTGAGCGCGCGATCGTAGGCGAGCGGCTGCGACTGGCCATGGGCCTGCCCTGCCGCAACGCGGCCGAGCATTCCCCAGTGTCGGACAATATCGAGGCCGCGCTGCGCGAGGAGACCTATTACACGCCACCGCTGATCAACATCATCAAATTTGCCTGCAACGGCTGCAAGGAAAACCATGTAATGGTGACCGAGGGTTGCCAGGGCTGTCTAGCGCATCCGTGTGTTGAGGTCTGCCCCAAGGATGCGGTCTCGCTCGACCGGTATAACGGCCGCTCGGTGATTGACCAGGAGAAGTGCATCAAGTGCGGCCGCTGCATCGATGTGTGTTCTTATAATGCGATTATTCGCCAGGTGCGTCCTTGTGCTGCGGCCTGCGGCGTGGATGCTATCCATAGTGACAAGAACGGCAAGGCGAATATTGATTATGAAAAGTGTGTTTCTTGCGGCCAGTGCCTGGTCAGCTGCCCGTTCGGTGCGATCGCGGATAAGTCGCAGATCTTCCAAGTGATCCGCGCGATCCAGGCGGGCGAGCGCGTTTACGCGGCGGTTGCCCCGGCGTTTGTCGGCCAGTTTGGTCCCAAGGTCACACCGGGCAAACTGCGCGCTGCAATGAAGCAGCTCGGTTTTGCGGATGTGTTTGAGGTTGCCGTCGGCGCTGACTTGTGCGCCGCGCAGGAGGCTGAGGACTTTGTCGAGGAAGTGCCCGAAAAGCTGCCCTTCATGGGCACCTCGTGCTGCCCGGCGTGGTCGATGATGGCCAAAAAGATGTTCCCGGAGCATGCCAACAGCATCTCGATGGCGCTGACGCCTATGACGCTGACCGCGCGCCTGATCAAGCATCACCAGGGCGATGTAAAGGTGTGCTTTATCGGCCCGTGTGCGGCAAAGAAGCTCGAGGCGATGCGCAAGGACGTGCGCAGCGAGGTTGACTTTGTGCTGACCTTTGAGGAGATGGCCGGTATTTTTGACGCCCGCCATGTCGACATTGCCTCTCTGCCGGAGGACCCGAACGGCGTAAACGACGCCTCGACCGACGGCCGTAACTTTGCCGTTTCGGGCGGGGTTGCGACTGCGGTGGTCAATGTGATCAAGGAGCGGTATCCTGACCGCGAGGTCAAGGTGACCAAGGCGGAGGGCCTGCGCGATTGCCGCAATATGATGATGGCGGCCAAGGCCGGCAAGTATGATGGTTACTTACTCGAGGGCATGGCCTGTCCGGGCGGCTGCGTTGCAGGCGCAGGCACCATGCAGCCCATCAAGAAATCTGCCGCGCAGGTCGGGCTGTATGCAAAGCAGGCCGAGCATGTTACGGCGTCTGGCACGGAATATGTCAAAGAGCTTGATAAGCTTGTCGACTGACTGGCAATAGGCAAAAGAAAAAGCTCCGCTCATTGAGCGGAGCTTTTTTGACGCCGCGCGCCGCGCGGCGTTTTTTCATATGCGCCGCACCGCGCAGGCATTTTTCCATACCGTGCGGAAAAAGGGAGCGGTGTGCTTTAAGCCAGCAGCGCCTCCATCTCGCCGATCAGCCTGTCGAACAGCTGCGTCGCGTTCTCGATCGGCTTTGGGCTTGCCATATCGACGCCCGCGCCGCGCAACAGTGTGATCGGGTCGGCCGAACAGCCGCCCGATAAAAAGCCGAGGTAATCCTTTACCGCCGGCGCGCCCTCGCTGAGAATACGGCGCGAAAGCGCGATCGCCGCGGCGTAGCCGGTGGCGTACTGATAGACATAGTAGTTATAGTAAAAATGCGGGATGCGCGCCCACTCGAGCGCGATCTCGTCGTCAACGACCATGTCCGGGCCGAAATACTGCTCGTTGAGCTGTTTGTACAGCGCGCCGAGTGCCTCGGCGGTCATGCCCTCGCCGTGCTGGGTCATCTGGTTTGCTTTCAGCTCAAACTCGGCAAACATGGTCTGGCGGTACAGCGTGCCGCGGAATTGCTCGAGAAAATGGTTGATGAGATAGGCGCGCTGCTTTTTATCCTCGGTTTTCGAGAGCAGATATTCCATCAGCAGCGCTTCGTTGCAGGTTGAGGCAACCTCGGCGACGAAGATCACATAATCCTGGTATGCGGTCGGCTGGGTCTTGTTCGATAGATAGGAGTGGATCGAATGCCCCATCTCGTGCACCAGGGTGAACACATCGTCCAGCGTGCCCTTGAAGTTTAAGAGCACATAGGGGTGCACGCGCGCGCCCGCCGAGTACGCGCCCGATCGTTTGCCCTCGTTTTCGTACACGTCGATCCAGCCGCTCGCAAACCCCTCGCGCAATATGGCGAGATAGTCTTCGCCGAGCGGGGCAAGCGCCTTCAGTGCGATCTCCTTAGCTTCGTCAAAGGTGAACTTCATCTCGACACCTTCGACGACTGGCACATACAGGTCGTACATGTGCAGGTCATTCACCCCGAGCAGGCGGCGGCGCAGGCCGACATAGCGGTGCATGGGCGCGAGCGAGCGGTGCACCGTGTCGATCAGATTGTGATAGATAGCGGGCGGCACCTCGGTGCCGTCGAGCGCGGCGTCCAGCGTCGAGGGATAGCGCCGCGCGTTGGCAAAGAATAGCAGCTGCTTCATCTGCGCGGAAAGCGTTGCGGCAGCGGTATTGCGAAACTGGCCGTAGACCGAGTAGAGCGAACCGAATGCGGAAGACCGCAGCGTGCGGTCATATGACTGCATGAGCGGGATATAGGTGCCGTGCGTAACTGGGTGGCGGCTGCCGTCCTGTGCGATCGCGTCGGGAAAGCGCAGATCGGCGTCGTTGAGCATGGAGAAGATGTCATCCGGGCTGGCGGCCATTTCCCCCGCCGCGGCGAGCAGCGCCTCCTCTTTGTCCGAGAGCACATGGTCGCGGCGGCGGCGCACGCGATCGAGCGCCAGGCGGTAATTTTCAAGCGCGGGCGCCTGCTGATAAAAGCGGGCGAGCGTGTCGTCGTCAATCGCAAGCAGCTCGGGCGTTTCAAACGCTGCGGCGGACTGTAATTCGACCGCAAGGCGTGTTACCTGGCTGACCATCTGCTGATAGGTGGCGACGCGGGTATCCTCGTCATTTTTGCGCTGGGCGTAGTGCAGGAGCGCGTCAAAGGCAAGGCTGATCTCATCATCCAGCTGGAAAAAGGCGAGCAGTGTCTGGCCGCTCTCATGCAGGCGGCCGCGGTAGGCCGCAACGCGCGGCACATAGTCTTTGGCAGCGTCAAGCGCCCGGCGCCAGTCGTCATCGGAGGCGAACAGGTCGTGTATCGCCCATTTATCCTGTGCTGGCACGTCGGTGCGCGCCGGTATGCGGGTCATATCCATCGGAATCCTCCCTTTCGGATTTCTATTTGCTTATTATGATAGCCCATTGCGGGCAAATATGCAAGAAGAAGCACACCTGCCCGCACAAATCCAGTGAGTGACAAAGCCGGTTTTGTAGTGTATAATAGTATTGAATAACAATCAGACAAAAAAGGAGGACTCCATGCCGAAAATAGGACTGATTTCGCTGGGCTGCGCCAAAAACCTGGTCGACAGCGAGCACATGCTCGCCCGGCTGCGCGCGGCGGGCTGGGAGATTACCGAGGATATGGGTGAGGCCGACGTGGGCGTGGTCAACACCTGCGGCTTTATCGAGGCCGCCAAGAGCGAGGCGATCGAAACCATTCTGGACGTGGCGCAGTATAAGCAGCGCGGCAGGATGAAGGGCCTTGTCGTTACCGGCTGCATGGTGCAGCGCTATGCGGAGGAGATGAAAACCGAGCTGCCCGAGATCGACGCGCTGTGTGGCACGGGCAGCTATGAGAACATCGTCGACGCCGCGAGCGCCGCATTCGGCGGGCATAAGGCGGCGTACATGGCCGACATGGCTGCGGCTGCGCTCGAGGGCGACCGCGACCGGCTGACGCCTCCTTATACCGCCTATCTTAAGATTGCCGAGGGCTGCTCCAACCGCTGTGGTTTTTGCATCATTCCGCAGCTGCGTGGACCGTTCCGCTCGCGCGAGATGGATGCGCTGCTTAGCGAGGCACGTGCGCTCGCGGACGCCGGCGTTAAGGAGCTGATCGTCATCGCGCAGGATACAACTAGATACGGCGTTGACCTGCCGGGTCGCCGGCGCTTGCTGCCCACGCTTTTGCGCCGCCTGTGTGCATTGGATTTCCGCTGGGTGCGGCTGCATTATCTCTACCCCGATCAGATCACGGACGAGCTGATAGACGTTATCGCGGCCGAGCCGAAAATTGTCAAATACCTTGATATTCCGCTCCAGCATGTGTCAAGGCGCATCCTGCGCGCTATGCACCGTCCAGGCGATGAGGCGGCGTTTGACGCGCTCATCGCGCGCCTGCGGCAGCGCATTCCGGGCCTGGTGCTGCGCACCAGCCTGATCGTCGGCCTGCCGGGCGAGACTGAGGAGGAGTTTGCCGCGCTGTGCACCTTTTTGCAGCGCACAAAGATCGAGCGGGTGGGCGTATTCGAGTTTTCGCCTGAAGAGGGCACCGAAGCTGCCACGCTGCCGGGTCAGATCGACGCGCAGACAAAGGCTGCCCGCCGCCTGATCGTCGAGGAGCTGCAGTCAGGTGTGCTTGATGACTACAACACCGCCCGCCACGGCGAGACGATGGAGGTGCTGTGCGAGGGCTTTGACGATGCGCAGCAGCTGTGGGTCGGCCGCACTTATGCCGACTCGGTCGAAGTCGATGGACATGTATATTTTGCAAGCGACAGCGCGCCGCAGGCGGGCGATTTCGTGTCTGTGCGCATTACCGAGAGCCTGGGTCCAGACCTGCTCGGCGTACAGCAAAAGGGGGAGTAGCAAATGACCACTGCCAATAAAATTACGCTGACCCGCATCTGTATGATTCCGTTTTTCCTGTATTTTGCCTCGCAGCCGATGTATATCTATGATCGGGCTGCTGCGGCAGAGACGTTTGTGCCTACCTTTGTCTTTCCAACGGCGACGCTTGTCGCGCTTATCCTGTTCTGCGTGGCGAGCTTTACCGATTTTCTGGACGGCTATGTTGCCCGTAAGTACAACCAGGTGACCGACTTCGGCAAATTTGTCGACCCGCTGGCGGACAAGCTGCTGGTTGCTTCGGCGCTTGTGCTGTTTGCCGAGCAGGGCGCGATGGCGGGCTGGATGGTGTGCGTCATTCTTGCGCGCGAGCTGATTATCACCTCGCTGCGCGTAGTCGCGGCCAACAAGGGCCGCGTGCTTGCCGCAACGTGGACGGGCAAGGTCAAGACCTGTGTGCAGATCGGCGGCATCATACTGATTTATCTGTATTATATCGTGTTTCCAAGCTATGGACTCCGCGACCCGGTCTGGCTCTTGCCGCCGCAGTATCTGCAAGAGCTGCCCGAGAGCCTGACGGCAGTCAACCTTCCGCTGGCGGTGATTTGCTGGGGCATGACGCTTGTCACGCTTTACTCGGGCTTCGACTACCTGCGAAAGAATTGGGATATGATAAAGGACGGCGCGGTCAAGCAAAAATAACAAAAAAACCGGCGCGATTGCCGAACAGGGCGAGCCGGTTTTGCCATGCGCCGGCGCGGTAAGAAACGCGAACGGATAAATATTTCCAGCATCGGATGGCGGCGGATAAACGCGCTTTTATCTGCGCAAAATAGCGCAGAAATGGGAGCGCACTCCCGGAGAGGGGAAAAAACGCATGAAGCTGGATAAGCAACGATACCAGCAGATGCTCGCACAGAAAAGCCCACCCTCGCCGCTGTGGAAGGACTGCCTGAAAGCCTTTCTGTTTGGCGGCGCGATCTGCACGGTGGGCGAGGGTGTGAGCAATTTCTGGCAGTGGCGTGGGCTTGATACCCAGGACGCGGCAGCCGCGACCGCGATCACAATGGTGTTTCTTGGCGCGCTGCTGACCTGTCTGCATTTGTATGAAAAGCTCGCAAAGCACGCGGGCGCGGGCACAATCGTGCCGATCACCGGATTTGCCAATTCGGTCGTATCGCCCGCGATGGAGTTTAAAAGCGAAGGCCTGGTGCTCGGTATGGCGGCTAAGATGTTCGTCATCGCGGGTCCGGTGCTGGTTTACGGCACCGCCGCGAGCGTGGTATATGGGCTGGTACTCCTGCTGCTGGGAGGGGGCGGGGCCGGATGATCGAGCGCATCGGGCAGCGCACGCTGCGCTTTGCCGAACCGCCGCTGCTGCTCTCGCACGCCGCAGCGGTGGGCAAAAAAGAGGGCGAGGGTCCGCTTGGCGCGCAGTTTGACTTTGTAACGCAGGACGACCGTATGGGACAGAAATCCTGGGAGCTGGCCGAGAGCGAGCTGCAAAAGACCGCGATCGACACGGCGATCAAAAAGGGCGGTCTGCAAAAGGGCGACCTGGACGTAATCCTCGCGGGCGATCTGCTCAACCAGTGCATCGGCTCGTTTCTCGCCTCGATGCAGTCGGACGTGCCCTATCTCGGCCAGTATGGCGCGTGCTCGACTATGGCGCAGGGGCTGGCGCTCGGCTCGTGCCTGGTTGCCGGTGGCGCGGCACGGCGTCTGCTTGCGGCAGCGTCTTCACACTTCTGCTCGGCCGAGCGGCAGTATCGCTTTCCGCTGGCGTATGGCGGGCAGCGCACGCCGACCGCGCAGTGGACGGCGACCGCGGCAGGCGCTGCCGTACTGGGTATGCGGGGAAGCGGGCACATCCGCATTACGCACGCGCTGTTTGGCAAGATGATCGAAATGGGCGTGACCGACGCGAACAACATGGGCGCGGCGATGGCACCCGCCGCCTACGATACGATTAGCACGTTGCTGTCCGACCTGGGCGCTCAGCCGCAGGACTTTGACTGCATCGTAACCGGCGACCTCGGCCATGTTGGCGCCGATCTGCTGCTGACCCTGCTGCGAGAGGATGGAATAGACCTTTCCCCGGTGTATTCTGACTGCGGCAGCCTGCTGTTCGGTGAGACGCAGGACGCGCATGCAGGCGGATCGGGCTGCGGCTGCTCGGCAGCGGTGCTGTGCGGGCCGCTGCTGCGCGATATGCAGGCGGACAAGATCCACCGGCTGGTGTTTGCGGGCACGGGCGCGATGATGAGCCCGACCTCGGTGCAGCAGGGGCAGCCGATCGCGGGCATCTGCCATGCGGTCGTGATCGAAAGGAGCAACGCATGAACTGGATGGAGTATGTCAACGCCTTTTGGGTGGGCGGCGCGATCTGCGCCGTCTGCCAGATATTTATTGATAAGACCAAGCTGACGCCCGCGCGCATTCTGGTCAGCCTGGTAGTGATCGGTGTGTTTTTGCAGGCGATCGGCGTGTACCAGCCGGTGGTGGATTACGCGGGCGCTGGCGCGACCGTGCCGCTTCTGGGCTTTGGCTATTCGCTGGCCAAAGGCGTAGCCAAGGCCGTGGCGGAGGACGGCCTACTCGGCGTATTCACGGGCGGCGTGACCGGCGCCGCGGGCGGCATTGCGGCGGCAGTCGTGTTCGGCTGCCTGTTCGCCCTGCTGGCAAAGCCCAAGTCCAAAAGCTGAAAAAAAGGGGCGCGGCTGCGCCCCTCTTTGATTACCGGCCTTGCTTCGCCTGTCCGTTTTTGTGTTTGAAATCGAGGTAGCCCTGCAAAATGAGTGCGGCCGCAACCGCATCGACCGTCTGGCGGTGCTTTTTGGTCTTTTTGCCTGCCTGACGCAGAATGTCGTGCGCCGCGACCGTCGTACGCCGCTCGTCCCACAGTGTAACCGGCAGCCCGGTGCGCGCCTCTAGCGTATTGGCGAGCGCTTCGCATTTTTGCGCGCGCGCGCCGATGGTGCCGTCCATATTTTTCGGCCAGCCAAGCACGATCTCCTCGATTTTATATGTGCCAATAAGCGACACCAGCCGGTCGACCAGCTTGTCGTAATTCCATTCGTGGATGACCTCGGGCGAGCCTGCCAGCAGGCCGGATGGGTCGGAGACCGAAAGCCCAGTGCGCGCGTCGCCGTAGTCAATGCCCAATACACGCATATTGATACCTCTATATCTTGTGTTTTAGCATAGTATAACATAAAAAACTGAAAAAATCAGCACTTTTGTGCAAAAAATCCTTGACCATAGGGCACACTGCGTGCTATACTTTAAGAACCTATGCAGGTTCTTTTTTTTGCGCCCTTTTTTTGTGTGTCACGGGAAATGGGCCTGGAACACTGTCAAAGGGAGGCAATTAGTTCTTTACCCATGCAGCAAGGGCATGGAATGGAACGGAATACTAAAAGGAGGTGCCGTTATTTATGCGCGTTAAAATCACGCTCGCCTGCACCGAGTGCAAGCAAAGAAACTATGACACAAACAAAAACAAGAAGAACAATCCCGACCGTTTGGAAATGAACAAATACTGCCGTTTCTGCCGCAAGCACACGCTGCACCGCGAAACGAAGTAAGAGAAAGGAAGTTACTGCATGGCTGAAGAAACCAAGGCAAAAAAGCCCGGTTTTTTTGCGCGTATTGGCAAGTGGTTCCGCGAGCTGAAGAGCGAGTGCCGTAAGATCGTATGGCCTACCCGCCGGCAGACGGCCAACAACACGCTGGTCGTTCTGGCCTGCGTAGTAATCATTGGCATTTTCATCTGGATCATCGACATTCTGTTCGGCTATGGCGTCCAAATGCTGCTTTCCACTTTCGCCGCCTAAAAGGAGGCAATTATGTCAGACGCTGCAAAATGGTATGTGGTGCACACATACTCCGGCTACGAAAACAAAGTAGCCTCTTCGATCGAAAAAGCGGTCGAAAACCGCAAGCTGCATGACCTGATCCCCGCCGTCAATGTACCGACCGAAACGGTCACCGAGGTAAAGGACGGCAAAAGCCGCGAAGTAGAGCGCAAGATATTCCCCGGCTACGTGCTCGTCAAGATGGTCATGACCGACGAAACCTGGTATCTGGTCCGCAATACGCGCGGGTGCACCGGCTTTGTCGGACAGGACAAGTCCGGCGGCTCGAGGCCCATCCCGCTGACCGAGGAGGAGATCCTCGCAATGGGCGTGGAAAAACGCGAGATCGAGGTAAACTATGCCGCAGGCGACAGCGTGCGCGTGATCGACGGCCCGCTGGCCGGCTTCATCGGCGTTGTTTCGCTGGTCGAGCCGGAAAAGAACAGGGTAAACGTCACAGTTTCCATGTTCGGCCGCGAGACCCCTGTCGAGCTTGAGCTCGACCAGGTTGAAACCCTCGACGAGTGATGGCAGAAGCCAAGCTTCTATTATTGGGAACATCCGAAATACCCCTTATACGCAAAACCAGCCGTAAAAAACCCGGTTTTGCTACACCCAGTTTCGCTGTGCATGCGGCGGACCGCGGGCAAAAACCAAGGCGTATATTCTCGTTTTTGGAATTGCAAGCTGCTTCGCTCCCGTTGGAGCGCAGCAAGTGGGAGAGTATGCATGCATACTCGCCAGCTACCACATTTTTTTGAAGGAGGAACCTTTCAACATGGCACAGAAAGTAGTAGGTTATATCAAGCTCCAGATTCCTGCAGGCAAGGCGACCCCGGCGCCCCCGGTCGGCCCGGCTCTCGGCCAGCACGGTGTCAACATCATGTCTTTCACCAAGGAATTTAACGAGCGCACCAAGAATGACGCCGGCATGATCATCCCGGTTATCATCACCGTCTATGCCGACCGTTCGTTCAGCTTTATCACCAAGACGCCCCCGGCGCCGGTTCTGATTAAGAAGGCCTGCGGCATTGAGTCCGGCTCGGCCGTTCCGAACAAGACCAAGGTCGCCCAGCTTTCCAAGGCGGACTGCCAGAAGATCGCGGAGACCAAGATGCCCGATCTGAACGCCGCTTCCCTCGAGGCCGCGATGAGCATGATCGCCGGTACGGCCCGTTCGATGGGTATCACCGTCGAGGAGTAAGGTTTACAAATAGCCCCAATGATTTTGACCGCATTTGCAGGCGGTCAAAGTGGGAGGGTAAGGTTTAGCCTGTCCCGCATTACCACTTAAGGAGGATTTATTGTGCATAAAGGTAAAAAGTATGTAGACAGCGCCAAGACGATCGACCGCTCTAGGCTGTATGATCCCGCCGACGCGCTTTCGACTGTGGTTTCCACCGCCAAGGCCAAGTTTGATGAGACCGTTGAGCTGCACGTCAAGCTGGGCGTTGACTCCCGTCACGCCGACCAGCAGGTACGCGGCGCGATTGTGCTGCCGCACGGCACGGGCAAGAGCGTGCGCGTAGCGGTGTTCGCCAAGGGTCCTAAGGCGGACGAGGCGCTTGCCGCTGGCGCGGATGTTGTAGGCGCGGAAGATCTGATGGAGCGCATCCAGAAGGAGAACTTCTTTGAGTTCGACGTTGTTATTGCGACGCCGGATATGATGGGTCTGGTCGGCCGTCTGGGCCGCGTACTCGGCCCTAAGGGTCTGATGCCGAACCCCAAGGCGGGTACGGTTTCGATGGACGTTGCCAAGGCCGTGCAGGAGTCCAAGGCTGGCAAGATCGAGTATCGCCTGGACAAGACCAACATCATCCACTGTCCGATCGGCAAGGCATCCTTTGGCGCAGAAAAGCTGCAGGATAACTTTGACGCGCTGATGGGCGCGATCATCAAAGCCAAACCGGCGGCGGCCAAGGGCCAGTATATCCGCTCGTGCGTTGTAGCGTCTACCATGGGCCCGGGCGTCAAGGTCAACGCGGCCAAGCTGATGGCGTAAAATTTCAATTAAAACGCATACTGCAATAAATAGAGCTGAAAAACCTTAGGTTTTCAGCTCTTTTCTTTTTGTCATGCACTGAGTGGATGCGGCCCTGCGGGCATAATGTGAAAAAGAGGCACGCCGGAAAGTCCGAGCGTGCCGCTTGATTTACGGTGAATGGATGTTTGTCAGATCATGCGGTAGACGGTTGCGATCGCCTGCTCGCGGGTGAGCAAACCTTGGGGATCGAACGCATTGTCTCCCGTGCCGTTCATAATTCCATGGGAGACAACATAATTGACATACTCTCTGGCCCAGGAGGAAATGCTGCCCGCATCGTCAAAAGAGACGGCCGAAACGCTGGGAGAACCCGCACCGATCAACTCATTTGCACCCATGAGGATCTTGGCGGCCTGCTCACGGGTCAGGCTCTCATTGGGGCTAAACCGATTATGACCTACACCGTCGACGATGCCAAAGCGGTAGCAGTTGATTACGTCAATATCGTATGTGTCGGTCAGCGCGGCGCGCGCCTGCTCGTATGTGATGCCGGTCAGATACAGCTCGCTATTAAAGTCGGGCATTTGCTGCTGGAGCATCGCGCCGATGATCTGACAGAACTCCTTGCGCGTGATATTCTTCTGGTAACCGTTTTGCAGTGTATCCGGAATGATGCCGGCGGATACCGCGTCGTTGATTGTGCGCTCTGCCCAGGCCGACGGCGTATCGAAATCACGCGGCTGGACGCCTTGCGGCAGTATGCCGGAGGCGTAATCGACAATATGCAGTACGTTCGTCAGGCTGCGGCCCGCGCTATGCACGGTCGAACCGCCAATGTGGAGGAAGGTGGATGCGCCGCCGTCAAGCGACATAGCGTCGACCGCGCCCTGGCTGAGCAGGTACTGCGCAAGCCGGCGCATGGTGGTGCCTGTCGCGCTGCCGATAGCGAGGCGGCCGTCGCGCATGATTGCGGCAAACGAGCGCGAGGAAGCGTAGTCTGGCGACTGCTTGGGATCGGTAAAGTCGCTGTTTTGGTCGCAGACGTCCACGCCGTCCTTGAGCAGTAGCGGGCCTGCCCCCACGCCGTTTACGATGTTCGCCCACTCGGAAGCGGCGTCTCGCTGGGGTGTATAGACCGTCGAGCGCACCGCGGCATTGCCAATTTGCGGCTCGAGCGTATAGGCGGCAAGATTGTTCCACGCGCCCTGGTTGACGACCAGCGCAGTCGTGCCCCATGAAAGCGCGGGCACCGTGCCGCCAACCTGGATGTTGGTGATCACGCTGTTCTGCATGGTGACGATACGCGCGCCTGGGGCAACGGTAAGCGCCCTGCCATAGTGCGGTGTAATGAGCGCGCTTGCATATGTGTCGTTGGCGTTGTAGTTGTTGACCGAGTAAACGGTTATCGCGGATTCACCGCTGCTTCGAAACGAGATTTTGGTCTCGATCTTAACACGGTCGATTAGCGGCGTGCCGTCGGGGGTAAAGGCGAGCGTCGGCTTTTCGCCGCCGCCATTGACGACCTCGCCGTTTTGGATCACGGTTGCATATAAGGTCGCGCCACCGCTGTAAGCATCGAAGAAACCGCCGTTGATCGAAGCGACAATGGTCTTCCCACTTTCGGCGGCCTTTGCACTGACATGGCCCGCAGCCGATTGCGTCTGAAACAGACGGCCGTTTGCAAGCGTGACTTCGCCGGTGCGGCCCTGACCCATCTCCAGATAAACCATCGTGCCACCCATCGGCAGGCTGACGTTTGTTACGCTGCCCGCTGCCCCCGCATACACCGGGAACACGCACAAACAGGTGAGCGTTGCGGCTAAAAATCGCTTATATACTGTTTTCACTTGGTATCCCCTCCTGTTACTTTGCTAATATGAGTATAACATATCTGCCTAAAATTTCAATTTAATAAGCAGTATATTTCGTCAATTTTATCAAATGCAGTAGCAGAGTATAGCAATTTTCCGGATAATTTTGCGTTAATACTTGACAAACTTTGATAGATACCGTATACTAATAAAGCTTGGTCAAAGACAGCAGGCAGCCGCATGGCTTTAATGGCTCTCTCGCCACCCGCCGAGGTCAGCACAGAAAAGATTTTATGATTCTTTATGGGTTTTCTGTGTACCCTCCCTGTGTCTTTGCACCGGGAGGGTACTTTTATAGGAGGTGAATGAAAGATGCCGAATGCAAAGGTTCT
This sequence comes from uncultured Agathobaculum sp., assembly GCF_944380985.1. GTDB lineage: Bacteria > Bacillota > Clostridia > Oscillospirales > Butyricicoccaceae > Agathobaculum. The sequence continues at coordinate 47,258 of NZ_CALWJJ010000008.1, read as the reverse complement.
GGAGGAAAAAAAGGCGCTGGTTGCGTCGCTGGTAGAGAAGATTAAGAATTCTCCTGCGGGTGTGCTGGTCGATTATAAGGGTATCAATGTTGAGGATGATACCAAGCTGCGCCGTCAGCTGCGGGAAGCCGGCGTTGAGTATGCGGTCATCAAGAACACGATGATTCGCTTTGCTGCCAAGGAACTGGGGTTTGAGGCGCTCGAAGAGCACCTGAGCGGCACCACCGCGCTGGCGATTTCGACTACGGACGACGTGATCGCGCCGGCCAAGATCCTGGGCGATTTTGCTAAGGAGCACGAGAACTTCACCATCAAGGCGGGTTATCTGGAAGGCAAGGTAATCGACGCCGGCGAAGTCAAGAAACTGGCCAACATGCCGAGCAAGGAAGTGCTCGTTGCACAGGTGCTGTACAGCTTCAACTTCCCCATCATGCAGCTTGCTATTGCCTGCGATGCTATTGTTAAAAAGGCCGAGGGCAATGAGGAAATGAAGGTTTCCGAGCTGGTGGCGGCCAAGGTAGCCGTAGCCGAGCAAGCGCCCGCTGAAGAGGCGCCCGCCGAAGAAGCGCCCGCTGAGCAGGCCCCCGCTGCGGAATAATTGACAAAAAATATAAAAAATAACGTAAATGGAGGTAAATCCCATGAGTGTTCAGGAGATTATGGATGCCGTTAAAGAGCTCAAGGTTATGGAGCTCTCTGAGCTGGTAAAGGCTCTGGAAGAGGAATTTGGCGTTTCCGCTACGCCGGTAGCGGTGGCTGGCGCTGCTGGCGCTGCCGCTGGCGACGGCGCTGGCGCGGCTGCTGCTAAGAGCGAGTTTGACGTTGTTCTGGCTGACGCTGGCGCGTCCAAGATCAACGTAATCAAGGTCGTTCGCGAGATCACCGGCCTGGGTCTGAAGGAGGCCAAGGAGAAGGTCGACAACGCGCCGCAGACCATCAAGGAGGCAGCGCCCGAGGCCGAGGCCAACGAGATCAAGGAGAAGCTCGAGGCGGCCGGCGCCAAGGTCGAACTCAAGTAAGACCGTTCTTATTTATAGCAGGCCCTGTCTATTTTATCCTGTTTATTCTTATAAACTGGTCGGGGCAAAAACAGAGACGCAAGGCAACAGATGTCGCCTTGCGTCTTTTTTATCTCCGATACGTGCCGAGCGAGCATAGGGAAAAGGGGCAGTGGTTCTGCCGGCCCCGTGCTTTTTATGCCCTCGGGGGATATAGAGATTTATTATGCGAAAAACGAAACAAATAATATCCCAGGAAATAAGGTAATTGCATAAAAATATGAAATATTGTTAGGCAATACAGCTAAAACAGCGGCAGCTATTCAAGACATATCTTACAAAAGATAGATAGACTATCTATGCGAAATCACTGTGATGATGGGTATCAGGCCAAAATGACCTGATGCCCATCAAATACAAGGCAATCATACGGCTAAAGGCAATACCGGATGAAACGGATTGCTTGCACTGCCGCAGTGAAGAAGCATGACATTGCGTCATGCTTTTTTGTTTTTCACTTTACAGATCAGCTGCGTCATGGTGCCCATCGGACAGTAGACGCACCAGCTGCGCGGTTTGAACAATACCATTGTAATCAGACCAAGGACGGTAGACGTCAGCATCACGCTGTAAAAGCCGAATGCGAACTGCGCGACACCATTATGGAATAGTGTGCCGTGATACGCCCACTGCCAGGGCAGATCGAATGTCCACAGCAGTGTGACAGCCTGGCTCAGATTTTGCGCGCTGGCAAATACCAGATAGGTATTCCAGAGCATCACAATAAACATGGCAAGGAAAAAAATCAGGAAACCATAGCGAAACGCCTTGCTTTTCATCCATTTTGGAATATCTTTCCGGCGGGATAACCCAAAGCGGCCGCCCAGCAGCCCAAAAAGCTGGCCTCGGCCGCAATATTGGTTGCAATAGCCTTTGTTTCCTTTCGCCACGGAAATAATCAGCGGGATGAAGAAACAAAGCAGCCCTAGCCATGCAAACAGGATATTGAAAAATCCCAGCACGAGATATAGTAAGGATACAATCCAAAGATAATCATACCAATGCTTTTTCACGCCCCGACCTCCTGTACTGTGATGATGCTAGCCGGGCATTCTTTTTCACACTTGCCGCAGCCGACGCATTTATCCTGATTTATCTGTGCCATCACACCCCGCATAATTTCGATTGCGTGCATGGGGCACACCTTGATACAACAGCCGCAGGCGACGCAGCTGGATTGATCTACGGTAGCCTTTTTCTGTTTTTTCACAGAATTCATAAAACGCCTCCTTAATTTTGGTAACACTAATATTACCGCAGCCAAAGAGGATTTACCGTGACGTTGTCACATTACATTTGCCGCGGGCTGCCGGCAGGATGAAACCAATAGATAAGCTCCGCTTGACGTAGGCAAAGCGGGATAGAATGTATATCCGGAGCACGCAAAACCCCGCGGTCAAAAGACTGCGGGGCTTTAGGCGGTAAATAAACATTTTATATACGCAGAAATAACATACTTGATACCAAAACCTCACCAACCGTTTAGCACGAGGTACGATACGAATCAAAGAAGATCCTACAAAGAATTCCAGGAGAAAGCTGGCGCTGTGATACTTTCGGAAAACGGCAACTGCCCCAGTTATGCCGGTGATTCAAATGCTCCCAGGAAAACGAGCAGAAGGCCCGCAGGAGAAAGAAACGAAAAAGCTCTCAATCAGGGTATTAAAGCATAAAAAACCGCAGCCTTGATATGCAGTATATCAAGATTGCGGTTTAATATATGGCGGAGACGGAGGGATTTGAACCCTCGCGCCGGTTTCCCGACCTACTCCCTTAGCAGGGGAGCCCCTTCACCAGCTTGGGTACGTCTCCATATAGGGTTTTGGCGTTGAACGGGGCGCTGCCAGACGCTGCATTGCAAATTCCCTTGCCCGACAGCGCCGTAAAATTTGGCGGAGCGGGTGGGATTCGAACCCACGCGCCCTTTCGGGCAAACGGTTTTCAAGACCGCCTCGTTATGACCACTTCGATACCGCTCCGTATCTCACCCGATAAGCAAGTGATATTATACTATATCGGGCATGCTTTGTCAATCCTTATTTGAGCGTGCTTTGCCATTCCTCCTGCCGGAAGCCGACCAGGACAAAGTTCTCGCCAACCAGCAGCGGTCGCTTGACCAGCATGCCGTCGGTCGCGAGCAGGGCAAACTGCTCGTCCTCGCTCATCTGCGGCAGCCTGTCTTTCAGGCCGAGCGCCTTGTATTGCAGGCCGCTTGTGTTGAAAAAACGCTTGAGCGGCAGGCTGCTCAGTGCATGCCAGGCGCGAAGTTCCTGCTCGGTCGGGTTATCCTGCTTGATGTCGCGCGGGGTAAACGGGATGTCCTGCGCGGCAAGCCATTTGGCGGCCTTTTGGCAGGTGGTGCATTTTGGATAGTGGACAAACAGCATGGTTTTTTCCTCCCTCTACTCGCTTTGCTGCATAGGCTGACCGTCCGGCGTGGCGGCCGGTTGTGCGGGCATGTCCGCAGAGCGGCTGCAAATGACAGCAAGTTCAGCTGCCAGCAGCACGCACGCGGCAACCGAAAGCCCGCTGCGCAGCAGCATTTTGGACGTCCAGTCGAACGCGTCGGCCCCCATGAGATACCCAAGGGCGACGCCGCCAAAATCACTGACCGCAATGGTGATGGCCGCAGCGGAAAAAAACGCAAGCGCATCCGGCCGGGGCCTGCCATAGAGCAGCCGTGCCAGATGATAGCACGCGAATACTATCATGATGTCCGCCGCCAGACCGAACGCGAATGAGGGCAGCTTGGGGTCGACAGAGGTCATGCGATAGTTGACCAACAGGTGTAGGCAACTCCACAGGAGCGGTACGAGCGTCAGTGCAGCCGATTTACTGTCTATCTCGCCGCCTTGCGCTTTGGCAAGCACGATCACGCACGCACCGCAGATGACGGTCACGGCGCAGTAGACCAACTCGAGCGCCCGTGCCCAGCTGGCGGCGTCCTGCTCGGCCACGGTCAGGGTGAGATACAAGTAAAACAGGCCGCCGGCAATGAGCAGCAGGCCTGCAAGGGCCGCCGCTAACCGAAAGCTCGTGCGCTGTGTGCCGAGCAGCTGCTCAAATGGCAGTGTTCTGCGCCCGCGCAGTGGCGCGGCCAGCACCGCATAGAGCGCCGTCCCGGCCACGAGCAGCGCGATCAGACACCACATCCACATGCTGCCGGTTATGGGCAAACTGGTTTGCATATCAAAGCCATAGCGCACATGCATCGCGCGTAGCGCCACGCCGGGAATGCACAGCGCGCCGGCAGCCGCCGGCAGTGCTTTTGTCAACTTCATTTGGTTCCCTCCAAATAATCCACTTCTATATTATGAAAGTATACCACGCCGCCCGTCGGTCAGCCATGCAAAAAGACGGCCGGCAGCGCAGTTATACTGCCTTGGGCTTTTTGGGCTTTTTCTGATACCGATCCTCTTCGGAAAAGATGCACCCGCAGTATTTCTGCATATACAGCCCAAGTTCGCGCGCCTTCTCCTGTCCCTCGCGGAAGCGGGGCGAAAAATCGCGGCGCAGATATTGAACGCCGTATTTTTCCGCCATGCGCTCGCAAGTCTCATGCATCAGGTCGTGGTTTTGGTAGGGGCTGACGAACAGCGTGGAAGTAAACTGATCGTACCCATGCTCGGCGGCGTAGCGGGCAGTCTCTTCGAAGCGCATCGCATAGCAGAAGCTGCAGCGGTGGTCAAAATCCGGGTAAACGCCCTCGATGAAGCGACGCAGGCCGTATTCGTTTTTAATCTCGAGCTGAAGGCCGATGCTTTTTGCATATTCGACCAGCGTATTTTTTCGCATTTTGTATTCGGTAAACGGGTGGATGTTCGGATTATACCAAAATCCAACCGGCTCGATACCCTCCTGCCGCAGCATGTCGATGCAGGCGATCGAGCAGGGCGCACAGCAGATGTGCAGTAGCGTTTTCAATTTGGTCTCACTCCAGTTTTATTGGTATGCCCTGTTATTTTATCACATTTATCCGCACTTGCAAAGCGCGTTCAAAGCCGTTATACTAAAATTATTCTACGATAAAGGAGAACCGATCGCATGAAAGATTATCAGACTCTGATTGGCGCGATGTTTATTGCGGCCGCCATCCTGGCAGCAGGCGTGCTGATTGCGGGCGCGATCGCGGGGATGCCGCTGGCCATACCCGGCGCGGGCTGAGCTGGGCGGGGGTATTGCCGGCGCATCCCAACAAGAAGAGAAGCATGCGTATAAAGTCGCTTTAACAAGCATAATCAGTTATGGTTTGACCGGCAAACATACCGGCAAGCAGAAAGGAAGCATTATGGCAAATGTAGTTATTATCGGCGGAGGCCCCGCGGGGCTTTCCGCAGCGATCTACGCCGCGCGCAGCGGCCTGTCGGCCACTGTGCTGTATACGGACGGCGGCGCCCTGGGCAGAACGGATAAGATTGAAAATTACTTTGGTTTTCCAGAGGTCGTCACAGGCCCCGAGCTGCTCGCGCGCGGGCAGGCGCAGGCCAAGCGGCTGGGCGCCGCGCTCGTGCAGGCCGAGGTCACGGGCATTGAATACGCCGAAAAGGGCTTTGTGGTCAAATCGACCGCCGGCACATACGAGGCGGACGCGGTCATTCTCGCCACGGGCGCGCCGCGCGCTGTGCCGCCGATCGCGGGCGTGGCCGAATTTGAGGGGCGTGGCGTCAGCTACTGCGCGGTGTGCGACGCATTCTTTTATCGTGGTAAATCGGTTGCGGTGCTCGGCCAGGGCGAATATGCGCTCGAAGAGGCGCGCGTACTGCTGCCGGTTGCGGGCGCGGTCACATTGCTGACCGATGGCAGCGAGCCGGCCGCCGATCTGCCCGAGGGGCTGCGTGTCGAAACCCGCCCGGTCGCTGCGATCGAAGGCGGGGATAAGGTCGAGCGCGTGGCCTTCCGCGAAGGCGATCCGCTTGCGGTCGATGGTGTGTTCATCGCCTACGGCACAGCGGGCAGTGGTGATTTTGCGCGCAAGCTGGGCGCGCAGCTGGACGGCAATAAGATTCAGGCTGACGCTGCAATGGCGACCGCTGTGCCCGGTCTGTTCGCTGCGGGCGACTGCACGGGCGGTTTGCTTCAAGTTGCCAAGGCTGTGTCGGACGGTGCGCAGGCCGCGATGAGCGCCGTGCGTTATGTGCGGAAGTGAAAGGATAAAAAAGACGTTCCAAGTGGAACGTCTTTTTTATTTCCCTGGTTTTTGCGTCCTGCGGGGCGCGTTGTGCGCCTGCTCCGGCGTGTCGATGTCGCGTAGCTCGCGCGCGGCGTCCGCGGGTATCAGCACGCAGTCCGGCCGCATGAGCAGCGCGCGGCCGCCTTCGTCGCCCCGCAGGGCGCGCAGCGCGGGTGCAAGCGAGGCCGAAAACAGCGCAGGACTACCAGGGCGCGCGCCAAAGCACACGCGCGCGCAGTGCACGCCGGGCGCTGCCGCATCCAGCAGGCGCGCCATGGTTTTTTCGGTCAGATACGGCTGGTCGGCCGCCATAAATACGATATAGTCGTCCGCTTGCAACTGGAGCGCGTCCAGCCCCGCGCGGATGGTGTAGGACTTTCCCTTTTCGCTTTGCGGGCTGTAAACCGCATTTGCGCCGCAAGCACGCGCGCCAGCGAGCACCGCGTCATATCGGGAGACGACGGTCAGCGTGCAGTCATCCCGCGCCCGAACGAGCCGCGCAAGCATTTCCAGCCCGTGCCGGTAGAGTGGCCGGCCGTCCAGCGGATGCAGCAGTTTGTTTGCACCGAAACGGCGACTGCTCCCGCCTGCAAGGTATAGGATGTGCTTCATTTCTGCCGGTTTTTGATGCCCCAGAGCACCTTTTCCGGTGTGATGGGCAGCTCGCGGTGCCACACGCCAGTCGCGTGCGCGACCGCGCCCGCAATGGCGGGCGATGGGGTGTTGATAACGATCTCGCCGATCGACTTTGCGCCAAACGGTCCGCTTTGCTCGTAGCTTGCCTCGAACTCGACGCGCAGCCTGCCCATGTCCAGCCGGGTCGGGATCTTATATTGCATAAAGGAGTTTTCCACAATGCGGCCGGTCGGCTCGTAGGTCACATTTTCGAACATCGCCATGCCGATGCCCTGCACGATACCGCCCTCGGCCTGCGCGCGAGCAAGCGCGGGATTGACTGGCGTGCCGCAGTCGACGACAGCCACGTAATCGATAATATCCACCTGCCCGGTTTCGCGATCAAGCTCAATTTCGACCATACCAACCATGAACGGTGGGGGCGAAACTGGGGAGGAATGCGAGGCTGTCGCCTGCACAGCGGTCGCGTTGCCGCACATCGAGCGGGTGGCGATGTCGAACAGTGTGACCTCACCCGCGCCGTCCAGCCGGCGAACGGTACGGCCGGCAAAGGCCAGTTCGTCCGGCCGGCAGCTCAGCATGCCGGCCGCGATCGCGCAGATGTTCTCCCGGAGCTGCGCGCACGCCTTTTCGACCGCCTTGCCTGTGACATAGGTGGTCGAGGATGCATACGAGCCTGAATCGTAGGGTGAGGCGTCTGAGTCGGCGCCGAATACCGCGATGTCGCCTATATCGCAGTCCAGGCACTCGGCGGCCATCTGGGCGAGGATGGTGTCGCAGCCCGTGCCCATGTCGGCCGCACCAATCATCAGGTTATAGAACCCCTCGTCGCTCAGCTTGACGGTCGCCGAGCCGACATCCACGCCCGAAATGCCCGAGCCTTGCATGGCCATGGCAACGCCGGCTGTGCGTACCTTGCCGCCACCCATGTCGCGCACCGGATATTTTTCCGCCCAGCCGAATAGCTCCTTGCAGCGCGCCATGCAGCGGTCGAGCGCACAGGCGCTCGCCGGCTCGTTGTAGTAGGCGGCCATGATTTGGCCTTCGCGCACCATATTCCGCTCGCGGATGGCGACGGGATCGATCCTGAGCTGCGCGGCCAGCTCGCTGACGGCGGTTTCAACCGCGAAGATGCCCTGGGTGGCGCCATAGCCGCGGTAGGCGCCGGCGGCCTGCACGTTGGTATACACCACGTCATAGGCAAAGCGGAACGCCTCGAGGTTGCCTGTATAGAGCGGAATGGACTTGTGTCCAGACAGGCCGACTGTCGTCGGCCCGTGCTCGCCGAACGCGCCCGTGTTGGACAGGGTGTAAACGTCAATCGCGCGGATGACGCCGTCGCGGCTTGCGCCGACACGCACACGGATTTCCATCTCGTGGCGCGGCGAGCCTGCAACCTGGCACTCCTCACGGGTGTAGATCATCTTGGCGGGCTTGCCGGTCTTCCAGGTGACAAACGCAGGGTATATTTCTGCCACAATCGTCTGTTTTGCGCCGAAGCCGCCGCCGATGCGCGGCTTTTCGACATGCACGCGGCTTTTGGGGATGTCGAGCGCGTTTGCGATAATACGGCGCGCGTGGAACACGATCTGCGTCGAGGAGACGACGTGCAGGCGGCCGTAGGTGTCCATTTCGGTATAGGTGCGGAAGGTCTCCATCATGGCCTGCTGGCAGGCCTTGGTATGGTATACCCGGTCGATGACCGCGTCGCAGTCCGCGAGCACAGCGTCGACGTCGCCGTCGCCGCAGCTGCCGCTTGCGCACAGGTTGCGCTGGTTGTCCGCCCCGACCGGGCAGAGCGCACGCCAGTTGTCCTCGGGGTGTACGAGGACGGGATTATCCTTGGCGGCGTGGAAATCAAGCACTGGCTCGAGTAGCTGATATTTCACTTTAATGAGCTTCAGCGCCTTCTCGACCGCCTTCTCGCTCTCGCCCGCGACGATTGCGACCGCATCGCCCATATAGCGTACGCGCCGGTCGAGGATAAGCCGGTCGTATGGCGATGGCTCAGGGTAGGTCTGTCCGGCAAGGGTAAAGCGTTTTTGCGGCACATCCTTATAGGTGAATATGCACTCGATACCCGGCACTTTTAAGGCCGTGTCAGTGCTTATTTCATCAATCAGCGCATGGGCGTGGGGCGAGCGCAGCACCTTGACCACCAGGCAGTCGTGTGGGGTCAGGTCGTCCACATACGCGGGCTTGCCGAGCAGCAGCTGCATGGCGTCCTTTTTGCGCACCGGCTGGCCGACCACGCGCAGCTTGCTTTCACTCATGCGCGCGCCCCTTTCTACTGTTAAGATAGGCGCGGATACCGCGCAGCTGCCCCTCATAGCCCGAGCAGCGGCACAGGTTGCCCGCGAGATAGGCGCGAATCTCGTCGTCAGTCGGGCTGGGGTTTTCGCGCAGGAGCGCCACAGTGTTTATCACATAACCCGGGTTACAGAAGCCGCACTGTTCGGCGCCCTGGTCGGCAATAAAGCCGACAAAATCCGCGGCCTCGTCTTGCAGGCCTTCGAGGGTTTGCACATGGCGCCCTGCCGCGCGTGCGGCGAGCACGCTGCACGAGAGGACGGGCATGCCGTCCAATAGCACGGTGCACAGCCCGCAGTTTGCGGTTTCGCACCCGCGCTTGACCGACCAGCAGCCGCGCGCGCGCACAAAATCGATCAGCAGGGTGTCCGCATTGATGGACGCGGTGACCGGCTTGCCGTTGAGCGTCAGTTTGATCTCCATGTTCTTTATCCCTCCTGGTAAAGCGCCATAGCCGCGCGGCGCACGAGTACCTTGCAGATCTCACGGCGGTAGTTTTCGCTCGCGCGCATGTTGCTGCCGAGCGGAACACGGGCGGCGACATCCTCAGCGAAGGCGCGCGCACTCTGCTCGGTCACGCCTTGCGCAAGCCGGCCCTCATCGTCTGATAGGGCAAGCGCAGGCATGGGCCGCGCGCCGATCACGCAGGTGTGCTGTCCGTCCTGCCCGGTGAGCGCGCAGGTCAGTACGGGAAAGTCGGTCGCGGCGTTGCGCTGCGACAGATAGACCACCCGGCGCGGCGTTTTCGGTATGGTCACATAGGTAAGGATGTCGCGGGTCGCGCGCGGCAGGGCAGCGAAGTCGGCAAGCGGCATCTCACCCGCGTGGTGCAGCGTGACGCGTGTGTCTAGTGCGATCAGCAGCGTCAGCACATCGGAAAAGCCAAAGCGACCAAACAGGCTGCCGCCTACAGTTGCGCAGTTGCGAAACTGCACGCCTACGATGTGCTTTACCGCTTCGGCCATCGCGCCCTGCGTGAGCGCGTCCAGCCCCGCGTGCGTTTCAAGCGCACGCAGCGACACCATCGCGCCGATGCGGAATGCGGTTTCGCTCTGCTCGATTTTGTCCAGCCCGAGGCCGGACAGGTCGATCGCCGTTCCAACGCTGCGATGCTGCATCTTGAGCCACAGCATGCCGCCGAGCACGACATTATTTTTCTTTTGGCAAAGCGCATAGGCTTCGTTCAGGCTCTCCGGCCTGCTGTATTGTCCGATCGTCAGCAATCTTTTCCCCCCATTTTGCGCAAGTTGTCCGTTCGCTTATGGCTATAGCATACCATAAAGACGCAAAAAATACAATTTTTCATCCGTCTGCCGCGTGATACTTTTTGCAGGTGAACGGGTGGCGCGGCGCGCCTTAGACCGGGCGGAACCAGATGGGCGCTAAGTTCTCAAGCAGGTCAAGGTCGCGGTACACCGCAGCCGCTGCGCGCTCGTATTCATCCGCCGTGCGGGATTTTTTAATCGCCTTGCCGTGCTTTTCGCTCGCTGCGAACAGGCCAATGTGGTAAAACCAGATCTCTTTCATACGCTGCACGGCGATGCGGCGGTCACCAAAGGCGTCGCAATAGTGCGCGTACAGCGTATTATGAAAAGCTTCGAGCGTTTGCTTGTCCGCCCGGGGGCCGCCTGCCAGCCGGGTGATAAGCGATGGGTCGGCGATCAGCCCGCGGCCGATCATGATCGCCTCGACCCCGGGCCAGCGCTTCCGGATGGCGTGCGCTTCCGCCTGACGCGTTACATCGCCATTGTAGCACACCGGCATACAGAGACGCGGCAGAGCGGCGGCAAAGTCAGCCGCGCGCACAGGCCCTTTGTAAAAGTCCTGCCGCACGCGCGGGTGGATGGTCAGCTCGGCTATAGGATAGCGGTTGTAGACCGCGATAAGGCGGTCAAACTCGGCCGGGTCGCGCAGGCCCAGCCGGGTCTTGACTGAGATGCGGCCCTGGCAGGCGGCGAACACCGCGTCAAAAAAGCGGTCAAGCCCGTCCGGGTCGGCCAGAAAGCCCGCGCCTTTTCCCTTGGCAGTCACCGTGCCCGAGGGGCAGCCGAGGTTGAGGTTTACCTCGGCGTAGCCCATGTCAAACAGCGCGTTCGCCGCCCAGATGAAATCGGCCGCGGTGCGGGTGAGCAGCTGGGGTACGGCGGGCACGCCCTCGTTCGCCGCGGGCGCGATGTCACGCAGCTGGCGTGGGGTCAAGCGCCCGGTTGCGGTTGGGGTGATAAAGGGCATGAAGTATTTTTCTACACCCGGGAAATACGCGCGGTGGGTGCGGCGGTAGATCGCGCTTGTCACGCCCTCCATGGGGGCAAAATAGAATTGCATAGCAAACCCTCGTTTAAAATAGGAACTGCCTTACATTATACCGGCCCCCAGCGCATCGCGCAAGAGGCGTACCCGGCATGGATGTGCAGATCGGGCATATAGTGGAAGCAAACCGGCAAAAGGGAGGAAACCGCTATGTTGACCGAAACCATCATCCGGATAAACGACCTCGTACGCGGCCTGATCTGGGGACCGCCCATGTTGGTGCTACTTGTGGGCACGGGTATATACTTCACTGCCGCGACCCGCCTATTCCAGCTGCGGCATATCGGATTGTGGCTGCGCAAAACGCTGTTTTCGTGCTTTACCGGCGCGGCGCGGCGCAAAAGCAGCGCGGCGGGTGTTTCGCCCTTTGGGGTGATGTGCACCGCGTTAGCCGCCACGGTGGGAACGGGTAATATCGCGGGCGTTGCCACCGCGCTTACCATTGGCGGTCCGGGCGCGGTGTTCTGGATGTGGGTGTCGGCGTTTTTCGGCATGATGACCGCGTTTGCGGAAAATACGCTCGGCATGCTTTACCGCGTGCGCAGCAAGGACGGCGCCTGGTGCGGCGGGCCGATGCTGTATCTGAAAAACGGGCTGTTTAGTCCGTTGCTTGCCGCAGCATTTGCGCTGTTTTGCGTGCTGGCTTCATTTGGCATCGGCAATATGAGCCAGTGTAACTCGATCGCGGGCGGATTGTCGGGTGTGTTCGACGTGCCGCCGCATTTGACCGGGCTTGTCACCGCCGTCCTACTTGCTGCAGCCTTGCTGGGCGGGCTGCGGCGTATCGCACGGGTAACCGAGATGCTCGTGCCCGTCATGGCGCTGTTTTACATGGGCGGCGCGCTTTTCGTGCTGTGGAGCTGCCGAGAGCGTCTGCCGCAGGCCTGCGCGCAGATCCTGTCTGCGGCGTTTGACTGGCAGGCGGGTGCGGGCGGCATAGCGGGCTATGGCATGGCGCAGGCCATCCGTGTGGGCGTATCGCGCGGGGTGTTTTCCAATGAGGCCGGACTGGGCTCTTCGGTCATGGTGCATACAGCGGCGGATGCAAAGGAACCGTGCGAGCAGGGTATGTGGGCGGTGTTCGAGGTGTTTTTTGACACCATTGTCATGTGCACGGTGACCGCGCTTGTCATTCTTGCAAGCGGCGCGTATGACGCGGCACGTTACGGCCTTGCCGCCGGCACGCCGCTGCTCGACCGGCTGACGACAGGCGCCGAGCTGACTGCGGCGGCGTTTTCGGCCGCGCTCGGCCCACTTGGCGGCGGATTTGTCGCGGTCTCGCTTGCATTGTTTGCGTTTTCCACCTTGCTCGGCTGGTCATACTACGGACAGCGCGCAGCCGAATACCTGCTCGGCAGGCGGGCCGTGCCGGTCTACAAGGCGCTATTTGTTGCGGCGGCTGCCGTGGGCTGCGTGATGCGACTTGACCTTGCCTGGGCGATCTCGGATACTTTTAACGGCTTGATGGCGCTGCCCAACCTTGCTGGCGTGCTCATGCTGCGCCGCGAGGTGGTCGCCGAGTGGCGGCGCTACCGCCGGGCAAATCATATTGGACAATTTCGGACACATCGGCGTGCATTCAACACGCAGATTGCACAAAAATAAATTTGCCGGCGGCAAAAAACGGATTTTGCCTTGTCAAGCCTTGTCAATCCGTATAGAATAAATAACATATGCAAGAAAGAGAAAGCAATCCTGCAAAAAAGGGGAAATTTAGAAATGGAGCTGAGTGCAACCGTGTGGACGCTGCTGCCGCCGGTCATCGCGATCGTGCTGGCGCTGCTCACCAAGGAAGTTTACTCCTCGCTGCTGATCGGTATTCTAGTGGGCGCGCTGCTCGTCAGCGGCTTTCAGCCGCTCAGCGCGGTCGAGACGATGTTCGAGATCATGGGCGGCAAGCTCGGGGAGAATATCAATATCTGCATTTTTCTGGTGCTGCTCGGCATCTTGGTTTCGCTTGTCACCAAGTCGGGCGCGTCGCGCGCCTATGGCAGATGGGCGGCCAAAACCATCAAAAACCGGCGCGGCGCGGCCTATGCCACATCCATTCTCGGTATTTTCATCTTTGTAGACGATTACTTTAACTGCCTGACGGTCGGCACGGTCATGCGGCCGGTGACCGACCAGCACCGCATCACGCGCGCCAAGCTCGCCTATATCATTGACGCGACTGCGGCGCCCGTGTGCATCATCGCGCCAATTTCGAGCTGGGCGGCGGCGGTTGGCTCGTCGCTGCCCGAGTCGAGCAGTATCGACGGGTTTTCGCTATTTTTGCAGACCATTCCGATGAACCTGTATGCACTGCTGACCATCGGCTTTCTGATCTGGCTGATGGGTGTGGACTATGATTTCGGCCCGATGGAGACATACGAGCGCGTACACAGCAACGACGACCTGACCCAGCTGGAGGAGACCCATGTCGTTGGCGGCGCGGGCAGGGTGTACGATCTCATCCTGCCGATCTCAGTGCTGATTGTGCTGTGCATTGCGGGTATGCTGTATACCGGCGGCATTCTCGAGGGCGTGGGCGTGGTTGAGGCGTTTGCGGGCTGCGATTCGTCGACCGCGCTCGTACTCGGCTCGTTCTTTACGCTGATTTTTACCTTTTTGCTCTATTTACCGCGGAAGATCTTGACCTTTGGCCAGTTTTGCGAATCGTTTACCGAAGGCTTTAAGGCTATGGTACCCGCTATCCTAATTTTGACGCTCGCGTGGACGCTGTCCGGCGTGTGTGCGGAGGAATATCTAAACATCGGCGGCTTTGTCTCCTCGCTGGTAAACGGCGAGTCGATAATCGCCATGCTCATGCCCGCGCTGTTCTTCCTTATCTCGCTCGGCCTTGCGTTTGCGACTGGCACCTCCTGGGGTACGTTCGGCATCCTGATCCCGATTGCGGTCGCGGTGTTCGGCGACGCGCCCAGCGCCATGCTGGTGATGACGGTCGCGGCCTGCCTGTCCGGTGCGGTATGCGGCGACCATGTTTCGCCCATATCGGATACGACTATCTTGTCCTCGGCAGGCGCGCAGTGCAACCATATCGATCATGTTTCCACCCAGATGCCATACGCGCTGCTGATTGCGGCGATCAGCTTTGTGGGCTTTCTGGTGGGCGGCGTTACAGGCAATGGCTTTGCCGCGCTTGTGACCGGCGTCGCGCTGTTGTTGATCATGGTTTCTGTGATCTCGCTGCTGCGGCGCAGGCAGCACGCCGGCCGCTGAGCAGATAAAATGGACTGGCTCCCGCCCGACCGGCGAGAGCCTCGGTCTGTCGGCCCTGCCGCGCCGGGGGATATACGCTGCAAATCAAATCTGTTGAAAGAAGGAAATCCCGTTGATTACCGATCTAACCGAAGGCAACCCCTCCAAAAAGCTGTTCTGGTTTTCGATCCCGCTGCTGATCAGCGTCGCGTTCCAGCAGCTCTACCAGATGGCCGACTCCGTGATCGTGGGCCGTTTTGCCGAAACACCCACAGCGGGCGAGCTTGCGCTTGCCGCCGTCGGCGCGAGTTATCCGATCACCCAGTTGTTTGTCGCTGTGGCGACCGGCGTCAACATCGGCACGAGCGTGCTGATCTCGCAGCTGTTTGGCGCCAAGCGCTTTGTGCGCATGAAGACCGCGGTGTCGACCGCGCTTGTCACCACTACTGTGATCGCCCTTGCCCTTACCCTGATCGGGGCATTGGCGACCGAGGGTATCATGGCGGCGCTCCAGACCCCGTCGGATATTTTTGATGACGGCGCACTTTATCTGCGCGTCTATGTGTTCGGGCTGCTGTTTCTGTTTTTATATAATGTGTGCACGGGTATTTTTAATGCAATGGGCGACAGCCGTACCCCGCTCATTCTGCTGATGATTTCTTCGGTCAGCAACGTCGTGCTCGACCTGATTTTTGTCGCTGTATTCCATTGGGATGTAGCGGGCGTTGCCTGGGCGACCTTTATTGCGCAAGGCTCTTCGGGCATTTTGGCGTTTCTGCTGTTGCTGCGCCGTGTGCGCTCGTTTGATACCAAGGGGCACTTCCTTTTCTTTTCCCCGGAAATGCTGCGCCGCCTGGTAAACTACGCAGTGCCGTCCATCGCACAGCAGAGCTTTGTCTCGGTCGGAAATGTAATCATCCAGTATTATGTCAACCTGTGCGGCGCGACGGTTATCGCAGGTTACTCGGCCGCGACCAAGGT
Organism: uncultured Agathobaculum sp.; assembly: GCF_944380985.1. Taxonomy (GTDB): domain Bacteria; phylum Bacillota; class Clostridia; order Oscillospirales; family Butyricicoccaceae; genus Agathobaculum. The sequence goes on along the minus strand of NZ_CALWJJ010000008.1, from coordinate 31,595 downwards.
CAGTATGTTTGCGCTGACTTGCTGCATGTCGTTTGCCTCGGGTCTGTCAAGCTATGTAGCGCAGAATATCGGCGCGCGCAGGCTTGAGCGCATCAGCCCCGGCCTCAAGGCTGGCACGGTGTTCTCGCTTGGCCTCGCTGCCGTGTTTATGGCGGTTTACCTGCTGTTTGCGGGCGATTTGGTCGGCCTGTTCATTCCGGCGGGCAGCGGATCGGGTGTTACATCGGTAGGGCGGCAGTTCCTTTATATCCTCGCGCCGTTCTATCTTGTTGTGTGCGTCAAATTTGTGTGCGACAGCGTGCTGCGTGGCGCGGGTGCAATGCGTCCGTTTATGATAACAACATTTTCCGACCTGATTTTGCGCGTCGGCTTTTCCATCATCCTGTATAATCTAATGGGCAGCGAGTTAGGCATCTGGCTGTCCTGGCCGATCGGCTGGCTGCTGGGCACAGGCCTGTCGGTGTTCTTCTATAAAAGCGGCATCTGGAAGAAAAACCTGCCCAATTTATAAAATGTTTCTAAAAAGGCTTCCCTTCTGCGGGAAGCCTTTTTGCATGCAGCCGGAATATCGGGGGTATATTAAAACACATTTGCCTCATACTGAAAAAAAGGAGGCGAAAAACCTTGCTAAAGCTGATACATGCGAGTAAAATATATGATGATAGCGGCGTGTGCGCGCTGCGCAGCGTCGAGCTGACCGTGCGGTCCGGGGAATATGTTTCGATCACCGGCGCGTCCGGTTCGGGCAAATCGACGCTCATGCATGTGCTCGGCCTGCTTGATACGCTGACCGAGGGCCGCTATCTGCTCGATGGAGAAGATGTATCCCGCCTGCCGCCGCAGGCGCTCGCGCGCTTACGCAGCGAGCGGGTTGGTTTTGTGTTTCAGCGTTTCCAGCTTTTGCCGGGCATGACCGCGCTGGAAAATGTCGCGTTGCCGCTCGCGCTGCAAGGCATGCCGCGCGCGGCGCGGCTTGAGCGCGCGGCCGCGCTGCTGAAGATGGTCGGCTTAGCCGACCGCCTGGGGCACCGGCCAGGCCAGCTGTCGGGCGGGCAGCAGCAGCGTGTGGCGATCGCCCGCGCAGTGGTGACAAGGCCGTCTGTCGTGCTGGCAGACGAGCCGACCGCCGGCCTCGACCCCGCAGCCGCCGAGGGCGTGCTTGATCTGCTGGGCGCGGTGCACAGGGCGGGTAATACAGTCATCCTCATCACACACGACCGGCACGCCGCAGCTTGCGCCGCGCGGCGGCTGACGCTGGAAAACGGCGTGCTACATGGCGGCTGCGTTTGAGGAAGCGTTTTTTGCTCAATCAGCGGCGCAAAGAGAATTATCATTCTGATACGGCACAGACCGCGCGCGAACAGATGCTGGACGGGAAGACAAGGGCATTGACCCGCCTATCATGCGCCGCATAAGACGGCTTTCCAACGCATAAAAAGCCTGATTGGGCTTTTTATGAAAACTGCGGTATGACGCGGTTTTCCATAGATAAGGCGTCTGTGAACGCCAGAGATAATCATTAGAAAAGCAACAGTCAAAAGGAGGAACTGACAATGGAACTGAAGATTTTTAAATGCATGCACTGCGGTAATATTATTGAGATGATCGACGACCACGGCGTGCCGGTGATCTGCTGTGGCCAGCCCATGAAGGCGTTCAAGGCCGGCGAGAGTGACGGCGCCGCCGAAAAGCATGTGCCGACCGTCGCGGTTGAGGGCGATACGGTGCGCGTTTGCGTAGGCGAGGTGACGCACCCGATGACCGAGGAGCACCACATTGCGTTTGTCTGGCTGGTAACGGACAAGGGCGTGCACCGCGCTGTGCTCAATCACACCGGCGCGCCCGAGGCGTCGTTCCGCCTGGCGGCGGGCGAAAAGGCCGAAGCAGTATACGAGTACTGCAACCTGCACGGCCTGTGGAAAAAGGCGCTTTGATCTGCGGCTTTGCATGTTAAAACCGGCCGGGGCTGCCCGTATGGGGCGGCTCCGGCCGGTTTTTTGTGGTTTGTTTTACGCTGCGGCATCAGTTAAGCGATGTCCATGTCTCCAGCGCAGAGAAGGCATTGTACGGCGTGGGGTGATAGTTGTCGATCAGTCCTTTGCGCAGAATGATCTGTCCACGTTCAAACGCAAGCGGAACGATCGGCATCTGGTCAAGAAAGGTCTGGTAGAACGCCACGATGCTTTCTCCGCTGCGTGCCGCGGCGATCGCATCGGACATCGCCTCGCTCGCGTAGCCACCGTAGTTAAGCCTGCCAGCTGCCGAGAGCAGCGGCCGAAGGTCAAAGTCAGCGGTCAGCTGGGTCTCGCCGTAATAAACGTCAAAATCGCCCGACTGCAGCATCGAGATAAAGGTGTCGTATGGCTGCCGGTCGACCGTGACGCGCACGCCGTCGAGCGCGTTCCAGCTGGCTGCGATCTGTTCGGCCGCCGCGGTCTTAAACGGATTGTCCGAGTTGACCAGCAGCCGGATGGACAGCACGGTTTCCGCCGCAGCGCCAATGCTCGCATAGACTGTGCTGTTCGCATCGCTCGCAAAAGTTCCGGCGCTGTCCGAGCCGTCGCCCGCGCTATGCTCTCCAGCCGCTTCGTCCTGGCCGGCGTTCTCCCTGTCTTCTTCGCCTGTTTCCTCGCCGGTGGTGGCGGTGCCCTGCAAGGCATTGCGCAATCGCTGCATCGCGCCGTTTGGATCGGCAGACAGGTTGATTGCAAGACTGCTGTCGGCCGGCTGCGGGTTGACCGGCAGCACCGCCGGATCGGCAAAGGTTTGCAGCTGGGTCTCGCACAGGCTCTGACGGTTGAGCGCGGCGCTGAGCGCCTGCCGCACCCCGGCGTTTGCCAGCAGCGGGTTATCGTGGTTAAAGCCCAGATAGTGCAGCGACGTACCGGCGGTCTGAGCGGTATCGACCGAACCGCCGACATTGGGCGGATCGGGGTCGATGCGCGCCGCGCGCATAAGCGATACATCTCCGGTCTGGAAACTGGACAGGGCGGCGTCCGCGCGCGTCATGGTGACAAGCGTAATGTGGCGGATCGAGCCGAGGAACCCGCCGTGCCAGTTTTCGTTGGCCTCAAGCGTCCAGCGGCCCTGCTGCTCGACTGGCCGGTAAGGACCGGTGCCGTCGGCGAAACTGCCGCTGTCCGCCGAGCCTGCGCGGTAGATCGGAATATCGAGCAGGCGCGGGAAATACACATTGGGCGAGATGAGCACGATGCGCACGGTCTGATCGTCCACCGCCTCAAGCGAGGACACTTCGGTCAGCCTGTTATAAAATGGAGAAGAATCGTTATGCTGCGCCGCCTGCAGGCTGGCGACCACATCGGCCGCGGTCAGCATTTCGCCCGACCAGAAGGCTACGTCGCTGCGCAGGCGAAAGGTAAAGGTGGTGCCGTCACCTTCATAGCTTTCGCACAGCACGTTTTCCGCGGTGAAGTTGTCCGTCACCTCGAACAGGCCCTCGTACAGCGCCTCGCATAGCACGCGGTTGATGTCGGTATTGTCGAGTACGGGATTGAGCGTTCCGTTCTGGTACCAGGCGAGGCCGAAGTATGCGTCCGACACCTGCACATTGTCGACAGGTGGTTCTTCGCCGGCTATGTCCGGCGCGCCGCACGCGGATGCGAGCGTGCAGAGGGCGCACACAGCTGCGGCCAGCGTGCGCTTTATCCATAGCTTGTTCAAACGGGAATCTCCCTTTCTTGTTATCATAGACAGATCATGCCGCCCTGCACGCCGCGCAGACCGCTTGTTTTGCGGTGCGACCAGAATTCATCGCTGTGGCACATGGTGCATATACCGCTGTCGATCACATTTTCAGGCAAAAGCCCGGCGGCTTGCAGCAGAAAAACGCCGATGCCCTGCAAATCAACATGGAACTTTTCAGCCTTTTGCCGGATGTATGGCCGCACCAGCGCGCCGAGCTGCCGTTCCATGGCCTCAGGCACATCCGCATCGGTTTCAAAGCACTCCTGCCGGATGGACGGGCCGAGCACCGCAATCAGGCTTTCGCGCCTGGCGCCAAGCCGTTCAGCCATGATGCCGACAGTCTTTGGCAGTATGCCGCCCGCCATGCCGCGCCAGCCGGCGTGGCACACGCCCGCGGTGCGGGTGGTGGGATCGTACAGCAGGGTTACGACACAGTCGGCGTAAAAGCCGATAAGCGGCGTATCCGGCAGCGCGGTCACAATCGCGTCCGACTGCCACGCAGGCGGTCGATGCAGCCCCATTCCTACCTCGCCTTCGCCGACAACCGAGACCGCGGTCTCGTGGATCTGGGCCGTCAACGTAAAACGGGCTTCATCTACCCCAACCGCCTGCGCCAGCCGGCGATAGTTTTCGCGCACGTTCTTTGCATCGTCGCCACGGTTAAAGCCAAGGTTCAGGCTTTCCAAATGACCGCGGCTGACGCCGCCATATCTGGTTGTGAAAGCATGCCGCACGGGCAGACGGCGGCAGGTGTAATAGACAAGCGGGCCGCGCTGCACGCGGCGCATGGTCTCATGCATGCTGCTTCCTCCTGCAAGGGGCCGGTGCAGGCCCTCTTATTGTCCGTTTTATTATAGCAAATCCGTTTCACACCTACAAGTGCGCGGCTGTGCTGTTCTCAAAAAACGCCAAAATATATACAGAAACAAACGTGTTTTTCTTGACAGTTTGACCAATAGGCTTTACAATAAAATATAGTCATAATACCTGTTGTAATATAGCCTGCGCGTCAAAATGCGCACGGTTTTTTAAGGGCATTATTACCACTTCGCGGCGCTCGAACGGGCGCTGTGCATCACTACAAAACTGAAACCAGGGAGGACACACCAAGCAATGGCAAACATCATTATACCGATTCTTGTCGGTATCGTGTGCCTGATTGTGGGTGCAGTCTTCGGCTTCCAGTATCGCAAAAGCGTTGCAGAAAAAGAGATAGGCTCTGCGGAAAACGAAGCGACCCGTATTATCAATGAGGCCATCAAGGCCGGTGAGACCAAAAAGCGGGAATCCATACTCGAAGCCAAGGATGAGATTCACAAGCAGCGCGCAGAGGCCGACCGTGAGCTTAAGGAGCGCCGTAACGAAACCCAGCAGCTCGAACGCCGCTTGATCCAGCGCGAAGAGGCGCTTGATAAAAAAAGCGACGCCATCGAGCAAAAGAACGAGGAACTGAGCCGCCAGCTTGAAGCCACGCAGAAAGAGCGCGAGGAGCTCGAGCGTGTCAAGGCCGAGCAGCTTGAAAAGCTCGAGCATATTGCTAGCATGACCCGCGAGGAGGCGCGCGAAATGCTAGTCGCCTCAATCGAGGCCGAGGCAACGCATGACGCAGCGATCAAGCTGCGCGAGATTAACCAGCGTATCCGAGACGAGAGCGAGGAGACCGCGCGCGAGATTATCTCGACCGCGATCCAGCGCTGCGCGGCCGACCATGTTTCTGAGGCGACGGTCTCGGTTGTGCCGCTGCCTAATGACGAGATGAAGGGCCGCATCATCGGCCGAGAGGGCCGCAATATCCGCACGCTCGAAACGCTGACTGGCGTTGATTTGATTATCGACGATACGCCTGAGGCAATTACGCTTTCCTCGTTTGACCCGGTGCGCCGCGAGGTCGCGCGCCTGGCGCTTGAAAAGCTGATTGTCGATGGCCGCATCCATCCCGCCCGCATCGAGGAAATGGTCGAAAAATCCCGCCGTGAGGTTGATCAGATCATCAAATCCGAGGGCGAGCGCGCAACTTTTGAAACTGGTATCCATAGCATCCATCCCGAGCTGATTAAGGTTCTCGGCCGCCTGCGCTACCGCACAAGCTACGGTCAGAATGTGCTTCAGCACTCGATTGAGGTGGCGCACATCGCCGGCATGATGGCCAGCGAGCTGGGGCTTGATCCTGTGCCCGCCCGCCGTGCCGGCCTGTTGCATGACATCGGCAAGGCGATCGACCACGAGGTTGAGGGCAGCCATGTGCAGATCGGCGTCGAACTTGCCAAGAAGTATAAAGAGGCGCAACCGATCATCCATGCGATTGAGGCGCACCACGGCGATGTTGAGGCAAAGACGGCGCTTGCCTGCTTGGTGCAGGCGTCTGACGCGATCTCGGCCGCACGCCCGGGCGCGCGCCGCGAGAATTTGGAAAATTACATCAAGCGTCTGGAAAAGCTTGAGGGTATCGCCAACGAGACGCCTGGCGTATCCAGCTCGTATGCGATCCAGGCAGGGCGTGAGATCCGCATCATCGTCAACCCTGAAAAAATTTCGGACGACGCTATGGTGCTTCTTGCCCGTGATATATCCAAGAAAATTGAAAATGAACTCGATTATCCTGGACAGATTAAGGTTAATCTGGTGCGTGAGACCCGCGCAGTTGATTACGCCAAGTAAAGAAAAACGGACAGCTTTGCGGGCTGTCCGTTTTATTATCAGCAAGCAGTGCGATCTTCCATATGAAAAAAGCGGCCCGCAGGCCGCTTTTTTAGCGCAGGACCAAATAGACGGCATAGGCGATGTAGAGCAGCACCATCACTGCGCCCACCGGGCGGGTGAGGCGGCCGCCTGTGTCATCATCCGCCGCCGATTTGGATTTGGACAGGCGCGCGGGCAGATAAAACAGGACGGTGATGCCGATGAGCACCAGGCAGTCGATGATTGAAGTGGATAGCACAGGGATAGGGGTGATGACCGACGACAGGCCGAGGATCAGCAGGATGTTAAATATGTTTGAGCCGATCACGTTGCCCATGGCGATCTCGTTCTGGCCGCGGCGCGCGGCTACCAGCGAGGTGACAAGCTCAGGCAGGCTTGTGCCGATGGCGACGATCGTCAGGCCGATCAGTGTTTCGGATAGACCGAACATGCGTGCGATGCCAGTTGCGCCATTTACCGCGAACTGGCCACCCGCAATGATACAAGCAAGGCCGAGCACAATGTAAAGCGCGATCGTGAACGGGCGCAGCGTGACCTCCTCATCATCGCTATCGAGCGTGCCGCGGCCGCGTATCGCCGTGCGGATCTGGAAAAACAGCGTCATTGCAAACAGCGCGAGCAGGATGACGCCCTCGAGCCGCGAGATGGTCAGATCGGGCGCGATCATCGCACACAGTACGAGCGCCGCCAGCAGCGAATACGGCCAGTCGCGGCGCATGAGCGTGCGGTCCATCACGAGCGGGCACACGACCGCGGACAGACCCGCGACCACCAGCAGGTTAAAGATGTTAGAACCAACCACATTGCCAACGGCGATCTCGTTTGCGCCCTGAATTGCAGCAGTCAGGCTGACCGCAAGCTCAGGCGCCGAGGTGCCGAAAGCGACGATCGTCAGCCCGACCAGCAGCGGCGATACGCCCAGCCGCCGCGCAAGTGCGGACGCGCCTGCGACAAATTTGTCCGCACCCCAAACGAGCAGTGCGAAGCCCACGATGAGCAAAATAAAAGACAGCATGGTTTCATCAACTCCTTATTTCTGTTTTCCTGGGAAAGCTGCAAAATGAAAAAAGACTTTTATTGCGCCTGCGGCAATAAAAGTCTTGCGGCTTACGCTGCGGTATGGGCCGGCGGCCATCATTCGGGCTCACAATGCCGGTTATACCGGGCATTATGGGCGGCTTCCCCCCTCGTAAATTGTCATATAAAGTAGTATACGAAACAGATCGCCATTCGTCAATGGAAATTTAGAAAAAACTTTACAACCAGAGCATAAAACGCTATACTATATAGTGCTGAAAAATACGGTGAAGGAGCATTTTCATGCTGCAATTTGAGGAATATAAGGTCAAACTGAACAACTTAAAGCCCGATTTGGACGAACTGTATCAGTCGCTCGGCCTGGAAAAAGCAAAGCGTGAGGTGGAGGAGTTGGAGATCAAGTCCTCCCAGCCCGGCTTTTGGGATAACCCCGAGGAGAGCCAGAAGATTGTCTCACGAATGGGCGCCTTAAAGAGCAAGATCGAGTCGTATGACCGTCTGCGCAGCCTGTGTGACGATCTCATTACCATCTGCGAGATGGCCATCGAGGAAAACGACGAATCGATGTTTAGCGAGCTTGAAAGCGGCTATAAGGAGCTTGAGCAGGGTATTGCAGAGCAAAAGCTTTCCACCTTGCTGACCGGCGAGTATGATAAAAATAACGCGCTTGTTTCCTTCCACGCGGGCGCGGGCGGCACCGAGGCGCAGGACTGGTGCGAGATGCTCTACCGCATGTATACCCGCTGGGCCGAGCGACATGGCTACACCTATAAGATCATGGACTATCAGGACGGCGAAGAAGCTGGCTTGAAGAGTGCGGACATCCTCATTGAGGGTGAGAATGCCTACGGCTTTCTCAAGGGCGAGTCGGGCGTGCACCGACTGGTGCGCATTTCGCCGTTTGACGCCTCCGGTCGCCGGCATACCTCATTTTCTGCGGTTGAGGTCATCCCGGATATCCCGGATGACTCGGCGGATTTTGAAATCAAACCCGAGGATTATGAGATGCAGGTGTTCCGCTCATCCGGCGCAGGCGGCCAGCATATCAACAAGACCTCGTCCGCTGTGCGCCTGATCCACAAAGCGACCGGCATTGTTGTCTCCTGCCAGACCGAGCGCAGCCAGTTCCAGAACAAGGAAAACTGTCTGCGCATGCTGCGCAGCAAGCTGGTCGAGATCAAGGAGCGCGAGCATCTTGATAAAATTTCGGACATCAAGGGCGATCAGAAGAAGATTGAGTGGGGCAGCCAGATCCGCTCCTACGTCTTTATGCCCTATACGCTTGCCAAGGATACCCGCACCGGCTTTGAAAACGCCAACATCGGCGCCGTTATGGATGGTGAAATTGATGGATTCATCAATGCCTACCTTGCGGGTCTCGCGGCGGGCACGTTGTCGACCAAATGAAAGAATCCGGCGCTGCCGCTTTTGCGGCGGCGCCGGATTTTCATGCTTTTTAGGGGAAATGAAAAAGGGCGTAAAAGCAAATCGGTTGTCAACAGGTTGTTCACTGTGCAGGAAAAAAAGACGCATGACCGGTACAGAAGCATCGTATGCTGTAAACTGTACCCGGAAAGACCGCGGTGCGCATTACAACCTGAAACGGAGATGGATACATGAAGCAGCATCATAAAAAGGCGGTATTCGCCGCATTGACAGCAGCGTGCCTAACGCTCTCGCTTACCGCATGCAGCACGGTCGCCGAAACGGGCGCTGTGGAGGACACTGGCCAGCCTGAAACGCAGCAGACGACCGATATGGTGGAAGACGTCCCGGCTGACGGTGATGTGAACATCGACAGCGGCACAACGGATAGCGCACTCACCGGTACGGACGATACAGGTACGGATAATACGGGCACGGACGATACTGGCGCAGCGGACAGCGACTCTTAAATAACGTGCCGCCAGGCATCGTGCATAGAACGATACCCTCCGGCACAAACTGTGTCCGGAGGGTATTTTTATGAGCGAAAGGGCAAAATTTGCAGCCACTGGCGCGTTGGCAGGGGCGGCAAACGGATTTTTCGGCGCGGGCGGCGGAATGTTTCTGGTGCCGTTGCTGGTCTGCTGGTGTGGCATGGAAGAGCGGCAGGCATTTGCGACCTCGGTTGCGGTTATCCTGCCGCTTAGCGCGGTTTCTGCGGCGGTATACTGGATGAAAGGCGGGCTTGACCTTGCGGCGGCGTGGCCGTATCTTGTGGGCGGCGCACTGGGCGGGCTTGTTGCGGGGCGGCTGTTCCGCAAGGTGCGCATCGACCGGTTGCGGCGGGCGTTCGGCCTGCTCATCTTGTATGGCGGCATACGGGCGGTGCTTTTGCTGTGAACACGCTGATCGCTGTCATCGCCGGGCTGCTGACCGGCGTGCTTTCGGGTTTTGGAATCGGCGGCGGCTCGCTGCTGCTGCTGTATCTGACATTGTTTGCAGGCTTTGGGCAATTTGCAGCGGGTGGGATCAATCTGCTGTATTTTCTCGCGTGCGCACCGGCGGCGCTATATGCACATGTTAAAAATGGGCTGGTTCAGGGCAAGGCGGTCAAATGGTGCGCTGCCGCAGGGGTGCTGACTTCGGTCGCGGCCGCGCTGCTTGCTGCGCGGGTCGACACCGACTGGCTGCGCCGCATTTTCGGCGTGTTTCTGCTTTACGTCGGTGTAAAGGAGCTGACAAGCCGGCAGAAAAAGCCGGACAAGGTGAAAAAATAACCGGATAGCAAAAAGGGAACGGAAAAGTACCGTTCCCTTTTGCCTTGCATCGGTTACATCATATCCAGCATACGGTAGCATCGCGCCTTGGTGTAGCTCTGGCGGAAGCTGTAAGAGGCAAGCTGTGCGGCGGTTTCGTCCGAAACCTCGCTTGCGGCGCTTTCCGCGCCTGAGTCGCGCTCTTCGACCCACTGCTCGAAGCTTGACTCTTCTGCGGCGTACTGGTCCGCATTGAGGATGGTGGCGAGGTAATCATACATCTCCATGAGCAGCGCGTCCCACTGCTCAAATGAGCTGGCAGTCAGCGCAAGCTCATCTTCGGTCGTGGCAGCAGTCGCAATCTGCAGATCAGCCTGCTCAAGCGCGTCGATGCGCGCGGAGAAAGCCTGCTTTTGCTCGGACTGCTGCTGTTGGTTTTGCTCCTGCCGCTGTGCGGACGCCTGCGCCTCGGTCAGCTGCTCGCGCAGGTCGGCGACCTGGTCACGCTGCTCAGCGGTCAGCATGTCGTCGGCGTCGAGCGTGTCGAGCATGGCGGCGCACTGCTCATACTGATTGTTTGCCAGGTATTCCTGCGCGCGGGCAAAATCGGCTGCAAACTCGCTGTCCGCCTGTGCGGTCTGTGCCTCGTCAAGCAGCTCTTCGACCGCCGCATAGAGCGCTGAAGCTGGATCGGTGACACGATTTTGCAGTTGCCGGAGCGCTGCGACCGCTTCGGTGTACTGTCCGTTTTCCATATATTCCCGCGCGGCTATGAAATCTTCAAGCAGCAGGATGGTTGCCTCGATCGAGGCCGGATCGTCCGCTTCGTCTTGCGCCGCCAGATAATATTCGAGCGCCCGGTCAAAATCGCCGCGCGCCATATATTGCTCGGCAAGGGTCAGGTTTTCCCCGGGCTGTTGGGAAAGAAAGAACCATACGCTGGCACCGACCAGCGCGGCGACCACAACAATGGCCGTGACGATTACCGCCGCTTTCCTGCCTTTGGAGGGCTTGCGGTAGGGGCGGTCATCCGGGTCAGGCGCGCCGAAATAGGTTGTGCGGGGCGCGTCGGCTGTGTTTTCCGTCCGCTGCACGCGAGGCGCGTCGGCCGGCGGCGACGGAACAGACGGCTCAGCGGCCCCGGCATCAGCCGAAGGCTTGTCAGATGTGTGATAGGTGTCCCGCATGGCGGAGTCAAAGATTGACAGATCGATCGGTCCGTTCAGCTCGTCAGGAAGCGAGGTAAAAACGGCGGTCTCGTCGCTGACGCCCTCCTGCTCGACGGTCGCGCCGCAGAATGGGCAGAACTTGCCCGCGATGGGCAGCTCTTTGCCGCAGTTTTTGCATAGCATGTATGGGTTCCTCCTCTGAAATGTACCGTTTGTATACGGCTATATTACGCCTATAATAGTATAGCATGAGATAAAGTGCTTGTAAACCTTTGCAAAAACTGTCGGTTTGCCCGGACAAGACACGGGAAATGCGATGCGTCCGCACTTTGTATCGAAACTGAAACCACGCTTGCGCTTGACAAGCCCTATGCGCGCCCTTACAATAGAATCAATGATGAAGCAAGGGGGAAAATCATCCTTGAAAAAGCGTGTTTTAAGCGGCTTGATAGCTGTTATGATGATAATACCGACCGCCTTTGCCGCGCAGGACAGCAAAGCTGCCACGGATGTGCTGGCGGCACAGCCCGCCAGCGGTGAGGTGCTGACCTATACCGTCATCTTGCCGGATGAGATGGACACCGATCGGATGGAGGACGAGATGGTCGAGCGTGTGCGCGCGGTGCTGACGCAGCGCCTGGCGCAGCTGGGTGTTGATGGCGCGGACATCTCCTTTCCGGATGGACGGCAGTCGGTGACCGTCACTCTGCCCGCAGGCAGCGAGACTGAGGGCGTCGCCGACTTCCTTGCGCAGACAAACGCGCTGCGCATCACGGATGCGGCGGGCCAGACACTTCTAACCGGCGCGGACATAGCGCAGGCCGAGGCGGGTCTGAATGAGGACGATACATATCATGTGCAGCTGACCTTCACTGCCGAGGGCCAGAGTAAATTTGCCGCGGCGACCGGGGCAGCCGTTCAGGCCGCCGGGGGCGAAGCCCTGCTTTATGTTTTAATGGATAGCGAGACCGTTGCAAGTCTTGCTTTTATCGAGGCGTATGACGCGCAAAGCTACACTCTTGTCGGTCCGTTTACCGGCGACGAGGCGCGGCTGCTGGTCGCACGCATTGCGGCGGGCGAGCTGCCGGTACAACTGACGCTGACCGGCTCCGCAGCCGGGTATCCCGAGCAGCCGGCAGTGACCGAAGAGCCGGACCAGACTGACGCGTCTGTCTTTTCGGACATCGAGGGACACTGGGCCGAGGCCGCGCTTAACACCGCAGCCGACATGGGCCTGATCAACGGCGTGGACGGCAGGATGCTGCCGGATGATCCGGTCAAACGGAGCGAGGCGATCGTCATTCTCAACCGTGTGCTCGGCGCGACAGCGGCGGATGGCACCGGCGGCCTGACTGGCGAGACCCAGGGTGCGTGGTACATGGGCGATTTAGGCAAAGGCATTCACCTCGGCCTGATCGCCGCCGATGACGGCCGCAATTTCAACCTGGCCGCCAGCCGCGCCGAGGCATTTGTGCTGATCGCCCGTGCCTTTGCCTATGACCGAGCCGTGGAGCCGCAGGATGTACTGCGCGCGTTTACCGATACCGCCTCAATGACGGACGAGCAGCTGCGCGCGGCCGCGGCGCTTGTGTCAGAGGGCGTCGTGAGCGGCACAAGCGCGACCATGCTTAGCCCGAACGGGCAGCTGACGCGCGCAGAATTTGTCACCATGGTAACGCGTGTGGCCAATACCATCCTCGCGCCGCAGGATGAGCAGGCCCCGCCGGACAGCGAGGGCGGCGCGCAAGAAGAAAATACCGGCGAGACCGCGCCCGTTATTCGCGGCGGCAGCATCATCACTCTGCCGGCAGGCGAACTATCTGATACGGCGATCGCGGGCGATCTGGTCTTTGCTTCACCGGCGGCAGAGGTTGCGTTCGACGCGGTTGACGTAACCGGGCGTGTGGTACTCAAGGGCGCCGAGCAGGCAGCGCTGACGGCTGCAAACGGCACGGGGATCGACCTGCTGGCCGTCGACCCGGCGGGCACGGCCGAGGTTGAGCTTTCGCCCAATTCCAGCGCCGGTACGCTGGTGATCGCGGGCCGGGGCGGCGCGGTGCGCTTTGACGGCGCGGCGGGCAATATCGAGATCACCGCCTCAAACCGCACGATCGACCTGCGCGGCATGCAGGCCACCGCGCTGACCGTGACCGGCACGGGCAATACCATCACGGTGGATGGCGATATAGGCGCAGTCGCGATCGAATACGGCGCGCAAAACAATACGGTCATTTTAAATGGAGATGCGGACAGCATGCTGGTCGCGGGCCTCGGCTCGACAGTAAGCGGCAGCGGCAAGGCCGGCACGGTCGATATCCGCGCGTTGGGCTGCACGGTGACCATCGAGGCCGGCGAGGTGGCTGAGAACATCGATCCGGGACTTAGCGGTGTGTCGATCCAGATGAATGTGCCGGATAAAGTACTGCCGGGCGGCTCGCTATCTACGTCTGTCACCTTTTCCGGCGTTGATGAGAACAAGGTCTGCGCGGCGCAGTGGTACCGCGACGGCGAGGTCCTCACTGGCTTTGGCAACGACCGCTTTACCCTGTCGGCCAATGCGGCATCCAGCAATACCAGCTATTTTACTTTTACCAAGGATATGCCGTCCAGCGTAACCATCGGCTTTGGGCTGACTTATGATAATCCCTCGACCGGCGAGACCGAGGAGCTATATGTCGAAAAAACCGTGCCGATTGAAAACTACTCGGACGAGTGGTATTACGAGCGGGATGTCAACCGTGTGCTAAACCTGGTCTCCTCGACCTACCGCGGCAACTATACCACAGCCTATGCGGTTAATAACGATTATTCACAGCTGGAAAAAGAGATCTGGATCAATGCCAAGGGTTACTCAAGCAAGACCCAGTATCTGCTATGGATCAACCGCGCGTATCAGCATGTCAACGTATTCCAAGGCTCGAAAGGCAACTGGAAGATGATCCAGTCTTTCCTTGTCGGCACGGGCGCGGCTTCAACGCCCACGCCAACCGGCCTGACCACGGTCTCCTACAAGCTGGCAAGCGGGTGGACGACCAGCACCTACACCGTGCGGCCGGTCGTAGGCTTCTATCCTGGCACGGGCTATGCGTTCCACTCGCGCCTTTCCTATCCGGGCACAGATACCGAATATGATTTTAGTGCAGGCTATCCGGTGTCGCACGGCTGCATCCGTATGTACAAGAGCGATATTCAATGGCTTTATAACAATATTCCGGTTGGCACAACGGTTGTGATCTACTGATTATTGCCGTGGGAATACGGACCGGAGCTACGGAAAATGAGCGCATTGCGCTCATTTTCTTTTTGGCGGACAGATAGATTGAACAAACAGGAGATTATACCAAATGGCAGAAAAAATTGTATTGGGATTGTCGGGCGGCGTTGATTCCGCAGTAGCAGCGGCACGGCTTTCCGCCCAGGGTTTTGCGGTGCACGGGTTATTTCTCGAAGTTGGCCTTGGCGGAGAGCAGGCCGCGCAGCAAACGGCTGACGAGCTGGGCATTCCACTTTATATCGCGCATATGCGTGAGGCGTTTGAGCAAAAGGTGTGCGGGTATTTTGCCGATTCTTTCCGGCACGCGCACACGCCCAACCCCTGCGTGATATGTAATCCGCAGATCAAGTTCCGCGCGCTGACCGATTATGCCGACCAGATCGGTGCGCCCTACATTGCCACCGGCCACTATGCCCGCACCGGACGGGATGCGCAGGGCCGTGCCTTGCTCAAGCGTGCCCGCGCGGCGAAGGATCAGACCTATATGATGCACCGTCTGCCGCGCCAAACCATCGCCCGCTGCGTGTTTCCGCTGGGTGAAAGCGCGGATAAGGATGAGGTGCGAAGCAGCGCCCGCCAGATCGGCCTTGCAGTTGCGGATAAGCCGGATAGCATGGATATTTGCTTCATCCCGGACGGCGATGTACACGGCTGGCTCGAGCGCCATGGCGCATCCTGTCCGCCGGGCAACTTTGTCGACCGGCAAGGCAACGTGCTCGGCCGGCATAAGGGGCTGCACTGCTATACGGTCGGCCAGCGAAAGGGGCTGGGCATTGCCGCCGAGGGGCGGCTGTTCGTGCATGAGCTGCGGCCCGAGACGAACGAGGTCGTCCTTTCGCTAAACGATGTGTACCGCGACGAGATTGCGGTGCAGAACGTACACTATATCGCGCCCGAATATGCGGAAAACGGCGCGTTTTGCTGTCAGGTGCGCGTGCGGTTTTCTGTGCGGAGCGACCGCGCAACGGTGTACCCGGCGGCGGACGGCGGCGCCCGCGTGGTATTTGAGCAGGCGGTGCGCGCACCTGCGCGCGGGCAGTCGGCGGTGTTCTACGACGGCGATATTGTAATTGGCGGCGGGTTTATCCTATAACCGTTAGATGACTAAAAACAGAATAAAAAATATCGAACAAATTTTCGATAAAATGATTGCATTTAAAATGACATCCTGCTATAATGGGCATATCGAATAGATTGTGCAGGAGGATAGTTATGGCTACCAAAAGACAGCTGGAGACGGTCGCGCCCGCGGCCGATAAAAAGAAAGCGCTCGAGGCTGCGCTCGGCCAGATCGAAAAGCAGTTCGGCAAAGGCTCGGTCATGCGCCTGGGTGAAAACAGCGGCATGAACGTCGACCATATCCCGACCGGCTCGATCGGCCTGGATCTGGCGCTTGGCATCGGCGGGCTGCCGCGCGGCCGTATCGTTGAGATATACGGGCCGGAATCCTCAGGTAAGACGACTGTTGCGCTGCACTGCGTGGCCGAAGCGCAGAAGATGGGCGGCACCGCCGCGTTTATCGACGCCGAGCACGCGCTCGATCCGGTATACGCCAAGGCGCTCGGCGTGGATATTGACAGCTTGCTCGTCTCCCAGCCGGACACCGGCGAGCAGGGGTTGGATATTGCCGAGGCGCTTGTTCGCTCGGGCGCGATTGATATTGTGGTTATCGACTCGGTTGCGGCGCTCACCCCGCGCGCTGAGATTGAGGGCGAAATGGGCGATTCGTTCGTCGGCCTGCATGCCCGCATGATGAGCCAGGCCATGCGCAAGCTGGCAGGCTCGATCGCAAAATCCAACTGTGTGGCCATTTTCATCAACCAGCTGCGTGAGAAGGTGGGCGTCATCTACGGCAGCCCAGAGGTGACGACCGGCGGCCGCGCACTCAAATTCTATGCGTCCGTTCGGCTGGACGTGCGCCGTATGGAGCACCTGAAAAACGGCACCGAGATGATCGGCAGCCACACCCGGGTCAAGGTGGTCAAAAACAAGGTTGCGCCGCCGTTTAAGGAGGCTGAGTTCGACATTATGTATGGCGAGGGCATCTCGCGCACGAGTGAGCTGGTCGACCTCGGCGTCAAATATGGCATTGTTAACAAGTCAGGCGCATGGTTTTCGATGGGCGATATGCGTCTCGGCCAGGGGCGCGACGCCGCCAAGCAGTACTTTAAGGATCATCCGGACGTGGCGGAGGCGGTTCACCAGCAGATCATTGAAAAGGTCGAAGAGGAGCGCCGCAAGGCGCATCAGGCAAACGCCACAAAGGCGGCGGCAGCAGCCGTGGCGGCCATGCCGGTGGGCAAGCCTGCCGTGCCCAAGGTCAGCTCGGCCAAGGCCGTGTCGATCGACGCGGATGATTTTGACGACCTGGATGACGAATGAGCGAGGAGCAATACCGCGCGGCGCTTGATATGGCGGCAAAGCAGCTATCCTACCGCGCGCTGAGCACGCGCATGCTGCGGAACAAGCTGTTGGAAAAGGGGCACGAGGAACAGGCGGTCGATTATGCGATTGCATGGCTGACTGAACGCAATCTGCTTGATGACGCGGCCTATGCCGAGAGTGTGGTACGTGGCTACGCGCGCCGCGGCTACGGCGCCGGCCGTATCCGGCAGGAACTTGCGCGCCGCGGTATCGATCGCGAGACCGCCGATGCTGCAATGCAGTCCTTTTCGCCCGACCGGGCGCAGTTGTGCGCGCTGCTGGACAAGCGTCTGCACGGCGATGTATCCGACCGCAGAGAGGTCGACAAGGCGGTTGCGGCACTGCTGCGGCGCGGGTTTGCATGGAGCGAGATCCGCGATGCGCTTGCACTTTACGGCGGCAGTCTGCCCGAAGAGGAGTAGGCATCCACCGGTGAGAATATTAAGACGCCGCCCGGCGCTTTGTGCGCCGGGCGGCGTTATCCATTTTGCTACATGGTGATGGCGACCTTGTAAACATGGTCGCGTTTGCTTTCAAATAGGGCGTAGGCTGCCTCAATCTCGGCCAGGGGAAAAATATGCGTGACCAGCGGGGTCGTATCAATTGCCCCCGCGGCGATCAGCCGAAGCAGCGTATCGCAGTCACAGCTGTCGACGCCGCCGGTTTTAAAGGTCAGGTTTTTGCCGTACATATCAGGAAGCGGAAGTACCTGCGGCCGGTCATACAGCGCCACGAGAGTAACGGTCGCGTTTGGCCGCGCACACTCCCAGGCGAGGCGGAAGCTGTCCTCGTCTCCGGCGACTTCGAGCACAACGTCAGCCCCGCCGTGCGCGCTGTTGCCCCGCACAAACTCAAGCGCATGCGCGGGCGAGACGGTCAACACCTCGGGATAGTGCTCCTGCACAAAGCGTTGGCGCACGGGATCGCGCTCGCACACGATTACACGCCGCGGATGCCGCAGCAGCGCGCATAACAGCGTGCAGATGCCGGTCGGCCCCGCGCCGATGATGAGCACAGTATCCTCGTGCCCGATATTGGAAATACGCGAGGCCCAATAGCCAGTGGCAAGTATATCGCCTACAAACAGCGCCTGCCGGTCGGAAACGCCGTCCGGAATGACGCTCAGCCCTTGGTCAGCATAAGGCACGCGCACGTATTCGGCCTGGCCGCCATCGATACGGCAACCAAGCGCCCAGCCGCCCTCGGGGTCGGTGCAGTTATTGACAAAGCCGTTTTTACAGAAAAAGCAGCTCCCGCAAAAGGTTTCGACGTTGACGGCCACGCGGTCGCCGGGCTTTACTGTGCGCACTGCGCTGCCCACCTGCTCGACCACGCCGACCATCTCATGGCCGACCGTCACGCCGGGTACAGCGCGTGGCACAGAGCCGTGTTTGATGTGCAGATCGCTCGTGCAGATGCTGGCAAGCGTAACGCGCACGATCGCGTCCCGCGCATCGCGCAGGACCGGCTTTGGCTTGTCGAGCAGGGCAAAATGCCCTTTTTCTACATAGGTGTATGCAAGCATATTTCACGGCTCCTTCCCGATGCTTCTTATTATAGTGCACCGGACGAATAAAGTCAATTCTATGGGAATTTCGGCGAAAACCGGCGAAAGTCTCTTTTTTACATTTAGCAAACCTGTGCTGCCCCGTTGGCTTTAGTTGAACGCCTCGTCCTCGCGTGCTTCGAACATGCGGTGCACGCGCGCGCATAGCTCCGGGTAGCCTGCAAGCGCGGGATCGGATGCGAGGATGGCCTCGGCCTCTGTGCGCGCATCCCGCATGAGCGCGAGATCGGCCGCGAGATCGGCCACATGCAGCGCGGGCAGACCGTGCTGTCGCTGGCCGAAAAAGTCGCCTGGGCCGCGCAGCGCAAGGTCGGCGCGCGCAACCTCGAAGCCGTCGTTTGTGCGGCACAGAATCTGGAGCCGCTCGCGCGCGGCCTGGCCTTTGTCCGCGCCGAAGAATATGCAGTAGGACTGCCGCGCGCCACGTCCAACGCGCCCGCGCAGTTGGTGCAGCTGGGAAAGGCCGAAGCGGTCGGCGTCCTCGACCACCATCAGGCTGGCGTTTGGCACGTCCACACCGACCTCGATCACGGTCGTTGCAACCAAAATGTCATACCGCCCGGCGGCAAAATCGCGCATGACCGCATCCTTGTCCGCGTTTTTCATACGCCCGTGCAGCATGGCGACGTGGCGGTGTGGCAGCGCCTGTTGCAGCGCTTTGGCATGCTGCTCGGCGCTTTTCAGGCCGACTTCGCCCTCTTCGATCAGCGGACAGACCACATAGACCTGTCCGCCTTCTCCGATCTGTTTGTCGATAAAGGCGGTGATGCGGGGCCGCATGTTTTCACCTACCGCATAGGTGCCGACTGGGCTACGGCCGGGCGGAATCTCGTCGAGTATGGAAACGTCAAGGTCGCCGTACATAATGAGCGCAAGCGTGCGCGGGATGGGCGTGGCCGACATAACGAGCACATGCGGCGCCTCTCCCTTTGCTGAGAGCGCAGCACGTTGCGCCACACCAAAGCGATGCTGCTCATCCGCTACAACCGCGCCCAGCCGGTCAAAGGCGACGCCCTGCTGTATGAGCGCGTGCGTGCCGATCACGACCTGCGCCGCGCCGCTCTCGATCGCGGCGAGGGCCGCGCGCTTTTGCGCCGCGCCCATCGAGCCGGTGAGCAGCGTGTATGAGACGCCCAGCCTGTCCAGCAGCGGGGCGAGTGTTTTGGCGTGCTGCGCGGCGAGGATCTCGGTTGGCGCCATAAAAGCGGCCTGCCAGCCGTTTTGCGCAGCGAGCGCGCACAGCGCTGCCGCCACGATCGTTTTGCCCGAGCCGACATCACCTTGCAGCAGCCGGTTCATCGGCCGGCCTGAGGTACAGTCCACCGCGATCTCGCTGATCGCACGGCGCTGCGCGTTTGTTGGCGCAAACGGCAGAGCGTTGTAAAAAGATTCCAACCCGTTTTGCGTAAATACAATGCCCGGGTCGGCGCGGCGGCGTTCTTTGAGCTGTTGCAGGCCGCAGCATAGCAGAAACAGCTCTTCAAACGCCATGCGGCGGCGCGCCCCGGCGACCTCGTCTGCGGTCTGTGGCCGGTGGATGGCAGCCAACGCATCCGCCGCGTCCAGCAGGCGGTATTTGACGCGCAGCACCTCGGGCAGTGGATCGGGCCAGTCGCCCGGCACGGCGGCGAGCGCGGCATCAGTTACGCGCGCCATGTCTCGCTGGGTCAGCCCTGCGGTCAGTGGATAGACCGGCACGATGCGGCCGGGATGCGCATCGTCCAGCGCGATCCTTTCCGCCTGCGGCGAGACGAGCGTGCGCCCTCGGCCCCAGCCCTGCACACGGCCGTAGAATAAGTATTCTTGCCCGACGCGCAGCAGCGCCGCAGCATAAGGGCTGTTGAAATAGGTGACGGAAAGCGAGCCGGTTTCGTCAAAAATCGTGCATTTGGCGAGCGTCAGCCCCTTGCGGATGCGGCTGATCTTAGGCTCGGTGCCGACGACCGCGCGGATCGCATACTTGTCCTCGCCGGCGATGTCCGCAATGCGGGTGATGCGGGTGCGGTCCTCATAGTCGCGCGGATAGGTCTCGAGCGCGTCACGCAGTGTGCGGATATGCAGTTTTTCAAACAGCTTTGCCTTTTTCGGACCAATGCCCTTGATAAATTGAATGCTGTCGTCCAGTGCCGGCATGGCGATGCTCCTTTGTATTTGGTAGAAATGGCAGGACAGCCTGCGCACCCCATAACCGGGGCGCGCAGGCTGAGGGTCATTGGTCGGCCTCGCGCTCGCGCTGCTCCTCGCGCCGGAGCTTTTGCTCGTTGGCGTATACACGGTGCTGTAGCTGGCATAGCTCCTGCGAGACAGGATCGGGCAGATGGATCTGGTCGAGCGCGTAAGACGGCGACGGGCCGACGCGATGACCGTTGATCTTGACCACGCGCGCCTTCATGCCGACCACGGTGGAGTTGGGCGGCACCTCCTGCAAAACGACTGCGTTGGCGCCAATGCGGCTGTTGTCGCCCACTTTGAACGGACCGAGCACCTTGGCGCCTGTCGAGATGAGCACGTTGTTGCCAATGGTCGGGTGGCGCTTGCCGGAATCATGCCCGGTGCCGCCGAGCGTAACGCCGTGGTAGATCGTGCAGTCATCGCCGATCTCGGCAGTTTCGCCGATGACGATGCCCATGCCGTGGTCGATGAACAAACGGCGGCCGATGGTTGCACCCGGATGGATTTCGATACCGGTCAAATGCCGCGCGAGCTGGGATAGCCAGCGCGCGAGGAAAAAGCACCGGTGTTTGTAAAGCCA
This sequence comes from uncultured Agathobaculum sp., assembly GCF_944380985.1. Lineage (GTDB taxonomy): Bacteria > Bacillota > Clostridia > Oscillospirales > Butyricicoccaceae > Agathobaculum. The sequence continues at coordinate 10,285 of NZ_CALWJJ010000008.1, read as the reverse complement.
GTGCGCCTGGCGGTGTAAAATGAGGGCATGAAAGCCTTGATAGAGCAAAAAGACCTCGAGCGTAGTGCGCGCAGCAGGATCGCGGTCGCGGATCGAGCGCGCGTCGTCGAGCAGGCCCTTGAAGATCATAAAGCATACATCCTATCATCTAAGTATGAAATTGGTATATTAATCATTATAGTCGCCCCGCGCAAAAAATTCAAACCTAAGATTGAAATAAAACAAAAAAGTGGTATAATGGCTTGGTAAAACTATTGTGCCATCAATTAAACCTATACGCTCCGAGCAGTGCGCAAACGGCGGCATGGGTGGAAAAAGAGCGGCCAGTATGGTATAATGGGTCAAAGAATGTCAGATTAAAGAGGTTTAAAGCTATGAAAATTACTGTCATGGGGCTGGGCTATATCGGTCTGCCGACCGCGATCACCCTTGCCGAAGCAGGCTTTGAGGTGTGCGGCTTTGATGTCAATCCGAAAACCATCGAGACGCTGCAGGGTGGGCATATCCATATTGTCGAGCCGGGCTTGCAGCAAGCGTTTGAAAAGGCAGTCGCGCGCGGGCACCTGCATTTTTCGGACGAGCTGGGCAAGTCCGACGTGTTCTATATCGCGGTGCCGACCCCGTTCTACCAGGATGAGACCGGCAGCCATAAGGCCGACCTCAAATACGTCGAGGACGCGGGGCATATGGCGGGCAAGGTGCTCGAAGCGCAAAACCTCGTTATCCTTGAGTCTACCGTGCCGCCGCACACAACCGAGATGCTCGCGCGCGTGCTCGCCGAGGAGTCGGGCATCGATATGGACAAACTTCACGTTGCGCACTGCCCGGAGCGCGTCATCCCAGGCAATATGATGTACGAGCTCAAGAACAACGACCGTATTGTCGGCGCGCGCACGCCCGAGGCAGCCGAGATGGCGGCCGCAATCTACGAAAAGGTGCTTGAAAAGGGCGTTGTGCACAAGACTGACGATCTGACCGCCGAGATGTGTAAGCTGACCGAGAATACCTTCCGCGATGTCAACATTGCTTATGCCAACGAGCTGTCGGTCATCTGCGACAAGATGGGCATCGATGTGTTTGAGCTTATCCGGCTTGCCAACTGCCACCCGCGCGTCAACATCTTAAGCCCTGGCGTGGGCGTGGGAGGTCACTGCATTGCGGTCGACCCGTGGTTCATTTACGAGCAGTTCCCGGCTGAGGCCAAGGTTATTCTCGCCGCGCGCGAGCGCAACGAAAACAAACCGCACTTTGTGGCGGGTAAGGTGGTGTCCTCGCTTGCCAAGGTGACTGACACGGTCGGCGTGCTCGGGCTGTCCTACAAGCCCGATGTAGACGATCTGCGCGAGTCGCCCTCGATCGAGCTGTGCCATATTTTGCAGGATAAGGGCGTCAGTGTTATCGCCTGCGAGCCATTTGCAAAAGACAGTGAGGTGCAGGGCATCCCGAACGTCTCGTTGGATGAGCTCCTCGAGCGGGCGGACTACTTGGTGATTACGCTGAGTCATACTTTGTTTAAAAATAACAAAAAGTGGATTGCTCAAAAGCCATATTACGACTGTGTCGGCCTGATGGAGTAAATCAGATCGCAAAACGGACTGTCGCATAAGCGGCAGCCCGTTTTTTTGGGCCGCGCAGGTGAAAAAAGCAAGTGCAGCGCACCGCTCTGAAAAGCAGATATTTCAGAGGAATTTGCACTGCACTTGCTTTAATAATCTTGATTTTCAGGTGTCTGCTATGGAAAATAGCGGGTATTCCAGCGTTTGCTTTAAGCTTTCGCGCCCTTGCGGAAGCGCCGTGCTAACAGCAGTCCAAAGGCGGCTGCGATACAGATCAGGCTAATCCATTGCGCGCCTGACAGCGGGCCAGCCAGCCCGCGGGAGGGGTCGCCGCGAAAGCATTCCGTGACAAACCGCAGCATGCCATATCCGGCCAGATAGAAGACCAGCCGGCTGCCCGTCCGGCGGAAGCCGCCCCACCAGAGCAAAGCCCATAAAACAAGGTCGCCAGCTGCTTCAAACAACTGGACGGGGTAGAGGCGCACACCGGCCGGCGCCAGCCCGCCCGGCGGGTAAACAACGCCCAGTAGGCTGTCGGTCGGCATGCCATAGCAGCAGCCGGCAAAGAAGCAGCCGACCCGGCCAATCGCATGCGCGAGCGGTACCACGGGCAGATAGATCTGCTCGAGCAAAGCAAAAGAGATCTTATGCCGCAACAGCGCCCAAGCCACACAGATCAGGCCACCGATCAGCCCGCCGTAAAACACCATGCCGCCGTAAAGATAGCGCTGGGCAAACAGCGTTGGGTCCTGCCACAAAAGCGGCAGATCTCGACTCAACTGCGGAAAGACCAGCGCCAGTGAATAAACTTTGGCTCCGACCAGCGCCCCCACCAAAAACAAAACGTATAAGCGGGAGGCAGCCTCCTGCGGCCATGCGGCATTACGGGCGCGCATCACACAGAGGCGCCAGCCGAGCAAGCCGGCCAGTGCCATCAGCAGCCCATAGGTAGGGGTCGTGCGCCCGAAAAAGGATAAGTAAGGCAACATGACCGTGCGCCGCGTTAATTAAGCGACGGCCAGCGCCCCAACGCCCAGTAGGCCGGCGCAGGCTACGCAGCTGATGAAGATCAGCGCACCGAAAACAGTGCCGATAATGGAAAGAACAAAGCCTGCCGTCTGGATGCCGCCCTCAAAGCCCTGCTTCTTGGCGTTGTTCGACAGGATAAGGCCGACAATGCCGAGAATCAGCGAGAGGATGGATGTGATGCCAAAAAACCAGAAAACAATGGATACGATGCCGCAAACCATGCTAGCAATGGCAGCGCTCTTTCCAGGAACCGTTTGATTTTCCACAGTGGAAATCCCCCTTTAAAAATAACATAAAATAATACTGAAATTGACATGATTATAGCATTACGTACAAAATATGTCAATGTCTATTTGCCGGTGTTTTTTGCGCGAGCGGCGACCGCGCGCGCAAGCAATACGGCAGAATAGGGCAAATCAATTGTGATGATTTTGCTTTTTTCCTTGTATCAGGTTGCAAAAGGTGCTATACTAATATAAATCTGTTTGATTTTTTTCACTTGCAAGGAGAGTCAGAGCATGAGTAAATTGGCACAGCGCATTGCCGCGGTGATTGTGATGGTAGCGGTCGTCATGGGCGCCACAGTGTGGGGCGCCGCCGGCATGACCATCAGCTACAAAGAGATCCGGAGCGACGCGCCGGTCGTTATGACCATCAACGGCGATGAGGTGCGCGCGGATGAATATGCGGGCATACTGTTCAATTACATGCTGTATTACGACAGCATGTACGCCCAGTTTGGCATTACTGATATTTGGAATGACGAGCAGATGGGTGAAGCCATGATCCAGATGGTGCGCGACGCGGCATATAACCAGGTGGTCTCCAGCCATATTCTGTTGCAGCAGTTCCGCGCGCTCGGGCTGTCGCTCAGCTTTAACGAGCAGAAGGAGCTGCAAAGCCAGCTGACGGACACGATCGAGTCGGTCGGCGGCATGGAGACGTATGAGACCCTGATCGCCGGCATGGGCTTTACACCGGACAGTTATTCCAACATGATGTACAGCAGCGCCTGCTACCGCGCGCTAAACGAGTATTATTACGGCGAAAACGGCGTAAACCGCCCGTCTGACGAGGAGCTTACCCAGTATTTCCAGCAGAACTATCTCGCAGCCAAGCACATCCTGCTGCTGACGACCGATCCATCAACCGGCGAGCAGCTTCGCACAGACGAGCAGGCGCGCGAAGAGGCGCAGGCCCTTCTCGACCGCATCAATGCGGGCGAGGATTTCGACACGCTGATGCATGAGTACAGCGAGGATACCGGCCTTGAAAGCAATCCCGACGGTTATATCTTCACCGAGGGCGAGATGGTAGACGAGTTTTACCAGGCTGCGGCCGCGCTTGCCGAGGGTGAGGTTTCCGGCCTGGTGCAGTCGAGCTACGGCTACCATATCATCAAGCGCGAGCCGGTCGACTACGCGGCCGAGCTTGAAAACTACCGCGATGCGCTGACCACGGCAATGGGCATGACGATGGACGGGCTGCTCAATGAGTGGATGGAGCAGGCGCAGGTGGAGACCACTGCCGTTTATGACGAGATCACCTACGACAACGTGCGCGATTACCTGCCTGAATCGGTGCAGGCGATCTTAGATGAGGAAGACGCGATCGCGCAGGCGGCGCAGCAAGCGGCGGACGCTGCCGGGCAGACAGACGGCACGGACGCGGCGTCGGGTGCGCAATAACCCCTGCTGATGCATACAGCAAAGGACGATCCTTTTGGGATCGTCCTTTTTTGCGCTTACCGCTCTGTGGCGAGCCAGCCGAGCGGCGTGCGGCCAAAAAAGCTGTTGTGGAACAGCGCAAGCGCCTCCCAGGTTGCGCGGTCGGTCACGCCGGTCTGCGGCAGCAGAAACACGCCCTGCGCCTGCCGCACGCCGGCGGTGGTGTCCGCGTCATACTCACCGGTCAGCGGCACGGGCGTGGCAGATGTAAAGTGCGGCAGCGCCGTGCCCAGCATGAGTTGAAGCACAAATACGGATGCACCCCGGTCTCCCGGCTGCAGCGCGGCCTGCGCGCCCACAGGGAAAAACGAGACGGCCTGCGGCAGTGTATCCCCGGCGAGCAGGGCGAGATAGGCAAGGTAGATCGCGCTCCATGTGTCATAATCCGCCGTGCCGGTAACGGGCAGGCTGTTCTGCCGCTGGAAATCGCGTACCGCGGCGGCGGTCTCAGCCCCGAAGATGCCGTCCGGCGCAAGCGGTTGAACAGACCCCTGCGCGCGCTGGATGCGCCGCAGAAAGGTTTGCAGATCGTAAATATGGCTGCGTCGCTGCTGATCGGTATACATTATGTGTTAGCCCCCTCTCCTACCGCGTAGCCGGGATACTGCCCTTCGCTCGTCTGCGAAGCGCCGAGCACATCACGCGCAAGCTCGGCCATGCCCTCCCAGGTGAGCGGGCCGATCGCGCCCGTCGCGGGCAGGCCGAGCAGCGACTGGATGACCGACACCGCGCCTAGCGTCGCGCTGCCGAAGATGCCGTCGACCGCGACAACAGGCACTTGTGAATAGCCGCGCGCAATCACATTGATAAGCTGCTGCGCTTCGCGCACCTCCTCGCCGCGCATGCCCTCAACAAGAAAAATATCCGGAAAGCCGACCGCCTGCTCCAGCCAGTCCTGCACAGGCCGGGCGGCCAGAACCGATTGATAGGTGGAAACCAACTCATTCCAGGTTGCCCGGTCGACAACGCCTGTCTCAGGCAGGCCCAGCATGCGCTGATAAGCGGTGACCGCCTCGCGTGTTTGCGGGCCTAAAACGCCGTTTATATCCGAGGGCTGCCAGCGGGGCAGATTGTCATAATATTCGCCCACGATAGCGAGAAAATATTGCAGCAGCTGTACACCCGGGCCGGTCGAGCCTTCGCGCAGCTGTTCGGGGAACTGGCGGGAAACATCGTCGAGCAGCAGGCCTTCGCTATCCAGCTCGCTCAGCCGCTTTACGTTATTATAGATAAACGCGATGCGGTACCAGGTTGCCCGGCCGACGATGCCATCTACCGTAAGATTAAACTGCCGCTGGAAAGCACGCACGGCGCGCTCGGTGTCGGCGTCAAAGATGCCGTCGACCGGATAGATCTTGGGAATACCTGGATAATTGGTCGAAATGCGGTTTAGACGGTTCTGGATGATGCGCACTTCCTCAGACACATCGCCCAGCCGGAATGTCACGCCCGGCCACGAGCCGCCGAGATTGGGTGCGATCGGGGCGTTTTGCACAAAGTTGATGTCGCTGCCGTAAAAATAGCGCACGATTTCCTCGGCGCTCATGCCCTGCTCGGCCAGCGGCACCGTGCCCCACTGGCTAAGGCCGCCGGGGCAGGTGGTCGTCGTGCCGTTGCAGTATTGGGCGAATAGCGGCTCGATTGCGTTGCCGCGGGTCAGATAATCGTTGAACATATCGTCAACGATATTTGAAATGTTTTCAAAAATATCGCGCCCGGGCACAAAGGACTGGTCGTAGCGGGTCGAGTTTGTTATGTCAAAATCATAGCCTTGCGCACGGTACCACTCGGTAAACACGCGGTTGAGCACATAGGATACCTGCGCATAAATGTTGGCGCGGATCGCTTGCTCAGGCCAGGTGGGATAGATTTCAGATGAGGCCACATTTTTGATGTAGTCGGCAAAGGGCACGGTGATGTTCTGCGCGTTCGCCGTGGGCGCGCCCAAATGCACGGTAATGGTCTCCGGAATGACGACAGGGGATTGCGGCACGGGCTTACTCCTCCTCTCCGGGTTCGGCTTGGTAGAGCACCTGCGGGTCGCCGGTGGCAGTCAGATCGGTTTGAGCAGAGGGCTGGTTTTCCGCAAGCGGGGTCAACGCGACGGGCAGCACGCTTGGCACGCCGGAAAACATGGTAACGTGCAGTGCGGTCAGCGGGGTGTAGCCCTCCCGCGTAACCTCGACCGTGTAGACCGAATAGGGCGGGCCGCTATCCGGAGAGAGCGAGTTTGACAGCGGCGGGGTGGGCAGGGTCATGGACGGCGTCATGCCGTTTACGTCCGTGCGGACCGAATAGAGCAGCGTGCGCGCGCCGCCCTCATCCGCTGCGGTGGACACGGTGACCGATGCATCCGCAAGCGGCAGCGCGCCCAGCGCGGTGGTAACGACCACGCGCAGCACGGCCGAACTGCCGGTGGCAGAATCGGGCATAGGAAGCAACCTCCTTGTCAAAGCGGGCGCGAAGAGACGCCCGCGGCGTTTGGCGAAACGGCGGCGGTCAGACCAGCCGCACTTTATACTGCTTAAACCAGCGGTCGAGCTGGATGATATAGGCGAAAATCTGCGGCGTGCGCATGAGCTGGCCGTACCAAGGCTCGGCGAGGCTTTCGGGCCGCTCCATGAGCGCCTCGACCGCCGCGTGATCGAACAGCGTGGACGCCACCGAGTCGGGATCGGCGAAGATGCCGCGCACATAGTCGGCGCAAAGCTTGGTGTAAACCGGGTGGAAGGTTTTGGGATAAGGGCTTTTTTTACGCCAGACGATCGCCTCGGGCAGCTCATGCTCAAACGCCTTGCGGACGATGCCCTTTTCACGCCCGTCCAGCGCCTTGAACGCCCATGGCATGTTGTAGGCGTATTCGACAATGCGGTGATCGCAGAACGGCACGCGCACCTCAAGGCCGGAATACATGCTCATTCGATCCTTGCGGTCAAGCAGAGTAGCCATGAACCAGTCGAGGTTGAGCACGAACATTTCGCGCATGCGCGCGTCCTTTGCGCTGTCCGAGGGCAGCTTTTCCGCCCGCTGGCAGGTGGCATGGTAGTGCGAGCGGACAAACGCGGCCCCATCCCGCACAACGCCCGGCGCAAGCAGGCTGAGCCGCAGGTCGACCGACCGCGACCAGGGAAAGGTATCCTCAAACAGAATGTCTTCGCGGTGGTACCAGGGGTAGCCGCCGAACAGCTCGTCGGCGCACTCGCCCGACAGGCACACGGTCGCCCCTTTTTTGACCGCCGCGCAAAACAGCAGCAGCGAGGAATCCACATCCGCCATGCCAGGCAGATCGCGCGCGTCGGTCGCAGGCAGCAGGGCAGCGCACAGGGCGTCTGGTTCGATGACAATGTTGTGATGGTCGGTGCCCAGTGCCTCCACCATCATTTCAATATACGAATTGTCACTATTCGGCTGAAAATTACTCTTTGTAAAATATTTATCGTTATCTCGGTAGTCAACCGACCAGGTGCGCAGCGTCTCGCCGCGCGCGGCATAATCCTTGGCGGCGAGCATAGACAGAATGGAAGAATCCAGCCCACCGGACAAAAAGCAGGACAGAGGCACATCGCTCACAAGCTGCCGCTTTGCCGCGTCGCAGATCAGCTCGTGCGTGCGCGCGATGGTGGTAGGCAGATCGTCCTCGTGCTCGTGCGCCTCAAGCTTCCAGTAGGCCTGGTCGGTATATCGCTCCGGGGTGAGCACGGCGTAGTGGCCGGGCAGCAGCGACTCGATCTGCCGGAATACTCCGGCTGCCGGCGGCCGCGCGGGGCCGAGCAGCAGCACGGCGCGCAAGCCGTCCTCGTCCACGATGGGCTCGGCTGCGGGATGACAAAGCACCGTGCTGATGGTCGAGCCAAATATCAGCCCGCCCGGCATGCGCGCAAGAAAGAGCGGCTTGACGCCAAGCCGGTCGCGGCACAGGATGAGCCGCCGTTCGGCCTTCTGCCAGATGGCAAAGGCAAAGATACCGTTGAGCCGCGAAAAGGCGTCGGTATCCCACTCGAGAAAGGCGTGTAGCAGTACCTCGGTATCCGAGTGGCCCTGAAATCGATGGCCGCGCGCGAGCAGGTCGCGGCGAATTTCGTCCGTATTATATAACTCTCCGTTATATATTAAAATAGTATTACCGTCTGGCGCATACATGGGTTGCCCGCCGCCTGCCGGGTCAATAACGATCAAGCGGCGGTGGACGAGCAGCGCGGCGCTGTCGCAGTATTCGCCTTCGGCATCCGGTCCACGCGGGGTGAGCGTGCGCTTCATGCGCTGCGCGGTCGCCCGGAAGGTACGGGCGTCGCGCTCATAATCGACAAACCCGCCGATTCCACACATAGGCGTATCCTCCTTTGCATTATTGCCTTTCCTGTTTTTATGCTGGCGCACGCGATAATATGTATCCGGCCATGGCAAAACTGATTTCAAATTGGAGAGAAATACACAGATTCCACAAAATGTAGTAATTTGGTAGACATCGGGCAAAAGGGTACAAAAAAGCGGGGTGAAATTCTCGCGCAAAAGTCTGTTAAATCCTTGACATATTTTCGGCAGTCGGTATAATAGAAGATAGACATGCTCCAAAGTAGGGTGTCCGCATCTGCGCGGCACTGAGGGCCGAATGCGGCCGGCGTCGTGTTTTTCTGCACACCCGAGATTTATTTTTGGGAGGTATATGGCATGGATTTTAGGCTTACAAAAGAAGAAGCACTGTTCCAGAAGATGTGCCGTGAGTTTGCGCTCAACGAAGTAGAGCCGCTCGCAGCAGAGATCGACGAGCAGGAGCGCTACCCGGAAGAGACTGTCCAGAAGCTGATGAAATACGGCCTGATGGGCATTCAGTTCCCGAAGGAAGTCGGCGGCTCCGGCGGCAACTACATTTGCTACTCGATCGCGATCGAGGAGATGAGCCGCGTATGCGCCACCACCGGTGGCATCATGTCCGCGCACGGCACGCTGGGCGCCTGGCCGATCTACGCGTTCGGCACCGCCGAGCAGAAGGAAAAGTGGCTGCGCCCGCTGATCGAGCCTAAGGAAGGCGCGAAGATCGGCGCGTTTGGCCTGACCGAGCCTAACGCGGGCACGGACTCCGCTGCGCAGCAGACTGTTGCGGTAAAGCAGGAGGACGGCTCCTATATCCTCAACGGCACCAAGGTGTTCATCACCGGCGGCGGCCGCGCGGACACCTATGTCGTTTTTGCAATGACCGATAAGACCAAGGGCAACAAGGGCATTTCCGCCTTCATCGTTGACAAGGATGACGCCGGCTTCTCGATTGGCAAGATCGAGCATAAGATGGGCATTCGCGGCTCGCAGACCGCCGAGCTGATCTTTGAGGACGTGCACCTGCCGGCAGACCGCCTGCTGGGCAAGGAGAACGGCGGCTTCAAGATCGCGATGATGACGCTCGACGGCGGCCGTATCGGTATTGCCTCCCAGGCGCTTGGCATTGCGCAGGGCGCGCTTGACAAGGCGATCCAGTACATGAAAGAGCGCGTGCAGTTCGGCAAAACGCTGGATAAGTTCCAGGGCTTGCAGTGGATGGTAGCCGATATGTATACCCAGATCGAAGCTGCCCGCCTGCTTGTGCGCCGCGCGGCGTTTAACCACGATGTCGGCCTGCCGTTTACCAAGGAAGCTGCGATGGCCAAACTGTATGCTTCCGAGGTTGCGATGGACGTTACCACCAAGTGCGTGCAGATCTACGGCGGCTATGGTTACATCCGCGAGTATCCGATGGAGCGCATGATGCGCGACGCCAAGATCACCGAGATCTACGAGGGCACTTCTCAGGTACAGAGAATGGTCATCGCTGGTCAGGTGCTGCGCTAAGGAAAAGGAGGAAAACAGAACGATGAAAGCGATTGTATGTGTAAAGCAGGTTCCGGATACCTCCGGCAAGGTAGCGGTCAATCCGGACGGCACGCTGAACCGCGCTTCGATGGAGACGATCACCAACCCGGACGACCTGAGCGCAGTAGAGGC
>NZ_CALWJJ010000007.1 GCF_944380985.1 uncultured Agathobaculum sp. | reverse complement strand
CCCGCATGAAAGAGGAGCAAAAGTATATCTACTACGCCTGCGGTGAAACTGTGGATAAGATCAAGTTACTGCCCGCAATGGAGACGCTGCATGACAAGGGATATGAGGTGCTGTGCCTCGACGATAGCATTGATGAATTTTGCATCAAGATTCTGGCAGATTATAAGGAGAAAGCGTTTAAGTCAATCACGGACGCTGATCTTGGCCTGCAAACCGAGGGAGAAAAGGAAGAAATCAAAAAGCTCTCTGAGGAGAATGCAACATTGTTGGCCGCTGTAGGCGAGGCGCTGACCGGCAAGGTCAAAAAAGTTGAGCTGACCGGCCGGCTGAAAAGCCATCCCTGCTGCCTACGTGCCGAGGGGCCGGTGACGCTTGAGATGGAAAAGGTGCTCAATCAGCAGGCGATAGACGACAGCCAGCGCGTGCATGCCGAGCGTGTGCTTGAGCTAAACGCCGAGCATCCGATCTTCAAAAAGCTGTGCGAACTGCATCAGGCGGGGTCGGACCGGCTTGCAACTTACGCCAATATTCTGTACACGCAGGCGCTGCTGATCGAGGGAATGCCAGTCGAGGATCCGGTTGCCTACGCAAACGCTGTGTGCGATCTGATTTCATAAAACCTGCCATATAAGCAAAGGAGGCGCGCCCGATGAAAAAGCTGCTGTGGATTGTAAACCCGCATGCCGGCCGTGGTGCGGTCAGCGGCAAGGCGATCGCCTGCATCAATGTGTTCCAGCAGGCAGGGTATGATGTGACTGTCTATGTGACGCAGGGCGCACAGGACGCGACGCACGTGGTGCGTCGCCGTGCGATTGAGTTTGACCGCATTGTGTGCGCAGGCGGAGACGGCACGCTCAATGAGGTGGTGACGGGCTTGATGGAGTCTCCCGTGCGGCCGCCGCTTGGCTATATCCCCGCAGGTACAACCAATGATTTTGCATTTAGCCTCGGCATACCCAAGTCTGTGCCGGATGCGGCCGCAATCACGGTGGGCGATCATCTGCACGCGCTCGACATCGGGCGATTTAACGACCGGTACTTTAACTATATTGCGGCTTTTGGCGTGTTTACCGAGGTTTCCTACGCCACGCCACAGCAATCGAAGAACATCTTCGGGCGGGCGGCTTATCTCTTTGCAGGTGTCAAGGCGCTGACTAACATCCGGGCGCATTGCATTCGTGTGCAGAGCGCCGAGCTTTCGGTGGAGGATCACTTCATCTACGGTATGGTGTCGAACAGCGTATCGGTTGGCGGATTTAAGGCCATCGAGCCGGGCGGCGTAGTGCTGGATGACGGGCTGTATGAGGTGCTGCTTGTGTATCCGGTGGAAAACCCGATCGAGTTGCAGGGGCTTGTCAATGATTTGCTGACGCATAACACCAGCTCAAGCCGTTTCGCCTACTTTCGCACTTCCCGCATCATCTTTGACGCGGAGGATAAGGTGCCGTGGACGCTTGACGGCGAGTTCGGCGGGGCGGTAGCGCATGCTGAAATTACAAATTGCAGCCGTGCGGTCACATTTGTGACCGGTGAAAATCTCGAGATCGATAAAAACCGGGTAACGGAAAAATAGAACACAGAAGAAGCAGGCCCGCGGGCGTATTGTCCCGGCAGGCCTGCTGTTTTTTCACCCTTTACCCGGCGCGAGCAGAATGGGCTGTATCTGACGGCCTTCGCGCGCCGCGGCAAGGGTTTTGGGCAGAAGGGTCATGTCCGCGACGAGCGAGCGGGGTTTGGCTGTAGGCGCGTCCTGTCGCAGCGGAACAAAGTAGTAATGCCGTCGGGCGAGCAATGCGCCAATGTTGGCTGCGCTGCCGGCAAGCCCGTCGTTCGTGGCGACAGCGAGCACGACTGGCCGGTCGCCGCGCAGGTGGCTTTTGACCGCCATGGTAACCGGCGTATCGGTAATACCGTGCGCGAGCTTGGCAAGCGTGTTGCCTGTGCATGGCGCAACAGCGAGTACGTCGAACAATGCTTTGGGACCGATGGGTTCGGCGTCAACGATCGTGTCGATCGGTGCGCGACCGGTCAGCGCGGCCAGACGCGCGCGCCAATCGGCGGCCGTGCCAAAGCGCGTATCGAGCGTGCCTGCGTGATAGGAGAGGATGGGCGTAACGAGACTGCCATCCTTTACAAGCATCTCAATCACAGGCAGTACCTGGGAAAAGGTGCAGAATGATCCCGTGAGGGCAAAGCCGATGCGGAGCGGCTCGCTCATACAATTCCCTCCTCCTCCAGAACCGCGCAAACTGTGTCATGGATGGCGCGGGCGGCAGACAGCGGCGCGACCCGTCCAGGTAGCGACAGCGCGTGCAGTACGCGGCATGCGGCCGGAAGCTTAGCATCGGGAGAGATGCCGCCCGGGAGGGAAGCCAGGTCAATCACGACACAGTCCTCTTTTAGTCCTGCAAGCTCGCTTGCGCCAAGTACGGGCGCAGGCACAGTGTTGAACACCAGGTCAAAGCCGTTCAAATGCCCGGCAAGACGGCGCGTGTCGAGCGCGCCCATGCCCGCAGCCTCAATGCGCGCAAAATCGCGTGGCGATCGGGCCGAGACAACGACCTGCGCGTCGAGCGCATGCAACTTGCGCGCCAGCGGCGCGCCGATGCGGCCGCAGCCGATCACCAGGCAGCGTGCGCCTTGCAGGGTAAAATCGGTCTGTTCCATCGCCAGCTGAATAGCACCCTCGCAGGTAGGGAGATCGTTTGCGGTATAGGCATACTGGTATTTCGCAGCGCATATGATGGCGGGCGAGGAGGCGTTTTGTATGGAGCTGACAAACAAGGAGCGGCAAGCAGTGGAGCGAGCGCTCATGCAGGGGGTACTGGATGCGCTATGCGCGGCGGGCGTGATCACACCGGAGGAGCTGGTGCGCGTTGTGGGCAGGGTGCTTGAGGCGTGAGCGGAGAGAGGCGCATGCGCGTTGCGGCATATTGCCGCGTGTCGACCGCACAAGATGATCAGCTGCACTCGCTTGCACACCAGCAGCAGTATTTTGCAGAGTACATCAGCCGCCGGCCGGATTGGGAGCTTGCCGAGGTCTATGCCGACCGCGGCCTATCCGGCACATCAGTGCGGCGACCGGCTTTCCAGCGTATGATTGCCGCGGCGCAGGCGGGCAAAATTGATCTAATTTTGACCAAGGAGGTTTCGCGCTTTGCCCGCAATACGGTCGACGCGCTGGCGCACACGCGCGCGCTGCGCAAGATCGGCGTAGGCGTGGTGTTCATCGGCGACAACATCGATACGCGGCAAAATGACGGAGAGTTTCGCTTGACCATCATGGCGAGCGTGGCGCAGGAGGAAAGCCGCAAGACCTCTGAGCGAGTCAAGTGGGGCCAGCGGCGGTCGATGGAGCAGGGTGTGGTATTCGGCTGCAATCAGATTTACGGCTTTGATCTGCGCGGCGGCCAGCTGACCGTCAAGCCGGATGAGGCGGCGGTCATCCGCATGGTGTACCACAAATTTCTGCACGAGGGTAAGGGTAGCTGGATCATTGCGCGCGAGCTGACCGAGGCGGGCATCCTACCGCCACGCGCGAAAGATAAGCCGTGGTCGTCTACTATGGTGCTACGGCTGCTGCGCAATGAAAAATACTGCGGCGACCTGCTGCAAAAAAAGACCTGCACACCTGACTTTCTCGATCACAAAAAGGTCAAAAACGACGGCAGGGAAGAGCAGATCTACCTGCCGGACCACCATGAAGCAATCGTGTCGCGCGCGGTATTTGACCAGGCGCAGCGCGAGCTGCAACGACGCGCGACGAAGAACGGACAGTATGCGCGCCATTCCGCGCGGTATTGGTGCTCAGGAAAACTGATTTGCGCTGCCTGTGGCAGCCGGCTTACGCCGCGCCGGCGCCAGCGTACAGACAGATCAACCTACCAGGTCTGGACCTGCCGGACACGGGTGCAGCGTGGCAGCAAGGGCTGCGCCATGCATTCTGTGACAGAGGACACGGTTTGTGCGTGCATGGCGCATCTGTTGGCAGAGCTGAATATTGATGCAGCCAAAGTTGTAGAGGATGCGGCGGCGCTTACGCATCGCCTGACCGGTGCCGAGCGAGCAGCCTGTCGGGCGGTGCCGGCGGATGGAACGCAGCCCGGGAGCCTGATTTACGGTACACTGCTCGAACGGATCGTCGTTTCGGAGGATGCGCTGACTGTCTATCTGTGCGGTGTGGAAGGTGCGTTTTGGATGGAGATATCGGATTGGAAACGCGGTGTGTTTTCGGCCTGTACGCGGCTTTAAAATGGCAAAAAGATCCCCGAAACATTGCAGTGTTTCGGGGATCTTTTTGCGGTTGCGGTTAGCAAGCCGGGGAATCATCCTTGGGTACGATGATATTCAGCAGGAATACGATCAGGAAAGAGACCACCAGCGAGCTGCCAAAGATATTACGCACCAGCTGTGGGCAGAATTGCAGGATATTCGGCACCGCGTCGATGCCAAGACCGATGGCGAGCGCAATGCCCACGATCATCTTGTTGCGGTAGTTCAGCGGCTGCTCATTGAGCAGCTGGATGCCCGACATGGTGATCGCCGCAAACACGGTTACCGTGGCGCCGCCCAGCACAGGCTGTGGGATAGTGGTCATCAGCGCGCCGAACTTGGGGCAAAAGCCCGCAGCCAGCATAACTACGCCTACGATCAGGAACACGCGCTTGGCAACGACCTTGGTTGTACAGATCAGGCCGACGTTTTGGCTATACGGGTCGGTAGGCAGGCCGCCGATGACCGCGCCGATCATACCGCACACCGACTGGCCTTTGATCGCGCCGCCAAGTTCCTTGTCGGTCGCCTCGCGGCCAAAACCGCCCATCGCGGTTGAGGAGACATCACCAATGGTCTGCACGGCCTGTACAACATACATTAGGATCATCATGATGATCGCGTCCGGGTGGAAGGACAGGTCAAAGTGGAACGGGCGAGGCAGCGAGATCCAGCTGGATTCACCCAGGCCGCCAAAGTCCACAATGCCGCCCATAAAGAGCGCGATCACATAGCCGACGGCAATGCCGATCAGCATGCCGGATACGCGCAGATAACCCTTGCCGAACAGGCTACATGCGAGTGTGACTGCGAGCGTGACCAGTGCAAGAATCCAGAACTTGCCCGAGCCAAAGGTTCCCGCGTTCTGCGCCGCTGATCCGCCGCCCATGTAGTTCATTGCCGTTTCATACAGCGTAAGGCCGATGCTGAGCACCACCGTACCGCTGACGATGGGAGGAAAGAAACGGCGTATTTTGCCCAGGAACATACCGATGAAGATGGACACAAAGCCGGCTACCAGCTGCGAGCCGAAGATGGCCGAGATGCCGTACTGTGTGCCGATCATGGTGAGAATGGGCATGTAAGCGAACGCTACGCCCATGACGTTTGGCAGGCCCATACCGAAGCCCATGATAGGGTAAAGCTGCAGCAGGGTTGTGATGCCGCCGATCAGCATTGCTGCCTGCGTGAGCAGTATCTCATCTGCTGAGGACAGGGAAAGTGTGCTTGCTATCAGCATCGGTGGGGTGATGTTACCCACCAGCATGGCCAGCACATGCTGGAGCGCCTGCGGGAACGCCTGCCCCCAGGAGGGTTTGCCGTTGAGCTGGAATAGCTCGACGCCTAACGATTTCTTTTTTTCCATTCGATCAACAGCCTTCCTTTTGTGAAATGCGCCCGCAGCTAGTGTGATAGCCGCGGGCAGTGAAATACAGTAATATCATATCAAACGGCCTGGAGGATGTCTATGCTAACTTGAAAAAAACGACAAGCTTTGTCGAAATATACAAAATATAAGATAATTTAATGACTTACTGCGGCAGCCGAGTAGAAAAAAGGCTGAAAACTGGGTACAGTACGCCAGATGGCGCAGCCGCGCCTGTGCTTAAAAATACAATGAAAGCGCAAAAACAGAAATATATACCAGCAAGATGTGCACAACTGCTAACGAGGTAGGTACCGCATTGCGGATGGCCAGCTCGTCGCGGGTTAAGTAGTCGGTCAGCGGCAGACCGTTCTGCACCGCGCGGGCGTGCACCCAGAAGGGAACGGCGCCAGCGAGCGTCAGCGTGCCAGCTGGGATGGCGTCCAGCACATCGGCAAGCGGATGCGGGGCATTGGCGAGCGGCGCATTGAGCTGTCCATCCCCGTGCTGCACGGGCATTGGCAGGATGACCACCTGTACATCGGCAAAGCAGGGGCGCGGATCGCTGTAAGGGGTGCAGCCCGCTGGCTGATGCCGTTCGAGCGCAAAGGTGTGCACTGTATGACCGTCCGCTAGCAGGAGCGCCGCCAGATGCGCCTGCCGCACATCCCCGCCGGCGACCGCAAGGGTCACGGATTTTATCATAGGGAAAACCTCCTTTGTGCCATCCTATGCGCCGCGTCGCGCTGCGGTGCGCCCATATATGGGCAGGAAAAAGCCCGCGCTGGCCTTGCCGGCGCGGGCTTGTCCTCAATGAAAATTTTGTCAAGGTCCTGTGATTTCAAACGGGGTGTCGCTCAAACCGGTCAGCGACTGGGCTGGGCCCTGCGCGGCGATCTCATAGGTATTCTCGCTTCCGATCAGGCCTATGCCGTCGAGCGCAATTTTTGGCTCGACCGCGATTGTCATGCCCTGCTCAAGCGGTGTAGAAAACCCCCTGGCAAGCACCGGGGTTTCGTCCATCGTCAGGCCAATCGAATGGCCCAGGAACTTGCAGGCGTTCATAAACCCATCCCGGAATGCAGGATCGACAAGGGTGAGAATCTTTTCGTAGATCTCTGCCGGAACCGCGTCGGGCCGCATCAGGCTGGCGATCTCGTTTTCCAGAAATACGCACTGCTCGTGTGCGGCGCGGATGCGCGCGCCCTGCGGGTGCTTTGCAAGCACGCCGAAGTAAAAGGTGATCGATTTGTCGGTGTGGTAGCCGTCAAAACCGCAGGGGATGTCGAGCAGCACGGTGTCACCCACCTCAAGGCATCGCTCGGACGAACCGATCGCCTTCATCGCAATGCAGGTGCCGATGTTACCCGAGGGGCTGTCGATCGCGCTGGCGCGCAGACCGTTTTCGCCAAAGCTCGCAACGCCGAGCACGTCCTCCGCTGCGGGCTGATTGAAGCGTGAGATACCCATGGCGCCATGATCGAGCATGCAGGTAAAGATTTCGCTGCAAAGGCGCGCTTCGCTTACACCGCGGCGCAGCAGCGAGGGGGCGACGTTTTCGATCACAGCCTGGTGCAGCCTGCCTGCGCGCCTCATACAGCAAAGCTCGTACTCGCTCTTGTGCGCGCGCAGCTCGCTGAGCACATCGTCTATCGGTTGTGGTGCAAACGGAAGATGTTTTTGCAGCAGAGTGAGTTTTTGCAACGTCATTGTGCGCGCGGCGATATAGACGGTCGGCGGAACTTCGCCCAGCGCCTGGCGGATGTCGCGGAAGCTGCTCATCGGTCGCAGATCGGGAAAGAGCGACTCGCGCGATGCGCAGTCAAACGAGCGCCGCACAAACAGGGTAGCAAGATCGGGTGTGACGATAAGCGTACCCTCCTGCATGGTGCCGGTAAAATAGTAAAGGTCAATTTTGTTTTCCAGCAGCAGCATGGACCAGCCAGGGTGGCGCTGTGACATGGCGCGGCGCAGCCGGTCGATGCGCGCCGACAGCTCGCTGACGGGTACGGGGGTATGGGGCATAGCACGTTCCTCCAATCGGTGTTTTGTATGATTTTTTTATTCTATCACAGAATTTATCGTGGGGCAATGTGTACGCATTGACTTTTGTCAGCGGGTGCGATATGATGATTCGTGTGAAAATACGCGGAAAGGAGTCGCTTATGCGCAGACTTTTGGGCCGTCTGCTGGCAGACCGGCGTGTGGTTGTCGGTTTCTTTCTTATTTTACAGCTGGTGGCGGTGCTGTATGGATTGAGATGGATCAGCAGCCGTTGGAACTGGCTGCCCTACCTGCTGAATATATTGAGCTTTATCATGGTGATCTGGCTGGTGCGCAAATATGATAACCCCACCTATAAAATCGCCTGGATCATCATTATCCTGGTCTTTCCGCTGTTTGGCGGCTTATTTTACCTGCTGTGGGGCAATACACCGTTCAACCGTGCGCGTACACAGCATAAGTATGAGCCGACCGCGCCGAATTTTGCCGACTATATGCGCACCCCCGCTACGGAGGAGCTGACGCGGCGCTATCCGCGCCATGCGGCGCGCGCGCGCTATATTCAATCGCTCAACGGCATGCCGGCCTGGACCAATACCGAAACGCATTATTTCAGTGTGGGTGAGGAGATGTTCGCCTCGATGTGCGAGGAACTGCGCCGGGCGAATAAATTCGTTTATTTTGAATATTTTATCATCGAAGAGGGTGTGATGTGGAACACCATTCTGGACATCCTCAAGGAAAAGGTACGCTGCGGGGTGGACGTGCGCGTGATTTATGATGACGTTGGCTCGGTTGCAACCCTGCCCACACACTATGATCGCTACCTTGCCTCGCTCGGCATCCGGGCAGTGCGCTTTAACCGCTTTGTGCCCACACTCAACACCTATCTCAACTACCGTAACCATCGTAAAATGATGATTATTGACGGCAATGTAGGCTACATGGGCGGCATAAACCTGGCGGACGAATATATCAATAAAAAGGTGCGCTTCGGCCACTGGAAAGACACTGGTATTATGCTGCGCGGCGACGGCACAGCCAATATGACCTCGCTCTTTTTGCAGATGTGGGAATATGTTACGGGAGAGCCTGTGCCGCGGCTCGATCCTTATCTGCCTACGGTCAAGCCGCCGGCAGACGGGTTTGTGCAGCCCTTTGCCGACTCCCCGTTGGATGACATCAACATCGGCGAGTCGACCTATCTGCAAATCATCCACAACGCCAAGGATTACGTTTATATCACAACCCCGTATCTGGTGCTGGATAACGAGATGATTACCGCGCTGACGATTGCAGCCCAATCAGGGGTGGACGTGCGCATTCTGACGCCCGGCATACCGGATAAAAAGCTCGTGTATATGATTACGCGATCGTATTATCAGCAGCTTTACCGCGCGGGTGTTAAGATTTACGAATACCGGCCGGGATTTCTGCATGCAAAATGCCTTGTGTCAGATGATGATACTGCGGTCGTTGGCACGATCAATATGGATTTTCGCTCGTTTTTCCTGCACTTTGAATGCGCGACCTGTTTTTATCACAGTTCGGTCGTCGCCGCGGTCAAGCGGGATATTCTGGAGACCATCAATGTCAGCCGTCAGATTGATGGCATGTGGCTGCACAAGGTGCCGTGGCTGCGCTCGATCACAGCCAGCGTGCTGCGGCTGTTCGCACCGCTTCTGTAATAAAAACGCGGTGCGTCTTGCAAGCTTTCACATTAAGAGAGGGAAAACAGATGCAGCAACAGGAACAGGAACAGACCCTGTGCGCAATTCTGGATGCGGGCGAGCTGTTGCTCACTGCAGGGGCTGAGATTGCGCGTGTCGAGGATACTATCCGACGGCTGGCGCTCGCCTATGGATTTGTGCGGGCGGATGTGTTGACCATCACGGCGAGCATGGTGGTTACCGTGCAGACGGCTGATCGCGCGGTATTGACGCATACCCGGCGCATCACCCGACGCGAGACCGACATGCGGCGGATTGAGGCGGTCAACGCGCTCTCACGGGCGGTCTGCGCCGCGCCGCTACCGCTTCCCGAGCTTGTATGCCGGCTGGACGAGATTCGTGCGATGCCGGCGGGGCCTGTCTGGCGCAAGCCCGCGGCATATCTGCTCGTCGCCGGCTCGTTTGCGGTGTTTTTCGGCGGCAGCTGGCGCGATGGACTGGCAGCCATGCTGTGCAGTCTGGTGTTATATGTGATTGGGCGCGCGGGCGACAAACTTGGTCTGCAGCAGATCGTGCTAACCGTGGCGAGCGCTGCTGCCGTCAGCCTTGCAGCCGTGGCGGCTGTAAAGATCGGGTTGGGGCAGGGGCTTGATTATATTATCATCGGCAACATTATGCTGCTCATCCCGGGTATCTCGCTGGTGACCTCACTGCGTGACATGATTGTGGGCGACACGATCAGCGGTCTGCTTGGCACGAGCGAGGCGCTGTTGCGCGCGCTGGCGATTGCGGCAGGATGCGCGCTCGTACTTATGCGGCTGGGAGGTGCAGCTTGATGGCGGATATGGTACTGCAAACAGCAACGGCTGCGGTGGGTGCATTTGGGTTCGGTCTGCTGTTTCGCGTATCCGGTGGGCGGCTTGTGACTATTCTGCTCGGCGGAGCAGCGAACTGGGTGTTCTACCTGCTGGCAATGTATGTTTATGCGGACCGGGTGCTGGCATATTTTCTAGCGGCGCTTGCTACGGCGGCGCTTGCCGAGGTGCTCTCCCGGTTTATGAAAACACCGGTTATCACGCTGCTGGTGCCCATGCTAATACCGCTTGCGCCGGGCGGCGACCTGTATCACACGACCTTTGCGCTCGTGCGGGGGGATGTGACGGCTTTTACGCAGTACGGAGGCCTGGTGCTACGCGAGGCGGGCGCAATCTCATTTGGTATTATCCTGGTTGCCTGCGTGGCGCAGACCGCGCAAAAGATTTGGCGGCTAAGCAAAAGTAGCGGATAAAAAAGCGTTCTGCATGGCAAGGTGCAGAACGCTTTTATTGCATCAAAAGCAGCAGCAAATAGGCAATGCAGGCCGCAATAGCCGCCCATATCACACCGGTAAACAGCACGCAGAGCACATAGAGCAGGGGAAAGCGCGCATGACGCAGGGCGCGGCCAAGCTCGTTCGGCTCGCCGAGCGATTGCAGCGCCCGATCGACTGCCTCATCCCACTCATAGCTGCGGCTCTCGTGCAGATACTCGGCGTGGGACAGGATATGGTCGGTCAACTCACGGCGTACCCGTGCGCGGTATGGTGGCCAATACAGGTGCTGGCATACCGCATCAAGAAAGCGGGCAATTCGCTCATCCGAGGACACATGCTTCACCCCCGACCACTTTGCCGAACTGTCTGCAAAAGGCGGCCCATTCCTTACGACAGCGCGCCAGCGTTTTGACGCCCTGACGGGTCAGCCGGTAATACCGGCGGCGACGTCCGGCATCGGATGGCTGCTCATAGGATCGGATCTCACCGTGCGCCTCAAGATTGTGCAAAATAGGGTACAGCGTACCCTCTTTCATAGAAAAGGTCTGGTCTGAGCGGCATTCCAGCTCGCGGATGATCTGATAGCCATATTTATCGCCCTCTTCCAGCATGGCAAGCACCAGCATGGTGTTGCTGGCGGGAAAAAGCGGATCGGTTTTCTTGCGGGGCATGATACGCACCTCCGGATACCTCGGCATTCGATGTATTATCAGTATAACGCCGGACGGAACGCATGTCAAATACGCAATTAGATAAAATCGGGTGTGCCGCGTTGGCAAACGTCGGCACAGATGATATGGCGGCGGGTCTGCTGCCGATAGTAAAAACCGCCGCAGGTGCGGCGGTTTGGCCTTGATTTGCTTTGCGGTCAGATACGGCAAGAAGCCAGCAGCTCGTTTTTGCAGTTCCAGAGCTTGAGGGACAGATCGACATAATAGGTCTGCGGGTTTTCAAAGCGTTTGATCTGATCCCACAGCGTGTCCAGCTCGGATAGGCAATAGCTGCGGATCTCGCTGATCGAAGGGCTTTGATAGACGCATTTACCTTGATCAAACAGCCGCACACGCAGCGGGCGCACGGTAAAGTCGGACACGATCTTCTGCTTCCAGGTGTGAATGGGATGAAAGAGCACATAGGGCAGCGAGGGATCAATCTCCTCGTCATACACGGTCAGCACATCGCCGAGCGCCTTGCCGGTTTTATTGTCAATAAGACGGTAGACCTGCTTAAAGTGCGGCGTGGTGATCTTTTCGACATTTTCCGACACCTTGATCTTGGGCACGATCTCGCCGTCCTCGTTTTCGACCGCGGCAAGCTTGTACACACCACCAAACACAGGTTCGGATTTGGAGGTAATTAGACGCTCGCCGATGCCAAAGGAGTCGATCTGTGCGCCCTGCACCAGCAGCTCGCGTACCAAGTACTCGTCAAGCGAGTTGGAGGCCATGATCTGCATATCCGGGAATCCGGCTTCATCGAGCATCTTGCGTGCCTCGATCGAAAGGTAGGCGATGTCGCCTGAATCCAGACGGATGCCACGCGGGCGAACACCCTTTTGCTCGACCATCTCGCGTGCTACGCGGATCGCGTTGGGCACACCGCTCTTGAGCACATTGTAGGTATCGACGAGAAAAATGCAGTTGTCAGGGTAAATATCCGCATATGCCCGGAAAGCTTCGTATTCGCTGTCAAACATTTGTACCCAGGAGTGCGCCATTGTGCCGCCTGCGGGGATCTTGTAGTCGCGGTCGGCGAGGACACAGGCCGTGCCCTGGCAGCCGCCGACATAGGCCGCGCGCGCGCCGTAGATCGCGCCGTCGTACCCCTGTGCGCGGCGCGAGCCGAATTCGAGCACCGTGCGCCCATGCGCCGCACGGGTGATGCGGCTGGCCTTGGTGGCGATCAGCGTCTGGTGGTTGATGGTAAGCAGCACCATGGTTTCAACAAATTGCGCCTGGATCATTGGGCCGGCAACTGTAACGAGCGGCTCGCCGGGAAATACCGGCGTGCCCTCAGGCACAGCCCAAACGTCGCATGCGAACTCAAAATGCCGCAGATAGTCCAAAAAAGCCTCGGAAAAGCAGTCTCGGCTGCGCAGATAGGCAATGTCCTCATCGGTAAAGTGCAGGTTTTTGAAATAGTCGATCAGCTGCTCGACCCCTGCCATCACGGCGTAACCGCCGCCATCCGGCACGCGGCGGAAGAACATATCGAAATACGCGCGCCGGTTTGCTATCCCTTTTTCAAAATATCCGTGCGCCATTGTAAATTCGTAAAAATCGGTCAGCATTGTCAGATTTTTTTCGGTCATTGCGGAATACGCCCCTTTACGCATTTGAATTGCATGCGCTTTTATTCACCCTCTGCATTTGTCTTGCCGCAGAGCATTTATAGATATAATAGTACTGTTTCTCATAAAGTGCAAGCTTTTCTTTCAAACAGGATGATTCATATATTGAATAAATATACAATATATAAAATAATTATAAATTTTTCTTGCCAAACACAGGGATAGGGAGTATAATGAACAGGTCATAAAAAACGACAGATGCGGAGGTTTGCAGATATGGAAAAGAAGTATAATAAGGTGGTTTTGGCCTATTCCGGCGGGCTGGATACCTCGGTGCTGATCCCGTGGCTTAAGGAGCACTATGGCTGCGAGGTTATCGCGGTATCGGGCAATGTCGGACAGGGCACCGAGCTGGACGGGCTTGAGGAAAAGGCGCTCAAAACGGGTGCGTCCAAGCTGTATATTGAGGATTTGACAAAGGAGTTTGTAAACGATTATATTATCCCCACTATGAAAGCCGGCGCGACCTACGAGCAGTACTTACTCGGCACCTCGTTTGCGCGTCCGATCATTGCAAAGCGCATTGTCGAGATCGCACTCAAAGAGGGTGCAGATGCGATCTGCCATGGCTGCACCGGCAAAGGCAACGATCAGGTGCGTTTTGAGCTGGCGATTCATGCTTTCGCTCCGCAGATGGACATCATCGCCCCGTGGCGTTTTTGGGAGCTGAACTCCCGCGAGAAAGAGATCGCTTACGCCGAGGCGCACAATATTCCGCTCAAGATCAGCAAGGAAACCAACTATTCCAAGGATAAGAACCTGTGGCATTTAAGCCATGAGGGTCTCGATCTCGAGCTGCCCTCCAATGAGGCGCCGATCAACCGTCCGGGCTTTCTCGAGCTGGGCGTATCACCCGAGATGGCGCCCGACAGGCCGACCTATGTTACCATTCACTTTGAAAAAGGCGTGCCGACCGCGGTTGACGGCGAGCAGATGGACACGGTTGCAATCATCGAAACGCTCAACAAACTTGGCGGCGAGAACGGTATCGGCATCCTCGATATTGTCGAAAACCGCCTAGTCGGCATGAAGAGCCGCGGCGTTTATGAGACCCCGGGCGGCGCGGTGCTGTATGCGGCGCACCAGAAGCTTGAGGAGATCACGCTCGATAAGGAGACCGCGCACTACAAGGCGCAGGTCGCAATGAAGTTCGGTGAGATCGTCTACAACGGCCAGTGGTATACGCCGCTGCGCAAGGCGCTCTCCGCGTTTGTCGACGTAACGCAGGAGACCGTCACGGGCGATGTCAAGCTCAAGCTCTACAAGGGTAATATTATTCCGGCGTCGGTCACTTCGCCGTACAGTCTGTACTCTGAGGACATGGCGACCTTCAATGAGGACGACTGCTACGATCAGGCTGATTCCGCGGGCTTTATCAATCTATTTGGCCTGCCGCTTAAGGTGCGCGCACTGGGCGACCAGATGCTGTTTGACAAGACTGGCGAGCACTTCCCACCGGTCGAGTAAGTCCAGGGTATGCGGCAAACGGAAACAGAGCAATCAGCCACGCGGCGCGCGCCGGTCCATGAGGTCCGGCGCGCCCTGCCGTATTGCTTCTATTTTCCGGCAGCCTTCTGTTTGAAAAAAGTGAGGATTTAAGCTATGGCAAAGTTATGGGCAGGGCGGTTTCAGAAGGAGACCGACCTGGTGGTAAACGATTTTAACTCGTCCATTCTGTTTGACTGCCGTCTGTATAAGGAAGACATTACCGGCTCGATCGCGCACGCGACCATGCTGGGCAAGCAGGGCATCATCGAGCCGCACGAGGCCGAAAAGATCGTCGAGGGTCTAAAAGGCATTCTGCATGACATCGAGGACGGCAAGGTGGAGTTCTCGCTCGACTATGAGGACATCCATATGAACATCGAGCAGCTGCTGACCGAGCGCATCGGCGACACGGGCAAGCGCCTGCATACCGGTCGTTCGCGCAACGATCAGGTCGCGCTTGACATGCGCATGTATGTCAAAAAGGAGATCGGCGCGCTGATCTCGATGATCTGCACGTTCATGAGGGCGCTAACCAAGAAGAGCCGCGAAAATCTGGATGCGGTCATGCCGGGTTATACGCATCTGCAGCGCGCCCAGCCAACCACATTTGCGCACTATATGATGGCGTATGCCAACATGCTCAAGCGCGACATCACCCGTCTGCAGGACTGCTGCGAGCGCATGGACGAGATGCCGCTTGGCTCGGGCGCGCTTGCCTCGACCACCTATCCGATCGACCGAGAGTTTGTCCGCCAGCAGCTGGGCTTTGCCCGTCTGACTGATAATTCGCTCGATGGTGTGTCCGATCGAGACTACTGCGTTGAGCTGCTCAGCGCGTTGTCCATCCTGATGATGCATCTATCGCGCCTGTCTGAAGAGATTATCTCCTGGTGCTCGTGGGAGTTTAAGTTCGTCGAGCTGGACGACGCATATTCGACCGGCTCATCCATCATGCCGCAGAAAAAGAATCCGGACGTGTGCGAGCTGATCCGCGGCAAGACCGGCCGCGTCTATGGCAGCCTGACAGCCATGTTGACTGTGCTCAAGGGCTTGCCGCTTGCTTACAATAAGGATATGCAGGAGGATAAGGAGGCCGTGTTTGGCGCGATTGACACGGCAAAACAGTGCCTTGAGGTATTCACACCTATGTTCTCTACCATGACGCTGCGGCGGGATAATATGCGCAAGGCGGCGTCCACGGGTTTTATCAACGCGACGGACTGCGCGGACTATCTGACCAAAAAGGGCATGCCGTTTCGCGATGCGTATAAGACGGTCGGCCGTCTAGTCAACCAGTGCATCAAGGCGGACGAGACGCTTGAGACCATGACCATGCGCGACTTTGCCGCGATCTCAGATAAATTCGGCGATGATGTGTACGATGCGCTTGACCTGCGCACCTGCGTGGCCGAACGCAAGGTGATCGGCGGCCCGGCGCCGCAGGAGGTCACCCGCCAGATTGACAAGATTGAGCAGTTCATTGCGGATGTCGAAACGGCAAATGCGTAACGGCGAGGGAAGTGGCGCATGAAACCAAAGGTATATATCGACGGTAAAGAGGGTACGACCGGCCTGCAAATCTATGAGCGTATCAGCGCGCGGGAAGACCTCGAGCTACTGCTGATTGATGAAGATAAACGTAAGGATGCAAACGAGCGCCGTAAGTATCTAAATGCGGCGGATATTGTGTTTCTATGCCTGCCGGATGCGGCAGCGATAGAGGCCGTTGCACTCATCGAAAACCCGGCCACTCGCGTGATTGACGCCTCAACCGCGCACCGCGTGGATCCAGACTGGGATTACGGTTTTGCCGAGCTATCGCGCGCACACCGCGCGGCAATCGAGCAGTCAAAGCGGGTGACCAATCCCGGCTGTCATGCGAGCGGGTTTATCGCGTGTGCGTATCCGCTTGTCGCGCGCGACGTGGTGAGCACAGACTTTGCCTTTGCCTGCTCGTCGCTGACCGGCTTTTCGGGCGGCGGTAAAAAGATGATCGCCGAATATGAGGACGCGGGCCGCGATACGCGGCTCGGCTCGGCCCGCATCTATGGCCTTAACCTGCGCCACAAGCATCTGCCCGAGATGGCTTATGTCTGCGGCCTGTCGCAGCCGCCCGTGTTTGTGCCCGTTGTGGGCGATTATTATAAGGGCATGGCGACCACCGTCATGCTGCCAGGCGTGGACGCGCAGCGTGTGCACGATGTGCTTGCAAGGCACTACGAGGGTCAGAAGCTAGTTTCTGTCGCGCCGCTTGGCGGCGAAGCGCCGGCGGTTTACGCGGACACACTTGCGGGGCGAGACAGCCTCCGGCTAATCGTGTGCGGCCATCAGAAGCAGACGATTGTTATCGCGCTGTTTGACAACCTAGGCAAAGGGGCTTCAGGCGCGGCGGTGCAGAATATGAACATCATGCTTGGCCTGGACGAGACCGCTGGGCTAGCGCTTTGAGCGAAATAACCGGAAGGGTCGGCGCCCTTTCCGCACGATAGGGAGGAACCTATGAAGATCATCGACGGCGGTGTGTGTGCCGCACAGGGATTTACTGCGGGCAGTATCCGCAGCGGCATCAAGGACAGCCGTGCACAGGACGATACTGCAATCATTTTCAGTGCATGCGAGTGTACGGCCGCAGCGGTTTATACCATGAACCGCGTCAAGGCTGCGCCGATTTACGTCACAATGGAGCACCTGGAAAACGGCGTAGCGCGTGCGATCGTGGCAAACGCGGGCAACGCTAACGCCTGCGCGCCAGACGGCATGGAAAACGCCCGCCGTATGGCAAAAGCGGCGGCCCATGTACTCGGTGTGGACGAGGATGATATTGTTGTCGCCTCGACCGGCGTGATCGGCCAGCGTCTGCCGGTCGAGTGCATCGAGGCGCACTTATCCGAGATCAAGCTAACCGAAAACGGTTCGGCGCAGGCGAACCTTGCCATCATGACGACCGATACCAGACCAAAGACAGCGGCGGTCGAGTTTACCGTTAGCGGCAGAACCTGCCGTATCGGCGGCATCTGCAAAGGCAGCGGCATGATTCATCCGAACATGGGTACCATGCTCGCCTTTCTGACGACAGACTGTGCGATCACGCACGAAATGTTGACCGAAGCATTGCAGGACAACGTCCGCAAGACCTATAACCGCGTTACGGTGGACGGCGATACTTCGACCAATGACATGTGCGTCGTACTGGCCAACGGTGCGGCGGGCAACGCGCTGATCGAGTGGCAGGATGAAGATTATCAGGCGTTCTGCAAAGCGCTAAACGAGGTCAATACCCGTCTGGCGCGACAGATTGCGGCAGATGGCGAGGGCGCGAGTAAGCTTGTCACCTGTACGGTTAGCAACTCCCGCTCTGAGGAGGTGGCTGAGCGGCTTGCCAAGGCGGTCGTTGGATCAAACCTCGTCAAGGCAGCCATGTTCGGAGCGGATGCTAACTGGGGGCGCGTGCTGTGTGCGATGGGCTACTCCAAGGCTCCGTTCCGCCCGGAATACGTCACCGTGGCGTTTACCTCGGCTGCGGGCAGCGTGACAGTGTGTGAAAAGGGCGCGGCACTCGACTTTGACGAGGCCCTTGCAAAAAAAGTGCTCAGCGAGAGCGAGGTCGTCATTGAAGTGAACGTCGGCGAGGGCGAGTGTTGCGCGACCGCGTGGGGCTGCGATCTGACATATGATTATGTCAAGATCAACGGGGACTACCGCACCTAAAGCTGCGCTAATGTGCGTGATCCGACGCCGGTCGCTTGTTGCGTACCTTTGTACGCGTCAGTTTGCAGCGCCTTGCCGGCGTAAACTTGCTCAGGCAAAGCCTGTACAGCACAACATGATCTCATGTAAAGGACGAATGACATGGATATACAATTGGATGCAGAGCTGCGAGCCAAGATACTGGTTGAAGCCCTGCCGTTTATACAGAAGTATTACGGGCAGACAGTCGTTGTCAAGTATGGTGGCAACGCTATGATTAACGGGGAGCTTAAAGATGCGGTCATCCACGACCTGGTGCTGCTTAACTTGGTTGGCGTCAAGGTGGTCGTGGTGCACGGCGGCGGGCCGGAAATTTCGGATATGCTCAAAAAGATCGGCAAGGAGTCGCGTTTTGTCAACGGTCTGCGCTATACCGACCGTGAAACCATGGACATCGTTCAAATGGTGTTGTGCGGCAAGGTAAATAAAGGTCTCGTCACGTTGCTACAAAAGGCGGGCGGACGCGGCATCGGCCTTGGCGGGATGGACGGCGGTTTGTTCCAGGCTCGCCGCCTGACCGACCGCACAGGCACTGACTACGGCTACGTGGGCGACATTGTGGATGTCGATCCCGCTCCTGTTATTGATATGCTTGAGCAAGGGTATATCCCGGTTGTCTCAACCGTTGCGCAGGGCATCGACGATGAGACCAACTACAACATCAACGCCGATACTGCGGCTTGCAAGCTTGCGGTGGCGCTGAAAGCAAAAAAGCTGATCCTGTTGACCGATGTGCGCGGCCTCATGCTCGACCCAGATGACGAGTCAACTCTGCTAACCAACCTTAAGGTGTCCGAGGTACCGCGTCTGATGCGCGACGGTGTCATCACAGGCGGTATGATCCCCAAGGTGGATTGCTGTGTTGAGGCGGTGCGCAAGGGCGTAGATCAGGCCAATATACAGGACGGCCGCGTCAAGCACTCCATTCTGATCGAATTACTATCCAAAGTGGGCGTCGGCACGATGTTCCAGTGAGAAAGAAGCGAGGGAAATGACCTATCAACAACTAAAAGCTGAGGAAAGCAAGTATGTGATGAACACCTACGGCCGCTTTCCGATCGCGCTTGACCATGGTGAGGGTGCGACTCTGTGGGATGTAGCGGGCAAAAAATACATTGATCTTGCCTCGGGCATCGGCGTCAACTGCATGGGCTATAATAATCAGGCCATCATTGATGCAATCACTGCGCAGGCCCACAAGCTGATGCATGCATCCAACCTGTTTACGACCGCGCCGATGATTGAGGTTGCGAGAAAACTCGTCGAAAAAACGAACTTAAACGGCAAGGTGTTTTTTGCAAATTCGGGCGCGGAGGCCAACGAGGGTGCAATTAAGCTTGCACGCAAGTATTCTTTTGACAAATACGGCGAAGGGCGATATAAGATTGTAACGCTCATCAACTCGTTTCATGGCCGCACGGTGACCACGCTTAAGGCCACCGGACAGGAACGCTTCCATGACTACTTTTTCCCCTTTACCGAGGGTTTTGACTATGCGCCGGCGAACGATTTTGACGCGCTGCGCCGTAAGGCGGACGAGACGGCCTGCGCGATCATGATGGAGCTTATCCAAGGCGAGGGCGGCGTGCTGCCGCTTGACCGGGAATTTGTCCGGCAGGTTGAGACGCTTTGCCGCGAAAAAGACATGCTGCTTATCATCGACGAGGTGCAGACCGGCATCGGCCGTACAGGCAGCCTGTTTTGTTTTCAGCAGTACGGCATCCGGCCAGACGTTGTCACCATGGCCAAGGGGCTGGGTGGCGGCGTGCCCATCGGTGCGGTGCTCGCGGCGGAAAACTGTGCGGATGTGCTCGGCCCCGGCACGCATGCGACCACGTTTGGCGGCACGCCGCTTGTATGCGCGGCTGCAAACGCGGTACTCGATACCGTGGGCGATGAGCAGTTCCTTGCGCAGGTAAGGGAAAAAGGCGAATATCTGAAAAACGGCATTCTTGCGCTCGGCTCGCCGCATATTCTCGGTGTGCGCGGCATGGGGCTGATGCTTGGCGTCATCGTAGAGGATGGCAAGCACACCGCTTTTGCAAACAAGTTGATCGAAAATGGTGTACTTGCGATTACAGCGGGCAAAAATGCAGTTCGTCTGCTGCCGCCGCTAACCATTACCAAGGCCGAGATGGATGAGGCGCTGACCATCATGAAAGAGGTGTTTTGAATGAAGCATTTACTCAAGCTACTCGACTGTTCTACCGAGGAGATCATCGGACTGCTCGACCTGGCCGACCAGCTCAAATATGAAAAAAAGCACAATATCTCACACCGGCATCTCGAGGGCAAAAGCCTCGGCATGATCTTCCAGAAGTCGTCCACGCGCACTCGTGTCTCGTTTGAGGCCGGCATGTATCAGCTTGGCGGGCAGGCGCTGTTCCTGTCTAACCGAGATTTGCAGATCGGCCGCGGCGAGCCGGTGCAAGATACCGCGCGCGTGCTATCCCGCTATTTGGACGGCATTATGATTCGCACCTATGCGCAAAAAGAGGTTGAAGACCTTGCGGCATATGGATCGGTGCCGATCATTAATGGGTTGACTGATTTCTGCCATCCCTGCCAGGTACTGGCTGATCTGATGACGATTCGCGAAAAGTTTGCCGTGCTCGAGGGGCTTAAGATGTGCTACATCGGCGACGGCAATAATATGGCAAATTCGCTGATCGTCGGTGGCCTTAAGACCGGCATGAAGGTCTCAGTTGCAACGCCCGAGGGCTACCGTCCGCACGAGGATGTGTTGGCATTTGCAAACGGCAACCCGGATTTTGCCCTCACTGATGACCCGATGCAGGCCGCAGAGAACGCGGACGTTGTGATCACAGATACCTGGGCTTCCATGGGCATGGAGGAAGAAAAGGAAGTCCGCATGAAAGCGTTTAAGGGTTATCAGGTAAATGGCGAGCTACTCGCCGCTGCAAAGCCCGGCTGCATGGTGCAGCACTGTCTACCCGCTTACCGCGGACAGGAAATCACGACCGAGGTGTTTGAAGAGCACGCGGACGAGATCTTCGAGGAGGCAGAAAACCGCCTGCACGCTCAGAAAGCTGTTATGGTTACGCTAATGGGCAGCCAGGAGGAGCAGTAACCGCGTATACGGCAAAACAAAAAGCGCACCGAATGGTGCGCTTTTTGTTTGCCGCTATCTGCTGCACAGCGGGATTTTTGTGCGAGTGCCGTCGTGCGGCATTGCGGTCAAGGTCATATAGCACCGCACGTGTCGGCTTCTTCCGCGGTCGATGCCGTCCACCGGCTCATTTGCCGCAGGTCTGCGCGTGGCACCAGACACAGAAAAGACAGCGCCATATCGACCGGGCACAGCCCCGGCGAGCTGGTGCTGATACGATGCTTGACATCACGGCACAGGCCCTCGATGACCTCTTGCGCCCGACCTGATGTTGCGATAGATAGTCGGCGCAAGGGAAAGACCTCCTTTGTCCTATGATGAGATAAGCATAATGCAAATTGAAAAAAGGTCAAATATAATTAATTTAATACCTGAAAAATTAAAGTATTATGGACAAAAAATAATGAAAAGCCGAACAAACTGCCAGAAAGGAAAAAAACACATCCTGCAAAGCAGCAGGATGCGCCATATCAAAGGGCTGCCAAGCGGCAGATGATGCACGGTTAGCAGCGGAAGCCCCTCGCCAGTCAGATCTTATGGAACGCAACACGCGGCAGCAAAGCGTCAATCGCACTGCGCGCTGCGGCCTGCGAGCCACAGCATTCGACGCTGGCCGCGCTCGCGGCGATTGCCAGCCGGGCGGTATTTTCGTCATCCATGCCGCATGCTGCGGCATAGGCAAGCGCGGCGACCATGCTGTCGCCTGCCCCCACCGTACTACCGATCGGAACCGAAATGCCCTCGGCGCGATACACCTGCTCCCGACTGATAAACAGTGCGCCGTTTTTACCCATAGAAACGACCACGCGCGCGACGCCTGACGCGATAATCCCGCGCGCTGCGGCGAGCAAGTCATCTATGTGCGCGAGCGTGCGGCCGACAAGCTGTGATAGCTCGTGCGTATTGGGCTTGATGAGATAGGGCTTTGCCGCAACGCCGTGCGCGAGCGCCTCACCGTCCGCATCCAGAAACACCAGCGCGCCAGCCTTGCGACAGGCTGCGGTCCATACGCCGTAGGTGTCCGTTGGTACGCCTTGCGGCAGACTTCCTGATAGCACCACTATATCGCCGGGGCAGAGGGCTGCCGTGACCTCGGCGAGCATACTGCATAGCGTATCCGGGCTGACAGTCGGGCCGGGCTCATTCAGGTCGGTGTTAGTGTGCCTTGCCGGGTCGACGATTTTGAGGTTTGTGCGGGTCTCGCTTGCTGTCATAGTGAAGCGACAGGTGATGCCAGGCACGTCCATCTCCTTAGCGATGCGGCGGCCGGTCGCGCCGCCCAGCAGGGCGACCGCCGTACTCGCGCCGCCAAGACGCGCAATCACTTTGGAGACGTTCAGACCCTTGCCACCCGGATCGGTACGGACAGCAGTGATGTGATTGGCCGTGCCCGGCAAAAAGTCCGGAATAGATACGGTTTTGTCCAGTGCGGGATTGAGTGTTACGGTAATAATCACATGATTACCTCCTAAAAGGGCAGCTTGCCATTGTACCGTGCACAAAATCAGTCCAAAAAAGCTCGGACGGGCAATCGTCCGAGCTTTGCTTCCGGCTGGCGGCAAACGGTCTTTACGCAGCGCGGCCACAGCGGTTACTGCTGCATATCGGTGTCAAACCGGGAGATATGGTCTGCTTTACCGATCACGGCGATGATGTCGCCGATCTGGAACCGAAATTGCGGGGAAAAATCCACCATCGTCTGATGGTCGCGCTCGACGGCAATAATATTGATGCTGTATTTCCTGCGTACGTCGGCCTGCTGCACGCTGCACCCGACCAGATGGCCGCCCACCTGGATGCGGCGAATCTCGACCTGATTGTCAAGTGAGATATAGTCGAGCAGATTGCCCGAGATCATACGCTTGCCAATACGCACGGCCATGTCGGATTCGGGGTAGACTACGGTGGCGCCGAGGTGCTTAAGCACTTCGCCGTGCTCGCGGCTGTTGGCCTTGGAAATCACATGCGGGATACCCATCTTGATCGCCATCATCGTGGTAAGCACGCTCACGTCGACCTGCTCGCCGATGCAGATGGTCACGGTCTGACAGTTCTGGATGCCGGTTTCTTCAAGCGCCTCCTCGGTGAGCGTTTCGATGACAAAGGCAAAGTCGGTATATTTGCGCACCGCCTTGACCTTGCTCTCATCCTTATCCACCGCAATAACCTCTTTGCCGGCTTCGGCCAGTGTGCGGACGAGCGCGGTGCCAAAGCGGCCAAGGCCAATCACGCCAAATGATGTAGGAAAGTTCTGTTTTTTCATATCGTTTACCTCATCCTATCATTATCTGTTCTTCGGTATAATGCGCGCTGGGGTCGGGGCGATCAATCCAGATCGAGAGCAGAGTAAATGCTCCTAGGCGGCCGATATACATGGTAAGTATGATGACCAGCTTACCCATTGTGCCAAGGTCGGGGGTGATACCAGTCGACAGGCCGACTGTTCCAAAGGCGGATACCACCTCAAACAGCAGCTGAATGAAATCGTACTCCGGCTCGAGAATGCACAGGAGAAAGGTGCCGATGCAAACCACAAGTACAGACAAGAGCGCGATCACCGAGGATTTGCGGAGCACCTCGACCGGCAGCATGCGATGAAAGGCGCCCGGGTGCCTTTTGGAGAATACCGAACGCGCCTGCTGCATTAGGGCGAAAAAGGTTGTTGTTTTGATGCCGCCGCCGGTCGAGCCGGGCGATGCGCCGATGAACATCAGAATAATCAGCACGAACAGGCCGGCGCTTGTAAACGATCCAATCGGATAGGTGGAGAAACCTGCTGTGCGAGCGGAAACGCTATGGAAAAACGCGCCAAGCCAGCTGATATTCTCAGTTGCTTTGAGCAGCAGCGTGCCGAGCACGAGCAGCATGCCTGTAGTCGCCAACACAACCTTGGAGTGCAGCGTCAGCCGGCGGAACGAGCGGCAGCGCAGCAGGTCGAGAATGACAAGAAAACCCATACCGCCAAAAATAATCAATCCAGCGGTGGTAAAATTGAGAAGAATATCGTTTTGATAGGGGATCAGGTTACGTAGACCGCCTAAAATATCAAAGCCCGAATTGTTAAACGCAGCCACTGAGTGGAAAATACTGATCCACAGAGCTTTGAGCGGTGGATAGTCCTGCACAAACGAGATGAAGCTGAGCACGACGCCAGCACCCTCGAAGCACAGTGTCATCAGCAGAACGGCTTGCACCAGCCGGACCATGCCCTTAAAACCGTCCACATTGAGCGCTTCTTTCACCAGCAGACGGCTTTTGATGCTGATACGTCCACCAGCAGCCAGAATAAAGCCGACACCCACTGAGGTAACGCCCAGGCCACCCACCTGGATGAGTCCGGCAACGACCGCCTGTCCGAACACGGTAAAATGGTCTGCCGTATCGATGGCGATTAGCCCGGTCACACACACTGCACTGGTTGAGGTAAACAGTGCGTCGATCAGCGTGACGTTTGCATCCGCCCGGACCGAGATGGGAAGCAGGAGTAAACCTGTGCCGAGCAGAATCACAAGCGCAAATCCCAGCGCGATCAGCCTGCCGGGCGGCTGTCTCTTGATAAAGCTGTCAAACTGTGACATGATGATTGTGAAAACAGATGCTGCCGGAAAGGCAGTTTTGTTTTCCGACCTCCTTTTGGTGTTGGGCCTAACAGCGGCATAGATACCGGTGGACAGAGCGCAGCCGGTATAATCAAGATATACGATAGCATCAAAGCAGGCAGCAGTCAATAGCCTTTTGTGCAATTACATCGAAAAGTTGAGCGTTTGACGAAACCATGGGATAGCGGTATAATAAAAAATAGCATAAGATGCGGGAGGAGGCAGTATCAATGGAACGGCCTATGTCGGAATATGCGGCGGACGCGCCGCGTGTACTGCGCGATTTTTTGACCTATATTTCAACCGTACAGGGGAAGTCCTCCAAAACTGCGCATGAATATTACCTGGATCTGCGCTTGTTTTTCCGGGTACTTAAGCATAATAAGCGGCTTGTACCGGGTGATCTGCCGATCGACCAGATCCCGATTGACGATGTTGACATTGCGTTTCTGCAAGGGATCACGCTGTCCGATGCGTATGATTATCTGGAATACATGTCCGGCGAGCGCCCAACCCAGCAGAACAGCGTCTCGACCGATTATGGACTTAATAGCGTTTCGCGCGCGCGCAAGGTGTCCGCGATTCGCGCGTTCTTCCGCTATTTGACCGATAAAAAGCACCTGCTTGAGGTCAATCCGATCAGCAACCTCGAGTCACCCACCATTCGCAAGTCGCTGCCGGTCTATTTGACGGCTGATGACAGCGTGCGGCTGCTCGAGGCGGTGCAGGGGGAGTTCGCCGAGCGCGATTTCTGCATCCTGACGCTATTTCTTAACTGTGGATTGCGTGTGTCCGAGCTTGCAGGGCTTAACCTTTCGGATTTTCAGCAGGACTCGGTACGCGTGCTCGGCAAGGGCAACAAAGAGCGCATCGTATACCTGAACGATGCCTGCCGGCTAGCACTGGAGCGTTATCTGCCAAAGCGCATTACACCGCATGAGCGGGATAAAAATGCGCTATTCATCAGCCGAAACCGTAACCGCATCAATGTACAAACGGTCAAGTGGCTGGTTAAAAAATACATCGGTCAGGCAGGTCTGGATACGCATAAGTACTCTGCGCATAAGCTGCGTCATACCGCGGCGACGCTGATGTATCAGAGTGGGGTGGACATCCGCACGCTGCAAAACCTTCTGGGACATACCAGCGTCAGTACGACTATGATCTACACCCATATTGAGGACAGCAGCCTGCGTGAGGCGGCCGCAAAAAATCCGCTGGCTTCGGTCAGGCCGCGTACGGAGGGGAAATGGAAAAGCGAGTCGTCGGAGGAGGACGAGACGGCCGCCTCCCGGTGAAATACAATTTATACAAAAAGCGCACTTTGAAAAGTGCGCTTTTTGTATGCCCGTCGGCAGCTTGACATTGAAGAACCGGTGTGCTATAATTCCTCTTACTGCAATTTGTCCGACATCGGACTTAATATGACTTGTTATCCAACGCATTGCTTTGCAGTATGGAAAGGGGAGGGATTGAAATGCCACGCATCATCACACTCAGTCGCGAATTTGGAAGCGGCGGTCGGGAGCTGGGTAAACGTCTGTCCGACTGCCTGGGCTTTGCTTATTACGACAGGGAAATACTGGAGGCGCTTGCCCGTCAGACGGAGACCAGCCAGTGGTATGTTGAAACGCTGCTGGGGCGGGGCATGCCTGCGGGATTTTCAATGCACTATGGGCAGAGCTTTTCCGCATATTCGCCGGTTACCAAGCAAACGGTAAAGCTGCTGGTGGCCGAGCGTAAGATCACCCGAACGCTGGCAGAGCAGGGCGACTGCGTTATCGTTGGACGCGGGGCGAGCGCCGTGCTTGCCGATTTTCATCCGTTTAGTATCTTTGTCTATGCCGATTTGCCCGCAAAGCTTGCGCGCTGCCGCGCCCGCGCCCCGGAAAACGAAGCGCTCACCGACCGGGAAATTGAAAAGCGCATGCGGCAGGTGGATGCGGCGCGCGCGAGTGTACACGGCATGGTATCCGATCTGCGCTGGGGAGATAAGGCGGGCTATCACCTGTGTGTTAACACCACCGGCATGTCGATCAAGCATGCCGCACCAGCGCTTGCCAATTATGCCGAGCAGTGGCTGCGCGGGTCTGCACAGCCGTAATCCTTTACAGCAATTATAGCAATTATAAAGAGAGGACAGAAACTATGAATTCGGCGACCTTATTTTCCAGGACCGCCCCAATTAAGCTTTTTTTCATCGCCTCAATACCCGGCGCGATCAGCATGCTGGCCTCGGCGCTTTATCAGACGATTGACGGCGTATTTGTCGGGCAATATCTGGGCATGACCGCCTTTGCTGCAATCAATCTGGCCATGCCGTTTGTCATTATCAATTTTTCTCTTGCAGACCTGATCGGCTTTGGCTCCTCGGTGCCAATCGCAATTAATCTTGGTCGCAAGGAAGAGGATGAGGCCTGCAATATCTTTACCTGTGCCTGTTTGATGATCGTCGGCACGGGTGTGGTAATAGGCGCGCTGCTGTATGTAGCGGCGCCCATGTTCATCCAGTTGATGGGCGCGGAGGGCGAATTTGCTATGCTTGCGGTGCAGCATGTCCGCGTGTACGCCATCGGCTCGCCGGTGACAACAATCATATTTGCAATGGATAACTTTCTGCGTATCTGCGGCTATATTCGTGGCAGCATGCTGCTTAATATACTGATGAGTGTGATCAGCGCGGCGTTGGAATTTCTATTTCTCGGCGTGTTTCGCTGGGGCGTATGGGCGGCGGCGCTCGCAACCTGTATGGGCATGGCGGTGTGCGCGCTGATTGCGTTCATCCCATTTGTGCGCGGTAAAGCACTGCTGCGCTTGCGCCGACCGCGTTTTCGCGCTGCTTTGGTGCGGCAGATCATCGCCTGCGGCAGCCCGAATTTCTTAAACAATATCGCTGGCCGCATCACATCAATACTGCTCAATTTCATTCTGGTGCGTCTGGGGGGCGAGACCGCTGTTTCGGTCTACGGTATCCTGATGTACGCGGAGGGCTTTATTCAGCCGTTGTTCTACGGTATGTGCGATTCGCTACAACCCGCGGTCGGCTATAACTGGGGCGCGGGAAAGTTTTCGCGTGTGCGAGCGATTGAAAAATGCTGTTTTGCCGGGGCGGCTGTGGTATCGCTGCTTGCGGCGGTGGTGATTGTGCTGTTGCCCGGGCCAATTACGCTGCTGTTTATGCCCGGCGCTGACAATGCAGTGCTGACGATGTCGATCGGCGCGTTGCAGCTGTTCAGCATCACATATCTTACCCGTTGGTTTTCGTTCGCAACGCAAAGCTATATGCTTGCGATTGAAAAGCCGCTTTCCGCCTCGCTGATCTCGGTTTCGACCGCACTGATCTTTCCAGTGTTGCTGGTAGTGGTGCTGTGGCCGCTGGGGCTTACCGGCATTTGGCTTAATTTTGCGGCAACCGCGCTGCTCGCAGCGGCGCTGGCAGCCGTCGAGCTGCTGCGTCTGCGCCATGTGCTGATGCAACCAGACCAGTGACTCTTTCGCCGCTTTGCATAAACAAACCTGCCGGCATCCATGTGATGCCGGCAGGTTTTATCATGGCTCGAACGAGGGGATAGGCTATATCAGAACGTATACATATGCAGCATTTTGATCCATTTAGGGTCAAAGTGGTTCACGATTTCGCTATGCCCGATGTCCATCGTTTTGATTTTGTCCATATCTTCCTGTGACAGCGAAAAATCGAATACATCGAAGTTTTGCGCGATCCT
The DNA here is from genome assembly GCF_944380985.1 of uncultured Agathobaculum sp. Lineage (GTDB taxonomy): Bacteria > Bacillota > Clostridia > Oscillospirales > Butyricicoccaceae > Agathobaculum. Next base: position 79,208 of record NZ_CALWJJ010000007.1, on the reverse strand, counting down.
ATCCACATGGACGGATTTGGGGATCACCACTACGCCGCGCTGGATGTTCCAGCGAAGAGCCACCTGCGCGGCGGTCTTGCCGTATTTACTGCCGATCTCGGTCAGGATCGGGTTGCGGAAGAAGTCGTGCATGCCTTCGTTAAAGGGCGCCCACGCCTGCGGCACAACACCATACTCATTCATGGTATCAATATTAAGTTGCTGCTGGAAGAAAGGATGCAACTCCACCTGGTTAATCATAGGCCTGATCTCAAAGGTTTCACATAGATCGGCCAGCACATGCGGATAACAGTTGGCCATGCCTATGGCTTTAAGTTTACCCTGACGATACAGCGTTTCGAGGGCTTTCCATGCATCGATATAGTTGCCCATCGGCTGATGGAGCAGCATCAGATCAATATAATCTGTGCCAAGGCGCTGGAGCGAGCGTTCAGTCGCCTGAAGTGCGCCGTCATAGGAGAAGTCCTGTATCCACAGTTTTGTGGTAATAAAGATTTCCTCCCGGGGAATGCCGCTCTCTCGTATTGCATCGCCAATGGCCTGCTCATTCATATAGCTCTGCGCCGTATCAATTAGACGGTAGCCGGTTTTCAGTGCGGTTATAACAGTGTCCTTCGCCGTCTCGTATTCCGGGATCTGGTATACGCCAAGACCAAGCATGGGGATTTTCACCCCGTTATAAAGTTCCCTGTATTCCATTTTTCAGCTTCCTTTCTCAGTCGTCTGCATGAACGTCGAATGCGTTGATCAGCATCTCCGCTACGCCCGGCGCATCGGGATCATGGGTGCCCTTGCCGGTATCAAGCGCGCGCATTTTGTCCATCTCATCGTCGGATAGCGCAAAGTCGAAGATCTCCATATTGCTCTGCATGCGTTCGCGCTTTACCGACTTGGGGAAGATAATGCAACCCTCCTGCACGATAAACCGAAGGATGGTCTGCGCAGGCGTTTTGCCATGTTTATCCGCGATCTGCTGGATGAGCGGATCGGAAAGCATCTTTTGATCGCCGTGGTCGAGCGGGCCCCATGCCTCCAGCCGGACGCCAGCGGCATCCATAATCTTGCGGATCTCCCGCTGCTGATAATACGGGCTGAACTCGATCTGGTTAACTGAGGGGAGGGTGTCGAGCTGCGGGATGAACTGGTTCCAGATCTTAGGCGTCATATTGCTAACGCCGATCGAGCGGATCTTGCCTGCCTGCCTTGCCTCTTCCATCGCTTTCCATGCGCCGGGAACATCCCCATAAGGCTGGTGGATCAGGTAGAGGTCCATATAGTCAAGCCCCAGTTTACGCAGCGAGGTATCGATACCCTTTTTCGCCGCTTCATAACCGTAATCTTGCAGCCACAGCTTGCTGGTTAGAAAAACCTCGCTGCGGTCAATGCCGCTTTCCCGTATGGCCTGGCCGACCTCCCGCTCATTAAAGTAGGCGACTGCAGTGTCAATGTGGCGGATACCTAGGTCAAGCGCCTCTCTGACCGCGCGATATGTGCTGCCGTCGGCCGGGATTTGGAAGGTGCCAAAGCCGTATACGGGAATGGAAACACCGTCATTTAATTGAATCGTTGGAATGTTCATTGATAGACTCATCCTTTCAGCTCGGTTAAATACGGACGCATGATCGCATCCAAAAACGTATTGCAAAATTCTTCTGTGCGTGCTGCAAAGCTGTATGCGCCGCCCGACATATCCCAGCACAGCATTTGCCCGTATAGCACATCCACCAGCGTGTGGGAAAGGGTGTCGACAGGGGCATCTTTTTTCAGTTCCCCGCGCTCGATACCGCTTTCCATCAGCTTTTGTACCGACGCCAGGTCCTGCGTCAGCTTGCTGGTGCTTTCCGGGTCGTTTATCAGGTCGGGATCGACAGTATTGCGCACCCATTCCTGGCAGAGCTTCAGGCTGCTTTTTTCAATATAGCCCGAAAAATTCTCCATAAAGAATATCAGCCGATCCATAAAAGTGCCGTCATACGCCTGGGCCTTTTCATATATCTCTTGATATACATCGTAGCTAATGGCAAAAATCACATCCTCTTTTCGTTTAAAATAGGTGTAAAATGTGCCGTTCGACACACCACATGCTTTGGTGATCTCCTCAATGGAGGTGTTGGAAAGCCCTTTTTCCTGTACGATTCGCTTTGCTGCTGCCAGCAGCTTTTTTTTGGTCTCAAGCGCGGCCAACTGCCGGTTTGTCATTTAATCGCCTCCCTTGTTGCAAAATGATTATATCACATTCAATGAATATAAGTCAATGATTTATATTCAACTTTATAAAAAATTCGAAGTAAAGTTTTTATTACTTCGAAGCGATTTTCCGTATGTATATGGCCGCCTGCAAGATGCAGGCGGCCATTGCTTGTAAAGTACAATTATTTTAGTTTCGTTAAGACGTCTCTCAAATGGAGCAAGGTAAGAACCCGTTTATTGGGTGATTATCTCGAGCAGCTGACGAACATTTTTCTTGCCGAATGTCACCCGCTCTCCGTTGTTGACCACTATGCAGGGAACGCTCATCACCTGATACTGCTCCCGCAGAGCAGGAAAGTGGTTGAGATCATATACCTGCGCGGTGATGCATGGGCTCTCCGATGCGATTCGCTGGGCGGCTGTGACTAGCTCCGGGCACATAGTGCAGGAGAGGGAGACTAGTATTTGCAGATCGACCGGTTTGTTGATGGCGCGAATGTCTATCAGCGTTTTATCATCCAGAGCCTGGCCCGGCCCGGCGGCATTATAAAGCCCCAGGACAAATGAGGTAAACTCATGTCCGCCGGGCACGCCGTGAAAGGCAAGGCCGGTCCAGCTTCCATCCGACCGGCACACACGCACGCAGGGGAGATTTTCCACACTTCTGGCTGGCTCTTCCTCTACCCGCAGTTTGTCAGTGAGCGAGGCAAGCTGCTCCATATACTGCCGCAGCTCGGAGGAGAGCGGCGTATCATCCAGTGAGAGGCGTAGGAGCAATGGGGCAGCCATGCGGGCGAATACAGTATTTAGCTGGGCAAGCATTTCTTCATCAAAGAGAACGCCCGGGCGATCTGCCATCTGCTCGGTTTGCGCCGCTGCTCGGCTCACCGGCGGCGTAGGATGCAGGCCAGTTTTCATCTGCATGAAGGCGGCCAGCCGTTCGAGTTCGGTTGCAGCCAGTGCGCCGTCGCCCACCGCGGTAACCACCTGCCGCAGCGGCTTGATGCACACATCCCCGGCAGCATAGAGACCGTCTGCGGTGGTTTTCTGGCTGCGATCTGTGAGGATGTAGCCCTGTGTGTCGCATTCTGCAAGCCCCTGTACCAGCTCTGTGGCCGGCGCATAACCGGCAAACACGAACACGCCAAAGCTGTCGCCCGGCTGCGACCGATATTCGGTGACTTCGCCGGTCGCGTTATTGCGGTAACGCAGATAATTGAGCGCGTTATCGCCCGCGACTTCCTCCACCTCTGTATTGGTGATGACGGTGATCTTTTCATTGCTGCGGGCGGCATCTGCCGTGGCTTTGGCGCAGGTAAAATCGTCCTCACGGATCAGAATGGTCACATTGCGGGCGTACTTGGTCAGGAACACGCTCTCCTCGGCTGCGGCAAAGCCGCCGCCCACTACAAAGACATCCTTTCCAGTGAAGAATTCACCGTCACAAGTGGCGCAATAGGCCACGCCCCGGCCGCGGAACTGATCTTCGCCTTGGAATCCCACAGTGCGCGGATGAGCACCGGTAGCCAGCAGAACGCCAAAGCATTGCAGATCGCCCCGACTGCTGTGCACGGTCTTGACATCACCGGCCAGATCCAGCCCTGTAACCTCGGCAAGCAGGAACTCGGCGCCAAAGCGTTCCGCCTGCTGCCGCATGGTTTCGGTCAGCTCTGTGCCGCTGGTTTTGCCAACGCCGGGGTAATTGACCACTTCGGCGGTGATGGTGATCTGTCCGCCAAAGCGCTCTTTTTCAACCACAATCACCCGATAGCGCGCGCGGGCCAGATAAAGCGCAGCGGTGAGACCCGCCGGGCCGCCGCCGATGACGACTACATCGTAAAGGTTTTCCATTGCTTCTACTCCACGATTTACAGCTGTCCAACCAAGTCGAGGCTGGGTTTGAGCGTTTCTGCACCGGGCTGCCACTTGGCTGGACAAACCTCATCGCCGTGCTCTGCTACAAACTGGCAGGCCTGTACTTTGCGCAGCAGCTCGTCCGCATTGCGGCCGACGTTGCCTGCGTTAACCTCGTATGCTACGATCTTACCCTCTGGATTGACAATAAAGCTGCCGCGTTCGGCCAGGCCGTCGGCCGCAATATAGACATCAAAATCTTCAGCCAGGCAGTGAGTCGGATCGGCCAGCATGGGATACTGAATTTTCTGGATGCGCTGGGAAGCGTCATGCCAAGCCTTGTGGACATAGTGGGTATCGCACGATACCGAGTATACCTCACAGCCGATAGCCTGGAACTTGTCATACAGATTGGCCAGATCCTCCAGCTCTGTGGGGCAGACGAAAGTAAAGTCCGCAGGGTAGAAGAAGAATACGTTCCACTTGCCCAGCACATCAGCTTTGGTTACGGTGCTGAACTTGCTTTTATGATAGCATTGAACAGAAAAATCGGAGATTTCCTTTTGAATTAGAGACATGACTTTGTCCTCCTTAATAACATAATTTGCATCAGTTAGCAGAAACTAACTATGTGGCAATTATACAATTCGTTTTCACGGTTGTCAATAGCTAACTCGATTATATCTCAAGTTATATTATCAAGTTAATACAAATAAATAACTGCCATTTATCAGAAAACAACTTCATTTTGTAAGAGGGGGTTCTACCAAACTAAAAAGTTTTTCGTTCTCAAGCATATTGACAATTTAATAAAAAGCTGTATTATTAAGTTAGCTAAAGCTAACCATAGGAGAAAAAGCATGGTTTCTGTTGCTATGGCAACGGAAATTTGCGTTTCCTTGGGATAAACTAAAAAATAAGAAGGATAAAAAAGAATGCTCCCGACTCATTGAATGCGCAGTAGCCTCTGCTGATGTTACGCGTTGCATCGGTGTAGTAGATTTTTTTACCAATATCCACTATTGAACAATTTGAATAGGAGGAAAATATTTTGGAACAGTTGATTAAAAACGTACCGCATGCACAGCCATTTTTCATTCAGGATCAAGTACAATATGAAACCGGCAGGGTAGTCAGCCTGACAATAGCTCAGCAGCCGGGGGCGGGGATGACGCTCTTTGCCTTTGACGCGGGAACATCCATCAGCACCCATGCTGCATCCGGTGACGCTATGGCTGTCATCCTGGAGGGTACTGGCGAGATTACGATAGATGGAGTGCCGCATACGGTAAATGCCGGGGAGTGCATCATCATGCCGGCCGGCATTCCGCATGCGGTGAGAGCTGTGACCCGGTTTAAGATGCATTTGATTTTGGTGAAACCCTAATTGCGTTAGCGATCATTCTCTGCACTTTTATCCTCTACCGCATCAGCAAAAAGAGGATGCGGTCCGTCAGGCGATAAAAAAGCATCACCCCCAAGTCCATGATTGCAGATACTCAGGCTAAAATTGCACCGGATCAGTCAGGCTCAAATGCTTTAGCGCCGTCGGCACCGGTAAAGCAAGCCCGCCGCTTGCATAGAAAAAGTCATCTATCGCCATAAAAGGGGAAGAAGTGTTGAAATTTTCATATTTACGTCAAAGAGCCGCGGTTTTGATATTGCTTCATATCAAAACCGCGGCTCGTGGCCTGGTGGACCTGAAGAGATTCGAACTCTCGACCTCTCGGATGCGAACCGAACGCTCTCCCAACTGAGCTACAGGCCCAAATTTATGATGGATTTTACGGCGTAATTCACTGTAATTTCTTGTTCCAAACAGCCCTTGACAAGTAATAATTATACATGTAGAATAAATCAGTGTCAAGCGTTTTTTTATGCCTGGCCAAAAAATGCGTGCATCAGCCAGATGCGCCAGAAGGAGAATGATCATGAAAAACAGCGAAAAGACAATGGAGAAAATCGTCGCACTGTGCAAGGGACGCGGCTTTGTGTATTCCGGCTCGGAAATCTACGGCGGCCTTGCCAATACCTGGGATTATGGTCCGCTCGGCGTAGAGTTTAAGAACAATGTCAAGGCTGCTTGGCGCAAAAAGTTTGTGCAGGAAAGTCCGTATAACGTCGGCCTGGACGCTGCCATCCTGATGAACCCAACCACTTGGGTTGCTTCGGGTCATGTCGGCGGTTTTTCCGATCCGCTGATGGACTGCAAGGACTGCAAAACCCGTCACCGCGCAGACCAGTTGATTGAGGATGCAACCGGCGAAAACCCGGCCGGCTGGACCAACGAGCAGATGAAAGCCTATATCGAAGAGCACCAGATCGCATGCCCGAACTGCGGCGGACATAACTTTACCGACATTCGCCAGTTTAATCTAATGTTCAAGACCTATCAGGGTGTGACCGAGAACGCGAAAAACGAGATCTATTTGCGCCCTGAGACTGCACAGGGCATCTTCGTCAACTTTCAGAACATTCAGCGCACAACTCGCAAAAAGATTCCGTTTGGCGTCGGACAGGTAGGTAAGTCTTTTCGCAATGAGATCACACCCGGCAATTTCACTTTCCGCACCCGCGAGTTTGAGCAGATGGAACTGGAGTTTTTCTGCAAGCCCGGCACCGATCTTGAGTGGTTCAAGTATTGGAAGGACTACTGCCACAACTGGCTGCTCTCGCTCGGTATGAAAGAGGAAAATCTCCGCCTGCGCGATCATGACCAGGAGGAGCTCTCGCACTACTCCAACGCCACGACCGACATCGAGTTTCTATTCCCATTCGGCTGGGGTGAGCTATGGGGCATTGCGGACCGTACCGACTTTGACCTGACCCAGCACCAGAACACATCGGGTGTTTCGATGGAGTATTTCGACCAGGAGGCAAACGAGAAGTATATTCCATATGTCATCGAGCCATCGCTTGGGGCTGATCGCGTGGCGCTCGCTTTCCTGTGCGATGCATATGACGAGGAGGTCGTCGGCCAGGACAAGAACGGCAAGGATGACGTGCGTACTGTGCTGCGCCTGCATCCGGCGCTTGCGCCGTTCAAGGCTGCGGTGCTACCGCTGTCGAAAAAGCTGTCGGATAAGGCAATGCCCATTTGGGAGAGCCTGTCCAAGCAGTTTTCGGTCGATTTTGACGACGCAGGCTCGATCGGTAAACGATACCGCCGCGAGGACGAGATCGGCACCCCGTACTGCGTGACCGTCGACTTTGAGACCGAGCAGGACGGTTGTGTCACCGTGCGCGAGCGCGACTCGATGGAGCAGGAGCGCATCCGCGTAGAGGACGTTGCCGGCTATATCGCAAAGCGCACTGCGTTTTAAATAGGTAGTGCAAAGCCCCCGGATACAGCCGGGGGCTTTTTTGCGCGGTGTTTGTCAGGATGCATGCCGCTCGGTCGGCTCGGTGCTGCTGCGGAACAAAAGTGTGATGCACCACAGTGCCGCGAGACCGACAAGTCCATAAACGATGCGGCTTAGGATGCTTGTCTGCCCGCCAAACAGGAAGGCGACCAGATCAAAGCTGAACAAGGCGATGCTGCCCCAGTTTAGGCCGCCGATGATGGCGAGCGTCAGAGCGATTTTGTCGATCATAATAAAGAATATCCCCCTTTCGGTTTGCCTTTAGTATAGCCGAAAAGGAGGATTTCATGCAAAATGAATGTTTATGCTCGGCTGGGTTAAAGTTGTGAAAATACTTCTCCGATGGGTGCGTGGATCACAAGGTTTGCGCGGCGGTCGGCCGGGGTTTCGGACTTATTGACAAGCACAAGCTTGTCGCCGTGATAATAATCAATCAGTCCTGCCGCTGGGTAAACTGCAAGCGAAGTGCCGCCGATAATTAGCATATCCGCTCCACGAATGTACTCTATGCTTTTGTTAATAGTATGCGTGTCCAGGCTCTCTTCATAGAGCACAACATCCGGCTTGATCGTGCCGCCGCAGCTGCATTTTGGCACGCCCGTGCAGGATATGACGTCACGCACATCATAAGGCTTGCGGCAGCGCATGCAGTGGTTGCGTAGTACCGAGCCGTGCAGCTCGAGCACCTCTTTGGAACCTGCCTGCTGGTGCAGCCCGTCGATGTTTTGTGTGATGATCGCACGGCACTTGCCCATGCGCTCCCACTCGGCAAGTTTTAAGTGGGCGGCATTTGGTTTGGCGTCCGGCGCGAGCATTTTTGCGCGGTAAAAGCGGAAAAATTCCGCTGGTTCGGCCATGAAAAAGGTGTGGCTCAAAATGGTTTCGGGCGGATATTTATACTGCTGGTGATACAGTCCGTCGACCGAGCGGAAATCCGGCAAGCCAGACTCGGTCGACACGCCAGCGCCGCCGAAAAATACAATGTTATCGCTGGCTTGAACCCAGTCTTTGAGTTTGGCAGTCGCTGCATCCATATAACAAATCTCCTTTTTCCTGTAACGTTAGGCCTCTTTATTCGACAAACGTGACCCGACCCTCCTTACGGGGCTTGGCGGGTGTTTCCTTCGCAATGTAGCCGATAGCCGCCGAGCAGATAACGATGTGATCTTCGGGCACGCCGTACTCGGTCAGCAGGGCGCGCACACGGGGTACATCGCAGCACTCACGGATCTGATTGATCCAGCACGAGCCAAGCCCGAGCGCGGTTGCCATCAGTAGCAGGTTTTCCATAGCTGAAGCGCTATCGACAAAGGCATGGTGCTCGTCACGCTGATAGGAGATGATGATATTGACCGGCGCGCCGTAAAAATTATAGTCTGGCCCGCAGTTGTCCGCCTCAGCGACAGCGCGGGCAAGCGCGAGTGATTTTTCTGCATTGTAAATCACAGTAAAGTGCCACAGGCACTTGCCCATGCCGGGGGGCGCCCATTCGGCGGCCTCGATCAGCTGCATAATCTGCTCGCGCGGCGGCAGCTCACTTTTAAACGCGCGCGTCGAGCGGCGGGATTTAATGATCTCCATCAGATTGGACATAGAGAAAAAACCTCCTTGATTACATTAAATATAGTATAGACCTTTCGCGGCTTTGTTTCAATACAACATAAACAAAATTGCGCGCTGGCGTATAAAAAAGTCTGTAAAAAGTGGGGATTGTGTGGTATACTGTTACAGATTTGAACGATAGATGGAGGAAACACATACAGATGATTACCATTTCTGATCTGAGCCTCAACTTCAGCGGCGAGCCGCTGTTTAAGGATGTAAACCTCAAATTCACCGAGGGAAACTGCTATGGCGTCATCGGCGCCAACGGCGCGGGCAAGTCAACCTTTCTGCGCATTTTATCGGGCGATCTTGATCCCTCGACCGGCACGGTGGCCATCGCACCCAAAACGCGGATGAGCGTGCTCAAGCAGGACCACTTTGCATTTAACGACGAGACCGTGTTAAACACCGTGCTCGGCGGAAACCCGCGGCTTTTGGAGGTCATGCAGGAGAAAGACGCGCTTTACATGAAGGAACCCTTTACCGAGGAGGACGGCAACCGCGCCGCCGAGCTTGAGGCAGAGTTTGCCGAAATGGGCGGCTGGGAAGCCGAAACCGAGGCGGGCCAACTGATAAACGGACTGGGCCTGGATGCGGATGCTATCCTATATACCGAGATGAAAAACCTCGGCGATGTGGAAAAGGTCAAGGTGTTGCTCGCCCGCGCGCTGTTTGGCAAGCCGGATATCCTTCTGCTTGACGAGCCGACCAACCATCTGGACATACAGGCGGTGCGCTGGCTTGAAGATTTTCTGGCGGAGTTCGAGGGCACAGTGCTGGTCGTCTCGCACGACCGTCACTTTCTCAATAACGTGTGTACCCATATTGTTGACATTGATTACGGCAAGGTCAAGCTGTATGTCGGCAACTACGAGTTCTGGTACGAGTCTTCTCAGCTCATCCAGCGTATGATTAAGGATCAGAATCGCAAGAATGAGGAGAAAATCAAAGAGCTGCAAAACTTCATCCAGCGGTTTGCGGCCAATAAGTCCAAGTCGCGCCAGGCGACCAGCCGCCGCAAGCTGATCGACAAGCTGACCGTGGAGGAGCTGCCCGCGTCTTCGCGCCGCTATCCGTGGGTGGCGTTCCAGCAGGATCGTGAGGCGGGCAAGGACATCCTCGAGGTGCGCGGCATCTCTAAGACCATTGACGGGGAAAAAGTGCTCGATAACGTGTCTTTTATCGTGCGGCGGGGCGACAAGATTGCCTTTATTTCAGATAATGAGCTTGCTATGACCACGCTGTTCCAAATCCTGATGGGTGAGACCAAGCCGGACGAGGGCAGCTTTAAGTGGGGGGTTACGACCTCTCAGAGCTATTTTCCCAAGGATAACAACGAATATTTCGAGGGCCACACCGAAAATATGCTCGACTGGATCGCGCCCTATTCGCAGACCGACACGCTCGAGTCGACGCTGCGCGGTTTTCTCGGCCGCATGCTGTTCTCGGGCGATGACGTGTATAAGCCGGTGCGCGTACTCTCAGGTGGCGAAAAGGTACGCCTGATGCTCGCGCGCATGATGCTGTTTGGCTCAAATGTGCTGGTGATTGACCAGCCGACTAACCACCTTGATCTTGAATCGATCACTGCGGTTAACAACGGCGTACGGGATTTCAAGGGTACGGTGCTGTTTGCCTCGCACGACCATGAGTTCGTGCAGACCATTGCCAGCCGTATCATCGAGATTCGCGAGACGGGCGTATTAGATAAAGAATGCACCTATGATGAATTCCTTGAGTTTCGAGAGACTTACAAGGGTTGATGTACAGCCGCATCAGACAGCAAATAAGCGAATAAAGGACAAAGGGGCGGGCGCCTGTTGGCGTCTGCCCCTTTGCTGGCCTTGCGCAAAACCGGCCTTAGTCATGTGTTGCCCAGTCAAGACTGCGTCCGACCGCTTTGCTCCAGCCCGCGAGCAGGCGGGCGCGGGTATCCGCCGCCATGTCTGGCTGGTAGAGCGTGTCGCAGCGCCAGAGCTGCCGAAGCTCAGCGCGGTCTTTCCACACGCCGGCCGCAAGCCCTGCGAGGTAACACGCGCCGAGCGCCGTCGTCTCGCGGATGACCGGTCGGCGGATGGTGCAGTTTGCAATATCCGCTTGAAACTGCATCAGAAAGCTATCGCGGCTCGCACCGCCGTCGACCGACAGCATTGCAAGCGGCACGCTGGTGTCGCGCGCCATCGCGCCTAGCAGGTCGTTTACCTGATAGGCGATCGACTCCTGTGCCGCGCGGATAATGTGCTCGCGCCGCGTGCCACGCGTCAAGCCGACTAGGCAGCCGCGTGCATACATATCCCAGTGCGGCGCGCCAAGGCCGGTGAAAGCGGGCACCAAATAGACGCCGCAGGTGTCCGGCACCTTGCGCGCGTAGTACTCCGCGTCCTGGCTTTCTGAAAAAAAGCGCATTTCGTCGCGCAGCCATTGGATGACCGCCCCGCCGACGAATACGCTGCCCTCAAGCGCGTACTGCGTCTTTCCGTCAAGCTGGATGCCGATTGTTGTCAGCAGGCCGTTGCGGCTCTCGCACGCGGTCTCACCTGTATTCATCAGCAAAAAACAGCCCGTGCCGTAGGTGTTCTTGGCCTCGCCCGCATCAAAGCAGGTCTGGCCGAACAGCGCGGCCTGCTGGTCGCCCGCAATGCCGGCGATCGGCACGTCGGCCCCTGGCAGGGCGACGCTGCCGTATATCTCGCTGGATGAGCATACCCGCGGCAGCATGGCGCGCGGAATGCCCAGCGCGTCCAGCAGCACGTCGTCCCAGTCGAGCTTATGGATGTCAAAGATCATCGTGCGTGCGGCGTTGGTCGCATCCGTGATATGTACGCGCCCGCCCGTCATCTTCCAGATGAGCCAGCTGTCCACTGTGCCAAACAGGACATCACCGCGCTTTGCCTTTTCGCGCGCCCCATCAACGTGATCGAGGATCCATTTGATTTTGGTGCCGGAAAAATAGGCGTCCGGAATCAGGCCGGTGGTTTGCCGGATGTACCCGCTAAGCCCCTGTCGCACTAGCTCTTCCACAATGCCGGCCGTGCGGCGGCACTGCCAGACGATCGCGTTGTAAATGGGCCGCCCGGTTTGGCGGTCCCACAGGATGGTGGTCTCGCGCTGATTGGTAATGCCGATACCCGCCACTTCGTCGGGAGAAACGTCGGCTGCTGCGAGCACCTCAAGCATGGCCGCGTACTGAGTCGACCAGATGTCCATCGGATCCTGCTCGACCCAGCCTTCGCGCGGATAATGCTGCGCCAGCTCGTGCTGGCGTAGCGCGAGAATGTTTTGCTCACGGTCAAACAGAATTGCGCGTGAGCTGGTCGTGCCCTGATCCAGGGCGAGGATATACTGCGCCATGATGGACTGCCCCCTGGTTGCCAAATTTATTCTTATCATACTCCGCCGGCAGAATGCTGTCAATATCGCGTGAACGGGAGAAATCCGTTGCAACAGCAAACAAAATGTGATATGATTACAAATAAGTATGAAGTGTTGCACTCTGGGCAAAACAACCTGTGAGCAAACGATGTAAGGGAAGTTATTTATGAGCGAAAACCAGAAAAAAACGATATTCTCGGGGGTGCAGCCTTCGGGCAAGCTGACGCTGGGCAACTATCTCGGCGCAATCCGCAATTTCCCCCTGCTGCAAGAGGACTATAACTGCATCTACTGCGTGGTCGACATGCACGCGATTACTGTTCGCCAGGAGCCGGCAGCGCTGCGGCGCGCAACGCTTGAGGTGCTCGCGCAGTATATCGCCTGCGGTCTTGACCCGGATAAGAGCGTCCTTTTTATCCAAAGCCATGTACCGGCGCATGCCGAGCTTGCCTGGGTGCTCAACTGCTTTACCATGTTCGGCGAGGCCTCCCGTATGACGCAGTTTAAGGACAAGTCGGCCAAGCACGCGGATAATATCAATGTAGGCCTGTTTACCTACCCGGTGCTCATGGCGGCGGATATTTTGCTCTATCAGACCGATCTTGTGCCGGTTGGCGTCGATCAGAGCCAGCATATCGAGATCTGCCGCGATATTGCAAACCGCTTTAACGGCCGTTTTCCGGATACTTTCACCATGCCGGAGGGATATTATCCCAAGGCGGGAGAGGGCGCCAAGATTACAAGCCTTGCCGATCCCGCCAGCAAGATGAGCAAATCCGATCCCAACCCGAACGGTTATATTCTGTTGATGGACAAGCCCGAGGACATCATGCGTAAGTTTAAGCGTGCTGTGACCGATTCGGACACCCGTATCGCCATGGACCCGCAGAACAAGCCGGGTGTTTCCAACCTGATCCAGATATATGCGCTGGCGACCGGCAAGACGGTTGCCGCGGTGGAGGACGAGTTTGCAGGCAAGGGCTATGGCGCGTTCAAGCCGGCGGCAGGCGAGGCGGTTGTCGAACTGCTGCGTCCGATCCGCGAAAAGACCGAAGATCTGCTGCGTAACAAGGATTACCTGGAGCAGGTGTATCAGCAGGGTGCGCAAAAGGCATCCTATCTTGCGCGCAGAACGCTGGATAAGGTCTACCGGAAGGTGGGCTTTGTCGGGCGATAAAGCCCACGATGAGAGGAAGGAACCAATGCCTGAATATGTCGTGATCGGCGTTGTCATCGCCGCATTCATTGCGGCGGGGATTCTGTCCTATCTGTTTACGCCGCAGGTCAAGCGCTTTGCACAAAAGATCGGCGCGATCGACGTGCCGAAGGACGGACGCCGGATGCACAAAGAGCCGATTCCGAGGCTGGGCGGTCTTGCTATTTTTGGCGGTTTTTTGTGCTCGATCCTAGCGTTCGGGCAGCTTGACCAGACGATGCTCTGCGTGCTGCTTGGTGCATCCATCATCGTTGCGCTTGGCATTTTTGACGATGTGCTTGCACTTGGTGCGGGGCTGAAGTTTGCCGTGCAGATCGCGGCCGCCGCCATCCCGGTTTGTGTGGGCAATCTAAAAATTGAGTTGTTTACCAATCTCAATCCATTTTCCGATGCGCTCTATTTTCACCTGGGTGTGTTCTCTATACCGGTTACTATCATCTGGATTGTCGGCATAACGAATGCAGTTAATCTGATCGATGGACTGGACGGCCTCGCAGTCGGCGTGTCGTCGATTGCGGCGATCACCATGCTTGCGGTCGCGCTGCTGACCGGCAATATGCTTATTGCGGTTACCATGGCAGCGCTTGCCGGCGCGTGCATAGGCTTTATGCCGTATAATTTTAACCCGGCCAAAATATTTATGGGCGACACGGGTTCTACATTTCTGGGCTATATGCTTGCAACGGTGTCCATCATGGGCCTGTTTAAGTTTTACGCGGTCATCTCATTTGCCGTGCCGTTTCTCATCCTGGGCCTGCCGATTTTCGACACGGCCAACGCGATCATCCGCCGTGTGGCATCAGGCCGCAGCCCAATGAGTCCGGACAGGGGTCATGTGCATCACAAGCTGATCGACATGGGCTTTAACCAAAAGCAGGCGGTTGCAATTCTGTATGCGATCAGCGCAACGCTTGGGCTGACTGCGGTTGTACTGACCTCGTCTGGCGAGGTTAAGGCGATCGTGCTGCTGCTGGCGGTGCTTGCAGTTATCCTGGTCGGCGCATGCATCGTTTATGGCGCCGAGCACTGGGGCAGGCACCCGCATGCAGAGCAGGATGAGCAGGATGATGCGCCATCTGAGCAGACGCACGCACAGGAGGGGAAAGACGACGATGAATAAAATTAAGGTGATGACGGTGTTTGGCACGCGGCCGGAGGCAATCAAGATGGCGCCGCTTGTGCATGCGCTGGAGCAGAATGAAAACACCGAGTCCATCGTGTGTGTGACCGCGCAACACCGCGAAATGCTTGACCAGGTACTGGATATTTTCCGCATCCGGCCAGACTATGACCTGAATATTATGCAGCCCCGGCAAACGCTCGCGCTCATCACGGAAAAAAGCCTGCACGGGCTTGATGAAGTGCTCGATCAGGCGCAGCCGGACATTGTGCTGGTACATGGCGATACCTCGACTACGTTTGCAGGCGCGCTTGCGGCATTTTATCACAAAATTCCGGTCGGCCATGTTGAAGCAGGTCTGCGCACCTATGATAAATATTCCCCCTTTCCGGAGGAGATGAACCGCAAGCTGACCGGCCAGATCGCCACGCTGCATTTTGCACCCACCCCGCGTAACCGTGATAACCTTACGCGGGAAGCCATCGCCGACGGTGTATTTGTGGTCGGCAACACGGTGGTGGACGCCATCCATATGACCGTTCGGCCGGATTTTTGTTTTCGTGATCCAGCGCTGCGGGCAATCGATTATGAAAACAACCGTGTAGTGCTGGTTACGGCGCATCGCCGCGAGAATTACGGTGCGCCGATGGAGAACATCTGCCGTGCAATCGCCGCGCTGTCTGCAGCCTATCCTGATGTGCACTTTGTCTATCCGGTGCATCTAAGCCCCTATGTGCGCGAGACGGCGGAAAAGTTTCTGGGCGGTAACGAGCGCGTTCATTTGATCCACCCGCTCGCGGTCGACGAAATGCACAACCTGATGGCGCGCTGCTATCTGATTATGACCGATTCAGGCGGCTTGCAGGAGGAGGCGCCAAGCCTCGGAAAACCGGTACTGGTGCTGCGCCGCGAGACCGAGCGGCCCGAGGCGATTGAGGCTGGCACGGTAAAACTCGCGGGCGTTGAGCAGGACAATATTGTGCGTCTTGCGCGTAAGCTGTTTGACGATCGGCAGGTATATGCCGCCATGGCGCATGCCGTCAACCCCTATGGCGACGGCAAGACCTCGGCGCGTATTGTGCAGGCGATCGAGCAATATTTCGGCCTGCGGCCGGATGGGCCGGCGCCGTTTGCGCCGTGATGCGGCCGCGCAAAAACCTGTCCGCGCCCATGACTGCGGCAATCGGCGCGGGCGTGCTGGTTGTGCTGCTGGTGATGAGCTATGTACTATCTTCGGGTGTGCTGTACCGGCGTGATACAGGTATTACGCTGCCACAGGGCAGCACGGACGCGCCGGCCGTCAGCCAGGGCAGCGCCATGTTGACCGCACAGAGCGTTGCCGATGTTGAAATTGGCACGCACAATGCACAAAGCGTGATCGCCTCGCTGACCCGGCCTGCGGCATACAGCTGCACAATCGAAAATACGCTCTATTACGAGGGCGGCTCATCCGCACTGCGCTGCCGACGCTATGTACGGGATGGCCTCGTGCGCACGGATACGTTAGACGAAGTAGGCGGCGTGCAGAGCACACTGCTGCGCGATGGAGAGACAGCCTACGCCTGGAACGCGAATGCGCGCACCGCCTACCGGGGGGCGTGGGGCGATTTTAGCGACGATGCTGCGGCCATGCTGCCAACCTATGAGGATGTGCTGGCCGAGGGCGTCGAGCTGCTGGCAGCAGCGCGGCAGGATGTGGAATACGAGCCATGCGTCACGGTTACGTTCGAACAGGGAGGGTACCGTTGTGTGTATGCGGTGTCGGCGGCTTCCGGGCTGCTCAAGACAGCCTCTTTTTACAGCGGAGACACGCTGACACGGCAGGTAACCGTCACCAGTTTACAGATTGAAGCGCCTAGCGAGGCGCTGTTTGCTCTGCCGGATGGAACATCGCTATTGGGAGAATGACCGAAAAATGTCAGGATACTTGAAAATATCGGAGGAGATCCGCGCGCTTGGCCAGCAGGCCGAGCGCGAAATCATGCCATACTTTACGCGAATTGAGGACATATGCGACCGCAATACGGAAAAGGTGCTGGCAGCTTTTGCGAAAAACCGCGTGTCCGACAATCTGTTTGCCGGTACGACCGGCTATGGATATGATGACTACGGCCGAGACACGTTTGACCGCATCTATGCGGATATTTTCGGCGCCGAGGCCGCGCTTGTGCGCATCGGCTTTGTCAACGGTACGCATGCGCTGTCCTGCGCGCTTTTCTCCGCGGTCAGAACCGGAGATACAGTGCTTTCGGTCACCGGTCCGGCGTATGATACATTGCAGAACACGATCACCGGCGACTACTGCGGTAGCATGAGGAATTACGGCATTGGTTATAAACAGGTCGACCTGAAAGAAGGTCTGCCCGACCTGCCTGAAATTGCAAAGGCAGCAAAGGACGAGCGTGTAAAGCTCGTGTTCATCCAGCGAAGCCGCGGTTACGCGGTGCGAAAGACACTGTCGTGCGCTGAGATTGGGGAGATCTGCCGGACCGTGCGGCAGGCCAATCCGGCCGCCGCTATTCTGGTGGACAACTGCTACGGTGAGTTTGTCGAAGAACTAGAGCCGACGCAGGTCGGCGCCGATTTGGTTGCGGGTTCACTGATCAAAAACCCGGGCGGTGGTCTTGCGCCTACCGGCGGCTATATTGCGGGGCGCGCGGACCTGGTTGAGAATGCATCATATCGGCTGACCGCGCCCGGCATTGGCGGTGAGTGCGGCTGCACGCTGGGTCAGAACCGCCTGCTGTATCAGGGGCTGTTTCTCGCGCCGCACACCACGGCACAGGCGCTTAAGACGGCGATTTTCTGCGCTAAGGTGATGGAAAAATTGGGCTACGAGGTAAGCCCCAAAGCCGAGCAGCCGCGTTACGACATTATCCAGACCATCGCGTTCGGCGCGCCCGATCCGTTGCGCCGCTTTTGCGAGGGCATTCAGGCAGGCGCGCCGGTGGACTCGTTCGTCACGCCCGAGCCATGGAATATGCCGGGGTATGGCGATCAGGTCATTATGGCGGCAGGGGCCTTTGTACAAGGCGCATCGATCGAGCTATCAGCGGATGCGCCGATGCGCGAGCCATATATGTGCTATGTGCAGGGCGGCCTTACCTATGCTTCGGGCAAAGCAGGTATTCTGCTTGCGGCTGAGCGCATCAAAAACCGGCAAGAGAGATAAGGAGCGGCATTGCGCCGCTCTTTTGCGTGCCAGGTGTTGCACGCAGGCTGGTTTCATGTTAAAATAGAAAAGTTATTGGCAGAGGATTTTGTATATGACAATTCTTGGTATCGACCCGGGATACGGCACGATCGGCTACGGCGTTGTGCGGTTTGACAATATGAAATTTACGGCCGTGCAGTACGGTGCGATCAAGACCGCACCGGGCGTGCCGATGCACCTGCGCCTTTGCGAGATCTACGCGGACATCGGCACGATTGTCGATACCTTCCATCCGGATGAGGTTGCGGTTGAAGAGCTGTTTTTTTCCAAAAATATCACGACCGGCATCCAGGTTGCGCAGGCGAGGGGGGTCATCCTGCTCGCGCTTGCGCAAAAGGGATTACATCCTGTCGCGTATACGCCAAACCAGGTTAAGATGGCGGTCGTCGGCTACGGCAGCGCGGATAAGCACCAAATGATGGAGATGACCAAGAACATTCTGCACTTGACCAAGCTGCCCCGGCCGGACGACGCAGCCGATGCGCTGGCGCTTTGCATTTGCCATGGCCACACAGGGGCAGTAAAACGATATGAGGATTTGCGGTAAATGTTTTATTATGTAGACGGTACGGTCGCCATGCTCCGGCAGGGGCTGGCGGTGATCGACTGCGGCGGTGTGGGCTATGCGTGCCACGCCTCGCAAAACACAATCGGAAAACTGAAGACCGGCGTGCGCGCGCGCCTTCTGACCTATCTCAATGTGCGCGAGGGCGTCTTTGAGCTATATGGCTTTATCGACGAAGAAGAGCTTTCGTGCTTTGAGATGATGATCGGCGTATCGGGCGTTGGGCCAAAGGCTGCGTTGTCTATTCTGTCGGCCGCGCCGCCCGACCGGCTTGCACTATCTATCATCACGGGCGATGAAAAAATGCTCATGCAGGCGCCGGGAGTCGGCAAGAAGATTGCCCAGCGTATTGTTCTCGAGCTGCGGGATAAAATGAGCAAGGAGCAGCTCGAAATGTCTTCAGTGGCCGCGCCGGTTGCCGCGGCTGCGGCCACTGGCGGTGTCAACCACACGCAGGAGGCAGTCGCGGCGCTCATGGTGCTGGGCTACACCCAGGCAGAAGCGCTGCACGCGATGGAGGGTCTGGATACGGCGGGCATGGAGGCTGAGGACATTATCCGAAGCTGTCTGAAAAAGCTGGTGAAACAGTAAGGGAGTGTAGTTTTGAGCATCGAATTTTCCGGCGGCATGGCCGATGACGAGCGTATCATCTCGACGCGGCAGCTGTCTGAGGACGAAGCGGAAAACTCGCTTCGTCCCAAATCCTTGGCGGACTACATCGGCCAGGCCAAAGCCAAGGAAAACCTGATGGTTTACATCGAGGCCGCCAAGCTGCGCGGCGAGCCGCTCGACCATACGCTGCTTTACGGCCCGCCGGGCCTTGGCAAAACTACGCTCGCGGGTATTATTGCGGCCGAGATGGGCGTTAATATTCGCATTACAAGCGGCCCTGCGATCGAAAAAGCGGGTGATTTGGCGGCTTTATTGACAAATTTATCGGAAGATGATATTTTGTTTATCGACGAGATCCACCGGCTTGATCGTGCGGTTGAGGAGATACTATATCCTGCGATGGAGGATTTTGCCCTCGACATCATCATTGGCAAGGGGCCGTCGGCGCGTTCGATTCGTATTGATCTGCCGCGCTTTACGCTGATCGGCGCGACGACGCGCGCGGGCCAGATGACCAATCCGCTGCGCGACCGTTTCGGCGTTATGCTGCGGCTTGAGCTTTATTCGCCCGAGGAACTGTGCGGCATTGTTGAGCGATCGGCCGGCATACTGAATATACCCTGTAAGCGGGAGGGCGCGTTTGAAATCGCGCGCCGCAGCCGCGGCACGCCGCGCATCGCCAATCGGCTGCTGCGCCGTGTGCGCGATTTTGCCCAGGTGCGCGGCACAGGCGTGATCGACAAGCAGAGCGCTGACCTTGCGCTGCGTGCGCTCGAGATCGATGAGCTTGGGCTGGATAACATTGACCGAACGATGCTGACCAGCATTATCCAAAACTATGGCGGCGGTCCTGTCGGGCTGGATACGCTGGCAGCCACGATCGGCGAGGAAGCAATCACACTCGAGGATGTTTATGAGCCTTATCTCATGCAGATCGGCTTTTTGAGCCGCACGCCGCGCGGGCGCTGCGTGACCTTACAGGCATACCGCCACCTGCATATGGAACCGGCAGACGGGCAGCAGGTGCTTTGACCTGTCTTTATCATAATGAAAGTTAGGTGTGTTACATTTGGGTAGATATTTCGGAACGGACGGCGTGCGCGGCGTAGCAAACGTCGAGCTTGACGCGCTGCTCGCTTTCAAAATTGGCGCGGCAGCGGCCTATGTGCTAACGCAGGAGGCAGGCCACAGCGGCAAGGCCAAGCTGCTCATAGGAAAGGATACGCGCATCTCCTCGGATATGCTGGAAAACGCGCTTGTTGCGGGCATTTGCTCGGTCGGCGCCGATGTTGAGCTGCTTGGCGTTATCCCGACGCCGGCCGTGGCCTATCTGACCATTAAACACAAGGCGGACGCGGGTATCGTCATCTCGGCCAGCCATAATTCATTTGAATATAACGGCATTAAGATCTTTGCGGGCAACGGCTATAAGCTGCCGGACGAGACCGAGGCCAAGATCGAGGACTTGATTGATGATTTAGAAGCCATCCCGCGGGCGACGCATGAAAAACTGGGACGTGTGCTGCAAAGCAAGATCGACCCGGTTGTCGAGTATACCGATCATCTGGCGGAAACTATTCCAGGTGATCTGTCCGGTCTGCGCGTGGCGGTGGACTGTGCAAACGGTGCTTCTTCGACTACGGTCGAGCGTTTGATGCGTTTGGTCGAGTGCAGAGCGGAGATCCGCTACTATGAGCCGGATGGCGTCAATATTAACGCGGGCTGCGGCTCAACGCACTTGGACCAACTGAAAAAACGCGTCAAGAGCGGCGACTTTGATTTGGGTGTGGCGTTTGACGGTGACGCCGACCGTTGTCTGATCGTTGACGAGACTGGCGAAGAACTTGACGGCGACCGCATCATGGCGGTATGCGCGGCGCATATGAAAAAGCAGGGCAAGCTGCGCGGCGGCGCGTTTGTCGCAACTGTACTGTCCAATATGGGGCTGCATGCCTATGCCGCGGCAAACGACATGCGCATTGAGTGCTCGAATGTCGGCGACCGTTATGTGCTGGAAATGATGCTGCAAAAAGGCTATATCCTGGGCGGCGAGCAGTCCGGCCATGTGATTTTTCTGGAATACGCCTCGACAGGCGACGGCGAGCTGACCGCGCTGCAATTCATGTCCATTCTCAAGGCTAGCGGCAGGAAATGCTCGGAGATTGCAGCTGAGGTTGTGCCGTGGCCGCAGGTGATGATTAACGTTAAAGTGCCAAACGACAAAAAGGCAAGCTTACAGCAGCTACCTGCGGTCAAGGAAGCGATTGAACAGGCTGCGGGCGAGCTGGGCCAAGCGGGCCGTATCCTGGTGCGACCCTCGGGCACTGAGGCGCTCGTGCGCGTTATGGTCGAAGGGAAGGACAGCGTGCAGGTCGATACCTTGGCAAAAAGGGTTGCCAAGGTGATTGAGTCTGTCGTATAATAAGAAAAAGCCAGCGGAAAAGGTGGATGTGGTTTTTGCATCCACCTTGTTCTGTGTGGAGGGAGGCGAGAGTGTTGGGTCGTAAAACTCTATAATATGCAAAGCGCCAGAACTGCGGTGCAGCCGGTATCGCAGTTGACGAGGAAAGGGTTGATCGAAAGTTTCGGCGGATGCCCTTCGGCCATGAGTGGGTTGGTCGTAAGCAGGCTGTTAAAACGCGTGGGTGACCGCGCGCACAGAGCAGTTTCCTGCATAACGCACTATTTTTATATTCAAAATCAGTAAACTGCCATCCTTTTTTAGGAGGAATTGATTGATATGTGTGGAATCGTTGGTTTTACCGGGCGCGAAAATGCACTGCCCATTCTGCTCAAAGGCTTGTACAGCCTGGAATACCGAGGCTATGATTCGGCGGGCATCGCGGCGTTTACAGGGGAGGGGCTACGCGTTGTCAAAACGCAGGGCCGCATCTCCAATTTGGAGGAGAAGATCAAAGCGGAGGGCGGACTCGACTGCACCTGCGGCATCGGGCACACGCGCTGGGCGACGCATGGCGAGCCGTCTGACCGTAATTCGCATCCGCATCTTGGCGGCCGGGAGGGCGCGGGCAAGGTTGCCGTCGTACACAACGGTATTATAGAAAATTACAAGGAACTGCGTGAGAGCCTGGAGGCGCACGGTTATACCTTCCAATCCGAGACCGATACCGAGACCGTAGCGCACCTGGTGGACTATCTGCACACCGGTAAGCAGGAGGATCTGGCGCAGACCGTGCTGGGCGCGGTTCAGCGTATCCGCGGGTCATATGCGCTTGGCGTTGTATCGATGGATAATCCGGAGGAGATTGTCGCGGCGCGGCGCGACAATCCGCTGGTCATCGGCATCGGCGAGGGGGAAAACATGATCGCCTCCGACATCACCGCGATCATTAGCCGCACCAAGCGTTATATCATCCTCGATGACAACGAGGTAGCGGTCGTCCGTCCGGACAGCGTAACCGTGATGAATGAGTTTGGCGACATGGTCGATAAACCGGTGCAGACAGCCGACTGGGATATGTCCGCTGCGGAAAAGGGCGGTTACCAGCATTTTATGATTAAAGAAATCATGGAGCAGCCCAAGGCGGTCGCAGACACGGTTAAACCACGGCTGCAAAACAACGCCGTCCTGTTTGAAGACAACGGCCTGACCGATGAGCGCCTGCGCGAGATTGAAAACATCCACATTGTCGCCTGTGGCTCCGCGCTGCATGCGGGCATGGTAGGCAAGCGCGTGATCGAGGCGATGTGCCGTATCCGTTGTACAGCAGAAGTTGCCTCTGAATTTCGCTATGAAAATCCGATTATCGGTAAAAAAGATTTGTGTATTGTCATCAGCCAGTCAGGTGAGACTGCAGACACGCTTGCAGCAATGCGGCTGGCAAAGCAGGCGGGTGCGTTTACGATAGCAGTAGTCAATGTGGTCTCTTCGACGATTGCACGCGAGGCGGACGGTGTGCTCTATACTTGGGCCGGCCCCGAGATCGCGGTCGCGACCACCAAAGCGTATTCCGCGCAGCTCGCGGCACTCTATCTGATCTCGGTCAAAATTGCGCGCACACGCGGCCTGATCTCGATTGGCGATGAGCGCGCGCTGTGCGCCGAGCTGCAACGCCTGCCGGAATGCATCGAAAAGACGCTCGAATGCCAGCAGGATATGCAGCGCATCGCAACGCTATATGCCAATCGGCCGAGCGTGTTCTTCCTTGGCCGTGGGCTGGATTACGCCGCGGCGCTCGAGGCATCGCTCAAACTTAAAGAGATCTCCTATATCCACTCAGAGGCATATGCAGCGGGCGAATTAAAGCACGGCACCATCTCGCTGATCGAGGAAGGAACGCTGGTTGTCGCACTGGCGACGCAGCCTGCACTGTTTGAAAAGACTGTGTCTAACATCCGAGAGGTGATTGCGCGCGGCGCGAGCGTCGTACTTGTCACAACGGATGATTTTACGGGTGATGAGTCGGTTTGCCAGCATATCATCCGCCTGCCGAAATGCTTGTATGAATTTTCGGCGTCACTGTCGATTATTCCCATGCAGCTTTTGGCATACTATGTGGCGGTAGAGCGTAATTGTGATGTCGATAAACCTCGAAATCTGGCGAAATCGGTCACGGTTGAGTGAATTTGTGAACGCTTCGTCAAACAGCATAAAAAGAAAGCGGCATTCTGAATGCTTGATAGTAAATATCACAAAAAAATCTTGACATTTCCAGACTATTCGCATATAATATTTCTTAACATGAAGAATGGTGATAAAATGACCGCTTTGCCTGAAATGACCGACGAGGCGTTATGCCTCCTTGCGCAGCAGGGCAGCGGTATCGCGGCCGAGGATTTGGTCAAACGCTACACGCGACTGGTCAAAACCTGTGCGCGACCTTACTTTTTGGCGGGTGCAGACGAGGAGGATCTGCTACAAGAGGGCATGATCGGCCTGATGAAAGCAATCCAGGAGTACGACGGTGAAAGAGGCGTATCTTTCGGTGCATTTGCCAGACTGTGTATCATGCGTAAGATTTTTTCTGCGGTGCGCGCAGCAGCGTCGCCGCGGCACCAGCCGCTCAACCATTCCATGTCGATCGACCGACCTCTGTTTGAAGACCTTGCGGAATCGCATAGCCGGGTTACGGCACCGATGAGCGACCCCGAATCGCTGGTGATCGGCAACGAGGAGAGGGAGGAGCTGACAAAACGGCTTTACTCGCTCCTGTCCGAATTTGAAGCAAAGGTTTTAACGCTCTTTCTGGACGGCTCTTCTTATCAGGAAATGTCCGAGACGCTGCACAAACCGATCAAATCTGTCGATAATGCAATCCAGCGTATCAAGCGGAAATCGGCGGCCATTAAACCTAATTAGGCGTAAGCGGGCCATTTAGCGCCTGTGCGCGATATAATTTCAGTTTCCTGAGGGAAAACGGTATCAAAGAGAGGTAAAAACGATGTACGAAGACAAGACTTTAGTATGTAAGGAATGCGGCCAGGAGTTCGTTTTCACTGCGGGTGAGCAGGAATTTTACGCAGAGCGTGGCTTCCAGAACGAGCCGCAGCGCTGCAAGGTATGCCGTGATGCCCGCAAGAATGCGGCGCGTGGTCCGCGTGAATACTTTACCGCCACCTGCGCTTCATGCGGCGGCGAGGCGCGCGTACCATTCGAGCCTAAGTCCGACCGTCCGGTATATTGCAGCGAGTGCTTTGCCAAGATGCGTGAGCAGGGCTGAGGCCATTTAAATTGATAACAGCGTCCGGCAGGTTGACTTGTCGGACGTTTTTTTCGTTTAGCGTTTGCTCGTGAGCCAGGCAAAGACAAGGGTTGTTTTCTGCCTATCTATTTTAAAAACTATGGGTGTTTAGAAGAAGCTTCAAAATTGGTAGGGATTTTTCAGATTGGTCATTGAAATTTACATCGTGTTGGGGTATACTATTGTCAAATAAAATCAATAGGAGGTCCAATATGGCTGCTATTACAAAGAAAACCACGATTGGTGAGGTTCTTAACCGCAATATAGATACGGCGAGGTTTTTCATGGAGATCGGCATGCACTGCCTGGGCTGCCCCGCCTCGCAGGGTGAGAGCATCGAGGAAGCCTGCATGGTGCACGGCACCAGTGCGGACGAATTGGTTGCCAAGCTCAACGCCTTTTTGGGCGAGTAAGTGGAAAACCGGAGCCGGCAAATTGTGCCGGCTCTGTTTTTTTGGATCGCAGTATGGAAAGTATGGTATTGACACCGCGGCTTGCCTGTCTTGCCGCGTTGGTTCCGCAGGGAGCGCGGCTGGCCGATGTGGGAACAGACCACGGCAAGCTGCCCATTTCGCTACTGCTTGAGGGGCGCATTGCGTATGCGATCGGATCGGACATCGGTGTTGGCCCCCTCGCGCATGCTGCGCTGAACGCAAGGGAGCATGGGGTGACGCTTCCGCTTCGGCGCGCACCTGGTCTGGATGCGGTTCGGCCAAGCGAATGCGACACGGTGAGCATCGCCGGTATGGGTGGGCAGACGATTGCGCAGATCCTGCAGAATGCCCCTTGGACGCGAGCGGGTGCGCATCTTCTACTGCTCCAGCCGATGACGATGGTATACGAGCTGCGGCAGTGGCTGTGGGCGCATGGCTATGCAATCGAGCAGGAGGCGGTCTGCCGGGAGGATCGGCGGCGGTATGTGGTGCTGTCCGTCCGCGGCGGCGCACCGGCAAAAGAGGTACCGCTTGCGCAGTGTGTGGTTTCGCCTGCACTGTTACGCGCGCCGGGCGCGGCGGACTATTTACAGCAGCTGCTCACGCGTGAAATGCGTGCGAAAGCAGGCTTGGAGCGGGCGAAAACACATAGCGCTGATCGTCTCGCTGCGCAAAACGCGCTGGTACAGGCGATCAGGCAAGCATTGGAGGAATGTAAATGACAACGGTTCAGGATATATTAACTTTTCTTGAGGGGTTTGCGCCGCCCGCGCTGGCAGAAAACTGGGATAATGTCGGCCTGTTGTGCGGCGATCGGGCGCAGACGGTAACAAAGGTGCTTTGCGCGCTCGATGTGACTGAGCAGGTCGTTGCTGAGGCGGCTGAGGCTGGGGCACAGCTGGTAGTTGCCCATCATCCGGCGATTTTCACCTCAGTGCAGCGTGTCACGGCGGATGACACGACTGGGCGTATTCTGCGCGCGGCGATCAGACATGAAATTGCGCTCATCTGTATGCATACGAACGCCGACTGCGCTGAGGGCGGTGTCAACGACGCGCTTGCCGCCGCGCTGTTCTTGACAGGAGTTGAGAGCATGGAGGCCGGCGATAATGGCATGCTCGGCCGCGTGGGCAACCTGCCGCGCGAAATGCAGCCGCGAGAGTTTGCGCTCTATGTCAAAGAGTGCTTGCGCGCGGGCGGCGTGCGCTTTTGTGACGGTGGTAGGCCGATCCGCCGCGTGGCAGTTGGCGGCGGCGCGTGCGGTAAGCTGATGGACTATGCCCTTGCCAAAGGGGCGGAGGCCTTTGTTATCGGTGACTGCAGCTATGACTTGATGCAGCGCGCGCAGTCGCTCGGACTGACGTTGGCCGACGCCGGCCATTTTCCGACTGAAAACCCGGTCGCCGCCGTATTTTCCGACCAGATCGGCGCCGCCTTTCCGCAGGTATGCACCATGGTGTCCGAACGCCATGCAGACTGCATCCAATTTGTATAAGGAAAGATCGATATGCCATTAGACGCTATCTGCCTTGGGGCAGTTACCGATGAACTGAATAGCGCACTTGCGGGCAGCCGAATAGAAAAAGTCTACCAGCCCGACCGGGATGAGATCGTGCTACAGACCCGTGGGCACGGCGGTGCGCGCCGTCTGCTGCTCTCGATTGCCGCGGGTGCGGCGCGCGCGCATCTTATCGACGAAGCGCGTGAAAACCCAGCTGTGCCGCCCAGGTTCTGTATGCTGCTGCGTAAGCATGTGCAGGGGGCGAAGATCGCGTCGATTACGCAGCCTGCGGTCGAGCGTATGTTCTCTATCGAGCTGGACACCACGGACGAGCTGGGCGTACCCTGCAAAAAACGTCTGATCTGTGAGCTGATGGGCAGACAGTCCAATATCATACTGTGCGGGGAAGATGATCGTATTATCGACGCGCTGCGCCGCGTTGACGGCGATCTGTCCGGCAAGCGACAGGTGCTGCCCGGCCTGTTTTACCGCATGCCGCCACCGCAGAACAAGCACGACCCGCTTACACTTTCAGGTGTGGGCCTGGCAGCTGCGGCCCAGCAGGCCGAGGGCGAGCAAGGGCTTGATCGTTTTTTACTGGGGCAGCTACTCGGGTTTTCGCCGCTGTTGTGCCGTGAGCTGTCCTACCGCGCGACCGGCGACGCGGCAAAGCCGCTTATGCAGATGACCGCTGGTGAGTGGCAGCAGCTTGGCCGCGTATTTGACGATTTGATGGACTATGTGCGTGAAAAGCGTTGGAAGCCATTTTTACTCGCACGCGCGGAGGACGGCGCGGTGTTTGACTTTACCTTTCTGCCGGTTACGCAGTATGAGGGTGCGATCAATCTATCGCAGGCGGACAGTTTTTGTGCGTTGCTCTCTGTATTTTATGAGAAAAAGGGTAAAGCCGAGCGTATGGCACGCCGCGCAGCCGACTTGCATAGAGCTGTGGCTAGCGCACACGACCGTTTGATACGCAAGCTCGCGGCGCAACAAAAGGAACTTGACGCGACGAAGAACCGTGAGCAGCTCAAGCACATGGGCGATCTGATCACCGCCAATCTGTACCAGCTGGAAAAGGGGATGCGCCAGACGACGGTTGTGGACTATTACACCGCGGACTGCCCTGAGGTCGAGATCACACTTGACGCGCGGCTGACGCCGCAGCAGAATGCGCAGCGTTATTTCAAACAGTATAATAAAGCCAAAACAGCCGAGGAAGTGTTGACACAGCAGATCGAGCAAGGGCGCGCCGAGCTTAATTATCTGGAAAGTGTGCTTGTAAACCTTGGCGAAGCCGAGAACGAGCGTGATCTGGCGCAGCTGCGTGAGGAACTGGCGCAGGCGGGCGTGCTTTCCAACAAGCAGACGCGCAACAAAAAGCTGCGTGCAAAGCCAGTTCAGGCAAAACCTTTTCACTACCGCACGAGCGACGGTTTTGATGTGTTTGCGGGTAAGAACAACCTGCAAAACGACCTGCTGACGCTGAAAACCGCACTCAAGAGTGATATTTGGTTCCACACACAGAAGATTCATGGATCGCATGTTATTCTTGTAGCGGACGGCCGTGTGCCAAGCGATACAGCAATGACTGAGGCTGCAATGATCGCGGCATATCACTCCAAAGCGCGCGGCTCTTCCCGCGTGCCGGTCGATTACACGCCCGTGCGGCAGGTCAAAAAGCCTGCGGGCGCAAGACCAGGCATGGTGATATATCACGAGTATCAGACCGCTTATGTCACGCCAGATGAGACTGCGGTCGAAAAGCTGCGTGTGGAATGAAATGACGGCATAAGTCAGCGCGGCACGCGCGCTGTTTGACAAAATCGTTTGAACAGGAGAGATAACTATGATTTTATCTGGCAGGGAAATTGTAAAGCACATGGGTAAGGAAATCGTTATAGAGCCGTTTGACCCGGGGCGCGTCAACCCGAACAGCTATAATCTGTCGCTGGCCAATGAGCTGCTTGTGTATGACGAATATGTGCTCGACATGAAAAAGCCGAATGCCGCCCACCGCGTTGAGATCCCGGAAGAGGGCTTGCTGCTTGAGCCGAACCGGCTCTATCTTGGCCGCACAAATGAATACACCAAAACCGATCGCTATATCCCCATGCTTGAGGGGCGGTCGTCGACCGGCCGGCTTGGCCTATTCATCCATGTGACGGCAGGCTTCGGAGACGTTGGCTTTGCGGGCTATTGGACGCTTGAAATTTTCTGCGTGCAGCCCATTCGCATCTATCCCAATGTTGAGATCTGCCAGATATATTACCACGACATCGACGGCGAATACGACAGTTATTCAAGCGGAAAATACCAAAATAATACCGGTATTCAGCCGAGCCTTATGTACCGCGACTTTGAAAAGCGCTGATCGGCCCTAAAGGATCGATATGCATTGGTTTCTTCAGCTTGTGTAGACAACCGGTTTTTGCTATAATGATAGAAAGACAAAGCGGAAAGGAAGCTATGAAACGACTTGTGATCGGCATCCTTGCACATGTTGATGCAGGGAAAACCACGCTGTCGGAGGGTATGCTCTACACCTCCGGCGCGCTGAAGAAGCTCGGGCGTGTCGACTATCGGAACGCCTTTTTGGATACATTTGCGCTTGAGCGTGCGCGCGGCATTACGATTTTCTCCAAGCAGGCGGAGCTTACACTATCGGACACGGCTGTCACGCTGCTTGATACCCCGGGTCATGTGGATTTTTCCGCAGAGATGGAGCGCACCCTGCAAGTGCTTGACTACGCGGTGCTGGTGATTAGCGGAACGGACGGCGTGCAGGCGCATACCGAAACGCTTTGGCGGCTGCTGGCCCGCCATCGTATCCCTACGTTTTTGTTCATCAACAAAATGGACGTAGCAGTGCAAGCGCGCGAGACGCTTTTGGCAGAGCTGCGCCGCCGACTGGACAGCAGCTGTATCGACTTTGGTGCGCCGGAAAGTATGGCCGAGGAGCTTGCCATGTGCGATGAAATGCTGCTCGAGCGGTACCTGTCTACCGGCGAGCTGGGGCAGGATGAGATTGCCCGCCTGATTGCCACGCGCCGGGCATACCCATGCTATTTTGGCTCGGCGCTCAGGTTGGAGGGTGTGCGTGAGCTGCTTGACGGCATCGACCACTATGCCATTGAGCCAGCGCGCTGCGACGCATTCGCCGCACAAGTGTTCAAGATTGCACGGGATCCACAGGGCAATCGCCTGTCCTACCTCAAGATTACGGGCGGCAGCCTGCCGGTGCGCACCCAGCTGTCCGGCGAGGAGGATGGCGGATGGCAGCAAAAGGTCAATCAGATCCGGGTTTACTCGGGTGAAAAATACCAAACGATCGAGCGAGCGGAGCCCGGCATGGTTTGCGCTGTCACTGGTCTGACGCATACGCGCCCTGGCATGGGGTTGGGTGCGGCGGCAGGCGCTATGCCGCCCATGCTCGAGCCGGTGCTTGGTTACCGGCTCGTTTTGCCAGAGGGGTGCGACGCGCACACAATGCTGCAAAATTTGCGTCAGCTTGCCGAGGAGGATCCGCAGCTGCGGGTGATATGGAACGAGCGGATGGGCGAGATCCAGGTGCAGCTTATGGGAGAGGTGCAGCTTGAAATTCTGACCGATCTGATCGAGGAACGCTTTGGCGTGCGGGTATCATTTGACGAGGGCAGCATCGTTTACAAGGAGACGATCGCGGCGCCGGTCATTGGCATCGGTCATTTTGAGCCGCTGCGCCATTACGCCGAGGTGCATCTGCTGATAGAGCCTGGTGCGCGCGGCAGTGGCATACAGTTTGCCAGCGCGTGTCCGGCCGACCGGCTCGACCTCAACTGGCAGCGGTTGGTGTTGACGCATCTAGCAGAGAAAACACATCTTGGCGTGCTGACCGGTGCGCCGGTAACCGACCTCAAGATCACGCTTCTCGCCGGACGTGCGCACCTAAAGCACACCGAGGGAGGCGACTTTCGTGAGGCAACTTATCGTGCGGTGCGCAATGGCCTGATGCAGGCGGAAAACGTGTTGCTTGAGCCATATTATGCGTTCCGGATAGAGCTGCCGGACGACTGTGTTGGCCGCGCGATTGCCGATATACAGCGTATGGAGGGCACGTTTGACCCGCCGGAGCAGATCGAAACTGGCTCGGTGCTGGTTGGCTTTGCGCCGGTTTCGACCATGCGCAATTACGGCGCCGACTTGGCGGCCTTTACCAAGGGGCGCGGCCGGCTGTCCTGCGCGCCGAACGGCTACGCGCCCTGCCACAATACGCGCGAGGTGATCGAGGCAATTGGCTACCAGGCCGAGCGAGATACCGACAACCCGGCTGATTCGGTGTTTTGCTCGCATGGGGCAGGGCATGTTGTGCGCTGGGATAAGGTGCGCGCGCACGCGCATGTTGACTCTGGTATGCAGATTACAGCGGAGCAAGAGATGCAGGCGCCTGCCGCCGTACACCGTGCTGCGCCGTATGCGGGGTTGGATGATGACGAGGTGCTGCGCGCGCTGTTCGAGCGCACATACGGGCCGATCAAGGATCGTGGATTCGAAGCGTTCCAGCAGAGCCGCAAAAAAGCGGCGACACTCGAACAGCTGTATGTGACCCGTATCCGTCCGGATGATTATCTGCTTGTGGATGGGTATAATATCATTTTTGCCTGGGATGCGCTGCGTGCGATGGCACAGACAGACGTAAACGCTGCGCGTGAGGCACTTATCAACCTGCTGAGCGATTACCAGAGCATTCGAAAATGCCACTTAATTGTGGTGTTTGACGCATATAAGGTCAAAGGGGGCGTCGGCTCGATTGAAAAACGGCACGGGCTGCACATTGTTTACACTAAAGAGGCGGAAACCGCGGATATGTATATCGAGCAGGCCTCCTATGATCTCTCTCGCAAGCATCGCGTGCGCGTTGCCACATCGGATGGGCTGGAACAGATGATCATTCTGGGGCACGGCGCCGAGCGGATGTCCGCGGCCGAGCTGCAGTGGGAGGTAGAGCAGGTAAAATGCCATATTGATGCGGTGATTGATAAGCTGCAAAATCAGTGACGGCATGCCTATACACCTAAAATAATTGGAAGGGAGGGATTTTGTGAAGATCTCAACCAAAGGGCGATACGCCTTACGTCTGATGATTGACCTTGCGCAGCATGATGCTGCGGGTTATATTCCGCTGCGGGATATTTCCAGGCGTCAGGAGATTTCGGCAAAATATCTTGAGCAGATTGTGGTGCAGCTGTCGCGTGCAGGGCTTGTTACCTCTACCCGCGGCGCGCAAGGCGGGTATCAGCTGTCACGCCATCCCTCCGAGTATACAGTTGGCGAAATTCTCAGGATCACAGAGGGTTCTCTTGCTCCGGTGGCATGCATGGAACATGACCCGATCGAGTGCTCCCGGGCAGAGGGCTGCATAACGCTTGGGCTGTGGCGCGGGCTGTATGATGTGATCAATCAATACCTTGACGGAATTACGCTAGAGGATCTGGTCAGCCAAGAGCAGCCACTTGATTTTTCAATCTGAGCATATAGACAAAAAGAGGCACACCCTAGGGTGTGCCTCTTTTTTTATTCATGCGCGGTGGAGCAACTTGTTGACGCCTGCCATGAGCGCATGGCAGTTGAGCAGAAATACGAGTACGAACAGCGCAACCTGCCACAGCAGCCATAGCGGTGGTTCGAGCAGCATGATGATCGCCTGCACGGTAGTTAGCAGCACTGTGGCTGTAAGGCGCATTTTCTGCCATTGAACCGGCATAAAGCGGCGGCTGTCGATCGCGCGGTAGACAAACAACGCGACATAGCTGACAAGTGTTGCTATCGCAGCGCCCGTGCCGCCATAGTGCGGGATGAGCATTGCGTTGAGCGCAATGTTGACTCCGGCGGAAAAAGCAGTCGACAGAAAAGACGGTATCGTGCGTTTTTCAAGCAAGTACACGCTTTTTTGAAAGCTTGATAGGCAGTTAAAGCCAGCGCCCAGCGCAAGAATGGGAATAAAGGTCCAGCCAATATAATAGTCCGGCACAGCAAGTACGGAAATTGTCGCTTTAGCAGACAGAATGCCGCCCGAGACGATGATGAACACAATCGAGCTGTATGTGTTGCCGACGTTGGAGAAAAAGCGAATCTGCTCATCGCGCGAATTGTCGTTGACGATCGAAATCTGCCATGCATCGACAAAAATAGAGGCGACAAGCGCGATAAGCGTCGGCACGCGGTAGGCAATGGAATAGATCGCGCTGACCGAGGTATCCTGCATGGCGGCGAGAAAGGCCTGGTCGGAAAAGCCGATGATATAGACAAGGATAGCGTCCGGCACAAGCGGAAGGGCATAGGCCAGCATGCTGCGCCACAGATGGAAGTTCGGTCGGCGCAGACGGATGAACTTCCACAGCGCGGCGATCAGGAATAGGCAGATGGTCGAAAGCGCATCGGCGCAGATGATCGAAAATACATAGCCGAAAATATTCCAATCAAATACCGTGAGATAGAGGATGTTGAGTAAAATGGTAACCAGCGTGCGAAAAATGCCGTCAATTGCATAAAGACGTACATACCCGAGCGCGCGAATGAACTGACCGCATACGTTCTGCGTGCATGAGGTGAACACATACAGATAGATAAGCCATCGGTATTCCACCAAGGAGCCGGCTGCGCCCGCCGAGGTATTGTATTGCACAAAGCTGAGTAGTGGATGAAAGGGCAGCGCGATGACAAAGCCGATAAGCACCGTTGCAAGTCCGATCGTAAACACGTCGGCTTTTCTGCGCCCGCGTTCAAGCCCATATCGGATGACCGCCTGGCCAATGGACAGCGACACCACGGGATAGAGGATGCTGGTGGT
This sequence comes from uncultured Agathobaculum sp., assembly GCF_944380985.1. Classification (GTDB taxonomy): domain Bacteria; phylum Bacillota; class Clostridia; order Oscillospirales; family Butyricicoccaceae; genus Agathobaculum. The sequence continues at coordinate 45,632 of NZ_CALWJJ010000007.1, read as the reverse complement.
TTTGATAATTAGGTCAGCGATGCCCATTTCGTCTGTCGTCATCATGCCCGTGTAGAAGCGGAGCATCAGGATGACCAGGATTTTGGAGCTGAACGTGCCAACCGCAAAAATAACGGTGTTGCTAAGCAGCCGTTTGTATTGATTCATTCAGTCACCCTTTCTCAATCGGATGGTATGGATGCGATCGGCTGCACGGCCGGTCAGCCAACCAGCGAGCAGACCACATAGAATTCCCAGCAGCATACCCGCGAGCACATCGGTTGGGTAATGAACACTTGCATAGAGGCGGGAAAACGCGATCAGTGTTGCCATAATATAAGCCAAAACCGCAGCCCTGCGGTGGAAATAACACAGCGCGCTTGCCGCGGCAAAACTGGACAGCGTGTGTCCTGAGGGAAAGGACCACCGGTCACCCGGCTGGAGCAGTGCGGTCAGATCCGCATGTGTGACAAAGGGGCGAGGGCGCATAATCCACTCCTTGAGCATTATGTTGCCGATCAGCACACCGATTAAAAGAGCGGCCAGCATGGCCACACCCGCGCACCGTGTCTTACGGAAAAACAGCAATAAAACAGCGGTAATGATCCATAACGCGCCGCCATTGCCGAGCGTGGTGATGGCAGTCCAGATTGCGTCGGACAGGCCGCCGCGCCAGCGATCGGCAATCTGTACTAAAATGTGATAATCAAAGGCGTGGATGGTGTCAAGCAGAACCTCCATGAAGGAGCCTCCCTTCTGCTGTTAGCGGATGTGCCCGCTGCCGGCATTATCAAATTTATCAACGATCAGCGCGATCGCCTGGTCACCGGTCACATTGGTTGCGGTACCGAAGCTGTCCTGTGAAAAATGCAGCGCAATGATGAGCTGCTGCATCGGCTCGGTAAAGCCTAGCATGGAGGTGATAAGCCCGAGCGCGCTCATCACGCCGCCGCCGGGCACGCCGGGCGCTGCCACCATAGTAACGCCCAGCATCATGATAAAGGGCGCAAATGCCGCAAACGTCGGCTCGATACCGCTGGCAAGCATGATGCCCATCGAGCCGAGCGTCAGGCAGATGGTGTCGCCATTTAAATTGATAGTCGCGCACAGCGGCACAACAAAATCCGCTACGTCACGGCTGACATGGTTGTTATAAGCGCAGCCCAGCGCGATTGGGATGGTGGACGCGCTCGACTGCGTGCCGAGGGCGGTAAAATACGCCGGGATGACATTTTTCATGCTTTTAATATGGTTCTTGCGGCAGACGGCGCTTGCCAGCACAAACTGTGAAAAAATATATAGCAGTTGCAGTGCCAGTATGATGAAAAACAGCGAAGCAAACATTCGGATCGTGGCAAAGAGACGGCCTTCAGCTGCGATGCCCGCAAATAATCCTGCAATGTGTATCGGAATTAGCGGAATGATGATGCGCGCGAGCACACCGGAGACGATCTTCTGCAAATCGCGGAAAACATTGAGCATGGCATTGCCGTGCAGGTTAGCCATACCGATACCGAGCACAAAGGATAAAACGAGTGCGGTCATTACACCGAAGACCGGGTCAATCTCGATGGTGAAAAACGGCGCAAAGGCGTTACTCTCCAGCACATCGCCTGTAATTGGCTGAATTAGCGTGGGTAGCGCTGCCCGGCCGATAAAAAATGTGATAAAGCCGGAGAGCACTGTCGTACCGTAGGCGAGGGCAAGTGTGAGCAAAAACAGGCGGTTTGCCTTTTTGCCAAGCTCAGCCATGCCGACTGTAACAAAAGCGATGATGATCAGCGGGATCATAAAGGATAGGAAAGTCGAAAACAGCGACGTAAACGTTGCAAATGCGCGGATTATGGCAATAAAGCCGGCGGAATCAGCAAGCCCAAGCCAGCCGCCGGCAAGACCGATGACCGTGCCCGCGATGATGCCGGCAATTAGACGGATAAGCAGACCCAACTGTTTCACGAAAATATGACTCCTCTTTTCATTTTTCTATATAGTCTGTTTTACTATACCAGATTATAAACATTTTCGCAAGCTATCGCAGCGGGGGAGTGGGAAAACAAAAAAAACACTTGACAATTGCGCGGCCAGAATATAATATAAAGACATATTGAAAAATGTGATGAACGGGTAAAGTAACCGTATTTCTGCCCGCAGAGAGCTGCCGGATGGTGTAAGGCAGCGCCAGAAAACGGTGAAACTCGCCCGGGAGCTGTCTGCTGAAAGCGCTTTGCCGGTAGGTTGGAACGGATGCCCACCGTTAGAGGGGCGGCGCATTGTTGGATGCGCGCTGAGTGGCCGCGATTTGGCGGCAACAAGAGTGGTACCGCGGAGCTTTGGCTTCGTCTCTTAATGTTTTGATTAAGGGACGGAGCATTTTTTGTCCCTTGCAGCCCAAAACCATCTGAAAGTGAGGACAAGAAAATGGGTAGAACAATTCGAATTTTTGACACCACCCTGCGCGACGGCGAGCAGTCACCCGGCTGCAGTATGAACTTAAATGAAAAGATCGAGGTGGCAAAGCAGCTCGAAGCGCTCAAAGTGGATGTGATCGAGGCGGGCTTTGCGATCGCCTCACCGGGCGATGCAGCGGCGATTGCGGCAATCGCGGACAATGTGCGCGGTGCGACGATCTGCTCGCTTGCGCGCTGTGTGGAAAAGGATATTGACGCGGCCTGGAATGCCATCCGCCGCGCACAGTCCGCCCGCATTCACACCTTTCTGGCGACTTCGCCTGTGCATATGGAATACAAGCTCAAGATGACGCCTGACGAGGTGATCGAATCGGTGGCACACAACGTCGCCTATGCGAAAAAGTACTGCGACGACATTGAGTTTTCCGCCGAGGACGCGACCCGTTCGGAACTTGATTTTCTGTGCCGCGTGTTTGAAACGGCCATCCGGGCCGGCGCGACAACCATCAATATCCCGGATACGGTCGGCTACATGGTTCCCGATGAGTATGCCGCCCGTATCCGCTATCTGCGCGAGCATACTGCCGGTATCGAGAATGTCGTGCTGTCCTGCCATATGCATAACGATCTCGGCATGGCGGTCGCCAACTCGTTGGCCGGTGTTGAAGCCGGCATCGATCAGATCGAGTGCACGATCAATGGCATTGGCGAGCGGGCAGGCAACGCCTCGATGGAAGAATGCGTCATGGCACTTAGAACGCGTGCCGATCATTTTGGCATTTCCTGCAATATTGACGCCACCCAGATCTACCGCGCCAGCCGTATGATTCAGACGATTACCGGTGTTTCGGTCGCGCCAACCAAGCCGATCGTAGGCGCCAATGCGTTTGCACATGAGTCGGGCATCCACCAGCACGGCGTGCTGGCCAACAAGCAAACCTACGAAATCATGACGCCTGAGTCAGTTGGTATTCCGAAAAACGCGATCGTGCTGGGCAAGCACTCCGGCCGGCATGCGTTTGAGGATCGTCTGCGCGAGCTGGGATATACGCTTGATAAGGAAAAACTCGACAAGACTTTTGAAAAATTCAAGGCGCTTGCAGATAAGAAAAAGGTCATCAAGGATCGAGACCTTGAGGCGTTGGTCGGCGCGGTGCCGGTTTCCGGTGAGGAACGCTATACGCTCGACCGCTTTGTCATCAACTCGGGCAATACCATCACATCGACTGCAGTTATCCGCGTAAAGAAAGGCGATGAGGTGTTCGAGCGCGCCGCCGTCTCCGACGGGCCGATCAACGCGGCGTTCCACGCGATCAACAAGATCGTCGGCAGGGATATAGAGCTTGATGATTACACGCTGCGTTCGATGACCGACGGCGAGGACGCACAGGCCGAGGCGATCGCAAAGATTAGCATCGACGGCGGCGAGACGGTGACCGGTCGCGGTGTGTCGACCGACGTGATCGAGGCGTCGATTAAGGCCTATATCAACGGCATCAATAAATTTTTCATTGACTGAAAAGCAGGGAGGGAGCATTTGTTATGGGCATGACAATGACGCAGAAAATTCTGGCCGCGCATGCGGGGCTGGAAAGCGTAGCGGTCGGGCAGCTGATCGAGGCAGATGTCGATCTGACACTCGCCAACGACATCACCGGTCCGGTCGCAATCCGTGAAATGGAGAAAGCGGGTTTTGACAAGGTGTTTGACAACACCAAGGTCGCACTCGTCATGGATCATTTTGCGCCGAATAAGGATATTAAATCCGCCGAGCAGTGCCTGACATGCCGCGAATTTTCCAAAAAACATCATATTGTTAATTTTTTTGATGTCGGCGCCATGGGTATCGAGCATGCACTGCTGCCTGAAAAGGGCCTGACCGCGCCGGGTGAGCTGATTATCGGTGCGGACAGCCATACCTGCACCTACGGCGCGCTGGGTGCCTTTTCGACCGGCGTCGGTTCGACCGACCTTGCCGCGGGCATGGCGACCGGCAAAGCGTGGTTCAAGGTGCCGGGCGCGATCCGCTTTACCCTCAAGGGCAAGCTCAGCCCATGGGTGTCCGGCAAGGATGTTATTCTGCATATCATCGGAAAGATCGGCGTGGACGGCGCGTTATATCAGTCAATGGAGTTTGTAGGCGAAGGCGTTTCCTCACTATCGATGGACGATCGCTTCACCATCTGCAATATGGCGATCGAAGCGGGTGCAAAGAACGGTATTTTCCCAGTCGATGACAAGACCATGGCTTACATAAAGGATAGGGTGCATCGCCCTATCACAGTCTTCGAGGCCGATCCGGACGCGGAATACGAGCGGGAGATCGAGATCGACCTGTCCGCGCTCCGTCCGACGATTGCCTGTCCGCACCTGCCGGAGAATACCAAGACCATCGACGAGCTAGGGCATATCGAGGTGCAGCAGTCGGTCATCGGCTCATGCACCAATGGCCGTATCGACGATATGCGCGTTGCCGCTGAGATACTGAAGGGCCGCCATGTTGCGCCCGATGTGCGCGCCATTATCATCCCCGCCACGCAGGAGGTTTATCTCCAGTGCATTGAGGAGGGGCTGACTAAAATTTTCATTCAGGCAGGCGCGATCGTTTCCACCCCGACCTGCGGCCCGTGCCTTGGCGGTCATATGGGCATACTGGCGCACGGCGAGCGGTCGATTTCGACGACCAACCGCAACTTTGTCGGCCGAATGGGCCACATCACCTCGGAAATCTATCTGGCGAGCCCGGCCATAGCGGCGGCAAGCGCCGTTGCAGGCTACATCTGTGCGCCGGATGACCTGGAGTAAGGGAGGAAGTTGTACGATGAATGCAAAGGGCATAGTTTTTAAATATGGGGATAACGTCGATACCGATGTCATCATCCCCGCACGCTATCTGAATATCGCTGACCCCAAGGAGCTGGCGACCCACGCAATGGAGGATATCGATGCGGAATTTGTCAGCAAGATGAAGCCGGGCGACATCGTCGTAGCCACGCGCAACTTTGGCTGCGGCTCATCGCGTGAGCATGCGCCGCTGGTGCTGAAAGAGAACGGTGTCTCCTGCGTGATCGCGTCTTCGTTCGCGCGCATTTTCTATCGCAACGCAATTAACATTGGTTTGCCCATCCTTGAGTGTGAAGCGGCGGCAAACGGCATTGACGACGGCGACACGGTCTCGGTCGATTTTGATACCGGCGTTATCTTGAACGAGACCAAAGGAGAAAGCTATCAGGCGGCCGCTTTTCCGCCGTTTATCCAGCGCATCATAGAGGCGGGCGGTCTTTTGAAATCGCTCAGGGAGAGAGGGGTATAACCACCGATGGAATACAATATTGCGGTAGTTAAGGGCGATGGTATCGGCCCCGAGATCGTTTCTGAGGCGATGAAAGTGCTCGACAAGGTGGGTGAAAAATATGGCCACACTTTTCACTACCAGCAAGTGCTTGCGGGCGGCTGCTCGATTGATGCAAACAGCGTTCCACTGACCGAGGAGACCATTGCAATCTGTAAAAATGCGGACTCGGTGTTGCTCGGCGCGGTGGGCGGTCCGAAGTGGGATGAGGTGCCGAGCGAAAAACGGCCGGAAAAGGCGCTGCTCGGCCTGCGCGCGGCGCTCGGCCTGTTTGTCAACCTGCGTCCGGCGCAGATGCACAGGGCGCTTGCCGGCGCGTGCCCGATCAAGCCCGAAATCATCGGAGACGGATTTGACATTTTGGTTTGCCGCGAGCTGACCGGCGATGTGTACTTTGGCAGGCACTACCGCCGTGAGAGCGATAAAGGCTGGGGCGAAACTGGCGCGGACGATATGAATTACTCGGTCTACGAGGTTGAGCGTATCGGCCGCCGCGCCTTTGAGATGGCGATGAAGCGGCGCAGAAAGGTCTGCTCGGTCGACAAGGCAAATGTGCTAGAGACTAGCCGTGTCTGGCGTGAAACCATGCACCGCATCAAGAATGACTATCCCGAGGTTGCATACGAGGATATGTATGTCGACAACTGCGCGATGCAGCTCGTGCGCAACCCGGGGCAGTTTGATGTGATTGTGACCGGCAACTTGTTCGGTGATATTCTGTCGGACGAAGCCTCGATGATCACTGGTTCGATCGGCATGCTGCCCTCGGCCTCTATCAACGAGACTGGTAAAGGTATGTACGAGCCGATCCACGGCTCGGCGCCCGACATTGCAGGCAAGGGTATCGCCAACCCGATCGCGACCATTCTGTCCTGCGCAATGATGCTGCGCTACTCCTTCGGCTTGATGGCCGAGGCGGCCGCAATCGAAAACGCGGTCGAGGCTGTGCTCGACGCCGGCCACCGTACGGCGGACATCGCGAAAAAAGGCGAAAAGGTGTTGTCCACCAGTGAGATGGGCGCGCTGATCTGCGCGCAGATATAAAATATTCGATTGTGCAAAAGCGCAGGACAGTTGTCCTGCGCTTTTTCTTATACGCCTTTTCGCGCCTCGCCGCATAAAATGAGGCGGAGGTGAATGCCCATGGAGCAGATTACGCAATATATCCAGGCGGACTATGCCATCCTGGCTGCCGTCCTCTACTGCCTGGGGCGTGCACTCAAGGTTGTCAAACGCTTTCCAAACCAGTATATCCCGCTTGCGCTGACCGCCTGCGGCATCGCGCTGGCCTGCCTTTCCGCAGTATCGCGATACGGTGATTTTGCTAACTGGGCCGCGGCGCTGTTTGAGGGACTGGTGCAGGGCATACTGTGCACCGGTCTTGCGGTTTATCTAAATGAAGTGCTTTCACACCGGACGCATAGCGGCAGCACAGGGAAAAAAGATGAGGACAAAGATGAGGATAAAAAGGAATGAAAAACAACAAAAGTCAGGCATTTTGCCTGGCTTTTTACATCATTTTTCCGAATCAGCCAGAATTATACCGCGTGGGCTTGAGATTTGGCGGCGTGTGCGCTATAATAAGAGAGATTTGTAATCTTAACCGTTGGATGACAAAGTAGAGCATTAGGAGATACAAGCATGAAGACCGCTTCTATATTGGGCGTACATTTCCATGATGTAACGATGGAGCAAGCGATAGAATCTGCGATGACCCGCTTACGCGCACGCGAAAAAGGATATGTGGTAACGCCCAATCCGGAGATTGTCGACCTGTGCCGCCAAAACGGCGAGTATAAAGAGATCATCAACCATGCTGCGCTGATACTGCCGGATGGCATTGGAATCATCTATGCAGCAAGGCTGCTGGGCGAAGAGCTGCGCGGAAAGGTTGCCGGCATCGAATTTGCCGAGCATCTGGCCGCTGCAATGGCAAGGGAGCGGATGCGTCTCTTCTTGCTGGGAGCAAAGCCTGGTGTAGCCGAGCAGGCGGGAAAAAACCTGTGCAGCAAATATCCCGGCCTTGTGATAGCGGGCACGCATGATGGGTATTTCACCGATCCGCAGCAGGCGGTCGACGCGGTCAACCGCTGCGGCGGAGCGGATGCGGTGTTTGTCTGCCTTGGCGCGCCCAAGCAGGAAAAATTCATGGCCGATCATATTGACGAAATGCACGCAACGCTTTTGTGCGGACTAGGCGGCTCGCTGGATATTTTTGCGGGCGTTGCCCGACGTGCGCCGGATATTTTCATAAAGCTTGGCCTTGAGTGGTTTTACCGCCTTCTCAAGCAGCCCAGCCGCATCGGGCGGATGATGAAACTGCCCAAGTTCCTGCTGCTTGTCATTCGCGAGCGCCTGTTTGGCAGAAAGGGGAAATAAGGAATGAAAGTAAAGCTGCTTGCCCACACACCGGACCCGGAAAAGTTGGTTGCGGCAGCCGCCAAAAACTGCTATTCTTCAACTGATGTGGACAGCGTTCTAGAAGGGCTCACGGAGGAAAAGACGACAAGCTTTGTCAACATGCTTGCCGAGATCGGGCATGAAAGCCCGGTTGAGCACGTTTCGTTCACCTTTGCGATTGAGGGGGTATCCCGCTCTCTGCTCGCGCAGCTGACACGGCACCGCATGGCGTCGTTTTCCGTGCAGAGCCAGCGCTATGTGCGCGAGAAGGGGTTTGAATACATCGTGCCTCCCGCGATTGATAAGATTCCCGCGGCGCGGGAACAATTTATCCGGGCGATGGAGGAGGATCAGCGCATCTACGAGGCGCTGACTGAGGCGCTGATGGAGGGCTACGTCAAGGAGCTTCTTGCGCAGGGCGTGCCCGAGAAAAAAGCGCGCAGCCAGGCGGAAAAGCACGCAATCGAGGATGCGCGGTATGTATTGCCCAATGCCTGCACCACGCGTGTTGTGATGAGCGCTAACGTGCGCAGTCTGCGCAATTTCTTCCGTTTGCGTTGCTGCGAGCGCGCGCAGTGGGAGATCCGCGCGCTGGCTGAGGAAATGTACAAGCTGGTCTATGCCGTTGCGCCGACGCTGTTCTCGCACAGCGGACCGGCATGCGTGGACGGCGCATGCAGCGAAGGGAAAATGTGCTGCGGCCGAGCAGCCGCTGTGCGCGCGCATTATATGGAACTGCGGAAAGCGGTTCGGGAGTGAGGAAAAGGATATTTTATGCTACTACCATTTCGTGAAATCTCCATGGAGGACAAGCAGGAGTTTGAAGCCTGCAGTGCGCATTATAACTATTATTTGTGTGAACATTGTTTTGTAGATATGTATATGTGGCGCAACCACTACGCGACGCAGATTTGTTTTCGAAACGGCTTTGCGCTTGTCCGGATGACGCCGCTTGACGGCGGGCCGGACTGCTATCTCGCCCCGATCGGTGAGGGCAATCTCGGGGATGCGCTGGATGCGCTTGAGGCGGACGCGACCGAGCGCGGTATTCCGCTGCGCATCGTGTCGGTTGCCGAGCCTATGATCGAGCGGATCGAAGCTGTGCGTCCGGGCAAATATGATTTTATCCATGACAGTGAGGATGGCGACGATTACATCTATCTGGCTGAAAAATTACGCACGCTTTCGGGCAAGAAATTGCAAAGCAAGCGCAACCTTGTCAACCGGTTTAAGGCTGCCTACGAGGGCCGCTGGAGCTACGAGGATATGACCGGGCAGAATACCAAGGATGCGTTTGGTTATCACATTCGCTGGTGCAAGCAAAACGGCTGCGCGGAAAATCGGGATTTTCAGGGTGAGACCTGCGCGATCGTGCAGGCGCTGCATTATTTTGACAGGCTGAACCTGCGCGGCGGCCTGCTGCGGCTAGATGGAGAGGTGATCGCGTTTACATTTGGCTGTAAGGCGGCGCCCGATCTCTATGTTGTGCAGATTGAAAAAGCGGATCACTCCATCCCAGGTGCATACCAGATGATAAATCAGCAGTTTGTGCTGCACAACTGCGGTGATGTGGAATATGTCAACCGCGAGGAGGATCTCGGGCTTGAAGGCCTGCGTAAGGCGAAGAAGTCTTATTATCCGGCTATGCGCGGCGTAAAATATACGGCGGTGCCTAAGGGAGGACAGGCGTGATTCGCTTTGCCCGGCGGGAGGATACGCCCCGCATCCGCGCGCTGTGGGAGACCTGCTTTCCTGACGAGGGCGGCTTTAACGATTATTTTTTTTCGCATTATTTTGATCCGTCGGTCACGTTGCTGTCTTGCGAGAACGAAGTACTCTGCGCGATGGTGCAGATGCTGCCATGCCGCCTGATGGTGGACGGCGGCAGCCGGAGCATCACCTATATCTACGGCGCGTGCACCGATCCGGCGCACCGGCGCAAGGGGCATATGGCGCGCCTGCTCGAGCAGTCTTTTTCGATTGACCGCGCAGCAGGGCGGGCAGCTACCACGCTGATACCGGCGGAGCCATGGCTGTTTGATTTTTACCGCCCGTTTGGCTATCGTCCGTTTTTTCGGGTTGAAAAGCGGGAGATCGTGCAGCGAGAGCCGGGCGCGTCGCCGACGCGCCTGACTGTGGCGGATATTCCGCAGCTTGCTCTGGTGTATGAGCAAAAGACGCCCGTCTGCCGCATTGTACGCGAAGAGCGCGATTGGCAGGAGCAGATCGCAATGTTTGATGCGATCGGCAGGGGCGTATACGGATGGTTTGACGGCAGCCGTCTGACCGCCTATGCGTTTTGCTGGGAGGACAGCGCGCAGGAAGCGATCGGGCTGACGGGCGCGCAGGAGCAGGGCCTGCTGCACATGTTGGGCAGGGCATCTTTAACGGTAACCGGCAGTGGGCAGGGCGCCACGCTCGGCTGTATCAAATGGTATGAGGAAGAACGGCATGCGCCGTTTGGATATATGAATCTGATGCTCAACTGAAAGGGTGTTGAAAATGGTATATGTGCTGCTGGCAGAAGGATTTGAAGAGGTGGAGGCGCTGACACCAGTCGATTTGCTGCGCCGCGCGGGCGTGGAGGCAAAGCTTGTCGGCGTGACCAGCAAAATAGTGCCAGGCTCGCATGGCATCGGCATTGAAACCGACATTACCATGGACGAGGCAGACTGGAACATCGCCGATATGATCGTGCTGCCGGGCGGTATGCCGGGCACGACCAATCTGTATGCAGACAAGCGTGTGATCGATGCGGTGCAAAAGTGCTATGACGAGGGTAAGTATGTAGCTGCGATCTGCGCTGCGCCCTCGGTCATCCTTGGTGGCATGGGCCTGCTCAATGGGCGCAAGGCGACCTGCTATCCTGGTATGGAGGATGGTATGGTCGGTGCAATGCCGCTTGAGCGCACCTGCGTGGTGGACGGTCGTATCATCACGGCTTGCGGCGTAGGCGGCGCGCTGGACTTTGGCTGTGCATTGATCTCGGCTCTTTGCGGAGAGGAAAAAGCGCGTAAGATCGCGGCCGAAGTCGTGCATAATGTCAGAAAATAAGCAGCAGCTTCGCCGCCATATGCTCGCACAGCGCGCCTCTCAGCCCGCGGCGGAAAAAAGCGATATCGACCGACGCATTACCGAACATGTGCTGAAAAATGAGGCATATCGCCGCGCGAGCTGCGTATTTACCTATGTGGCGACACCGCAGGAGATCGACACGCATGCACTCATCCGACAGGCGCTGGCAGACGGTAAGACGGTCTGCGTTCCGCTATGCGGCGCACAGGGCGATATGACTGCGCATCGCATCCAATCGCTCGATATGCTCCACAAGGGCATGCGCGGTATAGCAGAGCCGGACGAGTCGGCGCCGCGGGTCGCGCCCGAGGAAATTGATCTCATCATCGTGCCCGCGCTTGCGTGTGACCGGACAGGCTTTCGGCTGGGCTATGGCGGCGGGTATTATGACCGCTATCTCGCACGGTCTTCAGCGCTTAGCATAGCGCTTTGTGCCGAAGTGCGTCTGCTCGATCATCTGCCGCATGAACCGTTTGACCAACGCTGCCACTGGATCATAACCGAAAGGCGGGTATTACACGCATATGACGAACAATAAAATTGCGCTGCTGCCCGGGCTTTCACTGTTTGTCTGTTTTTGCCTGCTGACAGGCTCTGGCAAGCTGACTGCATATTTTGGCGGTGGTGCAGTGTTGGTTGCACTGTCCGAGTTGATTTCGTTTGCAGTGCCGTTTGCCATAGTGTTATTTTCCATGCGGGAGAAAAAGACGCTTATCAGGCGATTGGTATATAAAAAGCTGCCGAGGGGCGCGGTTGGGCTGACGGTTAAAGCAGGCATCACGCTGGCGGTGCTGTCGTTGTTTCTCAACCTGATGATCTATCAGCTTGCAGGGCTTGCGGGCGCTGATCTGTCCGCTACCGCGCTGGGCACGCCGCAGACCGCGCTGGGCCTTGTCGCGCGGCTTGTGGTTATTGTGGTACTGTCGGCCATGGTAGAGGAGCTGTATCTGCGCGGCGCGCTTATGACCGTGCACAGCACCCGTGTAGGCACATCCGCTTGCTTGGTGTTCAGCGGATTGGCATTCGCCATGCTGCACGGTAGTTTGATGAACTTTGCCGGGCCTCTGATTGCCGGCATCGTCTATGCATATCTGACCTATATCTTTGACAGCGTGTGGCCGGCGGTGATAGCGCATGCGGTCAACAATTTGTACTATGTGTTCGTGCTCTGGGTTACGGATACCTATGCAGCCTTTGGCATTTGGAACTATTTTGCAGCGCTCAATGGGCTGATGCTGCTACTGTTTCTCTATCTGTCACTGCGTGCGCTTGAGCGCCTTTTGGTGCGGGGCCAGGTTCCGCATCTCGAAAAAAGCGCGGGGCTGTATGATTTGTGGCTGCTGATACAAAATCCTGGCGTTTTGGCGTTTGCGCTCGCATTTGCGGCAAATCTGATACTTGGATGAACCGGATAACAGAAAATAAAAGCGATGAGGTGGAAACATGGACAATATGGATAACAACGTAAATCAGGAGCCGCAGGCCAGCTCGCCGCAGAGCAATCCGCCGGCCTATCCGCGCAGGCGCAGCAGGCGTGTGAAAAACAGCGGCTGCGCAGGCACAATGGTCTATGTAATTGCAGTACTCGGCGTTTCAATCGTCCTTTCGCTTGCAGCGATCTTTATCGCAAACGATGTGTTTGCCTTTGTAAAGGATAATGCGGTAAAAGAGATCACAGTTGCAGAAAATACCGACCTGCTGGAACTTGCCGACCAGTTGGACGATGAGGGCGTAATCAGCTACGGTACGATCTTCAAGCTGTATGTTCGCGTAAAGGGCGACAATGCGGGCGTGCTTGCTGGCAGCTATGCGCTTAACCCCAATATGGACTATGGCCAGATTATTGATACGCTCGTCAATATGTCAAGTACGGAGACCACAACCATCACCATACCCGAAGGGTATACGGTTGCGCAGATCAAGCAGCTGCTGCTGGACGAGCATGTCTGCACCGAGGACGCGCTCGATGAAGAGCTAAACAACTATGCTTTCCGGCATGATTTCCTGCAAAGCGAGCTGCCCGCAGAAGAGGGATGGCTGGAAGGGTATCTGTTCCCGGATACCTATGAGATCTACAAGGGTAATTCGACTGTCCGCAATACGATCAACACCATGCTTAACAACTTTGATGATAAGTATGATGAGGAGATCCAGGCGGGGGCAGAAGCGCTCGATCGCACGATGCACGAGATCGTGACTGTGGCTTCACTGATTGAGCGCGAGGCTCGTGTGGATGAGGAGCGCGCGACCATCGCGGGCGTCATCTACAACCGTTTGAACAACGCTTCGTCCTTCCCGTATTTGCAGATTGACGCATCTGTCCTATACGGCCTCGGCCGCGTAAGCGGCACGCTGAGCGAGGAAGATCTCAACTCAAGTTCGCCGTATAACCTCTATCTGCACGAGGGCCTGCCGCCCGGACCGATCTGCAACCCGGGCTATGCTTCGCTCTATGCGGCGGCTTATCCGGAAGAGCACAATTACTACTACTATGTAGCTATGCCGGATGGCACGCATCTGTTTGCCAATAGCTACGAGGAGCACCAGGCGAATATTGCGGCCTCGGACGCGGCACAGGCGGCTGCGGCAGCGGAGGGAAGCGATGAATAGACGGCCGGAGCTGCTCGCCCCGGCGGGCGATTTGGAAAAGATGCGCTTTGCCATCGCCTATGGCGCGGATGCGGTGTATATGGCAGGGCAGCGGTTCGGTATGCGCGCTGCTGCTACCAACTTTGACGATGACGCACTGCGCCAGGGCATTGCTTATGCGCATGCCCGCGGCGTAAAGTGCTACCTCACGGTCAATATCATGCCGTCCGGCCGCGACTTGCCTGCGCTGCCGGGCTATCTGGAGCTTGCACAGGATGTTGGCGCAGACGCGCTGATCGTGGCGGACGTTGGCGTCATTCGTATGGCGCAAAAATATGCGCCTAAGGTGCCGCTGCACATCTCGACGCAAACCAGCATCCTCAATGCTGAGGCGGCGAATTTCTGGGCGGATCTTGGTGCTGAGCGTGTGGTGCTCGCGCGTGAGCTGTCGTTTGAAGAGATAGCTGTTATCCGCGATGAGACGCCCAAAACGCTTCAGATTGAGGCGTTCGTGCACGGTGCAATGTGTATCTCATATTCGGGGCGATGCCTGATTTCGCAGTATATGACGGGGCGCGACGCCAATCACGGCGCGTGCGCCCAGCCATGCCGGTGGAACTACGTGCTGATGGAGGAAAAACGGCCGGGCGAATATTTTCCGGTCGAAGAAGATGAGCGCGGCACTTACTTGTATAACGCCAAGGATCTGTGCATGATCGAGCATATTCCGGAGCTGATAGAGACTGGGATTGACTCGTTTAAAATCGAGGGCCGCAACAAAACGGCCTACTATGCCGCCTGCGTGACGGGAGCATACCGCGCTGCGATCGACGCCTACCGGCAAGATCCGGCGGGCTATACGCTGCCGCAGTTTTGCCGTGATGAGGTAAATAAGGTCAGCCATCGCGCGTATTACACCGGATTTTATCTGCCGGATGGGGAAATTGGGCAGCAGTATGGTGATAGCCAGTATATTCGTGAATACGAGGTTGTCGGCATGCCAGTGGAATGCTATGCGGATGGACATACTGTATTTGCACTGAAAAACCGGATATTCGCCGGCGAGGAGCTTGAGCTGCTTCAGCCGGGCAAAACGCCCTATGTATTTTGCGCACATGGCATGGTAAATGATGATGGGCAGGCGCTGGAAGTATTCAACGTGCCGCAGATGCGCGTACATTTCTCTTTTCCGTTCGAAGCGGACAGATATGCCATCCTGCGCAAGAAGCAGGAGCGGCCTTTGTAAGGCGCCTGTCTGTTGCGGTCCATGTTCCGCATGAAAACGCCGGATGCGCCGGCAGAAAAACAAAGGAGCACAAGGCTTAATGAAAGATATGATAGTGACGGCAGCAAAGGGGGCGGTCATTGGCGGCACCATGCTCATTCCGGGCGTGAGTGGCGGGTCGATGGCCATGATGATGGGGATCTACGACAAGCTGATCATGGCAGTCAGCAACTTCCGCAAGGATGTAAAACGGCATTTTCTGTTTCTGCTGTGGTTCTGTATTGGAGCGGGACTTGGCATGCTGATCATCGCGCGGCCGCTGCTGCGTCTGCTCGAGATTTTTCCCTTTCCGACGCAGTTCTTCTTTATCGGCGCGGTTGTTGGCTGCGTGCCGATGATCTACAACAAGGCTAAGGTGTCCGGCTTTTCCTGGCATGTTCCGATCTACATCCTGATCGGCATGGCGGTTGTGGCACTGCTGGGTCTGCTGCCTTCCGGGCAGAGCGGAGAGTCAGCTGGTGGCGCGGGGCAGTTGGTCTATCTATTGATAGCAGGCGCGATCGCGGCGGCGGCGCTTGTTCTGCCGGGCATCAGCGTTTCTTACCTGCTGCTCATGCTTGGCCTGTACGATAGTACGATGGCGGCCATCAGCGGGTTGCAAATCATGTTCCTGCTGCCGCTGTTTATTGGTTTATGCGTGGGTATCATCCTGACGACAAAGCTGCTTGACAACCTGATGACCCGCCGACCGCGCGCGACCTATCTCATCATTTTGGGATTTATGTTCGCCTCAGTGCTTGAGGTTTTTCCGGGTGTGCCGCCCCTCAGCCAGTGGGTTGCATGCCTTGTGTGTCTCGCAGCCGGATTTTTTGCAATCTATTTCGTTTCACGCGAGTGAAATCCATTGTGAAAAAACAGACCTGAAATGTTTTCAGGTCTGTTTTTTCACATGCAGGGCGGTCAGCTCTTTGCCAGATGCAGTCCATCGTAGCGGGTGACATGAAACGTATAGGGCAGGGCGGTCGTTTCAAAGCCTATTTCGCGCAGCACAGCGCGGATATTCTCCACCAAATGATAGTTGAAATCACGTTGGGAAATGGATACCTTGAGCGTATCCTTATAGGAACTGACGAGAATGCCGAACGGCTGAAAGGCACAAGGGAGGATGGCGGAATAATCCCGCACGAACGGCTCCATGCTGGGCGGCAGTTTGAACTCACCGATATTGGTCAAAATGAAACTGTCACGGCGGATGTAGTCGCGCGCCTGCTGACGCATCATCTGCTCTTTTTCATTGATGGGCATGTCCAACTTGTGAGATTTAGAGACTCGATTTGCGTTTTTTAGCGCCCAAAACACCGCATGCGGCAGATTTTTCTGTGTATCAAAATACGCTTTGCACGCCTGACATGCCTCGAGAAAGGGCATGGAGAAGTACTCATAAAAAAAGGGGAGGTCAAGCAGTGAAACAAAGAAGCGTGTGGTTGTCGTTTTGACATAGGCGCGTAGATCCATCGGCACCTCGGCGATGATGGGTTCGTGGCGGTCGCTTCCCTTGTAATAGGTGCGGTACATGCCCATAGAGATCGCGGTCATCAAAAAGGTCATCGGGGTGACGCCATTGTGCTTGGTGTAGGTAAGCAGCTGTGGTAGCGAGATGGTCAGTTCGGTCGTCAGCTCGTTATCGTCGCCCGCGCTGTCGTATTCGGGCATGTGGAAAGAGGGCACGTCAGGATGGTGGTCGGCGTCCGACTGCGGCATGCCGCGCAAACGCAGATAGCCGTCTTCGCAGTCCTGTGGCACGAACGCGGTTTGATTGGTGCGGATGCGGCCTGGCTCGACCTGATGTCCCATACCGCGTAGGTAATAGTATAATATGGTACGGATAAACTCGTCGAAGCCGCGCCCGTCCGAGGTGCAGTGCTGGTATTCCAGATAAATAGTGCTGTCCTTGTAGCCGCAGAGGAATAAATAGCCGTTGGTATCGTCCGAGCCAATGTAATAGGGCGAAATATCCTCCATCTGCAACACAACGGGCGGCTTTGTGAGAAAGTGATAGTAATATTGGGTCTCACCGCGGGTCAGGCCAAGGGCAAACTGCGGATACCGATCAAGCGCGGTGCGCACCGCCGCGAGCAGCACGCGCGGATCAACTGGCTCTGTCATGCGGACGATATGGCGTGGCGCTGTGGTTAGATCTTTATGGGTCGCATACATGAAGATCGGGCCATAACTGTCAACATGTAGCAGTGCATCCCGATAGGCTTCGTTCATAACAGGTACCTCCGGATAACATTTATTTCCATTTTATTATAAAGCATTCTTATGGAAAAAAATAGAGATCAGACGCGGAATTTGGCAAACCTGTTGCAAAATTTTACAGTGGAACTGCTGGGTATCCAATCTGCACGAGGCGGCATAGGCTGAGCGGGAGGGAGTTTTTATGGCAACCATCAGTCTATGCATGATTGTTCGGGATGAGCAGGCGGTACTCGCCCGCTGCCTGGACAGCGTACGGGAAATTGCGGATGAGATTATCGTAACAGACACCGGATCAACAGATCGCACAAAGGAGATTGCTGCGACATATGGAATCGTGCGGGAATTTGCATGGTGCGATAATTTTGCAGCCGCGCGCAATTACTCGTTTGCACAGGCGTCCATGGACTATATTTTATGGCTCGACGCGGACGATGTGATCGAACCCATGGACAGAGAACGTTTTTTGCAGGTCAAGAATGAGCTGGATGGTCAAGTAGACGTTGTAATGCTGCCGTATCACACGGCGTTTGATGAACAGGGCAGACCGTCGTTTACTTATTACAGGGAACGGCTGCTCCGCCGCGCGTCGGGATTTTGCTGGCAGGGTGCGGTGCATGAGTGTATTGTGCCGTCGGGCAGGGTGATTTACCGCGATGCGGCGGTTAGTCACAAAAAGCCGGAAACAGGCGGCGGTAGCAGGCGCAACCTGCAAATCTATGAGCATATCCTGGCGCATGGTGAAGAACTTGATACCCGCGCGCAATTTTACTATGCGCGTGAGTTAATGGCTGATGGGCAGTACCAGGCTGCCATACAGGCATTTACAGATTTTTTAGATCGGCCAGATGGCTGGGTTGAAAACCGGGTTGAAGCCTGCCGTAATTTAGCCGAATGCTTGCTTGCATCGGGCATGAGGGAAGAGGCAAGGCACGCGCTTGTGCGCTCGTTTGCCATTGATTACCCGCGGGGAGAAACCTGCTGCGCGCTTGGCTCACTCGCGTTGGAGGATGGCCAGATCGAGCAAGCGGCGTTCTGGTATCGAGCTGCACTGCACGCACCCTGCCATCCCGAACGCGGTGGGTTTGTCTATCAGCCCTGCTATGGATATGTGCCGTGCCTCGGGCTGTGTGTCTGCTGTGATCGAATGGGGGATCGAGCGCAGGCGGCAATCTGGAATGAGCGTGCAGCGATCTATCAGCCGTCTTCCCAGGCAGTAGCATACAACCGCCGCTATTTTGCCGAAAAGGAGGCCGGGGTGTCAGCTGGGTCGGTCGAGGCATAGGATGAAGTGCCGGAGCCTATTGCTTTGGCAAATTCCTTGAAAGGAAGAACGATATGTATCATCGCTCCCGATTCGGTGGACGGGATGACAGGGATTGCCCGTCTGACGATTGGATGGATAAATGCTGCGAGGGATGCTGCGGCGCTACTGGTGCGACCGGTCCTGCCGGACCGACCGGCCCGATGGGGCCGCGCGGATTTCGCGGCGAGCGCGGCCCAATGGGACCGCGTGGCACAACTGGCCCTACTGGTTCTACCGGCCCGACCGGCGCCACCGGAGCGACCGGGGCAACTGGTCCTGCGGGTATGATGGGCGCTACAGGCGCTACTGGAGCAACCGGTCCTGCGGGTATGACGGGTGCTACTGGTGCAACCGGCCCGACCGGCCCTGCCGGCGGCCCAACAGGCGCAACGGGCCCCACCGGCCCCACCGGCCCGACGGGTGTAACAGGCGTTACCGGCCCGACCGGCCCGACAGGCGCAAGGGGTGTTACCGGCTGTACCGGCCCGACTGGTACGAGGGGTGCAACCGGCCCCACCGGCCCGACAGGCGTAACGGGCGTTACTGGTCCCACCGGCCCGACAGGTGCAACAGGCGTCACTGGCCCTGCCGGCCCGACAGGCGTAACGGGCGTTACTGGTCCCACCGGCCCGACAGGTGCAACGGGCGTTACCGGCCCCGCCGGCCCGACAGGCGTAACGGGCGTTACTGGTCCTACCGGCCCGACAGGTGCAACAGGCGTTACCGGCCCTGCCGGCCCGACAGGCGTAACGGGTGTTACCGGTCCTACCGGCCCGACAGGTGCAACGGGCGTTACCGGCCCCGCCGGCCCGACAGGCGTAACGGGTGTTACCGGTCCTACCGGCCCGACAGGTGCAACAGGCGTTACCGGCCCTGCCGGCCCGACAGGCGTAACGGGCGTTACTGGTCCTACCGGCCCGACAGGTGCAACAGGCGTTACCGGCCCCACCGGTCCGACAGGTGCAACCGGCGCAACCGGCCCTGCTGGTGTGACTGGTATCACCGGCGCAACAGGCGCAACAGGTGCAACGGGTGCAACCGGCAGTGCGCAGCCGGTTCAGCTGCTATCTGCTTACTCGACTCCTCCGCAGCCGGGTGCAGGGCAGACCGCTCTAATATTTGACCGTAATGCGTTGGTATATGGTACAGCGGTCAGCCACGCCAACAACAGCACAGATATCACGATCAACCAGCCTGGCGTATATACGCTATCATTCAACGGTAGCTTTGCACCGGGAAGCAATGTGAATTTTCCGCTCAATGTTTCGACTGTGCCGGAGATAAATGGCGTCACCGTGACTGGTGCGGCGACACAGCAGACCTTCCACACTTCAAGCGACGTTGTCAATCAGTCCTTTAATGTGCCAATCGCGGTTTCGACTGTGCCGTCTACGCTGCAAATCGTCAGCACAGGCGACGGTTTCCTGTATAGCAACATTCAGGTAAGCCTGTTCCGGGAAGGGGATATTCCCTCCGACTAACCGCCAAAAGAGAAAACAGAGCCAAAGCCGCCTTTTTAGGCGGCTTTGACGCAAAAAAATAGCTGCATTGCTCGTGGCGCATATCGACATTTTTCAAGCAATATGATATACTAATTTATATAAATTAAATGGCTCCGTTAAAGGATGAAGAAGGGAAAAAATGACGATCCTGACCTGTCAATGTGGAAATGAAATCTATATTATGGACGAGACTGCGGCACTGGCATGGCAATGTGACGTTTGCGGCCAGTGGTATGACTTTTTCGGCGTCAAGGTCCAGCCGCCCGGACAAGATAAGCCCGAGCCGTCTCCACACCTAATCAACTGGAGTGCGGGAGAGGAACTATAAAGGAAAATGATATGAATAAGCAGAAGATCGCACTGCTGACAGATTCCTGCGCGGATATTCCGGCAGCGCTGCAAAAGCAGTATGATATTTATATTGTGCCACTTAAACTGATTTTTTCAGATGGCGAATATGCTGACGGTATCGACATCACACCGGCTGAGGTGTATCATCGTCTGCCGCACGAGATGCCAAAGACCACGCTGCCTAGCGGCGATGCGGTTGAAAGGGTGCTTGAGCAAATTAAAAAGGCGGGTTATACAAAGGTGCTTGCGATCCACCTGTCGGCAGGACTTAGCGGAACCTGCAATTTGATACGGCTGATCTGCGAGCAGACAGTCGGCCTGGAGGCGGCTGTATTTGACTCGCGAAGTGGCTCGCTTGGCATCGGCATGACAGTGATTCAGGCAGCTCGGTGGATTGAGCAGGGGTGGCAGTGGAATGAACTTATCGCGGCTATCCCGTATCTTATTCGAAATACCTATGTGTTTTTTTGCGTCAATACGTTGGAATATCTACAAAAAGGCGGGCGGATCGGAAAAATTTCGGCGGTAACAGGAACGCTGCTGCAAATTAAGCCGATCCTCTCTTTTACAGCTGAGGGTGAGCTGGTCAATGTGGCAAAGGTGCGTGGCCGGAAAGCGGCTATGGAAAAATGGTGCAGATGACAGCGGCGCTTGTGTCGCCGGATGCAACATATAACCTAGCAGCCGCGCATGGGGATTGCCTGGACGAACTAGTGGCAATTCGGCGCGGGGCGCAAAAAGCCCTGCCCGACTTTCGGTATTTCCTTGAGGGGGAGATCGACTGTACGCTTGGCTCGTATGTCGGTCCACACTTGCTCGGTGTGGGCGTACAGCTGCTAGACGAAGCGATTTGCGTAGGAATACAATAAATTAACGGGAATGTAACTTTATTTATAGGATTGGATCGCTATAATATATTATTAGAGATATATAAAAAGTAGGAAGGGATGAACGGATAATGCAACGCCAACCGGCGTACCGGCGTTATCGCCGTCGTCGACGCAACAGTCATTATGGGGTGCTTGCTGCGCTAGTTCTGGTTATTATCATTGCGATACCGGTTGCATTTCAGATTTCAAAGGGGATTTCCGGCGCGGTTTTTGGTGGAGATCAAAACCAGCTGGTCTATCAAATGGGCAACAGCCGTGCCTTTCAGGATGATAAAACGGTCGAACTTGGCTCTGCGCCCTATCGCAACGCAAGCGGCGTAGCGCTTGTTCCGCTCGATTCGCTGTGTGAAAATCTGGGTCTTGTACTGTCCTGGAACAACGACGGCACTGCGGCAACGCTTGCTTATAAAAACAATACTGCGCACATACAGGTGGGAAGCGCTATGCTGACATTTAACGATCAGAACCAGACGCTCTCCGCCGCGCCAGAGTTAAAGAACGGTCTGACATTTGTTCCAGTAACAGATGTATGCCGGGCTTTTTCGTGGCAAGTTGGAGAAGTCGGTCCGGAGCAGGGCGACCTTGTGATCGTTTCTCAATCCAAGAAGGAGCTGGACGCTCAAAAGCTTGATGGCATCACAGCGCAGGCGCTGAAAGCACTTGGTCCGTCGACCAAGCAGGTTTCAGCCGGCAGCATACTGATGCGCACGGATTCAGACATGCTCGTTGCGGACGGCCTGAATAAAAGGATGTCCGAGGAGCAGGGCAAACGCGGCAGCGCAGCGATTGAACAGGATGGCACGCGGTATGTGCCGCTCAAGGCTGCAATGGCCTCGCTTGGCGGTACCGCTCTGTTCGATGGCAAAGAAGAATGGACAGTTACCTATAACGGCATTGACGCCACCATCCGTACCGACGGCAAGGTAAAGGTGAACGGTGAGCGCACCAAAGGCGGCGAGATCAGCGTCTATCAGGATGGGGAGTCCGGCAAATTTTATGTGTCGGCGCAGCTATTCGCCGTGCTGACTGGTAAATACTACACGGATCTCGGCGAAGGAACATATGCCTTTACCGATATGCCGCTTGAGGGCTATGACAGCCAGAAAGCCTACCTTAACACCATGACAGGCGGCCTGGCCGAGGCAATCAGTGAGGACATCCCGGACGCAGATGTTTACATTGCGCTGACCTTTGACGATGGCCCGACCGGTGTAAAGGACGGCTATCCGAATGGCATGACCGCAACCCTGCTCGACGGGCTTAAGGAACGCGGCGCGCACGCGACTTTCTTTATGTGCGGCTACCGTATCAAAGATTTTAATTCGCATTGCTCCCGCTATCTGGCGGAGGGCCATGAGCTTGGCAACCATACGATGAACCATCCGATGCAGATGCTGACCGCATTGAGCGAGGCCGAGATCCGTGAGGAGGTCGAGTCCAACAGTCGGTTGATCGAGCAGTACTGCGGCGCACGGCCCACCGTGATGCGTCCGGTGGGTGGCGCCTATGATGACAGGGTAAAAGCCGTGATGAAGGAACTTGGCTTGCCCATCATCAACTGGGATGTCGATACGCTGGATTGGAAGACAAAGACCGATCCCGAGAGCGTTAAACAAAATATTTTGGATCAGGCGCAGGATGGGGCGATCATTCTGATGCACGACCTTTATGATGGCACGATCGAGGGCGTGCTTGCCGCGATTGATGAACTGCAAAGCCGTACAGACAAGACTTATGCATTTGTAACCGTGTCCGAGCTTGCGGCTGTCAAGGGCATATCGCTTGAACCGGGCAAGGTGTATACGAGTATAGAGGGATAAAAATCAAATTGTAAAAAAACTCCGGCTTATGCCGGAGTTTTTTATAGCACAAAGCCGGGAAAGTATTTTTTGACAAATGGAATGTCGCGCATGGTAAAGCTTTTTTCGTTTAGATAGGCAAGTGCGCCTGCATCCTTAGTAAAGCGGAACGTAAGTCGATAGGCATACAGCGCCTGACTACTCTCGCCATAAGGGCGGTTTAACTCGTTTGTGCCATATTTTCCATCGCCCAAAAGCGGACAACCAATGGAGGCCATGTGCGCGCGAATCTGGTGTGTGCGTCCAGTGAGCAGCTCGCATTCAACGAGCGATAGACGCCCTGCGGACGCCAGCGTGCGATAGCGCGTGCGCGCGGTCTTGGCGCCGGGCACACGGGTCTTGTGCAGCGTTACCCGCTTGCGCTTTTCGTCACGCCGAAGATAGTTTTCGATCAGCCCTTCATCC
The DNA here is from genome assembly GCF_944380985.1 of uncultured Agathobaculum sp. GTDB lineage: Bacteria > Bacillota > Clostridia > Oscillospirales > Butyricicoccaceae > Agathobaculum. The sequence goes on along the minus strand of NZ_CALWJJ010000007.1, from coordinate 22,032 downwards.
GGCTGCGGCCGGCCATGTACAATGCAAAGATAGCGCTTTTCAAGCTCGCGCTCCTTAATTTTATCATTGAGAATACGCAGCGCCTCCGCCGTCTTGGCGGCGATAACAATGCCGCCGGTGTTTCGGTCAATGCGATTGCACAAGGCGGGGGTGAAGGAGGCGGCATCGTTTGGTTGCCACGCGCCCGATTGATAGAGATAGGCTTGGATGTGCGCAATCAGTGTATTGGCATCGCCGCGTTCGTCCGCGTGGACGACCATGCCGGGCTGTTTGTCCGCCAGCAGGATGTGCACATCCTCATAGACGATGCGCACCCGCGGCTGTACGATGCTGCGAAACGCTTCTTTTTCCTGCGGGGCTTCAAAGTATTCATCGTTGAGGTAAAGCTGGATTTTGTCGCCCTCAAGCAGGCGGTAGGCAGCTTCGGTGCGGCGGCCGTTGACCTTGATGCGTTTGAGGCGCAAGTATTTGTGCATCATGCCGCCGGTCAGGCGCGGCACCGCTTTTTCGAGAAACTTGTTCAGGCGTTGTCCACTGTCGTTTTTTGTGATATAATATTCTTTCAAAGTAAAGCTTCCTTTTCTCGCGCATATTGTATGTTTTCAGTATACTGCATTGTACTCAAAAAGGGAAGAGGCAAACGCCATGCGCGAAAGCTTGGGAAAACGAGAAACGACGTGCATTTTTTGGTTGACAAAGCAAGATTACTTGTAGTATACTATCTTAGTACCATGTGAGGTTGACATGAAGATTGATTTAAAACTGTTGACAGCTTCTCACCATGCTTCTATCCAGTTTAATGAAAAAATTGACCTGCGGGAAGAAGTGCTTTATGGTGCAAAGCCGTTCCAAGGCCCTGTCCAGATCAGCGGCGAGGTTTCTAACGAAAGCGGTGTCTTGCGGCTCAAAGGAACGATCAAAGCGATCTATTCCACAGCCTGCGCACGCTGTCTCAAACCGCTTGATATTCTGTTGACAGCTGAGGTGGACACCGTATTGACAGATGATAGCGAGGCTGAGGAAGAGGACGATCTTTTCGTGCTGACCGGTGACAGCGTGGATCCTGCGGACGTATTGGTGCCGGCATTGATCCTGCAGGTACAGATGACTTATCTGTGCAAGGAGGACTGCAAAGGCCTCTGCCCGCACTGTGGCGCCGACCGCAATACGGTCGACTGCGGCTGTGAAACGCAGCAGTTTGATCCCCGATTTGCTGCGCTGCGCGCCCTGCTTCGTTCAGACAAGGGCGAACATTAACCGAGTAATATATGAAGAAAGAGTAGGAGGTGTATCCACCATGGCAGTACCGAAGAGAAAGGTATCCAAGGCCCGTCGAGATAAGCGCCGTAACTCCCACTGGAAGCTCTCCCTGCCCGGCATGGTAAAGTGCCCGCAGTGCGGTGAGATGAAGCTGGCGCACAGAATGTGCAAGAACTGCGGCCATTATAACGGCCGTCAGGTTGTCGCCAAGGAAGCGTAAGGCGAAATCAGAAACAGGAAATGGAGAAGGCGGCAGACGGCTTCTCCATTTTTTTCGTTTTGCTCCATCTGCTATTGTGCGGGTTAAATAGAGGAGCGTGCGCGCTGATGTGGTGCGCATAACAAAGGATGTGAACTGAGGGGAGGGATACAATGGCAGCGAAGATTACCAGCGTAGATGAGAACAGTCCGGCAGCGCACGCGAGACTGCAAGCAGGGGAGACGCTGATTCAGATCGATGGCGTAGCGATCCGTGATGTGCTCGATTACAAATTTTATAGCTATGACGAGCGCCTGACGCTTCAGATACTCGGACAGGACGGCGCGACCATACGCGAGGTGCGCATAAAAAAGCAGGCGGGCGAGCCGCTCGGCCTGAATTTTGAGCATTACCTGATGGATAAGATGAAGCAATGCTCCAACAAATGCGTGTTTTGCTTTATCGACCAGCTGCCCAAAGGCATGCGCCGTACCCTCTATATTAAGGATGACGATGCACGTATGTCCTTTTTGATGGGAAACTATATTACGTTGACCAACTTATCGGAGGCGGATGTCGATCGCATGATACGCATGCGCATCTCGCCGGTCAATATCTCGGTGCAGACGACAAACCCGGATCTTCGCGTCAAAATGTTGCAGCACAGGCGTGCGGGCGAGTCGCTTAAAATCATGGACCGCTTTGCTGAAGGCGGCATTACGATGAACTGCCAGCTGGTTATCTGCAAAGGGTTAAACGACGGCGATGAGCTGCGCCGTTCGCTGCATGATCTGAAAAAGCTCTATCCCGCAGTAAAAACCATATCGGTTGTGCCTTTCGGACAAACCAGGCACCGTGAAGGGCTGTATCCTCTTGAGGCAACAGATAAAGAGGGCGCGCGGGCGATCATTGATATTGTTGAGCCGTTTGCGCAGCAGTGTGTGGAGGAGCTTGGCACGCACCTTGTCTGGTGCGGCGATGAGCTGTATCTCAAAGCCGAGCGTCCGCTGCCTGATACAGACTATTATGAGGAATTTACACAGTTTGAAAATGGCATCGGCATGCTGCCGCTGTTTATGGAGGAGTTTCGCCTCGCGCTGCCCGATTATGTAGGACGGAGTGCGCGCCCGTTTACGGTTGCAACCGGGGCGGCTGCTGCGCCGTCGCTTTCGGTTTTGCTTGACGAGGCGGATGCAAGATGCGATAATTTAAACGGCAAAGTAGTGCAGATACGAAACGATTTCTTCGGCGAGCGTGTCTCAGTTGCAGGCCTCATCACCGGGCAGGATCTGATTGCACAGCTCAAAGGGCGCGCGCTGGGAGAGCGGGTGCTCATCTCGGCCAATATGCTGCGCGATGGCGGCGATGTGTTCCTGGATGACTATACGCCGGCACAGGTTTCCAAGGCAATCGGCGTGCCGATCGTGCCGGTCGAGATCGACGGCGCCGACCTGCTTGCGAAGATATTTGAGGACTGATCCGCGCGATAAAAGGAGGAAGCCCCTATGGCAAAACCAATTGTGGCGATCGTCGGCCGGCCGAACGTAGGCAAAAGCCAACTGTTTAACCGCTTGGCAGGCAAACGTCTGTCGATCGTTGAGGATACACCCGGTGTCACTCGTGACCGGCTGTATGCTGAAAGCGACTGGCGTGGCCGCGATTTTACCATTATTGATACAGGCGGTATCGAGCCAAATAATGATGATGAAATTTTGCAGTTTATGCGCTTTCAGGCGGAGACCGCGATCTCACATGCGGATGTTATCCTCTTTATCACCGACCTGCGCACGGGCATTACTGCGGCCGATCAGGATGTGGCTGCTATGCTGCTGCGCTCGGGCAAGCCGATTGTGCTTGTAGTCAACAAGTGTGACAAGCCGGGTGCGCCCGAGCCTGAGTTTTACGAGTTCTATAACCTGGGACTTGGCGAGCCGTATGGTATCTCTGCTCTGCATGGCTATGGCATGGGTGAGCTGCTGGATGCGGCATATGAGCACTTCCCGCCAGAGGATGAGAATGAGCAGCAGGAAGAACGCATCCGCGTTGCGCTGATCGGCAAGCCAAACGTTGGCAAATCGAGTTTACTCAACCGCGTGCTCGGCGAGGAGCGCGTGATCGTTTCCAACATTGCAGGCACGACGCGCGACAGTGTGGACGCCAATCTGGACAACGCGCACGGCAAGTTTACCTTTATCGATACTGCGGGTATCCGCAGAAAGAGCAAGGTGGACGAAAACATTGAAAAATACTCGGTTATGCGCTCGCTGCTTGCGGTAGAGCGTGCGGATGTGTGCGTTATTATGATCGATGCGACTGAGGGCGTGACTGAGCAGGATACCAAGATCGCGGGTGAGGCGCATAATGCGGGTAAAGGATGCATTATCGTAGTCAACAAGTGGGATCTTGTCGAGAAAGACGGCTCTACGATGAAGGAATACACGCTGCGCGTGCGCGAGGGGCTGGCCTATATGCCCTATGCGCCTGTGCTGTTTATTTCAGCGCAGACCGGCCAGCGTGTAGACAAGCTGTTTGCAGTCATCCATGAGGTTTACGAACAAAACCATATGCGTATTCCGACCGGACGGCTCAACTCCATTCTCGCCGAGGCGACCGCGCGCGTGCAGCCGCCAACTGATAAAGGCCGTCGCCTGCGTATTTTCTATATAACGCAGGCTGCAACCTGCCCGCCGACCTTCGTCTGTTTTTGCAACGATGCGCGCCTGTTCCATTTTTCGTATCAGCGGTATCTAGAAAACCAGATCCGCGAGGTATTCGGGCTGACCGGTACGCCAGTGCGCATGGTGATCCGCGAGCGCGGCGATAAAAAATAATCCCGGGGCAGGTAGATAACAACATATGGGGGAATGGACTATGACAATCACACGGTTTGTGATTATTGCGCTATGCGCGTATCTGCTTGGATCGCTCAGCTTTGCGATCATCGTTAGCAAAGTGACGATGGGCAGGGACATTCGTGACTATGGCAGCGGAAACGCCGGCCTTACCAATGCCTACCGCACTATGGGGGCGGCGCGAACGCTGTTTGTGCTGTTAGGCGATATTGCCAAGGGTGCGGCGGCAGTTTCGATCGGCATGCTGCTGGCCGGACCGCTTGGCAAACTGGTCTCGGGTATATTTGTCATACTTGGACATATGTTCCCACTGTACTTTGGTTTTCGCGGCGGCAAGGGTGTGCTGGTCGGCGCGGTCATGCTGGCGCTGTTTGACTGGCGCATCTTTTTGATCGCCTTTGCGTTATTTTTCATCTCTGTGGCAGCCACCCGGTGGATCTCTCTGGGGTCGATCATGGGCGCAATCAGCTTTCCGATCACCATTACGATTTTCTACCATGACCCGGTGCTGAGCGCAATGGCGTTTGGTATGGCGGCGGCAGTGATCTTTATGCACCGCTCCAACATCATGCGCATGATACATGGACAGGAGAATAAATTCTCTTTTCGGAGCAAAAAAAATATCGAGCGATCCACACCGGAGGAAGAGGAGAACGCAAAATGAAGATTTTCATGCTGGGCACCGGCGGATGGGGTATGGCGCTGGCCATACTGTTGTATCAGAACGGGCACGAAGTGTGCTCCTGGACCTATTTGAAAGAAGAGTGCGACCTGCTCCTTCGTACACGCGCTAATGAAAAACTGCTGCCGGGCATCAAAATGCCTGAGGGAATCGAGATTACAACCGATGTTTCGGGCGCAGCTAAGGCCGACCTTGTCGTGATGGCAGTGCCGTCGTTCGCGGTCGCCTCGACCGCCGAGCAGCTTGCCTCCATCGTGCCCGCGAACACGGTGATTGTCAACGTCGGCAAGGGGCTTGACGCGAGCAACGGCTACTGCCGTTTTTCCGAGACCATCTCCCGTGTGATGGATGGGAAGAATCCGGTCGTTGCGCTAACTGGACCAACACATGCAGAGGAGGTCGCGCGCGGTGTGCCAACCGCGATTGTAGCGGCGTCTGAAAGCCGTGCGGCGGCCGAGTTGACGCAGGAGGCGTTCATGAACGAGCGATTTTTCCGGGTTTACACTTCGTCTGACATCATTGGCTGCGAGTTGGGCGGCGCGTTTAAAAACATCATTGCGCTTGGCGCCGGTATTGCGGATGGGCTTGGTCTGGGCGATAATTCCAAGGCTGCTTTTATGACGCGCGGCCTGACCGAAATCGCACGCCTCGGCATGACGCTCGGCGCAAAGCAGGAGACGTTTGCAGGGCTGTCCGGTGTGGGTGACTTAATCGTAACCTGTTGCTCGATGCACTCGCGAAACCGCCGCGCTGGCATTTTGATCGGTAAGGGAATGACGGTCAGCCAGGCGATGCAGGAGGTAGGCGCGACGGTCGAGGGCTATTATGCGACCGAGGCCGGCTACCAGTTGGCAAAACAGCAGGGCGTTTCCATGCCGATCACCGAGGCAATGTACGAGGTGCTTTACAACGGCCTGCCTGCGTCTGAGGGGATTCGGCTGCTGCTCGGCCGTCCGCGCCGTGGCGAACATGAGGAGGTTTGGGTGCGTTGATCGGCGCATTGATCAGCCATATAAGCGGATAAAGGCGTTCCATAGCGGACGCCTTTTGGTTTGCACTTTTGAGTGCATTTTGATATAATGTTGTTATTAAAAAAATTAAACCGAAACACGGACTCTACATAGCAAATCAGCCCGCCGCTGTGGTATACTGAATATACATACATTTCCAGAAGCGTTTCGGAGGGAGAATATGGATCACATCAACGCTTGCATCGCAGCACTACGCGATGCCGCGCCCGACATCGACATTATGGAAGACGAGCCGATGAGCCGCCATACCACATTCGCGATTGGCGGGCCGGCCGACCTGTTCGTCCAGCCTAAGACAAGGTGCGAGCTGGCAGACACGCTTGATGTTCTGCGCCAAATGGAGATTTCCTTTTTGGTGCTGGGCAACGGATCGAACATATTGGTATCGGATGCAGGCATCCGCGGCGCGGTGGTCTGCACGACCGAGCTTGATGAAGTGCGCGTTGGTGATGATGGCGCGCTGGTCGCTGAGGCGGGTGCGCTGCTTGGCCGTGTTGCGCGGCGTGCGCAGCGCGCAGGACTGACGGGCGTGGAGTTTGCCGGGGGCATCCCGGGCAGCTTGGGGGGCGCAGTGTTTATGAACGCTGGCGCATACGACGGACAGATGGCAGGCGTTGTTAAGTGGACTGAATATTTGGATGAATTTGGCGCACTGCATACCTTGTGCGGGCAGGAGCACGATTTTGGCTATCGCCGCAGCGCGTTTCGCGACCATCCGAACTGGACGATCGTCCGTGCTGCACTGTGCCTTCAGCCGGGAGATCCGGCGGCCATTTTGGACCGCATGAACGATCTTGCGCAGCGACGGCGTGATAAGCAGCCGCTCAATTTCCCCTCCGCAGGTTCGACATTCAAGCGGCCGGAGGGATATTTCGCAGGTAAGCTGATTGAACAGGCCGGGCTGAAAGGCGTGTCGGTCGGTGGGGCGCAGGTTTCGGAAAAGCACGCGGGGTTTTTAATCAACCGCGGCGGCGCGACCTGCGATGATATGCTGCGTCTGATCGAGTTGGTGCAGCAGAGAGTGCAGGAGCAGTTTGGCGTAAAGCTCGAATGCGAGGTGCGTATCATCGGGGCATAGCGCACCTCGGACATAGGGGGATGGGAAGATGTATTTTTTGATTGTTTCCGGCATGTCAGGCGCGGGCAAGAGCCGCGCGGTCGCAACTTTTGAGGATCTCGGCTATTATTGCGTGGACAACCTGCCGATCGCGCTTATTCCGCGTTTTGCCGAGATCTGTCTTGCCGCGACCGAGCGGTATGAGCGCGTTGCCCTTGTGACAGACGTGCGCGCCGGCGGTGATTTTCAGCAGCTATTTGACTCGCTCGATTCCATTCGTGACATGGGTTGCGATTACCGCATTCTGTTTCTCGACACTGATACGCCGACCCTCATTCGCCGTTTCAAGGAAACGCGACGCAAGCATCCGCTGATGGAAAAAGGCGTTACGATGACAGCGGCGATCGAAAAGGAACGCAATATGCTCGATGCGCTGCGCCACCGTGCGGATTTCGTGGTAGATACGACCGGACTGTCGGCCGCCGGCCTGCGTGAGCGGCTGCTTGCACTGTTTGCGGGCACGGACAACGGAGGTGTGTTTGAGGTAATCGTGCAGTCGTTCGGCTTTAAGTACGGTATCCCGCCGGAGTCCGATCTTATGTTCGACGTGCGTTTCTTGCCAAATCCATATTATGAGATGAGCCTGCGCGAGAAAAACGGCACGGATTCCGAGGTGCGCGATTATGTGTTCCAGGGCGGCACGGCAGATGTGCTGATGAGCCATCTGACCGCACTTGTTGATTTTTTGCTGCCGCGTTACATGGCAGAGGGTAAATCGAACCTCATTATCAGCATTGGCTGCACGGGCGGCAAGCACCGCTCGGTGGCGATTGCCGAAGCGCTTGGCGCGCATATTCGCGGGCGCGAATATGGAGTTGTGATGATGCATCGCGATTACCAGAGATAGACCGCCAAAACCACTTGTCCAATTTCTGCTGTATAGGATAATCAAACGAACGGAGTTTGCCGATATGTCTTTTTCTGCCGAAGTAAAAAACGAACTGTGCCGCGTGCCCATGCAGCGGGCCTGCTGCACATGTGCAGAAGCCTATGGCGCGCTGCTGCACGCTTCGGTTTTTTCCCACAAGGAGATTCGGCTTTCCACCGAAAACGCTGCTGTCGCACGTCGCCTGCAAGCACTGTTGCAGCGCGCATTTTTTGTCGCGTGTGATCCGCAGAGAAGCGGCAGAAAAATACAGCTTTCGATAACCGGAGGCACGGCGATCGCCCGTATTTTCGACACGCTGGGCTACGACTACAAAAGCCACGTCACCTATCACCTTAACCGCAATGTACTCGAGGATGACTGCTGTATTGCCTCCTTTCTACGTGGTGCGTTTCTAATGGCAGGCACGGTGGCGGGGCCGGATAAAAAGAGCCATCTGGAGATTAAATCGGCGCACCCGAGCCTTGCGGGCGAGGAGACCAGCCTGCTGCTCGACCTCGATCTCTCACCCAAACAGGCGAGACGTGGCAGCGCGCTGCTGCTGTATTTTAAGGATAGTGCGAGCATCGAGGAATTGCTGACCCGTATTGGTGCGCCGCGCGCCTCCATGGAGCTTATGGAGGGTAAGGTAGAAAAAAACATGCGCAATACAATCAACCGGCAGGTCAACTGCGAGACTGCAAACCTGATTAAAGCGACCGATGCCTCTGCGCGGCAGATCGCGGCCATCCGCGCGGTGATAGACGCGCACGGCGAGCAGGCTTTCCCGGAGGAGCTGCGCGAGACCGTTCGCCTACGCCTTGCGCATCCGACCGACAGCCTGTCTGAGCTGGCGCAGCGCTTTGATCCACCGCTTTCCAAGCCGGGGCTGAGCCATCGGCTGAAAAAAATCATCAAATTTGCATCTAAGGAGGATTAAATGGTACCATTCGCACATTTGCACGTGCATAGTGAATACAGCCTGCTGGACGGTGCGTGTCGCATTGAAGGGCTGGTAGACCGTGTCGCCGCGCTTGGTCAGACTGCCTGCGCACTGACCGATCATGGCGTAATGTATGGTGTAATTGATTTTTATCGCGCCTGCAAGAAGCGGGGTATTCATCCGGTTATCGGCTGCGAAGTATACCTCGCGCCACATTCACGGTTTGACCGCAGCTACATCAACGGCGAGTGGCACAGCCATCTGATCCTGTTATGCGAAAATATGACCGGCTACCGCAATTTGATCCATATGGTATCGCTCGGTTTCGCCGAGGGCTTTTATATGAAGCCACGTATTGATATGGAGCTTCTGCGCCAGCACAGCGCGGGCCTTATCTGCCTGTCCGCCTGCCTTGGGGGATGCATTCCGCGTGCGCTCGCCGAGGGCGATCTGGACGGAGCATACGATCTGTGCAAGCAGTTTCTCGAGATTTTTGACCGTGAGCACTTCTATCTTGAGGTGCAGGATCATGGCGTTGAGGTGCAGCAAAAGGTAAACGAGGGGCTGTATCAGCTCGCCAGCGAGCTGAACATTGGCCTGGTCGCTACAAATGATGCGCATTATCTGACGCGGCAGGACGCGCGCATACAGGACGTTCTCATGTCGATCCAGATGGGAAAGACTGTGGACGATCCCACACGCATGAAGTTCCCGACCGATGAACTATATATCAAGGACGCGGACGAGATGGCGGCGCTCTTCCCAGATCATCCCGAGGCGCTTGCAAATACAGTCAAAATCGCTGAGCGATGCCAGGTTGAGTTCGAGTTTGGAAAATATCACCTGCCTGAATTTGATGTGCCTGAGGGGTATACTGCGCTCGAATACCTGCAAAAGCTATGCGATGAAGGATTCGATACGCGCTATCCAAAAGATGACGGTACAGTGCGCCAGCGCATGCAATATGAGATCGACATGATCGCCAAGATGGGATTTGTCGACTACTTTTTGATTGTATCGGACTTTATCAGTTATGCCAGGCGGCAGGGCATCCCGGTTGGACCTGGACGCGGCTCGGCCGCAGGGTCGGTTGTATCCTACTGCCTTGGCATCACCGATCTCGACCCCATCCATTATTCGCTTTACTTTGAGCGTTTTCTCAACCCGGAGCGTGTATCCATGCCCGATATTGATGTGGACTTCTGCTATGTGCGCCGGCCAGAGGTGATTGAATACGTCACGGACAAGTACGGCAAGGATCATGTGGCGCAGATCATCACCTTCGGTACAATGGCGGCGCGCGGTGCAATTCGCGACGTTGGCCGGGCGCTCTCCATTCCGTATAACGAGGTGGATGTGGTCGCAAAGCAGGTGCCAAACGAGCTGCATATGACCATCGACAAGGCGCTTGCAGTCAACTCGGAATTAAAGAAGATGTATGACGAAAACCAGCAGGTGCGCGAGCTGATCGATACTGCGCGCGCTCTTGAGGGCATGCCGCGGCATGCCTCCACCCATGCAGCAGGCGTCGTCATTACCAAGGACCCAGTGGACACCTATGTGCCGCTCGCTCGAAACGACGAGCAGATGGTAACGCAGTTTCCTATGACAACGCTCGAAGAGCTTGGCCTTTTGAAAATGGACTTTCTCGGCCTGCGCAACCTGACGGTGATCGCGGACGCGGAAAAGATGATCCGCCGCCATACGCCGGATTTTAATATCGAGCAGGTGGATATGGGCGACAAGGCCACCTACGAGATGCTCGGGCGCGGATCGACGATGGGCGTGTTCCAGCTGGAAAGCGCAGGCATTACCAATGTTGTTACCGGCTTGCAGCCACAGTCGATCGAAGATATTACCGCGGTTGTCGCGCTGTACCGGCCGGGCCCGATGCAGTCCATCCCACGGTATATTGAGTGCCGCCATCACCCCGAAAAAGTGACCTATCAGCATCCGCTGCTCGAACCGATCCTGAAGGTTACCTATGGCTGCATGATCTATCAGGAACAGGTCATGCAGGTGTTTCAATCGCTGGCGGGCTACTCGCTCGGCAAGGCGGACATGGTGCGCCGCGCGATGAGCAAAAAGAAAATGAAGGAGCTTGAAAAAGAGCGTCTCAACTTTATACACGGTAATAAAGAACTCGGCATTGACGGCGCAGTTAAGCGTGGCGTGCCGGAAAGCATTGCGGCAAGCCTGTTTGATGAAATTATGGATTTCGCCAATTATGCGTTTAATAAAGCGCACGCGGTGTGTTATGCAGTTGTGTCCTTCCGCACGGCATACCTTAAATGCCACTATCCGCGCGAATATATGGCGGCGTTGCTAACAAGCGTGCTCGACTCCGCAGACAAGATTTCAGAATACATCCAGGCAGCGCGTGAAATGAACATCTGTGTGCTACCGCCAGATGTTAACGAATCCTATGATAGTTTCTCGGTCTCCGGCCAGGATATTCGCTTTGGTCTGGCGGCGGTCAAGGGCGTTGGTCGTTCGTTTATGAAGCAGCTGGTGGATGAGCGCGAAGCGGGCGGCCCGTTCGCTTCGTTTCAGGATTTCTGTGAGCGTATGTACGACCGGGAGCTTAGCCGTCGCGCGCTGGAAAGCCTGATTAAAGCAGGTTCGTTTGACTCCATGGGTTATCGCCGCAGTCAGCTGCTCAAGATCGTAAACACGGTGATAGACGCGATTGCGCAAAGCCGGAAGAAAAATATTGAGGGGCAGATCGACCTGTTCGGTATGGGAAACGACGCTGTGCAGGATACACAGATTGCTTTGCCGGATATTAGCGAGGTATCCAAACGCGAGCTGCTTGCGATGGAAAAGGAGACGACAGGGCTGTATTTGTCCGGACACCCGATGGACGAATATCGCGCACTTGCGAAAAAGGCAAGCACAGCTTCGATCCGGCAGATCATTGACGATCTGTCTGGCGAGAGCGCGCAGCCCATTTACAAGGATGGTATGACCGTACGGCTTGCCTGCGTAATCACATCGGTGCGGCTTAAATCGACTAAAAACGGATCGATGATGGCGTATGTGACCGTTGAGGATGAGTCCGCATCGATCGAGCTCGTGGTTTTTTCGCGCACATTACAGCAGTGCGGCGCCTATTTGACTGAAGATAGCGCGGTGCTGCTCACCGGCCGGATTGATGCGCGCGAAGATGAGGCGCCAAAAGTACTGCTCAATGAGGCGCAGCCGCTAACCGATAGCGTGGTGGACAGTATGCTTGCAAAAGAAAACCCAGGGCAGTCGGTCTATACCGACCAGCAGGCGGCAAAGCTTTCACCGCAGAAGCTGTTTTTGCGCCTTGAGAGCATGCAGAGTGATGAATGGCCGCAGGTCAAGGCCGTTTTGCTTGGTCAGCCAGGCAACACGCCAGTCTATCTTTATCCGCTGGATACCAAGAAAACGATGCTCGCCAAGCGGGCCTATTGGTGCCAGCCGGATGTACCGTTGCTGGAAAATTTGCGCTTCCTCTTGGGGGAAGACAGTGTTATAATACAGTAGGGAATATTTTGTTTCAGATGGTAACGGAACTTGGCAAAGAGATACAGGGAGGAATAGTATGGAAAAACAGATTCGCAGGATAGGTGTGCTCACCAGCGGAGGTGACGCGCCCGGTATGAATGCGCTGATTCGCTCGGTTGTGCGCACTGCATCCGCCTATGAAATCTCTGTGCTCGGCATCCGCCGTGGGTACAGTGGCCTGATTAACGGTGACATCATCGAGATGGGCGCCCGCAGCGTGGATGGTATTATCCGCCGCGGCGGCACCATGCTGTATACCGCCAGGTGTAAGGAGATGATGACCGAAGAGGGGCTTCAGAAAGCGGCGGATACCTGCAAGTATCTGGGAATCGATGGGCTGATTTGCTGCGGTGGTGACGGCACCTTTCGTGGTGCGCAGGCGCTGTCGCGCAAGGGTGTGCACTGCATTGGCGTGCCGGGTACGATTGACAACGACATCGTATGTACCGATTATACCATCGGCTTTGACACGGCCTGCAACACTGCAATTGAGTGCATTGACAAGCTGCGCGATACCATGCAGTCACATGAGCGTTGCTCGGTGGTTGAGGTCATGGGACGGCGTGCTGGTCATCTGGCGCTGCATGTTGGATGCGCGGTTGGCGCAACTGCGATCTGTTTGCCTGAGCGCAAGCTGGACTTTGACACGGATATTGTCGAAAAAATGCGTATCGGCCGTATTAAAGGCCGGAACCATCATATTATCATTGTGGCTGAGGGCTATGGCTCGGCGCAGGCGGTTGCTGATCACATTCATGAATCGACTGGTATTGACACCCGCGTAACGATCCTGGGTCATATCCAGCGCGGCGGCTCACCTACGGCGCAAGACCGCGTTATGGCGACGCGGATGGGCTACGAGGCTGTGCGCGCGCTGATGGATGGAAAGACTAACCGTGTGATTGTATTTGACAATAATCAGGTGACCGACCTCGACATTGAAGAGGGTTTGGCCAGGCAGAAAGACCTTAATCAGTGCCTGTTTGAAGCGCAGCAGACGGTTGCGATCTGATGCTACGGACTGTATTGATCACCGGCGGCTCGCGCGGTATCGGTGCGGCGTGTGTGCGTACTTTTGCCGCAGCGGGCTGGCAGGTGGCGTTTATCTACCGGCAAAGCGATACATTGGCTGATACGCTGTCACAGCAGACCGGTGCGACAGCGCTCTGCGCCGACCTACAAAATGATGCATCGGTGCGCCGCGCAGCGGCCGAGGCGGCGTGGCAGCTCGGTAAGGTGGACGCGCTGATCTGCAATGCGGGCATTGCCGAGCAAAAGCTGTTTCAGGATATTACCGATGCGGATTGGCAGCGCATGCTCGATATTAATTTGATGGGCGCAGTACGGGTTATTCGTGCCTGTCTGCCCAATATGCTGCACCATAAGCAAGGCAGTATTGTGACAGTCTCCTCCATCTGGGGACAGATGGGTGCGTCCTGCGAAAGCCATTATGCCGCAAGCAAGGCCGCGATGATCGGCCTGACCCGTTCGCTTGCACAGGAGCTTGGGCCATCTGGCATCCGCGTCAACTGCGTTGCACCTGGCGTTATCGATACCGATATGAACGCGGTGCACAGCGTAGAGACCATGCAGGAGCTTATGGACGAGACACCGCTTAGGCGTATCGGTACAGCGCAGGAGGTGGCGGATAGCATTCTCTACCTCTGTACGGAGCAAGCGTCGTTCATCACCGGACAGGTGCTCGGTGTAACCGGTGGATTTTGATAAGTATGCAGAAAAAGGTCTTGCCAAGGGGCAAGACCTTCTCGTTATACGGGGCTGAGGCCGAAGTAGCTCAGCATGCCATTATAGATGCCCTGGGCAAAACCATAAGGGTCATCGCGCAGCTTTTGCGCGTCAGCGGTGTTGCTCAGATAAGCAAGTTCTACCAGTATCGCGGGCATGCTCGTTCGGCGCAGTACATATAGGCTGGGATTGAGCCGCACACCATTGTCCTTTGTGCCAACACGCTCGACAATGCCGTTTAGTACATGCTGGGCAAGCCAATAGGCTTGGGTGTTCTGTTGATATACATATACCTCGCTGCCGTTTATTGCAGGGTTGACGTTGGAGTTGCAGTGGATGCTGATAAAATAATCGGCAGGCCAGCTGTTTGCCATATTAACACGCGTCGCCAGACTGGTAGCGTTGCTTGTACCAAGGCTTTCAGTGGGAGTATTGCGGCTTAGTCGCACGGAAAACCGTCCGTCTGCACGCAGCAGGTCGGCAAGGTAGACGCTGACCGTGAAGTTGACATCCTGTTCGCGCAGTCCGTTGCCTTCCGCGCCGGTGTTAGGGTTGCCGGTGGGGTTGTGCCCCGGGTCAATGAATATTCGGATGGGCAAAAAAATCACCTCCTCATTTCAGCGTATTCAGGAGGCGAGCTGTCGGACACCAAAACCCTGCAAGTATTGACGGCGGAGAGCAAAAATGCTATGCTGAATAAAATATATACGGACTGGACGGTGATCCTATGACAGAGATCAATCAGAAATTTATAGATGAAATTATGCCACGGCGCGATCCGGAGGCGGATAAAAACACCTTTGGCCGTATTGTCTGTGTATGTGGCTCTGTTGGGTACATAGGCGCTGCATATTTTGCTGCGATGGGTGCAGTGCGCATGGGCAGCGGTGTTGTTACGCTTGCGACGCCTGAAAAGGCGTGGCCAGTACTTGCAACCAAGCTCAACGAACCGGTAGTACGCCCTGTGCCATGCGGTGCGGATGGTTTAATCTCTTCCGAAGCGCTTCCTGTGCTGCTCGCGATGATCGAGCGGGCGGACGCCGTATTGATTGGCTGCGGCCTTGGCCGCACATATGCAGTTGCAGAGCTCATCATCAGCCTGATTGAAAAAGCGGGGTGCCAGATTATCCTTGATGCAGACGGCATAAATGCTGTCTCAGCGCATAAGGATATATTACAGCAAGCGGCAAAGCCAGTTGTGCTGACACCGCATGCGCGTGAGTTTGCGCGTTTGTCTGGCATAGAACAGGCAAACGCGGGCGAACTGACGCTGTTTGCACGCAAGTACAACTGTATTGTACTTTTTAAGGGTCATCACACATTGGTCGCCGCGCCGGACGGGGCGATTTTTCGCAATCACTCCGGTAATCCGGGCATGGCAAAGGGCGGAAGCGGGGATATGCTTGCAGGTATGCTGACCTCGCTGTGCGGGCAGGGCATACCTGCGGTGCAAGCTGCCTGCGCTGCCACGTGGTTGCATGGCCGTGCGGGCGATCTGGCGGCCAATGCGCTGAGTGAATATGGCATGACGCCGAGCGACATGCTGCGCTTGCTGCCAACGCTGCTCAAACGATATAATACAAGGGAGTGGTAACCTGAAAAGGGTACTGGCTTTGGCGCTATTGACGGCAGCGCTTTTGTCCGGCTGCGCCGGCACAGAGATGGACGGGGAGCAGGTGCGCGCTCATTTTGACGCGCTGTCAGATTTTAACGCGCAAGTTGAGATCCTGAGCGACCTGGGCGAGTCAGTTGTGACTTATCAGATGGACTACGCATACAGCCGAGAGGGAAACGACAGCTTCACTATCACGGCGCCCGAATCACTTGCCGGCATCGGCGGCACGATTGCAGGATCGGAAAACGTGCAGTTTACACTGCAATATGACGGCCTGTCGCTTGATGATGCCATGCCGCAGCGAACCGGACTTACTCCGGCAGATGGTCTGTTCTGCCTACTCAATGATTTGCGCACGGCAGAACCTGCACAGATTTGGACGGAAAGCGCCTCAGGAGTGGACTTTGTTGTGCTGCGATATGAAAGCGAGGATGAGGACGGCGCAGTGGCCAAGCAGGTGTGGCTGGCCGATGGAACGTTGCAGCCAGCCTATGCCGAGCTTTTTGCGGACGGAACCCGCGTGCTTGCGATAACGGTGACGGCGTATACAGAAACATAACACTGGGGATGAAGAAATGGAATCGAATAAGCATCGCATCTGGGCGGAGATCGATCTCGATGCGATCGAGCATAACTACCGTGTGATCTGCACGCAGTCCAGGGCGCCTGTACTGTGTGTGGTCAAGGCGGATGCATACGGACATGGTGCAGCGCCAGTGGCTGCGCGCTTGCAGGCGATCGGCGCGCCGTATTTTGCGGTAGCGACCGTGCCGGAAGCGATCGAGCTGCGGGATAGCGGTATCACAAAGCCGATCTTGCTGCTCGGTTATGTCGACGAAGCGGATATGGAGACGGTCGCGCGGCAGCATATCACCGCCTCGGTGTATGACCGGGAAACCGCGCGGCTGCTTTCGGCAGCAGCGGTGCGCACCGGTGAGCAGATTACTGTGCACTACAAGGTAGACACCGGCATGACGCGACTCGGTTTTGCCGCCTGGCAGCATGAACAGACCGTGCGGGATATTCTCGACTGCGCTGCGCTGCCGGGGCTTTGCTCGGAGGGTATTTTCACCCACTTTGCCATATCTGACGTGCCGGCGGGCAGGGAATATACCGAAATGCAATATGCCCGTTTTGCCGCCGTGTGCAATTCGCTGCATCAAGCGGGGCTAAATCTTACTCTGCGACACTGTGCAAACAGCGGCGGTATCCAGTTTTATGAAAGCATGCACTGTACGATGACCCGAGCGGGTATCATATTGTACGGCTATCGACCGGACGACTCGGCGCCGCCCTTGCTTGATCTGCGTCCGGCAATGACAGTCAAGGCCCGTGTGGTACAGGTACGGGAGATACCGGCACATACCACGGTCAGCTACGGTCGAACATACGAGACCGAGGCACCAACCCGCATAGCGGTTGTCGCCATCGGCTACGCGGATGGTTACCTGCGCACAGGCTCGGGGCGTGCGCAGATGGTGCTTGCCGGGCATACGGTTCCAGTTCTCGGGCGGGTATGTATGGATATGTGTATGGTGGGCTTGCCGGAAGGTGCAGCAGTGCACCGCGGCGATGTGGCGACCGTATTCGGTCCTGCGGGCTGGACAGCAGAGGATGTAGCGCGTGCGGCGGGTACAATTTCATATGAGGTGGTTTGTGCTGTCAGCAGCCGGGTGCCACGGTTTTACATTGGATGACAACGGCTCCGTTGCCGGCATAGGATGAAGCGGGGGAGATTCCCCCTGCATCCCTGTGCCGGCAGATTTTTTTCGCCGCAGTTATATTTTACGCACGCATGGGGAAAATAGGTTTGCGGACAAACCGCAAATCTATGCAACGGAGTGTGAACCAACGTGGATACCAGCATCAAACGGGGAGACATTTACTATGCCGATCTCAGTCCGGTGGTTGGCAGCGAACAGGGGGGCATACGCCCGGTGCTGATCGTACAAAATAACGTCGGAAACCGGTATAGCCCGACTGTTATCGCCGCCGCCATTACATCCCAGGTCAACAAGGCTAAAATGCCGACGCACATTTCGCTCGGCGCGCCAAATTACGGCCTGACGAAGGATTCTATCATCCTGACCGAGCAGATCCGCACGCTGGATAAGCGCCGCCTGCGGGAAAAAATGGGCTCGCTTGATGAAAACGCAATGCGCCATGTAGACGAGGCTCTGGCAGTAAGCTTTGGCCTTGGATCTGTACAGGGCTGAGCGGTCATATTACCATGTGAGAGCGCGTATTCTGTTATCAGAATACGCGCTTTTGTGTGGGAGGAATGGACGTGCAGACTGAGGTATTCTATCAGGACCAGCCGGTCGGCACTCTTCAGTGGACGACAGATGCATTTGGTGCGCGCGTGACGCTCGACTGTGCGATCCCGAACAGCGGCAGTGACATACTGCGCTGTTATGCCGGCAGAGGCGCGCATACGCTGCGAATTGGGCTGCCCGAGCCGGTCGATGGACGGCTGTGGCTGGAGCGACATCTTTCCCGCGAGACGTTGCGCGTAGCCGGGTATCTCAAAACACCGCCGGAGCATTTTTACCTTGCTGTTTATCCGGAAGAGAAAGGTGTGTTACTGCCGGGAGAACCGTCGGAAAACCGGCGATTAAACCCTGCGCTGGACGGTCCGCAAACAGGCGACGCTGTGCTCGACGCGCTGCTTGCAAACAGCGAGGTGCAAGCTGAAGCGGCGGGGGATACAATCGTGCTGCGCTGCTGCTTTTCGCCTGATAAGCCATTTGCACTTGCGCCAGCATTCGTGCTCTGCACGGTGGAAAGCGGCTACGCGGTGCTGCGCTGGACAAAAAATGATGCAGCCGCAGAGGCTGCATCTAGCGTAGATTGAGTTATGCGCGGTCCTTGAGGTATGCAAGGATGTCCGCAGCATTGGTATCCGGCTTTACCTTGGGCATGATTTTTTCAATATTGCCCATCTCGTCAATGATAAAGGTCGTGCGCACCACACCCATGCCGGCCTTGCCGTACAGCTTTTTCTCCTGCCAGACGCCATAGGCCTGAATGGCAGCAAGCTCCGGGTCGGAGAGCAAGATAAAGGGCAGTTCATACTTTTCAGCAAAACGCTGGTGTGAGGCTACGGAATCTTTGCTCACGCCGATTACAACAACATTCTTTGCCTGAAAATCAGCATAGGATGAGGCGAAGGCACAGGCCTGGCGTGTACAGCCCGGCGTGTTATCCTTAGGGTAAAAATAGAGTACAATCTTTTTGCCGGCAAAATCCGACAGAGAGACCGGGTTGTCGTCTTTATCCGGCAGAGTAAATGCCGGTGCTTTTGCTCCAACTTCCAACATAGCATATTTCCTCCATTGGTTTTTGTTTTGGTTTTATTATACATGGCCTGCCGGACAAATGCAACGCAAACCCGCAAGCCGTGTGACGAAAAAGAATGCTATTTGGAAGATGGGGAGGAATAGGCACAGTTTATGACCGCAAAATCTGCATAGCGCGGTAGAGTATCTCGCATGCGGTTTGACGCGTAACCGGCTCATCATGCTGCTGCATGGCGGCGAGAGGGGAGAGGACGTCGAGCCGCGCAAGGCTTCCAACAGCGGCCTGCGCCCAGTCTGGATCAGCATCATGCTCGGCTGCAAGCGCATACTGGGTGTCATCGAGCGCGCTGCCGAGCAGATTGTTGATAATTACGCTGGCCTCAGCGAGTGTGATTGGATTTTGTCCACGAATCTCGGACAAGCCGCTTGCCGTCGGATAACCCGAAACGATTCCGTTGGCCGCCGCCGTGCTGATGAATGGCTTGGCCCAGAGCGACTGGCCGCTGTCATCAGCAAAGTCGGTGCGAGATGTCGGTTCGATGGGCAGCTCGGCTGCTGCCGCAGCCATGGCAATAAATTCGCTTCGCGTCACCGCTTGTGCGGGACGGAAAAAGTAAACGCCGCCGATGCTCTCACCCGTCATGATCCCTTGCTCGGCTAAGCACAAAGCAGCATAATGAGACGGATTGCCATCCATGTCCGCATAGGTTAGACCAGCACGGTTTTTGTCCACTTTAATTGTAATTTGTGCGGGCGTAGCGGTTTGCCCGTCCGCATCGACTACGGTAAAGGAAAACCGGTCTGTGCCTGCTTTAGCGCCGGGTTCATAGGTGAGAATGGAACCCTCGATCTGTGCCGTGCCAAGTTGTGGCTGTTCGGTCAGTTGGTATAAAACGATGTCGTCATCAGGGTCGGCGGCATGCAGCTCAACCTCAATAGGAATGTTGACGCAGGTCTGTGCCTCGGCTGATTGTGCGGTCGGAACACCGTCGGTCGCCCCCGCAGTAGGCATACTGGTAGCTACCGCCGCACCCATGAGCAGCAGCGTTGCTGGAATCAGAATCAATGCGGCAAGCAGTTTTTTGTCCTTCATGATGCAATCACCCTTTCGGAAAGATTCTGTATTTTGCAGTTTGTACCGAAAAAGGCGGATTTATACAAAAATATGGATTTTTGTATGAATGCCAGCGCAAAAGAGGAAACGATGGAAAATACTTGCCGAAAACGGCACAATGTGGCATAATTAAACTTGGATAGTATGGGATATGGAAAGGAGATCACCATGGATAATCATCAGCTTGTTTTGGTACTGGACTTCGGCGGGCAGTATAATCAGCTGATCGCGCGCCGCGTGCGCGAGCATAATGTATATTGTGAGGTAAAGCCTTACCACACACCGATTGACGAGATTCGTGCAATGCAGCCCATCGGTATTATTTTCACCGGTGGACCAAACAGCGTATATGATGCAAGGTCACCTAAGTGCGATCCCAAACTGTTTGAACTGGGCATACCGGTGCTGGGCATTTGTTATGGCTGTCAGCTGATGGCATATACGCTGGGCGGCGAGGTAACTGCGGCGCAGGCAGATACCGCACGCGAATACGGAAAGACCGAGACCTTTTATAACACGGGCTGTAAGTTGTTTAAGGGGCTGCCAGCGCAGGGCATCTCCTGGATGAGCCATGGCGATTATATGGCAAAGGTGCCGGAGGGGTTTTCGCTTGTTGCACATACCGAAATGTGTCCGACTGCGGCGATTGCGGATGAAGCGCGCGGGTTTTACGGTGTGCAGTACCATCCAGAGGTAAATCACACCGAGAATGGCACGCTTATGCTTCGCAATTTTTTATATGAGGTATGCGGTGCCAAGGGCGACTGGACGATGGAGGATTATAAAAAAACTTCGATTGCCGCCATACGCAGCAAGGTAGGTGACGGAAAAGTGCTGCTTGCTCTGTCCGGCGGTGTAGATTCATCGGTTGCGGCGGCGCTGCTGGCCGAAGCGGTGGGCAACCAGCTGACCTGCGTGTTCGTCGACCACGGCCTGATGCGTAAGGATGAAGGAGACGAGGTCGAAGCCGCGTTTGCCAAGTGGGAAATTAACTTTATTCGCGTCGATGCAGAGACGCGTTTTCTTGGAAAGCTCACCGGTATTTCCGATCCGGAGACCAAACGCAAGATTATCGGTGAGGAGTTTATCCGCGTTTTCGAGGAAGAAGGCAAGAAGATCGGAAAGGTGGATTATTTGGTACAGGGCACCATCTATCCTGATGTGATTGAGTCTGGCGCTGGCGACGCTGCAGTTATCAAGAGCCACCACAATGTTGGCGGTCTACCGGATTTTGTCGACTTCAAGGAAATTATAGAGCCGCTGCGGCTGCTGTTTAAGGACGAGGTGCGTCAGCTTGGACGTGAGCTTGGACTACCGGAGTATCTGGTTATGCGTCAACCATTTCCGGGACCTGGCCTTGCGATCCGTGTGATCGGCGATATTACCAAGGAAAAGCTGGATATTCTGCGTGAAGCGGATTTCATTTTCCGGGATGAAATCGCAAAGGCTGGTCTTGAACATACGATGAATCAGTATTTTGCTGTGCTGACCAATATGCGATCAGTCGGTGTGATGGGGGATGGCCGTACCTATGATTATACGCTTGCGCTGCGTTCAGTGACAACAACGGATTTTATGACTGCCGATTGGGCGCGCATCCCGTATGACGTGCTGGATCGCATCTCGGTGCGCATTATTAATGAGGTGGCACATATCAATCGTATCGTGTATGACATTACGTCCAAGCCACCTGCGACAATTGAGTGGGAATGACGCTCGAAACGGCGAAAACCCGCATGAATACAGGCTTTTTTGCCCGTCCATACTGCTCTTGA
>NZ_CALWJJ010000006.1 GCF_944380985.1 uncultured Agathobaculum sp. | reverse complement strand
TTTTTTGAGAAGAATGACTGTTCCAGGCGATGCCGCATGTGGCCGTTCTTGTCATTCTTGTCAGTTGCTGATTACTTGACAAGAATCCGGTTTTACATCTTCAAAACAACTCCCAAGCCGAGGCTTATTTCATTGTTTATGTGGCGCAATTTCTGAGGCGTTTTCTGCGACAGAATCGTCTGATGCAGGGGTAAACCCGGTCGGAAGCACTTTTAATATACAGAATTCCATCCCACACAAATCCCAAAAGACGAAAGCGGTGTCTGAAACAAACAGGGCAAAAGAGTTTCAAAGAGGAACCGCAGGAGTGCTGGAAAGCACCAAAGAGGGCGCAACAGGGCTTCCTGAAGGTTCAGACATAGGTTTGGGAGCAGGATGCCGCAGGTTCGAATCCTGTCACTCGGACCAAATGCCCTCTGGAATCAGTTGATTTCAGAGGGCTCGTTTATTTTTGCGATGACAGAAAATGCCGTATTAGTCTGCATAGCTCTTTTCTACAAGCTCTGACTACAAAGATCGTGATACACCTGCATCCGTACCGTTAAGCCAACAGGTTGACCCAGAACATCATAGACGTCCGGCGTAAAGATAAAATACCGCCGATAGAAGTCGGCGGTATTTTGTTTTTCCTTCTCGGACAACACAGCCTTTTGCACAGGCGAATTCGACTTACAGCTTTGCCAGCTCCTGCGCGATCAGCTTGTTGATGATCTGCGGATTGCCCTGCCCTTTGGAGGCTTTCATACACTGACCCACAAGGAAGCCTGTGACATTTTTGCCCGCCTTGAAGTCGCTGACCGCTTTTTCGTTATCCGCAATAACCTGCTGCACGATAGCAAGGATAGCGCTCTCATCGGACACCTGCTTAAGGCCCATACGCTCGACAATACGCTCGACTGTCTCGTCGGTCTCAAACATCGCAGGCAGCACCTTTTTGCCCGCAGCGCCCGAAATTGTGCCAGCCTCGATCAGCCCCACTAGCTCGACTAACTTGTCAGCAGTCAGTTTGGTATCGCCTAGCTCAATGCTCTTGTCGTTAAGATACTTGGAAATATCCGACAAAATCCAGTTGGCCGCCGCCTTGGGCTTTACCTTTTTCGCCGCAGCGTCGAGCAGCTCTGCCTTAGAGAAGCTATCAGAGATCTGGCGCGCCTCCATGGCAGTCATGCCATAGTCGTTCAAATAACGCTCATAGCGCGCAATCGGCAGCTCGGGAATCTCACTTTCGATTCTTTGCATCCATTCTTCGTCAATTTCAACCGCGATCAGGTCGGGATCTGGGAAATAGCGGTAGTCCTGTGCATCCTCCTTGGTGCGCATAACCGTGTTCTTGAGCTTAACATCATCCCATCGGCGCGTTTCCTGCTGGATTTCACCGCCGCTCTCGAGCACCTCGATCTGACGGGCGACCTCATAGTCGATCGCGCGCACCGCGCCCGAAAATGTGTTGATGTTCTTCATCTCCACGCGGGTGCCGAACTCGTCGGATCCCTCCGGTCGAACTGAGACGTTGACATCGCAGCGGATCGAGCCTTCCTCCATCTTACAGTCGCATATGTCAAGATAAGACAGCGTGGTCTTAATCATCTCCAAAAATTCTTTGGCTTCGGCCGAGGAGTGCAGATCGGGGCGCGTGACCATTTCTATCAGCGGCACGCCGCAGCGGTTAAAGT
This sequence comes from uncultured Agathobaculum sp., assembly GCF_944380985.1. Taxonomy (GTDB): domain Bacteria; phylum Bacillota; class Clostridia; order Oscillospirales; family Butyricicoccaceae; genus Agathobaculum. The sequence continues at coordinate 118,361 of NZ_CALWJJ010000006.1, read as the reverse complement.
CGACGACCGTACCGTCGATTTCGTCGTGCAGCAGCTTGCCTGCATCTTCCTCAAAATGGATGCGCTCAAGGCGGCAGGACTTTTTTTCACCGTCAACATAGAAAAACACTTCGCCGTTCTCGCAGAGCGGTACATCGTACTGCGAGATCTGATACGCCTTGGGCAGATCGGGATAGAAGTAGTTCTTACGGTCAGCCTTGCACAGACGGTTGACCGTGCAGCCGGTCGCAAGGCCCATCTTGGCCGCAAAGTGAACGACCTCACGGTTGAGCACGGGCAGCGCGCCCGGCATGCCCGTGCAGACCGGGCAAGTATGCGTATTGATCGGCGCGCCGAAAGATGTCGAGCACGAGCAGTAAATCTTGCTCTTGGTAGACAGTTCGGCATGCACCTCAAGGCCGATGACAGGTTGATATTTCATTGGTCGAAACCTCCTTACAGCGCCGCAATGATGTTTTTCAAACCCGAAGCCTGCTCGAAAGCAAGACCGGCATTCAGAAGCGTTTGCTCGCCAAAGCGCGGGCCGATCAACTGCATGCCGATGGGCATTTTATTCTCATCAAAGCCGCAGGGCTGCACAAGGCCCGGCAGGCCTGCGATGTTGACCGACACTGTACAGATGTCGCCCGCGTACATTTCAAGTGGGTTGGTCGTCTTAGAGCCAATCTCATACGCCGTGGTCGGCGCGACTGGAGTCAGGATGACATCGCACTTTTCAAACGCACCCGCAAACTCCTCGCGGATCTTGCGCTGCGCGGCGCGCGCCTTTTTGTAGTAGGCGTCATAATAGCCGGATGAGAGTACATAGGTACCCAGCATGATACGGCGCTGCACCTCCGCGCCAAAGCCCTCGGAGCGGGATTTGACATAGAGCGCGACCACGTCGTCGCCCGCGTTGGGCGTGCGGTAGCCGTACTTTACGCCGTCAAAGCGCGCCAGGTTTGAGGATGCCTCGGCCGACGACAGGATGTAGTACACCGGCAGCGCGTATTCGACAAGCGGCAGCGAGATCTCAAACACCTCCGCGCCGAGGCTTTTGTAGGTCTCGGCTGCGGCCATCACGCTTTTGCGCACCGCGTCTGAAACGCCCGCGCCGAAGTATTCCTTTGGCAGGCCAATCTTTATGCCCTTGACGTCCGCGTTCAAATTCGCGCGCACAGAGCCTTCGAACGGGGTCTTCACCGAGGTGGAGTCATGCAGCGGATCATGTCCGGTAATAGCGTCGAGCAGCATAGCCGCATCCTCAACCGAACGGCCAAACGGGCCGATCTGGTCGAGCGAGGAGGCAAACGCAATCAAGCCGTAACGGGAAACCGCGCCATAGGTTGGCTTAAGGCCGACCACGCCGCAGAACGACGCAGGCTGGCGGATCGAGCCGCCGGTGTCCGAGCCGAGCGCGAGCGGCGCCTCGCCCGCGGCGACGACCGCCGCCGAGCCACCGGACGAACCGCCCGGCACGCGGGTCAGGCCGTGTGGGTTGTGGGTCGGGTGCGCGGCCGAGTTTTCGCAAGAAGAACCCATTGCGAACTCATCCATATTCGCCTTGCCGGTCACGACCACATCGTGCGCGGCGAGCTTTTCCATAACCGTCGCGTTATACGGCGGCTTAAAGTTGTAAAGCATCTTGGAAGCGCAGGTAGTAAGCGTTCCTTTGGTGCAGATATTATCCTTGACAGCAATGGGAATGCCCGCAAGCACGGACAGTTTTTCTCCTGCGGCGCGCTTCCGATCCACCGCTTCAGCCTTCGCGAGCGCGGCTTGTTCGGTAAGTGTCACATAGCCCTGCACGCTGTCTTCGACCGCTTTTGTGCGGGCAAAAACATCCTTTGCAAGCTCAACCGCAGAGATTTCCTTTTTTGCCAGCAGCTCGGACAGCTCGGCCGCTGTTTTTTCATAAAGTGCCATCGTTTTCTGTCCTCCCTTTTACTCGACCACACGCGGCACGGCTACGCCGCCCGCCTGAAAGTCCGGCGCGTTAGGCTCGATAAGCTCGTCCGGCGTATACTCCTGAATGACCTCATCCTCGTGGAATGCATTTTTGCGCTCGGTGCTGATGACGTCAGTGATGTCGCCAAGGTCAAGCTCGGCGAGCTTGTCCACCATACCGACAATGCCCTGCATGTCCTCCGCCAGGCGGTCGAAAATGCCACCCGTCGAGTCCAGACGCGCCAGGGATGCAATGTGCTCAATCTCTTTTCGCGAAATTGCCATGTCAAACTTCCTCCTGCTGTATCATAGTTTTGAATTGTTCTTCCGTTAAAACCGGGATGCCAAGCTCAATCGCCTTTTGCAGCTTACTGCCGGCATTCTCCCCGGCCACGACATAACTTGTTTTTTTGGATACCGAGCCTGCTGCCTTGCCGCCGAGGCTTTCGATCAGGTCGTTGATCTCCCCCCGGGTATAAAGCGTCAGGCTGCCGGTCGCAACGATCGTCTTACCCGCGAGCAGGTTGCTTCGCGCGGTCTTCTCGCCGATGAAGTTGACCCCTGCCGCGCGCAGCTTTTCGATCAGCTCCTTCGATTGATCGAGCGCGCGCCACGCGGCGATGCTCTCGGCCGTCGTCTGCCCAATGTCGCGGATCCCGGTCATCTCCTCAACTGAGGATGCAAGCAGCGCATCCAGACTGCCAAAATGGTTTGAAAGGATTTTTCCCGCTTTCTGGCCGACGTGCCGGATGCCGAACGCAAACAGCAGCCGCGACAGGTCGCGCGTCTTGCTCGCCTCAATACTGGCGATCAGGTTATTCGCCCAGGTGTCCACCTTCTTGCCGAGCGGCAAAAGCTGCTGGACCGTCAGGTCATACAGGTCGGCGGCCGACTTCACCAGCCCCGCGTCGATCAGCTTTTGCAGGTTGCCCTCGCCGCAGCCGTCGATGTCCATTGCATCGCGCGAGGCAAAGTGCATCAGGTTGCGTAAAAGCTGCGCCGGACAGGACGCGCTCGTGCAGCGGATGGCGGCCTCTTCCTCATCGTTAAACACCGGCGCGCCGCATACCGGGCAAAACCCGGGCATCTCATAAGGCTGCGCGCCCGGCGGGCGCTTATCCAGCTCCACACTTACGATCTCCGGAATAATTTCACCCGCCTTGCGCACCGATACCGTGTCACCGACGCGCACGTCAAGCTGGCGGATGAAATCGCGATTGTGCAGCGTCGCGCGCGAGACCGTCGTTCCTGCAAGCCGCACCGGCTCAAGTACGGCGTTGGGCGTCAGCACGCCCGTGCGGCCAACCGAGATCACAATATCCTTAAGAAGCGTCTTCTTAATCTCGGGCGGGTATTTATACGCCGCCGCCCAGCGTGGGAACTTGGCTGTCGACCCAAGCGCCTCACGCTGTGCAAATGCGTTGACCTTGACGACCACACCGTCGATGTCGAAATCCAGCTCGCCGCGCGTCTCACCCATGGCTTCAATCTCGCGCTGCACATCCGTGGGATCGGTGTATACCGGATAGCGCGGGCTGACCGGGAAACCGAGCTTTTTCAGGTAATCGAGCGACTCGGTATGGCTTGTGATGGGCAGCTCGTCCGCGTTCTGAATATTAAAGCAGAAGATTGAGAGCTTACGCTGCCGGGTAATCCTGCTGTCCTTTTGCCGTAGCGAGCCTGCCGCCGCGTTGCGCGGATTGGCAAGCAGCGGCTTTTCGTGCAACTCAAGCTCGCGGTTGAGCGCGTCGAACACTGACTTTTTCATATATATTTCGCCGCGCACAATAAGGTGCGGCGGCGCATTTTCGAGCTTTTGCGGAATATCTTTTACCGTTTTTAGGTTAGCGGTTACGTCCTCGCCGACCTGTCCATCGCCGCGTGTCGCTCCGCGGACGAACACACCGTCCACATACTCGAGCGCGACCGAAAGGCCATCGATCTTGTATTCGACCACATATTCGGCCCTGCCCACCGCACCCTCGACGCGCGTGTAGAACTCGGAAAGCTCGTCAAACGAGAACACGTCCTGCAAGCTTTCAAGCGGATAGGCATGCGTTACCTTGGTAAAACGGCCGGAAGCCGTACCGCCGATCCGCCGGGTAGGCGAATTTTCGTCCGCATATTCCGGGTGCGCGGCCTCGAGCGCGCGCAGCTCGCGCTGCATCATGTCATACTCATAGTCCGAAATCTCGGGCGCATCCTGGTTATAATATTTATCATTGTGATACCGCAGCTTTTCGCGCAGCGCGGTTATCTGGCCAAGCGCGTCCATACAAACATCCCTTCCAAATCCCAATACAGAATATAGTATACCAAATTTTGCGCCAATCCGGAAGTATTATTTTCCGTTTTCAGGTGAATTATCATAATCGCTGATCTGCCCAAGCAGGCCCGAGCCCACATCGTCGATGTAGGCATATCGCTCGGGTACGGTGCCGACGATCACTGTATCTGTTACCGGATAGCTGCTGACAATCTCTCGGTCCTCTCCGCCAAACGGTGTTAGAATGCGGAAGCCCGCGTGAATCTCAATGATGATATTGTGCCGCGTCTGGTTGATGCCGGCAGCAGAAAACGCGCTGACAAACTCGGCCTCCATCTGGGTCAGCGCAGCCATGCCAACATCGACAGCCGGGCCCATACCGCTTAAAAAACTTGGCGCGAAAACCGATCCGAGCGGCACCTCGATAGTCGTCTGCTCAAGATCTTCGAGCCGCTCAAACAGACCATTTACCAACCTTGCCTTGATTTGACCGATCGCGATCACATCGGTGCGCAGCGCGGTGACATGATTTTCGCTATCGCGCTCTAAAATTACCATGTTTTCATACGTTTCCGGGTCGGAGAATACTTCCTCCTGCATCAGATTGTTAATTTCCTGAATGGCACTGTCCTCGCAGACGTTTGCAGCGTACTCCATGAACACGCGGTGCATCTGCTGCGATGCTGCCAGCAGCATCATGCCTGTCAGCGCGAGCAGTAAAACCACAGCTGCTCTCCTTGTCTTTTTTCGTGATCTGTGCCGCCGCATACGTCCGCCCCCTTTCCGGGGCAAGTATACGCAGCACGAGGAAAAAAAAGAAGCATCCTGTTCGGATGCTTCTTTGCAGGAACAAAAATCCCTAATATTTCAGACAGTTTGGCGCAAAAAGGAGAATTACTCCTCTTCTTCCTCCTGACTGTATTCCTCATCCCCCACGAGCAGCGCGCGGATGGACAGGGAAACTTTCTTCTTCTCGTCATTGATGTCGATGATCTTAGCTTCCACCTGCTGGCCGACCTCGAGCACATCCTCGGGCTTTGCGATGCGGTGATCTGCGATCTGAGAAATATGGATCAGGCCGTCCACACCCGGAACGATCTCAGCGAACGCGCCAAAAGGCATGAACTTGAGGATCTTGACCTCAGCCGTGTCGCCCACACTGTACTTGGCATTGAAGATATTCCACGGATTATCCTCTTCGCGCTTGTAGCCGAGCGAAATCTTGTGATTCTCCTTATCCAGGCCGATGACGAATACCTTGACCGTGTCGCCGACATTGACAACCTCAGACGGATGCTTGATGCGGCCCCAGGACAGCTCGGAGATATGGACCATACCGTCTACGCCGCCGATGTCGACAAACGCGCCGTAGGAAGTCAGCGACTTGACCGTACCCTCATACTCGTTACCGACCTCGATGGTGCTCCAGATCTTTTCGGCGGCCGCTTTGCGCGCCTCCTGCTGGATCTGTCGGATCGATCCGACTACGCGCTTGCGCTGACGGTTGATCTCGGTGATATAGAAAGACTGGGTGGTCTTGACCAGCTGGCCCATCGGCTGATCCTTCGGAACGCCGGTCTGGCTTGCCGGAATAAAGACACGCACGCCAAACGCGGTCGCAACCACGCCGCCGCGGTTTTCCTCAATAATCGTGCCCTCGACAACGGCATGCTCCTCGTAGGCCTTTTCGATGCTCTCCCAGCCTTTGAGCTGATCGACGCGCTTTTTAGACAGGGTAACCGTGCCTTCGCTGTCGTTGACGCGTACGACAACCGCCTCGATCTCATCGCCCGGGTGGATGTTGGCCGTCACGTCATAATTCGGGTCGTCCGACAACTCGTTTACCGGAATATATGCGGTGTGCTTGACGCCAAGGTCAACCTGAACATCGGTCGTGGACACTGCAACTACGGTACCGGTGACTTTCTCTCCTGTATTTAAAGTTTTGAAGGACTCTTCGAGCATTGCCGCAAAGTCCTCACCATTTTCGATCTTGGTTTCTTCGCTCATCATGTTACTGACCTCCTTAATTATCCATGCCGGTGTCGATGCTCCCGCTGTGATCCCGACGCGCCCATCCCGGCAGAGCGCTTGCGCTGTAAGCTCTGCTGCGTCCTCGATATAAAGCACATTGCTGCACAGCGAACGGCTGATTTCATACAGCCGCTTTGTGTTGGAGCTTTTCTTGTCGCCAATCACAATCATCTGATCCGACGCACCGGCAAGCAGACGAGCCTCCGACTGACGCTCATCCGTTGCTTTACATATTGTATCAAAAATTTTAAGGTTTGTACACCTTTTTTTTATCAGCTCGACGGAAATATTCCAAATCGCCCGGTTAACTGTGGTCTGTGCGACAAGCGAAATCGGCCGACTGGCATTTGCGGGATCGCCCGCGAAGGCGCGCACCTGCTCCTCCCCATCCAGTACGACCGATTGCTCGCACCAGCCCTGGATGCCCACCACCTCGGGGTGGCCGGCGCTACCCAGAATGGCCACCAGACGGCCGGCCTGGCTCTCCTCGTCCACGATCCGATGGATTTTCTGCACAAACGGGCAGGTCGCGTCGAGCACCTCGCAGCCTTTTTCCTCCATCGCGCGGTAGACCACGCGCGGCACACCGTGTGCTCGGATCAGCACCTTTGCCCCATTTGGTATCTCGTCGATCGTCTGCGCAGTGCGCACGCCCTGCCGTTCTAGCCGCGCGATCTCATGCATATTATGGATAATCTCACCATATGCCCAGATCATGCCGTTTTCTGACGCCTCGTGTTCGGCCAGCTCTACCGCGCGGCGCACGCCAAAGCAAAAGCCGGCGGTCTTAGCTACTGTTACTTTGCTCATAACTGCTCCTTAAGCGCATAGATGTGCTGCAAAATATCGTCAGCAATTACGCTATAGTCCTTCTCCTTTGCATCCGGCATAAAAGGCTTGCCGATCACAACCCATGCCCTGCAGCGAAATCGCTTGCCCTCAGATATATACATGGGCAGGATGGGCGCGCGGGTCTTGACCGCCAGCATCGCAGCACCTTTTTTGGTCTCGCCCTCGGCCGCGTCTCGCGTGCCCTGCGGGAAGATAATCAGCTTGTGCCCCTCGCGCACACAGCCAAGCGCGGTTTTTATCGCAGTGATGTCCGCGCCCTCCCGGTCGATCGGAAAGGCGCCCAGCGCGCCGATCAGCCAGGCAAACACCCGGTTGCGAAATAGCTCTTTTTTCGCCATCAGGCGCAGCGGCGTGCCCTGCCCCAGCGCAACCGCTGCAAACGGCGGATCGGACAGCTGCACATGGTTCGGACAGACGACGCAGCCACCCGCCGGTATATTTTCCCTTCCAATAACTTTGTAGCCAAAGTAGATGTGGAACACGAGCGCCACAATCGGCACCGCGATCCATTGCATCCAGCGATGGAATTTAACCTTCATGCCTAAACCCCTCTGTTTTCTTCTGTTTTCTTTTGAATAATGGCCAGCACGGCCTTGATACTCTCCTCAAGCGTCATCTCGCTTGTGTCGAGCAGCACGGCGTCCGCCGCCTGCCGCAGCGGCGCGACCGCGCGCGACATATCCTGCCGATCGCGCTCGACTACGTCACGCAGCACGCCCTCGCGCGTCACCTGTTGGCCTTTGCCGGCAAGCTCAAGATAGCGGCGCGCAGCGCGCGTCTCAACCGAGGCGGTTAAAAAAATCTTGACCGGCGCGTCCGGCAGGATAACCGTGCCGATGTCTCGTCCATCCATCAGGATATTACCGTTTTTTGCCATATCGCGCTGGGTTTCCAGCAAAAACTGACGCACCGCAGGCACAGCCGACACCTTGGATGCATAGCGGGCGATCTCGGGTGTGCGGATGGCGTCCGACACATCCTCACCGTTTAGCAGAATATGCTGCGTGCCGCCCTGATAGACAAGCCTTATATCGATCGCAGGCAGCATGGCGGCAATGCTGTCCGCATCCTCACCCGCAATGCCCTTTCTGCACGCCGCAAGGCCGATCGCACGGTACATCGCGCCCGTATCCACATAAACATAGCCCAGCCGAGCGGCAGCCGCGCGCGCAACGGTTGATTTGCCCGCGCCCGATGGTCCGTCAATAGCAACCGAAATATAATTCATCATCCATCCTCCCGCTGCGCTGCCGCCAGACCGGCAAGCCTGCCTGTCGACCACGCGATTTGTAAATTATAGCCGCCCGTGTATGCATCCACATCGAGCACCTCGCCCGCAAAATACAGGCCGGTGCATTTTTTCGATTCCATCGTCCTAGGGTTTATCTCCTTAACCGACACACCGCCCGTGGTGACGATCGCCTCGGCAACCGGGCGCTTGCCGGACACCACGACAAGAAAATGCTTGAGTGTGTGCAACAGATCGGCGCGCTGCGCTTTGGTGATGCCGTTTACCTTCGCGCGCGGGTCGATACCGGATAGGCGCACAACCTCCGGGATGAGCTTGCGCGGCAGCAGTTCATCCAGAGCATTGATAAAGTCGCTATTTTTGTGCTTGTCGAAATCAGCCAGCAGGCGTTTGTCCAATGTTTTTTCATCGAGCGCAGGCTTAAGGTCGATCTCGATATGATACCCCTTACTGCCAAAGTGCCGCATGTGCGCAGATGCAGACAGGATGAGCGGGCCGGACAGGCCAAAATGCGTAAACAGCATCTCACCAAAATCCGACCAGATCTTTTTATTCTCCTCAAAAACGCTCACCTGCACGTTGCGCAGGCTAAGCCCCATCAACTCCTTGCATCCGCCTGGGGTGACAAGCGGCACGAGCGAGCCGTTCGGCGTTACAATCGTGTGGCCTGCTGCCCTGGCAAAGCGGTAACCGTCCCCGGTCGAGCCAGTTTGTGGATAGGACACCCCACCGGTTGCAACAATCACGCGGTCGGCCGGATAAACCCGACCGCCCGCGCGCACGCCGGTTACACGGCTGTCCGCCATCTCGACCGCCGAAGCGGTTGCTTTGACAAGGGTAACGCCCGTGTGCTTTATCCAGGTAAACAACGTGTCAATAATATCCGCAGATTTATCGGAAACGGGAAAAACACGGCCGCCCCGCTCGGTCTTGAGCGGCACACCGCGCCCCTCAAAAAAAGCCATCACATCCGCCGGCGCAAAGCAGCCGAGCGCGGAATACAAAAAACGTGGGTTGACCGGCACATGTTGCAACACATCCTGCGTGTCGCAGTTGTTACAGACATTGCAGCGCCCCTTGCCGGTGATGAACAGCTTGCGGCCAACCTTTTCATTCGTCTCTAGCAGCGTCACCTGCGCGCCGCCCTCGGCCGCGGTGCCGGCAGCCATCAGCCCGGCTGCACCGCCGCCGATCACAACGATGTTCAACTGATGTTGTCCTCCGGTTTCTCATATACGTCATATTCCGCCCAGATGCGCTCAAGCTGGTTGAATGTCTGCTCGATCTCGCTCCGGCGTCTTATGCCTACCGCGACGATCAACGCGTTGACTACGCTCAGCGGCGCGACGAGCGAATCAACAAAGCTTGCCATATCGCTGCGCGCCAGCAGCAGATGATCTGCCACGCGTGCGAGCGGCGACAGGTGCGAATCGGTCAGCGCGATTACGCGCGCACCGCGGTCACGGGCATACTGCATGGCGCTCAATGTGCGCTTAGAATAGCGCGGAAAGCTGACGCCGAGCATGACATCCCCAGGTCCGACGCGCAGCACCTGCTCGAAAATCTCGCTGGCGCTGTTGGTGCGTACAACTGTGACGTTTTCAAACAATAGGTTAAAATAAAAGCCCAAAAAGTTGGACAATGCGCTCGAAGAGCGCACGCCCAGAATGTAAATGCGCCGCGCGCCGGCAAGCGCGTCTACCGCGCCCTGGAAAGCATCGCGGTCGATCTCATCGAGCGTGATGCGAATCATATCCATATCGGTGTGCAGCACGGTTTGCAGTACGTCGCGCCCGCCCATACGGTCGCTCGATACCTCCATACGCTGCACCGAAGTCAGCTTGTTGCGTATCATCTCCTGCAGTGCGCGCTGCAAATGCGGATAGCCATCATACCCCAGCTCCGTCGCAAATCGGACGACCGTCGATTCGCTCACGCCGACCGCCTGCCCCAGCCGGCTGGCGGTCATGAACGCCGCCTTGTCATAATGCTCTAAAATAAACCGTGCGATCTGCTTTTGCCCCTTGGAAAAGCCGGGCAGATCACTCTGTATTCTGCTGATTAGATCATTCATGTGTTTTCTCTCCTGCATACCTGCATTTTGCCGCTTTTATTGTAAGTCGTTTCGCATAAAAATGCAAGTTGTTTTGCATTAGTCCTGCAAATTTGCAGCAGTTCCCTTCAGATAAGCGATCTCGCCTGCAGTCAGTTCACGCCACGTTCCGCTTTTCAGCCCCGGGTCGAGCGCCAGCGTGCCGATCGCCACGCGCTTGAGTCTGCGCACCTCAAGCCCGCACTGCTCGCACATCTTTCGGATCTGCCGGTTGCGCCCCTCGTGGATGGTCAGGCGCAGCTTGGCGCTTTTTTCATTCTGCTCCAATATTTCCACCTGCGCCGGACGGATCATGTAGCCGTCAATCTTCATCGGTGCAGACAGGCGCGGTATGTTATCCAGCCGCCCGCGCACGCGCGCCTCGTAGTGCTTGTCGACCTCGTGCTGCGGATGGGTTAACGCATGGACCAATGCGCCGTCGTTTGTCAATAGCAGCAGACCCTCGGAGTTGTAGTCCAGCCGACCGACCGGTACCACGCGCGCCCCGCAGCCACGGATCAGGTCTGCCACCGTTTTGCGGCCTCGCTCATCCTGCAGCGTGGTCACACAACCGCGCGGCTTGTAAAGCATCAGGTACTTTTTCTCCTCCGACGCGCCGATCGGCCGCCCGTCAACCGCAATACGGGCGACGCACGGATCGGCTCGGTCGCCAAGCGCGGCAGGGCGTCCGTTTACCGTCACCCTGCCGTCTTCAATCCATTGTTCCGCCTCACGCCGCGAGCACAGCCCGGCCTGCGCAAGTATTTTTTGCAGTCGTTGCTCCAAAGTTGTCCTCCCCTTGTTGTCACCCTATCCCGAAGATACGCTCCAGAATGCGCTCGGGTAGGCTTTTTTCCTCGGGCGTCAGCAGGGCTGCGCCGCCATACACCAGCGTATCGCGTGCAAGCACTGCGTCTCCAATACGGTATTCGAGCTGCCCAGCCTGTGCGGTGCGCGCTACTGGCGCGTAGCAAATTCTATCGCCGTAACGCACCGTTTGCAGCTGTTCCCGCTCGCCGGGCAGCAAGTAGACGGTCAGATCGTTCTGCGCATGCAGCGGCACACTATCCACATCGCCGCCGAATACGCGCAGCGTTGCGATCTCATCGCCCGCCTCATGCAACGTGACCGGCTCATATTTGGCAAAGGCCGCGTCAAGCATCTGTGCGTGGTCGGCCCAGTCGTTTGGATCGTTAAGTGTGACCGCAATCACCGTGCGTCCATTGCGCTCAGCCGCCGACACCAGACAGCGCCCGGCCGCCCGCGTATAGCCAGTCTTGACGCCGAGCGCCCCCTCATACGAACTCAGCAGCCGGTTGTGGTTGACAAAGGTACGCTCGCCCACTGTATATTGCGCTGTCGACACGATCTGCCGGAATACTGGGTCGCGCAGCGCCTCGGCTGTGATTTTGGCAAGCTCGCGTGCGGTCGTATAGTGGTCGTCCGCCGGCAGACCGTTAGGGTTGACAAAATGCGTATCCGTCAGTCCAAGTGCCGTGGCCTTGTCGTTCATCTTCTGCACAAAAGCGTCATAGCCGCCGCACTCGCCCGCAATGGCAACCGCAGCGTCGTTGCCGGAGGACAGCATCAGGCCGTACATAGTATCGCGCAGAGTGAGCGTCTCACCCGCCTGCAAATACATTGACGAGCCCTCCACCTGCGCATACTCGGGCTTTACTGTATAGCTTCGATCCAAATCTCCCTCGCCCAGCGCGACGAGCGCCGTCATGATCTTGGTGGTCGAGGCCATGGGCAGACGCTCGTCCGCATTGTATTCATAAAGCGTTTCGCCCGTATCCGCGTCCACCACCACCGCGCTTTTTGCGCTGATCGCACCGGATGCCGGCGTGCACAGCATAAGAAACATAAGCGCGCATACTAACTTTTTCACCGTCTGCACCTCTTCCCAACATAACAAAACCTACTCGGCAGCCATGCGAGTAGGTTTTGCGGGGCAAAGCGGCATTATTCGTCGGTTTGCGGGGTTTGCGAGCCGGCATGCGCTACCTTTCCCTTGTAACCTTCCATAAAGCTGGAAACCTTGTTAAGCGCGCCCGGAATCATCTCGACCAATCGGTCGACCGTAGTCGACGCCTGCGCATTAACGCCCAGAATGCTCGCGTTCCCATCATGGTCGATGATCAAAAAACAGACGGGCGATACCGTCACGCCCGCACCGCCTCCACCGCCAAAGGCCAGCGGCGCATGCGGCTGCGCGCCGTGCTTAGGTGCAAAATCACTGCCGCCCGAGGCAAAGCCAAACGTCACCTTAGAAACCGGGATGACGGTCGTGCCGTCAGCCGTGGTAATCGGCGTGCCGATGATCGTGTTGACGTCCACCATCTCCTTTATTTTGGCCATGGTCTCGGTCATCAGGTTGCTAATGGGATGCTCACTCATGTTTAATCGCCTCTTCTTTCTTAATCAGCCGTTTATACAGACTATATAATTCCCTGCGGTGCCGCAGCAGCACAATCATCAGCCGCAGCGGCCGCAGTGAGCAAAACACGGTAAAGGCCCATTCGGTGTGATCTGCTTCAAAATCAGCATCTACATCGACATGGTAATCCCGCATATCAAAAGTATTCTCCAAAAACGGCACCGTCATGCCGGTGAAAGCCGCCGCTCCGCCAAGCAGCATACCGGTCTTCGCCGCATCCTCTGTGCCGATCACCACGCGCACGCGCAGGCGGCTGATGCGAAGCAGGTCAGTCATCTCGCCCAGCAGCGTAAGCGCGTATGCGGCAAGCTCGCTGAAATCCAGCGCCTCCCGGTTAAGGGAATAGTGGTATTTTGGCTTTTTGCGCCGTTTTTTCGGTTTTGCGTCCATCCGCTTCTCGCGCGCCGCGCGCCTTGAGCGCTTGGGCCGCGGCCATACTGGTATACGCAGCACGCCATAGCGTATCTCGACGCTGACCGCCCTATTTACCCCTATGACCTCGACGCCTACGCGTACCCAAAGCAAAAACAGCCCGATCAGCACCGCCGCAAGCACAAGCCCCAGCAGCACCTTCAGTATGCAGAAAAGCACACTCATGCCGCTCTCACCCCGTTTCCGCGTCCGGGTTGCCCGCCGTGACGCCGGTGAAGCGCTGCGCGTCATCCGCCTGCAGTGCAGACGCCTCCACTTCCAGACTCATCTGCTCGTTTTCCTCAAGTGACGGCAGCGCAGGCAATTCGCTCAGACTACTGATGGCAAACGTGCGCAAAAACAGCTCGGTTGTGCGGTACAGGATCGGCCGACCGGGCACATCCATGCGTCCCGCCTCCTCGATCAGCCCTTTTTCGGCAAGCCCCGCTACCGTGCCGCCCGAGTCCACACCGCGCAGCTGGTCGATGAACGCGCGCGTCACCGGCTGCCTGTAGGCGATGATGGTCAGCACCTCGAGCGCCGCCGGGCTGAGCGAGGGTGGCCGGCGCGATTCGGTCACACGCCGCGCCGCATCCGCATACAGCGGGCGCGAGCACAGCTGAAGCTTGTCCTCCAGCCGCAAAAGCATGATGCCGCGATTTTCAAAATCGTATAGATTCTCCAGCGCGGCAGCCGCCTCCAGCAGCGACCCGCGTGAAACCTCCAGCGCGGCGGCCAGACGGTCAATCGACACCGCCTCGCCCGCGGCAAAAAGCACAGCCTCAAGGCCGGCCTCCAGTTCGGTCATTGCGCGCTCTCCCCTTTATCCCCCATCAGTGTCAGCTCGATCTCCTCCCCTTCGCCCTCAAGATGGATCCGGCGGGTCTTGGACAGCTCGAGCACCGCCAGAAAGGTCGCCACGATCTCCGAGCGGCTTTTTGCATCATCAAACAGCCGCTTAAACGGCAGGCGGATGTTGTGGATAAAACGCCGCAGGATGGCTGTAATACGTCCTTCAACCGGCACAGGCTCGCGCCCGACAATGCCGGAAAACGCGCTTGCCGGTGGTGGTACGCGACGCTGCGCCCGGCGCAGCAGATTGTTTGCCGCACGGATCAGATCGCCGACCGACTGCCTGTATTCCCGCGGGGCATCGCCCAGGTTTTCCGGCTGCCTGACAAATATATCGCGCCCGACCTCGCCTTTTTGGCGAAAGTACCCGGCCGCCTCTTTGATTCGCTGGTATTCAAGCAGCATTTCGACCAGGTGCGCGCGCGGATCTTCCTCTTCCTCCTCCTCGTGCCGCGGCAGCAGCATTTTGGATTTGATATACACAAGCTGTGAGGCCATGGCGACAAAATCGCCCGCCACGTCAAGATCCATGGCTTGGGCCGCATGGAGCACGGCCATGTACTGATCGAGGATCTCCGCGATCGGAATATCGTAAATACTCACCTTGTTTTTGGCAATCAGGTGCAGCAGCAGATCGAGCGGCCCGTCAAAATGTTCCAGATGAAATTCCATGACTCACCTTACAAAACCAGGCTCATCAGCTGCACCGCCCAGCTGGCAATGGCATTGCTCACATAAATCATAACCGCATCCAGCCAACCGCTCCACAGCGCAAAGATGAACAGCAGAATAATGGCAGGCTGATAGCGCTGCAAACGAAGCGACCAGGAAAACGGCAGATAAGCGTCCAGCACACGCGAGCCATCCAGGGGATGCACTGGAATGAGGTTAAATACGCCAAGGCCGACCGACATACTCGCGACAATCGTGAGAAACTCGCCCAGCACCTGCAAAAACACGCCGCTTCCATAGATCCTTACCAGGATATACAGGCAGTAGGCAACAAAAGCGGTGACAAAGTTCGATCCCGGTCCGGCCAGCGCGGTCACCGCCATGCCGGTGCGCCGGTTTTTGAAGTTGGAAATATTGACCGGCACCGGTCGCGCCCAGCCAAAGCCAAACAGCAGCAGGCACAAAAAACCGATCGGGTCAATATGCGCCAATGGCGAAAGTGTCAGCCGCCCAGAATCGTGCGCTGTGCGGTCGCCCAGCAGGTAGGCCGCAGCGCCGTGCGCCGCCTCGTGGACGGACAGACACAGCACGATCGCCGGAAGGGATAGCGCCAGTGTGATGAATGCGACACGCAGATCGCCGCTCATCAAGCTTCTCCAAAGCAAATGTTCTTCCTCCTGTGTCGGCGGCACGCCGCCGGAATCTCAAATATATCCACCGAAAGCCGGCGAAATGACAGATTTCGTTTGCTTAAAATTATACCACAGCTGCCGGGAATTGTCACCTGTTTCTTTGTTTTACCTGACTGCCCGTGCAAAAACCATCAGCAAGTGGCGTATTTGGCCGTGCTGCGCCGCGCTAAAGCCGACACTTCCCCGCCCGATACTTACTAAAATGGACAGGATCGAGCGTTCTATGCAGCAATATCGCCGAAATCGCTGCCTGAAACGAAAAAAAGACCGTGCCATGCGGTCCTTTTCTCGCTTTGCCATATGCAAATCAGATGCCAAGCTCGCCCTTGAGCGCGTCGATCATCTGCTGATATTCCTCCTCTTTAAGGTGAACTGGCTCGGGATTTGTAATGGCAAATCCACCGCCAAACTCAAAGCCGCCTTCATACTTGGGCACCAGATGAAAGTGCAGGTGCGGGTTGGTGTCGCCAAAAGAACCGATGTTCATTTTGGTGCAGCCCCACAGCTTTTTGATTGCCTGGGTTGCCGCGGCAACGTCGGCCATCAAGTCGTTTCGTTCCTGCGCATCGCACTCAAAAAGCTCTTTTTTATGGCTGCCGAGCGCCAGCACACAGCGACCCTTGTGCGCCTGATCCTTAAAAAGATAGAGCGTGCCGGCTTTCATATCGCCGACCCGCATCATAATCGCCTCACGCGCTTCATTATGCGCATCGCAGTAAAAACATCCCATTGTAAACCTCTCCTTTGAATTGTTCTGTATTTAGAGTATACCGCCTGCCGCTTTCAATTTCCAGCATTATTTGCAAACTGCATATAAATTGGTATCCCACGCGGGCACATACGGATGATGCCGCAGATACAGGCGGTAGTCCGGGCACAGCGCATGAATGAGAAGCGGCAGCTGGAAAAAGTCTGCGCTGCGGTGATACACCGCGATATTGAGCTTTGGGCGGCATCGACGGATGGTCTGCGCCGCGCCGTAAATCGCCTCACGCTCGGCGCCTTCAACATCCATCTTGAGATAGGTGCACGGTCGTCCGGCAAGCACGCTGTCGAGCGTGCGCACAGCTGTCTCCCGGCCTTGAGCGGCAACATGCGACTGCCGTCCCGCTTGATCGGAAAAGCGCATAGCGCCGTCTTTGCACCACGCGCCCGCCTGCACAAGCTCAACTGCGCCCACGAGATGCTGCTCCGTCCACGCTGACAGCTTGCGGAAACTGCGCTGGTCAGGCTCGAGCGCTGTGATCGATCCAAACGCCCCACCTGTGTAGCGCAGCATCTCCCGGATCGTGTCGCCGGTATATGCGCCAAGATCGGCAAAGTGCTCGTGCTTTATCAGGCGAAGTACACTACGGAAAATCTCATCCTTATCCGTCTGGCTTTCGCGCAGGTAGCACAGCCTGCCGGACAGCTTAAAACGTACCGTGTCGACAAACACCTGCTTTGACCGCTCATCCGCCAACAGCGCATACGCCCGCTCAAGCTCGTCCTGGTGCGCACGGGCAAAGTCCGTATCGAATACCGGCCCGGAAACGACCGGAACGTCGGGCGCGACTACGGTAAACCGCGCGTCAAGCGCATACATCATATCCAGCACCTCAGGGCGCTGGGTGGCAAACGCGATCACAATAACGATGCCCTCGCCCAGTTCATCCACCGTTTCGGACAGCTTTTTTACTCGAAAGCCGCGGAAGCTGTGTCCGCGGACAAATGCATCGCTCGCAAACACGCCCGACGCCCGGATACCGAGCAGGTCAAACCGATCGAGGATTTTGTCCGCCCCATCTCCCATGCCATACAGCACGATCGGGCGCGTCTCGCTTTGCAGCTGCGTCCACACAGACGGCGCGAGCTTGAAAAAATCCATCCCATTCTCCCCTTTTGTCTATTCAGGCACATTATAAGCGCATAACCCACCGTTGTAAAGCCTGTACCATCAGGCGCAGGATCCGGAAAAACTTTGGCAGCGCACAATATTTTTGATTGCGGTTTGCCAGGCAGTACAGTATAATTTGTTATAGATAGAGAAAGCGAGAAGGAGGCGGCCTGACCATGACAAAACCCACCGGCATCCTGGCGATGGACCCGGAGCACTACCGCGAGATTGACGGTGTTGTGTTTGATCTGGACAGCTTTGCAAAACACTGCCAGCCGGCCCAAACAGCGCCCCCGTCCGAACAAAAAAGACCTGTTCCCGAATCTATAAAAGGCGTTCCGCCGCACCGCGCGGACAACGGCGATGCCGCAGGCCAGACCAGCAGCACGCATCCCAGCCAGCCTGCTGCCGAGACGCAGCCCATTCCTACAAAAGCGCAGCCCCCCGAGATAGTAGGCGTGTTCCCGGCCGATCCCTATCCAGACGGTTGGTATCCCGCCGAGAACGATCAGCCCCCAGTACCCATCATGGGTGGTGCGCTGCCCCCGGTCGGGATTACGGAAGACGGCGTGCATACCGTCACTGCTGTGCGCACCGTGCTGCTGCGCACCGGCTCGGGATCGGGTTCAGGTTCCTACGCGACCTCGTACACCACCTCCTATCGGATGAGTTACCGCACCTCCGGCTCAGGCTCTTATGTGTTCGGCTCGTGTACTTATGCAGCCCGCGGTTACGGATTGGAGCTGATCTGATGCTGCGTGCCTTCCACACCAACTGGACGCGCCCATTTTTCGTGCGAAATCCTGGCGTAGCATATGCGCTCGATGCGTTCGAGCTACTTACAACCGCGCTTTCTGCACTTGTCTGGCGGCGCAAAAACGGGCCTGTCCGTATGATTTGCGACAGCGAGGCGAAGCGATACTATCAGTCGCTTGGCCTCTGTTTTTTGTGGGATGAGGGCGTGCATCCCCTATTGGACACAGTTCCACAGGATGTTAACCCCATGGCGTTCTGGGCCGCAGGCAAGCTGTATGCGCTCTCCGCCATGCCTGCCCCTTGCGTGATGATCGACACCGATTTCATCTGCTGGAAGCCGCTCGCCCCTTTGGTGGGCGGGCTGGACGCCGCCGCCGTCCACCGCGAGGACATCGCACCGGACATTTACCCCGGCCCGGCAGCCTTTCCGCACACGCGCGGGTTTGACTTTACAGCCTTCGACTGGTCGGTACAGCCGCTTAACACCGCGCTTTCGTACTTTGGCAGTGACGACTTCCGGCGGTACTACACAGATACCGCCATCCGTTTTATCCGCAGCTCGCCCGGAGCGGATGACGCGCTGACTTACATGGTCTTTGCCGAGCAGCGGCTGATTTCGATGTGCGCTGTAAAACAGCAGGCGCGTGTTGCCGCCCTATCCGATCTACCCGCGCTGTTTGGCGGCGGGCAGAATGGATATTTCACCCATATCTGGGGCTTTAAACAGCAGATGTGCGATGAGCCTGCGCTCTATGCGGACTTCTGCCGCCGCTGCGCTGCCCGCCTGCGGCGGGATTTCCCGGACGCCGCCATGCGCCTCGCGCGCGTGCCTGTGCTGGAAGTATATTTTACCGGCTAACCGAAAAAAAGACCGCTTATCAGCGGTCTTTTTTGCTCATTTAACGCTATGCCTCCGGGTACGCCTGTTTCAGCTCGTCCATCGTTGACATGACAGCGCCCTTGCGCTGCACGGTCAGCGCGGCGTACCGCGCGGAGAACGCAAGGTAATCGGTCAGCTGCTGCCCGGTCAGCGCGGCAAGACCGTCGCGCGTCATTTCGTCGCGCACGAGCTGATAAAGCAGCGAACCGATGAACGAATCGCCCGCGCCGGTCGTGTCGGTGACCGGCACGCGCAACGTCTCGGCAAAGCCCTCAGCTGAAGATGTATAAGCTGCCGAGCCATTTAACCCGCGCGTGATCAGCACCATGCTACAGCCCATCTCAAGCAGCTTTTGCGCCGCTTCTCGCTCGTCCGCACTGCCGGTAACAAACTCCACCTCGTCATCTGATAACTTAATCAGATCGGCCGCGGGCGCAAACTCCCGGATAGCCGCCCGGCATGCCTCCGGACTATCCCAAAGCGGCAATCGGACATTTGGGTCAAACGAGATGATCGCCCCCGCGCGCCGCGCCAATTCGATCGCCCTGCGGTGCGCCGCTTTGACCGGCCAGTCCACAAGATCGACCGAGCAGAAGTGTAGCGCAGCGCAGCCATCAAACATATCGCCGGTAATCTGCTCCCCATCGAGAAACAGGTCGGCCGAGGGGTTTCTGAAAAAAGAAAACTCACGGTTGCCGGTCTCGTCCAGCGAGACGAACGCGAGGCCGGTATTCGCTCGCCCGGTACGAAATACATGCGTGGTATCCACCCCGTACGCGCGCAGCACCTTGAGAATGTGCGTGCCAAACGCATCCTCCCCCACCTGCGAGATCATCGCCGCGCGGCCGCCCAGCCGTGCAACCGCCACCGCTACATTGGCAGGAGCGCCACCCATAACACGCTCAAAATGCGTCACCTCATCGAGCGAGCAGCCCTTTTGCTGGGGCACAAAATCGATCAGCAGCTCGCCGATCGCAACCACTTGTTTCATGTATTCTCCTCCAGAATATATCGGTAAATTGCCTGTGCTACACCGTCCACAGCATTTCCGGCCGTCACAGCATCTGCCGCAGCGCGGATGTGCGGCGCAGCGTTTTCCATCGCAACGCCAAGCCCTGCCATGCGCAGCATAGTCAGATCGTTATCGCTATCGCCGATCGCCATGACCGCCTCCATGCCGAAGCCAAGCAACGTCGCTAATCGCTCAAGACCGCCCCCCTTATGCACGCCCTTACAGTTGATCTCAACATTTTTAAGTGCGCCGCCATACATGACGGAAGGAGCAAGCTCAAACCGTCCGTCCTGTTCAAGCAGAGCGATCATGCGGTCGACCTTGGCCGGGTCAACATTGTGCAAAATGGCCTTGAGTATACGCCCGTCCTCTTGTTCCAGCGTCGCACGCCATTTTTCCGGACTGTCGATATAATAATAGCCCTCGGCGGCCTCGTCTAGCGTGACGTGGCCGCGCTGCCGCAGCGCCTGCAAAAAACGCAGGAACTCCCTGCCATAATACAGGCTGTCGCCCGTATACAGGCAGGGATCGGTATGAAACTGCGCACAGATGGCCAGTATTTGCCGGCACATCTGCCGGTCAAGGCCGTCAAACGTCATCTGAGCGCCGTCCACAAAGCGTTCGGCCGCCGCGCCGTTGGCAATAACCGCCCAGTCGGCCGGCGTTTCGAGCTGCGCATTAAAAGCGCGCGTCTCGGTCAGATTGCGTCCGGTGCACAACACGACCTGCACACCAGCCTGCTGCGCCAGGCGTACCGCGCGGGCGTTCGCCGCACTGACACGGCTGGTTGGATCGAGCAGTGTGCCATCCAGGTCAAGCGCGAGCAGCTTGTAGTTTGGCATGGTATTCCACCTTTTGGATCTTCTAGATTTGCAGTGCGCCCATCGTCCATATCTCGGCCGCGGCGCCGTCTATCTGCACGCCGCAGGACGACGGATCGGGATAGTAACGCGTGGTCATTATCTGCTCGCCGCCGTTGATGAAGATCTCGAGCGAGGAGACGTCCGCAATTATACGCAGCGCAGCGAGCGCATCCACATCCGCATAGCGCACCGTCCGGCCCGCGCCGCCCCGCATGAGCGTCAGCGAAAGCCGCTGTTTTTCCCATTCTATCACAGCCGCCCCGCGGATGACAAGCCTGCCCTTTTCGCTGGTAATGCACTCCAGATCAAATACCTGCGCCTGCTCGGGCGCGATGCGCGTGCCGCGCAGCGCGTCTATTTCAGCCGCAGGCCAGCGCAGCAGACGCGCGCCGTTACGCCGCAGCTCGCACGGCACAGTCATGCAGTGCTGCCAGCCGTATGCTACGGTCGGATTGGTGTAATCTGCATCCGGCATGCCCATCCAGCCGATCATCAGCCGTCGGCTGCCGTCCAAAAAGGTCTGCGGCGCATAGAAGTCAAAGCCGCAGTCAAGCTCCTGATATGCGCCAAGCGTGTAATCGCTGCGAAAGTCGCCATAGAGCGGGAAAAAGCCGCAGGAATAAATATTTTGATACCGATTGCCCTGCCGTCTCACACCCTGCGGCGAGCAGACAAGAAACCACTGCCCGTCCAAGCAGAAGAGGTCGGGGCATTCCCACATATAGCCGAATAGATCAGGCGTTGTAAGCGTATTGACGTGCTGCCAGCGCCGTTTGTCTTCGGATTCGTAGACCAGCAGCTCGCCGCGGTCCTCCTTAGTCCGCGCGCCAAGCACCATATAATACTTACCGTCCTGCGCCCATACCTTGGGATCGCGCACATGGCAGGTGAGGTTTTCCGGATAGTCCTTATTTTCGAGCAGCAGCTCGTTGGAATCGACCGTCACACCGTCATGGGTGACGGCGAGCGCCACATTGTGTCCGCGGCCAGCTGTAATATAATCGTAGTCGCCCGCGAACTTGACGTTGCCTGTATAGTAGAGATACATCGTGCCGTTCTCAACGAGCGCCGAGCCTGAGTACACCCCGTGGATGTTCCACGGCTGGTCGGGATACAACAGGGGCGGCAGCTTTTCCCAGCGCAGCAGGTCGCGGCTGCGGTAGTGTCCCCAGTGCTTGACCCCGCCCGTGGGATCGAACGGGCCGTACTGATAAAACACATGGTACCATTCCCCGCAGCGGCACAGACCGTTGGGGTCGTTCATCCAGCCGACCGGCGGCATCAGGTGAAACCGCTGCCGGTAGGGGTCCGCCGCCGCGCGCGGGCCGTCCTCCCGCTCGACGCGGGCAACCAGCCGCGCAAGATCACACTGCAATGCGTTGCTCATACTCTCCATCTCCTATCGCTTACCGTGTAAGCGTCATCAGGGTATCCTTGGGCGCGGTGACCGCGCCGGTCACACGTGAAACATCCGCATAATCGTCCGAATTGGTCACGATTACCGGGGTGATCGTCTTATATCCCTCTTTCTCGATTGCCGCAATGTCAAACTCGAGCATCAGATCGCCCGCTTTGACACGCTGGCCCTCCTCAACATGGCAAGTGTAGTGCTTTCCACCCAGGTTTACCGTATCAATGCCAACATGGATGAGCAGCTCGGCGCCATTATCGCAGGTCAAACCGATCGCATGGCCCATGACGGCCGAGACCGTCGCCGCACAGGGCGCAAACACCTTACCCTCTTTGGGTTTTACCGCAACACCCTTGCCGAGCACTTCTGCCGAAAACGCAGGATCGCCGGTCTCGCTGAGCGATACCGCCTCGCCGGTCAGCGGGGAAGCAAGACTTACGCTGCCCTGCTGCGGTGCGGCGACTGCCGCCGGCGCAGGCTGGGGCGCGGACTGCTCATTCGTCGGAGTGTCCTCTTCAGTCTGCTCTTCATCCTTTGGTACTGCAAAGAACCACGAGATGACAAACGCAACGCCAGTCGCAATACCGATGGTGATTAGATACTGGATGGGGTGATGCAGATGCAGCAGTATGCCGAAAATACCGGTCACACCCGTGCCGGTCGCGCCAAGGCCGACGATCGAGGCATAGAGCGCGCCGCACGCCGCGCCGATTGAGGCTGCGATAAACGGGCGGAAAAAGCGCAGATTAACACCGAAGATCGCAGGCTCAGTGATACCCATAAACGCCGAGAGCGAGGCGGGCAGCGCCATGCTCTTGAGCTTCTTATTTCGGGTTTTAAGCGCGACCGCGAGCGCCGCGCCGCCCTGTGCAACATTGGCTGACGACGCCAGTGGCAGCCAGAAAGTCAGACCGTAGGCGCTCAGCTGACCGAGGTCGATGATCGTATACATATGGTGGATGCCCGAGACAACCGTTGTCGCGTACAGGCCGCCCATCAGGAACGAGCCGATGCCAAATGGGATGGCGATCAGCCACTGCACGCCGTCGATCACCGCGTTCTCAATCGTGGTGAACACCGGGCCGATGGCCGCGAGCGTGAGGTAACCGGTGACAAACACCGAGACCAGCGGCGTGACGAACAGATCAAGCATCGCCGGCACCACTTTGTGCAGCCGCTTTTCGAGAAAACACATCAGCCAAACCGCGATGATGACCGGGATAACATGCCCTTGGTAACCGACAAGCGGAACTTTATACAGGCCGAAGAACACTTCCTGGTAAGTGTGTACGCCTTCGGTCGCCACCGTCCATGCATTCTGTAAATTGGGATGCAGCATAATCATGCCGATGACCGCGCCAAGGAACGGGTTGCCGCCAAACACTTTGGCAGCAGAAAATGCAATCAATATCGGCAGGAATGTATACGCCACATTGGAGAACAGCTGGGCGAATACATAGATCGAGCTTGTTGTATCAAGCTGAATAAAGCCGTTGTTTACCATGAAGTTCAAAGACTCCATGATGCCCATCAAAAAGCCTGACGCCACAATCGCCGGGATGATCGGCACGAAAATATCGCCCAACGTCTTTATCGCGCGCTGGAACCAGTTGCCCTTGGCCGCGCCCTGCGCCTTAGCCTCGTCCTTGCTGACCGCCGCCGCGCCCGATTGCGCAATAAACTCATCATACACCTTGTTGACCGTGCCCGTGCCGAAAATAATCTGTAGCTGGCCCTGCGCCTCAAACACGCCCTGCACGCCGGTCGCGTTTTCAAGCTCTGTTTTATTCACCTTGCCGTTATCCGCAATGACAAGGCGAAGCCGCGTTGCGCAGTGCGCCGCCGACACGATATTATCCTTGCCGCCGATGTGCTCGATTACCTCGGAGGCCGCCTTTTTATAATCCACCTTTCTTCCACCCTTTCTCATCTCAATATTGTGAAATCGTTTTCACTTCTTATTTGTATTATATCGTAAGGCGCACGACCATGTAAATCCGCAAATCTACCCAAACCTAATTGGCATTTTTTGCACACTTTCGATAGTTTGTCCGCCCGCACACCGCAATATACGCAAAAATACCGCCCGCACTTGTCGCACGGGCGGCTGCCGCTGTTCGGTCTCTATATTGATTCGCCGGGATGAATCTCATAACCCAGCATGAGCTGCTTTTTTCGGTCAATTCCTTGCTCAAGCATTTCGAGCAGGTCGCGCGCGGCCTCTTCGCCGCTCGTTTGATAATAATAATGCGCAGTGGCAAGCCGCGGCCGCACAAGCTCGCTTAAGCGCGAGTGCCCGATGCCCGCGATCGCAATGTCATCCGGAATGCGGCGACCGCTTTCCTCAATGCGTTTTTTTGCGCCAATCGCTATGGAATCGGTTGCACAAAAAATACCCTCTAGGTCGGGCGCGCGCGCAAGCAGCCGACCGGCGGCGGCATAGCCCCCGTCGATTGAAAAATCACTCTGCTCCATCCATAAAGGGTCCGCGAGCTGACCAGCCTGCTGCATAGCATCCTGCCAACCCGCGCGACGCGCTGCGCCCGCCGCTTTGTCGCGCGGCGTAACGCCGATATAGCCAATCCGCCGTCTGCCGTTTCCGAGCAGCAGGCGACAAAGCGCCGCGGCTGCGCCTCGGTCATCGTGATAGATGCAGGTGATGCCCTCCATCCGCTGGCCAATCAGCACTGCCGGACTGCCAAGCGCCGCAAGCGCCTGCCGGTGCGCGCGGGACAGCATGGTCGCAATCAATATCACCCCGTCGACATTGCCGCTGCGGAAAACCTCCAGATATTCCAGCTCTTTTTCTACATTATTATCGGTGTTGGCGAGCAGCAAACGATAGCCCTGTTGCTCTAGCACCCGGGAAATACCCGCTACCACCCGGCTGATTGACTCCGAATCGATGCGCGGTACAATCACACCCACCATGCGACTTTTTCCGGTGCGCAGCGTCTGCGCCTGTTGCGATGGTACATAGCCGGTCTCCTCGATCACACGGCGGATAGCCTCTCGCTTTTCCGAGCTGATATAGCCGTTGTTCAGATAACGTGACACCGCAGCTTTGGAAACGCCTGCGCGCAACGCAATCTCTGCAATAGTCATTGGTTTTCCTCCTTTTTCATGCGTGCATGCAGTGCGAATAAAACGGCGCGCTGCCGGTCAGTCGCGCAGCAGCGCGCGGCGGGTGCGCCAGTCCGGCATATACCGCTCGACAAGCGCCCAGAACCGCGGACCGTGGTTTTTGTGAACAATATGCGCCAGCTCGTGCACGACAACATAGTCGACCGCAGCCTCCGGGTAATCCATCAGCCGCCAGGAAAAGCAGATGCTGTTTTTACCGCTGCACGAGCCAAAGCGTGTGCGCGCCGCGGTAATCTTTATCCCGGCGGGCTGCACGCCCATCAAGCGCGCATAGTACGCAACCTTGCCCGGCAGCTCGGCCTGGGCGCGCGCAAGCAGCACAGCCCGGCGCGCCGCATCCGGCTCGGGATGGGCGGCCAGCCGCATGCGCTGCCGTGCCTGCGCGCGGGCGATCCAGTTTGCGTGCGTGGCGATAAACCGCTCAATCTGCGCGCCCGAGGCATACAGCGGCGCGCGCACGGTCACCCTGCCCTCACGGCTGACCTCGACCGACAGCGTCTTGCGCCGCGACCGGATTAGCTCATACGTCATGCCCACGCGCCTGCTCCCGGCTTTCTATCGTGCGGTTATACATAAACATCATGACAGACACGCCGCAAATGATCACATAGCCGATAACACTCAAGCCGTCCGGCACCTGCGCGAACAGCGCAAACCCAAGCACGGCCGAAAACAGCACCTGCGTATAATCGAATACCGAGATTTCCTTGGCGGGCGCATGCGCGTAGGCAAGCGTTACGCCAAACTGGCCGAGCGCAGCCGATCCGCCGGCCGCCAGCAGACAGGCAAGCTGCCCCCAGGTCATCGGATGGAAGTCAAGCACCATGAACGGCAGGCAAACGAGAGTCGAAAACGCGGAAAAGAAGAACACGATGCGCGCGCTCTGCTCCCCCTTTTTCGACAACGCGCGCACCACGGTATAGGCCGCGCCCGCACCCACGCCGCCAACGAGGCCAATCAGCGCGGGAAACGCCTCGGAGGAAAAGCCGGGCTTGACAATCAGCATGCTGCCGCCAAACGCCGCGAGCACTGATAGATATTGCAACGCGTTGGCCCGCTCGTGCAGCAGCACGAGCGAAAACAGGATGGCAAAAAAGGGCGACATTTTATTTAAAATATTCGCATCTGCCAGCACCAGATGGTCGATCGCATAGTAATTGCAGAAAATGCCGAGCGTTCCGCATACCGAGCGCAGCAAAAGCAGCGGTAAATTGCCCTTTTCCCAGCGAAAGCTGACGCCCTCGCGTCTCAGCATAACCGCCGCTACCACCATGGCGACCGCGTTGCGGAAAAATGATTTCTGGATAAACGGCAAATCACCCGACAGGCGCACAAACGTGCTCATAAGCGCAAACCCAAAGGCTGATAACAGAATAAACCCAATGGCTTTACTTTTTTTGGAAAGCAAGATTTTTTCCCCTTTTACAAATTTTTTATCTGTTCTTTATTGTATCACAACCACATGCAAGATGCAAAAGGCTTTGCCCACTTCCCACTGCTTGACCATGGCAGGGGCGATGTGTTATCCTTTGATTAGTATAACGCTTGACTGGAGGATGCGATGGAACAGCAAATTCAACTGACCAAACTGGCAAACTGCGCTGGATGCGGGGCAAAAGTCGGCGCAGGCGTACTTGCGCAGCTGCTTGACGGATTGTCCGTGCACCAAGACCCCAACCTGCTGGTTGGGTTCGATAAAAGCGACGATGCAGCGGTGTACCGCGTATCAGACGAGCTTGCCATTGTGCAGACGGTAGATTTTTTTCCACCCATCGCAGACGATCCGTACCAGTTCGGGCAGATCGCGGCGGCGAACGCACTTTCCGATATTTACGCGATGGGCGGTGAGCCAAAGATCGCACTCAATCTGCTGTGCGTGCCCAAGAACATGCCGGACGGCGCCGTGCAGGACATCCTGCGCGGCGGATATGACAAGGTGTATGAGGCGGGCGCGGTCATTGCGGGCGGACACAGCATTCTTGACGATGAGCCTAAATATGGTCTGTGCGTGACCGGTTTTGTGCACCCCGAACGGGTGCTGACCAACGCGGGCGCGCAGCCGGGCGACGTGCTGCTTTTGACCAAGCCGCTTGGCGCGGGCATCCTGACCACAGCTGCCAAGGCCGACCTGTGCCCGGCGGACGTGCTTATAGACGTCTATGCCCGTATGGCGGCGCTCAACAAGGCTGCGCGCGACGCTGCCATGCCCTACCGTGTGCACGCCTGCACGGATGTGACCGGTTTTGGTCTGCTGGGGCACATGCTGGAAATGGCTCAGGGCGGCGATGTACATCTTGCTATTGATACCGGCGCGGTCGATATTCCCGCCGCAGCGCTTGCATTTGCGCGCATGGGCGTGCTGCCCGAGGGCATGTACCGTAACCGGCGGTATGCCGAGGCGCATGTCGACCCTGGCAGTGTGCCGCTCGATGTGCAGGACGCGCTCTACGATCCGCAGACCTCAGGCGGCCTGCTGTTTGCCGTCCATCCGGACGATGCGGACGCGCTGTTTGGCGCGCTGCAAAAAACCGTTCCCAGCGCGCAACGCGTAGGAACGGTAAAAGCCTACGAAGGCGGGGCACGCATCAGCCTACGCTGACCGCGCGTATGGCTGCAAGGGCGTGGTCGACATCCTTTTCGGTATTAAACCAGCCAAATGAAAACCGCACCGTACCGCGCGGAAAGGTGCCGAGCGTGCGGTGAGCGGACGGCGCGCAGTGCAGTCCGCAGCGGGTCAAGACACCAAACGACTCCTCGAGACGGGCGGCGACTTCGGCGTTGTCCTGTCCTGGAAAATCCAGGCTGAATACGGCCACGCGGCGCTCTGTTTCATCCGGCCCGAAAAGCACCGCGCCCGACATATCGTGCAGTCCCGCCAAAAAACGGGCGGACAATGCGCGGTCGTGCGCTGCGACCGCCTCGACCGTCACACCCTCCAGATAGTCCAGCGCAGCCTCCCAACCGTAGATGCCAGGCAGATTAGGTGTACCAGGCTCAAGCCGGTCAGGGAAATAAGCGGGCACATCCTCACTGTCGGACGCGCTGCCCGTGCCACCGCTGACAAGCGGCTCGAGCGTCTCGGCGAAATCCGACCGAAGCAGCAGCGCCCCAATACCTTGCGGTCCGAGCAGACCCTTGTGCGCAGGCACAGACAGCGCGCACAGATGCAGCGCCGCAAAATCAATCGGGAGATGGCCCGCGGTCTGCGCGGCGTCCAGCGCAAATGGCACGCCGCGCGCAGCGCAGACCGCGCTCACCGCCGCCACGTCCTGCACCGCGCCGGACACATTGGAGGCATGCGCGATCAGCACAAGACGAGTATTTGGACGCAGCAGATTTTCAATCTGCTCTACCCGCAACCGCCCCTGCGCATCACACGGGATGCGGTCAAAGGATATGCCACGGCGCTCAAGCTGTCTTAGCGGCCGCATAACCGCGTTGTGCTCAACCGCAGAAACCAGCGCATGGTCGCCCGGACGCAGTGCGCCAAGAAGCAGCATATTAAGCCCCCAGGTGTTACCCGGCGTCAAAATGACATGCGCGGGGTCGTCAAAGCGAAACAGCGCGCCAAGCCGCTGCCGCAGGCTCAGCGTGATAAACCCAGCCTGCTGCGCGGCTTGGTATAAGCCGCGGCCGGCCGATGCGCCTACCTCGTCCACATATGTCCGCATACGCGCGGCGACACAGGGCGGCTTGGGAAACGAAGTGGCTGCGTTATCCAGATAAACGGTGTGCATGACCTATCCTCCAGGCAATCGTTGCATTCAGTATAACACACTGCCACAATGGTGTAAATCCGGCGGTGTTTTATAAATAGATACATTCTATATATCACAAGGGAGAGTCACATGGGTAAAAGTAAGTATTGGATGATCGGAACGGGTGTCGCCGTCGGCCTGACGGCACTGGCGCTGACTGCAGCGGGCAACCCTGCAAACATGGGCCTGTGCATCGCCTGCTTTTTGCGCGATATCGCAGGCGGTCTTGGGCTGCACAGCGCGGCAAACGTACAGTATTTGCGCCCCGAGATCGTCGGGCTTGTACTCGGCGCGATGATCGCGGCGCTCGCCGGACGCGAGTTTCGCGCGAAGGCGGGCTCGTCGCCTGCGCAGCGTTTTATACTGGGCATGATCGTGATGATCGGCGCGCTCGCCTTTCTCGGCTGCCCGCTGCGCATGATCCTGCGCCTTGGCGGCGGCGATCTGACCGCCATTGCAGGCCTTGCCGGCTTTGCAGGCGGCATTGGCGTAGGCGTACTGTTTCTCAAAAAAGGGTTTTCACTCGGCCGCGCGTACAAGGTCAAAAAAGCAGACGGCTTTGTACTGCCGGGCGTTATGCTGGCCGTGCTTGCACTGCTTATCGCCGCGCCGGCTTTCATTCGGTTTTCACAGGCCGGACCGGGCGCGAGTCGTGCATTCTGGCTGATCTCGCTTGCCGGCGGCCTTGTCATTGGCGCGCTCGCGCAGAAAAGCCGCCTGTGCATGGCAGGTGGCCTGCGTGATCTGTTCCTGTTCCGAGATTTTCATCTGCTGACCGGATATATTGCGATCTTTGTCACTGTGCTGATCGGCAACCTCATTCTCGGTAATTTTGATCTCACACTCACGGTGCAGCCCATCGCGCACCACGATTATCTATGGAGCTTTCTCGGCATGGGCCTTGCGGGCTGGGGCTCGGTGCTGCTGGGCGGCTGTCCGCTGCGTCAGCTCATTCTGGCAGGCAGCGGCAGCGGCGATAGCGCCGTGACTGTATTTGGCATGCTGCTTGGCGCGGCGCTGGCTCATAACTTTGGTATGGCCGGCAGTGCTGATGCCATGGCTGACGGCGTGTTCACCGCCGGCGGGGTCGCCCTGCCCGGCCGGATCGGAATCGGCATCGGGCTTGTGATACTGCTTGTAATTTCCATTGCAAATCTACATAAGGAGGAGAAAATATAATGATTGATGCAAGAGGTTATTCCTGCCCCATGCCCGTAGTCATGGTGCAGAAAGAGGTCACGACAGCCGCGCCGGATATGCTCGAAGTGCTTGTTGACGACCCGTGCGCGGTGGAGAACATCACCCGCTTTGCAAACAACAACGGCTATGAGGCCTCCGCCCAACCGACTGGGGAGGACGAATTTGCGCTGACGCTCAGGAAAAAAGGATGAGCGACTATATTGCCACCTTTCACACGCACCTAAGCGCAATGCTTACCTTTCGCGCGCTGCAAAAGGCGGGGCATCCAGCAAAGATGCAGCCCGTGCCGCGCACGCTCAGTTCGTCGTGCGGCACTTGTGTGCGTTTTTCAGCCGAAAATGACTGCCGTGCGCTGCTTGACCTGGACGCAGAGGCGCTCTATTCTGTTTTGGGCGACGACTACCACCCGCTGTGGCAGGACGAGGCGTGATGCCGATGGCGTACATCATCCCGATCATCGGCGCGGGCGGTAAAACCACCGCGCTTGGCTGTTTGGCGCAGGCGCTGGCAGACCGCCGCGTACTGCTGACCACCACAACGCATATTTACCCCATAGCACCACCTTGGAGCCACGCACTGCTCATCGACCCAGACGAACAGGTGCTGTCTCAGGCGCTTGCCTCGCCCGGCATTGTCTGCGCAGGCACAAGCACCGCCGACGGCAAGCTCGGCGCACTTGCGCCCGATCTGTTCCAACTGGCCGCCCAGCAGGCAGAGATAATCCTGTGCGAAGCGGATGGCGCGCACGGTCTGCCGCTCAAGCTGCACCGGCCGGATGAGCCGGTTGTACCGTCGGGCAGCGCGCTATGTTTGATCGTCGCAGGGCTGTCGGCGTGGGGCCGGCCGGTATGCGAAAGTGTGCACCGCTATGGGCGAAACCCCAGTTGGGCGCGCAGCCCGCGTCAGCTGGTCAACGCAGATGAAATACTTTACTGCGTGCGCGAGACCGCTGCCTCCTGTCGGCTGCCGCGCGAGCAGCTCCGCGTATGGCTGAACCAGGCTGATACCCTCGCCCTACGTGCGTATGCCGCGCCGCTCGCACACCGCCTGATCGCCGAAGGACTGGACTGCCGGGCAGGTAGCCTACGCCGCACGCCTCAATCACTGACACGCTGGTGCTTGTCCGGGCTGTAAAAGCATTTCCTGCCGCAGCCCATAAAATGAAAGAAAACAAATACCGCCGACTGATGTCGGCGGTATTTGTTTTTGCCCGCATACTTTTCAGTATGCGAAACGGCCCTACCCTTACAGCGGCAATGACCATCTACGGTACTTGCCATTTACTGCTTAATTATGTATAATTTGAGTGTTGTCTTATTTTGTCGTTTTTTGTCATATATGTATAAAAACAATTGTAAAATATATCCATTTTCAAGGAGGATGCCTAATGAATGACAACATTCCCAAACGACTGAGTGTACTTTTGCTCTGCTTCGTCCTGCTGATAGGGCTGCTACCCGTGCCGGCGTCTGCGGCGGGTGGAACGGTGATCGACCTTTCCCAAAATCAGTATATCAACATCATTGATAACGGCACTTATATTTTGACAGGCAGCGGCCGCCAAGAAGTCAATATCAGCGGCAGTCCTACCATTATTCTGAGTAATGCTTCCATTAACGCTCTCGGCGGAAACGCAATCAATATTATAAGTGGCAGCCCAACGATCAAGGTAGAAGGCAAAAGTGAGGTCGCGTCGGGTTACGGTACGGGCATCTTTGTACCAGAGTACAGCACCGTGTATATCACCGCCGATGACAGAAGCAGTGAGTTGACCGTCCGCGCTGGGCGCGACGGCTGCGGCATCGGCGGCTATTATTTGGGAACAAGTTACAGCGTTAATTGCGGAAATATCCATATTTCAAATGTTACCGTTTATGCGTATGCCGATGCCAACAAAATCAGCTCCCCCGGCATCGGCAGCGCCGGCGGCGCCTCCTGCGGCACAATTACAATAGACAATGCGACAGTGCATGCCTTCGGAACAGAATCTGATGATGCGCAAGCCTCCCCAGGCATTGGCAGTGGATACCCTCTTTCAGGCACCCCCTCGTCGATTCCGCAGGTAAATATCCTGCACAACTCGGAAGTGTATGCCCATAGGGGTGGCAGCACCGCGGGATATATCGGCTGGGCCGGATCAGAACAGCAGCCGGCAGACAGTGAAATCGATACCGGCGGCGGGCGCATCACCAACAGCGCGGTCTATATGTATACTGGAAACACCACGACGACTGACAAAGATAAGGACTACACCGAAAAAGACGAGACGCCTTTCCCTATTGCGATCATATCGGCCGGCGCGGATAAGACGGCACCAGTTGGATACAGTACGGCGGAAGCGCCTACGGTGTACGTTAACGCACAAACTGTTCCTGAACACAGCGGCAAGCCCATCCATTATCAGTGGTATAAAGACAGTGTATCCTACCAAAACGCGATCAGCGGGGCGACCAGCGACTCCTATACGGTTGAAACCGGGCTGAAAGCAGGAACCTACACTTATAAGTGCGTGGTCAGCTGTGACGGCTATACCCTTGCAAGCGAAGCGATTACAGTTTCTATCATCAATCCAACACCGCTCCCCGCGCCGGCTGGCCTATCATTTTACAGCGCTGCCCCTGGCAGTGCAACCGCGACATGGAGCGAGGTTGCAAGCGCATCCGGCTATTCCGTCCAGCTCTATAAGGACGGCGCCGCCTATCATGCGCCCGTCACGGTGACAGGGAGCACGAAACACACCTTTTCAATCACCGAAACAGGCAGCTATACTTTTACGGTCAGGGCCAACGGCGCAGGTATTTATTCCGACAGCCCAGAAAGCGCACATAGCAGCGCTTTACCCTTCTACCAGGTGGATTTCTACACCGACAGCGGCAGCACAGTCGACCCGCAGATTGTCGCCAGTGGCAAAACGGCAACTGAGCCGGCCACACCCACCCGAACGGGCTATGATTTTTGCGGATGGTACTGCGATAGCAGCTTTGACGCTCAAAGCGCATGGAGTTTTTCAGATGATCCAGTGAATGGTCCGACGCGGCTTTATGCCAAATGGGAGCCGTCCACCTATGCCGTAGATCTACGCACGGACGGCGGCATAATTCTCAGTGGAAATGTGACAGAATATACCTATGGTGTCGGCGCGGCGCTCCCTAGCAATGTCGTCCGCGAAGGGTATACCTTTGCCGGTTGGTATGCGCGTAGCGACTATACCGGCGGCGAAATTACGCAGATCGGCGTGACTGATATCGGGGATAAGGTATACTACGCGAAATGGCTCTCGAACAACGCGGGCGTGACCGCAGTTTCCGTCAATCAGATCGCCGGAACGATCAGCGGTTCTACGATCACAGTCGTGCTGCCGGTTGGTACGGCCACTCTACCGGTAGACAGCAGCGCGGTTGCTGTCACACCCGCCGACAACGCATCTGTCACGGCCGGCCCCAGCACCCATGATGGCGGCGCGACATGGAGCTTTACCGTAACCGCCGAGGACGGCTTGACCACAGCCACCTACACCGTCAACGTGTCCATTGCCCCCGATCCGGCAGCGGGGAACAAGGCGGACATAGCGGCGGCCAAATCCGCTATTGAAAACCGCGCATGGGTTGTTCCCCAGTCTACTGCCAATACCGAGCGCGCTGTAAAAGCATGGATTGAGCATGAGCTTGCGCAAATGAACTTAAATGGCGTAAGCTATATCGTCACCATGGCGGGCTTTGCCCAAGCTACGGAAGGAGACGATGCAAATCGATCCGGCACAAACGGCAGTTTTTCGTTTACCGTGACGCTTTCTAAGGGTGAGGACACCGGGGATGCCGCGACCGGCACTTTTGCAGAGGGCACCGCTGCCGTGACAAACGGCGAGATTTCTGCTACGCCCTATACCCGGTGGACAGTGACGGCCAACGCCGGAATTGGTGGTACGGTCAGCGGTGGCGGAACGTATGAGGAAAATACTGCTGTAACCGTAACGGCAACCCCTGATAACGGCTATCAGTTTATGCGCTGGGAGGAGAATGGCGCGCAGGTCAGCACTGATGCTGCATATACCTTTATCCTGACTACAGATCGTACATTGACCGCGGTATTTGAGCGGACAGCCACCGACGATGATGCAAGCGGCGACACGGACAGCGATGCCGGTGAGGATTCCGGTAGCGGTACTGGCGATGACACGGGAAGCGGTGCTGGCGATAACCCTGACGGTGGCACCGGCGATAACCCTGACGGCGACACCGGCGATAACCCTGACGGTGGCAACGGTGGCAGCATAGGTGGTAGTACTGGCGGCGCTGGCGGCAGCGCGGGTGGTGGCATTGCAGGCAGCGCGGGCGGCGGCGGAGCGCCCACCTACCGACCTGGTATCGAGCAAAGCGAAGGCGGGAACATATCCATTACGCCCAGCAGTCCTGTCTGCGGTGATACCGTGACGATCATCCCGACCCCTGACAAGGGCTATATAGTGGGCAGTATTACCGTAATCGGCCAGGACGGTAACGAAGTGCCTGTTGCTGGCAGTGACAATGGCAGCTGGTCATTCATTCAGCCCGATGGCAGTGTGACAATCGAGGTTATATTCATGGAAGAATTGACCACGCCGCCGTTTATTGATGTGCCTGTCGGAAGCTGGTTTGAACGTGCAGCGCACTATGTATACGAAAACGGCCTGATGATGGGCACAAGCCCTATTACATTCAGCCCTGATGAGAGCACTAGCCGCGCAATGATCGTCACCATCCTGTGGCGTATGGAGGACCGTCCGACAGCAGATAGCAACATGCCCTATACCGATGTGGCAGAGGGCCAGTGGTATACCGAAGCCATCCGCTGGGCAGCCAGCGAGGGCATTGTAAACGGCTATGGCGACGGCAGTTTCGGTTCCGATGATCCCATTACCCGTGAGCAGCTGGCGGCCATTCTTTACCGCTACGCACAGTATAAGGGATATGACGTACGTATAGGTGAAAATACGAATATCCTCTCCTATCTGGACTTTGGTCAGATCAACGAGTACGCAATTCCCGCTATGCAGTGGGCATGCGGCACGGACATCATCAGCGGTACCAGCACAAGCACACTGGAGCCGCAAGAAGGAGCCACACGTGCGCAGACCGCGACAATACTAATGCGGTTTTTGTCTCTGATGCCGTTTTAAGCGGCAAAGGTCACAGACCAATAAAAGCCCCGCTGCGATTTTTTCGCGGCGGGGCTTTTATCCGGTTAAATAAGCGTTATAAAAAATTATCCGTTGCAATTCCAACTAACTATTCGTATGAGACTAATCCTGTAACAACCTTTTAGCAATCTTGTTATTTATATTAATTCGTTTAGAAGAAATAAAAAACGCTGCGGACAATTAATCATCCGCAGCGATTTGGTCCGAGTGACAGGACTTGAACCTGCGGCCTCTTGACCCCCAGTCAAGCACGCTACCAGCTGCGCCACACCCGGATACGCAGGTCTCACAACCTTGCCAAAATAGAATAGCAAATTTGCGGCAAAATGTCAAGAATTTTATCGCTAAAATTCCACTGATTGCATAGGTATACCTGCGTTTTTCTTCGATTGGCCCCGCTATTGCAGCGCACGGCTGGAACTGTCAGCCCGCTACTTCATCGACCCCTTGGTGCCCCAGTTGGCAAACTCACTGTATGTTAGATAAATTGCGTTTTCGGGCAAACCTGTTACTTGCTGCACTGCCTGAAACACCGCCTCGGTAAACGCTTTTCTGTTTGCAAATTCTGTCGTGCCAAAGCAGCGCACATCGATAAACATCAGTTCACGCCTCTCCCCTGCAAGATACATGGCGTGGCCATCCGCGATGTCCACCATCAGCGCGGCCTCGCTCTTGCCCGGAATGACGGTGATCTTCTCTCCCATCGCCTTTTTGAGCGCGTCTTTCTGTACTTCAGACAGGGTTTGGGATGTTGAAATACCAATATAAGGCATTGCTGCACCTCTTTTCAAGTTTTTTTCATTATACCACCCGACAAAACGCAGGGCAAGTCATCTAATTTATAAACGCTTTGTTAACTTTGCGCAAATACCCTGCACAATGCAGCAAGATTGTGATATGATAGGAACAGCAAATCCTGTCCTGCCGGACTGAGGTGTATTTTTATGAATATCAAGTGTACACAGAATATTTATAAAAGCGCCAACGGCGTATCTAATGTGACCTATTATATCCTAGTACCCGAGGCGGTAGAGGTGCGCGGTATCGTGCAAATCTCCCATGGTATGTGTGATTATTTTTCTCGCTATACCTCGTTTTCCAAATACCTGTGCAGCCTTGGCTTTATCGTGTGCGGCAACGATCATATCGGACATGGTGCGTCTGTAGCGCGCCCCTCTGAGCTGGGATTTTTCGCAACAAAGGATGGCTGGCGGTATTTGGTCGAAGATGTCAAATACCTAACCGACCTCATGCAGCGCCGCTATCCCGATCTGCCGCATTTCCTGCTGGGCCACTCCATCGGCTCACTGATCGCGCGCCTGTGCCTGACCGATCACGGTGAAAAACTGGCCGGCTGCATCCTAATCGGCACGCCCGGACCAAACGCAGCTGCGGCCAGCATCGCGCATCTGGCCGATTCGATTGCCCGCACCCGCGGTATGACCTATCGAAGCGGCTTTTTATCCGAGCTAACATTCAAAGGCTACAACCGCAGGATCAAAAATCCGCACAGCGTATTTGACTGGCTCAGTCGAGATGAAAACGTAGTATCGCTGTATCAGTCGGATGAAAAATGCAATTTTATTTTCACCGCCACCGGTTTCCGCGATCTGTTTATGTTGGTATCCAGGGCCAATGCGTCCTATACTTTCCGCCACACACCACGCCGACTTCCTCTGCTCTTTCTTTCAGGCGATATGGACCCGGTTGGTAAATATGGCGACGGCGTGCGCCGGGTGGTAAAGCTCTACCGTGGGGCTGGCCTGAAAAATATTGATGTTATTTTCTATAAGGGCGCGCGGCACGAGGTGCTCAACGAGCTTGGACGGCTGGAGGCTTTCGGCGATATTTCCCGTTGGCTGGAAGCGCGACTGGCTGCGCTCGCCGCTATCAAGAGCGAGCAGCAGACAGCCACCTGAGCAACATCCCTTTTTCAAACTTCCAGATAAAAAACGGACGGCTTTTGCGCCGTCCGTTTCGCTTTTTTCTATTTACTCCAACTTGCTTTTTCTGCACCTTGTGCAAACACCTCACGAAAGCCCCTGACGTTTGCCGCAATGTCGCCGCCGAACACCGCCGAGCCTGCGACGATGACATCCGCCCCCGCACAAATGATGTCGGCCGTGTTGCTGCGCTTAGCGCCGCCGTCGATCTCAAGCTCACAGCGGTATCCGTTTTTCTGGATCTCAGCGCGTACCGCTCTTATTTTATCCATGCACGCCGGAATGAAGCCCTGGCCGCCAAAGCCCGGTTCGACCGTCATAATCAGCGCCATATCGCAGTATGGCAGCAACGGAAACAATACCTCTGGCGGGGTGTCGGGCTTGATCGTACAGGAGGCCCGGACGCCTGCGGCGCGTATTTTTTTGAGCTGCGCGAGCGTGTCGCCGTTTGACTCGTAGTGCACGGTGATGATGTCCGCGCCTGCGTCAATGAAATCATCCAGATACCGATCCGGGTCGGTGATCATCAGGTGTACGTCGAGCGTCTTATCGGTTGCGCGCCGCAGTGCCTTGACCACCGGCGCGCCGATTGTGATATTGGGCACAAAATGGCCGTCCATCACGTCGACATGAACATATTCCGCACCCGCGTCTGTGGCGGTTTTGACGTCACGCGCCAGGTTGGCAAAATCCGCTGAAAGGATGGACGGCGAGAGCTTGATTTCCATATGTAACTTCCTCCTGTGACCGCGCGGCCGCGCACGGCATAATTTGATGGTAAGCGGGCCTTGCGCGGCCATTGCCGCCGCCTGCTTTTTTGAATACGGGGAGCGGCGTGCACAGCCGCTCCCTTTTTGAATAATTATACCACATCCTATAGGCATAAGTACAGCGCTCCCCTTGTTCCAGTTATCTTTTTCCGCGCATATATTTAGCAAATCGCTTGACAGCGCTTTGCCACCGTGCTATACTAAAGCACACAATTCGAAACAATCCAACCTGATTTTTATCGCCGGATAAAAATTTGAGCGTCATTCTTTCCATCGCAGGCCTTAGAAGATGGAAAGCCTGGCGCTCTTTTATTTTGAAAAGGAAGTGGTTTATTTGGAACAGACCGTCGACCGTTATGCGTTCGGCAAATACGCCTCGCTTAACATTCTTGGGCAGGTTGGCATTTCCTGCTATATTCTTGCCGATACCTTTTTTGTCGCCCGCGGCATTGGCGCGACCGGCCTTGCGGCGCTCAACATTGCACTGCCGCTTTACAATCTGATGAACGGCATCGGGCTGATGATCGGCGTAGGCAGCGCAACGCACTACACTATCTGCCGCGCACAGCACCAGCAGAAAGAGGCCGACCGCGCCTTTACCCACTGCGTGGCGCTCGGCCTGACGACGGGATTGTTCTTTCTTCTGCTCGGCGTATTTGCGGCAAACCCGCTTGCAAGATTGCTCGGCGCGGATGCCGAAACCTTTCCGCTGACCAGTATATACCTGCGCACGCTGCTCTGCTTTGGGCCGTTTTTCGTTATGAACAATGTGCTGCTCGCCTTTGTGCGCAATGACGGCGATCCCGGGCGCGCAATGTGCGGTATGGTGGTAGGCAGCCTGTCCAACGTCGTGATGGATTATGTGTTCATGTTCCCTCTGGGAATGGGTATGTTTGGCGCGGCGCTCGCCACCGGCGTCTCCCCCATCATCAGCATACTGATCCTATCCGGTCATCTGCGCGCGCCTAAACGCGGCTTTCATCTGCTGCGCGCGCCGTTTCGCCCGCGTTTGCTGCCTGCGCTGTGCACACCCGGTCTGCCCTCGCTGATCGCCGAGCTGTCCTCCGGCATTGTGCTGCTGCTGTTTAACCAGGTACTGCTCCATTTGGCCGGCAACACGGGTGTTGCGGCATACGGCATTGTTGCCAACCTTGCGCTGGTCGCCATCGCCATCTTCACCGGACTGTCTACCGGCATGCAGCCGCTTGTCAGCCACTGCAGTGGCGCGGGCGAGGCGGTCGCCCTACGCCGCCTGCTCCGCAGCGGTATCATCACCGCGCTTGCGATCGCTTCCGCGTTGTTTGCGCTCGTCTATGCCTTTGCCGAGCCGATCGCTGCCGCGTTTAACAACGCGGGCGATCCTACGCTCGCCAATCTTGCCGTGACCGGCCTGCGCATCTACTTCCTCGGTTTCTGGTGCGCAGGATGCAACATTGTCTCAGCCGCATTTTTCAGCGCCTCCGGCCGGTCGGCGCGAGGCTTTGCAATCTCACTGCTGCGCGGTGTGATCGTCATCCCGCCCGTGCTGTTCGCGCTGACCGCCTTTGCCGGCACCAGCGGCGTGTGGGCTACCTTTCCAACCGCCGAAACGCTCGTCGCCGTGCTGACCGCCGTCTACCTATGGCGAGTTTTTCGCCCGCGTCCGGAAGAAAGACAGCTATAAAGCCCTACCGCTTTGCGAAAAACTGCGCCACGGCCTTTTAAAAAGCAAACCGCCCCGCCTGCCGGGGCCTTTTGTCTTTCCGGCCTATTTGCGCGGTTTGCATAAGGCGTGAAAGCCAAAAAAATACAAAATCAGTCATATGTGCACTTTACTTTACAGAACAAACAGGCTATAATAAAAATAATATACAATTTGGAACAATTTAGTAGAGAAAAGGAGAAACGAAATGGCGTATTATTTCAGCGAGCCGTCGCACACGTTTAATGAATATCTGCTTGTGCCGGGCTATTCCTCGGCTGAGTGTATCCCGGCAAACGTCAGCCTGCGCACCCCAATCGTCAAATACCGCAAGGGCGAGCAGTCGGCGCTGTATGCCAACATTCCGATGGTTTCGGCCATCATGCAGGCGGTCTCGGACGACCGCATGGCCATCGCACTAGCGCAAGAGGGTGGCATCTCCTTTATTTACGGTTCGCAGACCATCGAAAGCGAGGCCGCCATGATCGCCCGCGTCAAGAGCTACAAGGCGGGCTTTATCGTATCCAATTCCAATTTGCGGCCCGATCAGACACTGGCCGACGTGCTGGCGCTCAAGGCGCGCACCGGCCATTCGACCATGGCCGTAACTGAGGACGGCACGGCAAACGGCAAGCTGCTCGGCATCGTCACTGGGCGTGACTACCGCGTCTCCCGCATGGAAACCAGCGTTAAGGTATCCGAATTCATGACGCCGTTTGACAAACTGATTACCGCCCCGGCGGACACCACGCTTAAAACCGCAAACGACATCATCTGGGATCATAAGCTCAACTCGCTGCCGCTGGTGGATGACGAGGGCCACCTCGTCTACCTTGTGTTCCGCAAGGACTATGACAGCCACAAGGCAAACTCGCTCGAGCTGCTCGACATACACAAGCGCTATGTGGTCGGCGCGGGCATCAACACGCGCGACTACGCCGAGCGCGTACCCGCGCTGGTCGAAGCGGGTGCGGACGTTCTGTGCATCGACTCCTCCGAAGGCTTTAGCGAGTGGCAGAGCCGCACGCTCGCCTGGATCCGCGAAAAATATGGCGACAGCGTCAAGGTTGGCGCGGGCAACGTTGTCGACCGCGATGGCTTCCGCTTTCTGGCGGATGCGGGCGCGGACTTTGTCAAGGTCGGCATTGGCGGCGGCTCGATCTGCATCACCCGCGAGCAAAAAGGCATCGGCCGCGGCCAGGCGACCGCGCTGATCGAGGTCGCCGCGGCGCGTGACGAGTACTTTGCCGAGACCGGTATTTATGTTCCAATCTGCTCAGACGGCGGCATCGTGCACGACTACCACTGCACGCTTGCACTTGCCATGGGTGCGGACTTCCTAATGCTCGGCCGCTATTTCTCCCGCTTTGATGAGTCGCCAACCAACAAAGTCAACATCGGCGGTTCCTATATGAAAGAATACTGGGGCGAAGGCTCGGCACGCGCGCGCAACTGGCAGCGCTATGATATGGGCGGCGAGTCCAAGCTATCCTTTGAGGAGGGCGTCGATTCTTATGTGCCCTATGCCGGCTCGCTTAAGGACAACCTCGGCCTGACGCTCAGCAAGGTACGATCGACCATGTGCAACTGCGGTGCGCTCACCATTCCGGAGTTCCAGCAAAAAGCCAAGATTACACTGGTATCCGCGACCTCCATCGTCGAGGGCGGCGCGCATGACGTGCTGCTCAAGGAGACCTCGTCGACCAGCAAATAACAAGCGACTATCTCCTGCCCCGCAAAGCGTTGCGGGGCAATTCTTATCGAAAGGAGCCATCCGGATGAATATTGCAGCATGGATGGACAGCTTTGCCGCCGCAGTCCGTATCGAAGCGTGCGGCATCTACTACGCCTACGCACACAACCGGCTGCCCGCCTGGTCGGGCGGCCTGGTCCAAACCTATGCAAAGTACGGCTAGCTGCTGTACCTGTGCCGTTTGCAGGCATATTGATCGCGCTCTGGTATAAAAAGCGGACATGCCGCTCGAGCGCGGCACCAACTTCATCCTGACCTCGGTGCGCGAAAATCATCCGGCGCGGCTGTGACTTGCGCCCGCCATCTTTGCCACCTCGGTACTGACCCACCTGTGCGGCGGATCGGCCGGCCGCGAAGGTGCGGCCTACGGTGGGTTTTTCGGTCTTGCACCCTCATTCTCGGCAGGCCTTGGCATGACCGCTGTGTTCTGCGGCGTGACCAACGCGCAGCTGACCTCGATTTTGCTTGCCTACGAGCTGTTTGGCGGGAAACGGTCTGGCGCTGTTCGCGCTCACGATCGCGGTTTCCTATATGCTCAGCGGATACTATGGGCTGTACAGCGAGCCGAAGATGCTATATTCCAAAATGTGGCCGCAGTTTATCGACCGCAAAACCAAATAACCCACTATTTTCAGAAAGGACGAAACGCGATGCATCGTTTCAAAGGCGCAATTTTTGATATGGACGGCACGCTGCTTGATTCCATGCCGGTATGGAACCGGCTGACGCAAACGTATCTTGCGCAGTTTGGCGTGCATATCACCGACCAGGACTACGCCGTAACCGAAGGTTTCTCGCAACCGCAGGTCGCGCAGTATTTTACTGAGCGCTATCCAGGTCTGCCGGTAGATTTGCAGGGCATGCTAGACGGTATGGACAAGCTGATCACCGCGCGATACGCCTCTATCGCAAAGCCCAAGGCAGGCGTTATGGATTTTCTCGACGGTCTGCGCGCCCGCGGCGTAAAAATGGCCGTTGCAACGCTGACCGCGCGCCGGCACGCTGAAAAAGCCCTGCGCGAGCGC
Source organism: uncultured Agathobaculum sp. (assembly GCF_944380985.1). Taxonomy (GTDB): domain Bacteria; phylum Bacillota; class Clostridia; order Oscillospirales; family Butyricicoccaceae; genus Agathobaculum. The sequence goes on along the minus strand of NZ_CALWJJ010000006.1, from coordinate 75,627 downwards.
GGCATGCTGGATTACTTCTCGTGCCTGCTTACAATCGAGGATATCGGCGTATCCAAGCGAGAGCCTGCGATCTATTTGCAGGCAGCCGCACATCTGGGGCTGACACCCGCGGAGTGCGCCGTATTCGAAGACGCACCTTACGCCTGCACAACCGCCAGGCGCGCCGGGTTTTATGTGTGCGGCGTGGCCGAACCTGCCTACGCTGCATGGACGGATGAGCTATATGCCGCAAGCGACCTTGTAATCGAAAAATCTTTTGATGAAATACGGGGAAAATTGTAGCAAAAGGTCTTGCAAATATCGGCTTAATAGCGTACACTATAATAGACAATTTATGATAAGCTGCATCGGACAAGTTCCGATGCGGCTTACTTATCGTTAGGGGGAAGAATTTTGGAAGAAAACAAAATGGGCACTGCGCGCATGGGTCCGCTGATTTTTTCAATGGCGCTGCCCGCGATGCTATCCATGCTGATTAACGCACTGTATAACATCGTCGACAGCATCTTCGTTGCGCAGTATTCACAAAGCGCACTTGCAGCGGTATCGCTGGTTTTTCCGCTACAAACGCTGGTCGTTGCGATTGGCGTAGGCACGGGCGTTGGTGTAAATTCCCTGATTTCGCGCCGCCTTGGTGAAAAGCGGCAGCTGCATGCCAACTCCGCTGCCGAGCACGGCATCGCGCTATCAGTTATTGGCGGCCTCATCTTCCTTGTGCTGGGCTTTGGGCTATCGAATGTATTTGTCAATCTATTCGGCGCGGAACCCGAGGTCGCCGTGCAGGCCGTACAGTATTCGCGCATCGCGGTCGGCCTTAGCATCTTTGTTATGATTTCGATGATGTGCGAAAAGGTGCAACAGTCGACCGGCAACATGATCATCCCAATGGTACAGGGCCTGACCGGCGCGATCATCAACATCATTCTGGACCCGTTGATGATCTTCGGCATCGGCCCATTCCCCGAGATGGGCGTTACCGGCGCGGCGCTCGCCACCGTGATCGGTCAGATCTTTGGTATGCTGATCGGCATTTGGGGCGTGTTTTGCCATCAAAAGCTGTTGCATCTCAGCATGCGCAAATTCAAGTGGCGCCTACAAACGGTTAAGGACATCTACCGCGTCGGTCTGCCCGGCATCATCATGCAATCAATCACCTCGGTGCTGACCGCCGGCCTTAACGGTATCCTGATCGGCTTTTCGCAAACCGCGGTCAATGTACTCGCGGTGTATTTCAAGCTGCAAACCTTTGTATTCATGCCGGTGTTTGGACTCAACCAGGGCGCGCTGCCGGTGATAGGCTATAACTACGGCGCGCGTAACAAAAAGCGTATGTTCGGCGCATACCGCATCGCGTTGTTTACCGCGGTTATCATCATGCTAATCGGTCTTATCGTATTCCAGCTCTTCCCCGAGGCCATGCTGATGATGTTCGTCGACCGCACGGACGCTGTGGCTATGCAGGACATGCTCTCAGTCGGCGTGCCTGCGCTGCGAACAATCAGCCTGTCCTTTGTCGGCGCGGCGTTCGGCATCATCAATTCGACCCTGTTTCAGGCCACCGCACGCGGTATGAACAGCCTGCTCGTCACAGTGTGCCGCCAGCTCATTATCATCCTGCCGGCCGCATGGGTGCTTGGCCGCTGGTTTGGCCTGGATGCGCTTTGGTATTCTTTTCCGATTGCAGAAGCAGCAGCATTCCTTATTTCCTATCTGCTTCTCTGGCGGGAATATACAACCGAACTGAAATACATCGGCACCGGTCAGGAGGGGGCAAAAGCATGAAACGCATCGCAAGTTTTGAGGTAAACCACGATAAATTGCGCCCCGGTATGTATACCTCGCGTATCGATGGCGATGTGACCACCTACGACATCCGCATGGTCTACCCCAATGCGGGCTCCTATATCGAGCCTGCGGCAGGGCATACGTTTGAACATCTTTTTGCCACATATGTCAGAAATTCCCGTTTTGCCGAACAAATTATCTATTGTGGGCCGATGGGCTGCCAGACCGGCTTTTATTTTCTTGTGCGTGATATGCAGCCCGAGGACGCGATCGCGCTTGTGCAGGACAGTATGGCCTTTATCGCCTCGTATGAAGGCGAGATTCCAGGCGCGAGCCGCGTTGAATGCGGCAACTATCTGTTGCACGATCTTGCGGGTGCAAAGCGCCTTGCCGCATCCATGCTACCAGTACTTCATGGCTGGACGGCCGACAAGCTCATATACGAAAAATAGTGCTTGCATTCTGCCGACAGTTATGGTATCATAATTTTACGACTGTGATAATTACTATGCGAATTCCCGTGGAAAGAGGTGAAACAACATGAAACAGGGCATCCATCCCGAGTACAAGCAGACCACCATCCGCTGTGCCTGCGGCAATGTCATTGAGACCGGCTCCACTAAGGAGAATATCGTCGTTGACGTTTGCTCCAAGTGCCATCCTTTCTTCACGGGCAAGCAGAAGCTGGTAGACACCGGCGGACGTGTTGATCGCTTCAAAAAGCGTTTCAATCTGGACAAGTAACATCAAAGCCATCGAAACATGGGTTCGATGGCTTTTTGTTTCCCTGTGCCGTCAAACGGAGGAAAAATCATATGATCGAAAACAAAATCGAGAACAAGGCAGAGCGCGCAGTGCTGGTCGGGCTGTCCTGCCCAGGCTTTTCGGCCGAGCAGGATACGGACGAGCGCACAATGCACGAGCTGCGCGCGCTGGCCGAAACTGCGGGCGCTGAGGCTGTCGCCCAGACCATACAGCGCCGGCCCGCCCCTGAGGCGCGCACTTTCATCGGCGAGGGCAAGGCCGAGGAGGTCAAGGCACTTGCCGAGGCAAACGACGCTGACCTCATCCTGTTTGACAACGACCTATCCCCTTCGCAGACGCGAAACCTTGAAGAGCTGATCGGCCGCACCGTACTCGACCGCTCAGCGCTCATCCTAGATATTTTTGCCCAGCGCGCCCGTACGGGCGAGGGCAAGCTGCAAGTTGAGCTGGCGCAGTATCAGTATATCCTGCCACGGCTGGCCGGCATGTGGACCCATCTGGTGCGACAGACCGCGGGCGGCGGCAAGAGCCCGATCGGTACGCGCGGACCGGGCGAGACCCAGCTTGAGACCGACCGCCGGCACATCCGTCAACGGATCGACAAGCTCAAAGCCGATCTCGAGCAGGTGCGGCAGGTACGCGCAGTGCAGCGCCGCCAGCGAAAAAAGACCGAGTTGCCCATGGTTGCCATCGTAGGCTACACCAACGCCGGCAAATCGACGCTGCTCAACACGCTGACCGGCGCGGACATCCCAGCAAACGACCGCCTGTTCGACACGCTCGATCCGACCACGCGCAAAAAGCGTATTTCGGATACACAGGAGATCCTGCTGTCCGACACAGTTGGTTTTATCCGCAAGCTGCCGCATCATCTGGTCAGTGCGTTCAAAGCAACGCTCGAGGAACTGGCCTACGCCGACCTACTGCTGCATGTAGTCGATGTTTCAGATGAGGGCTGGCGCATCCAGGCAGAGACCGTCGAGCGTGTCATCGCACAGCTTGGCGCGCAGGACATCCCACGGCTGACGGTCTATAATAAGGCGGACAAGTGTGCGCCAGACACAATCCCCTACTTTCGGCCGGATGAGGGCGTCGCCATCTCCGCCAAGACCGGCGAGGGCATCGACCGGCTGCTACAAGCCATCGAGCGCGTGCTCGGCCGTGGTAAGCATCGGGTGCGGCTGCTTGTTCCATACAGTGATGGCACGGTGCTCGACATGCTGCACCGCGAGGCGCAGATCGAATCGACCGATTACGCCGCCGATGGAGCGATGATCGAAGCGGTCGTGGACGATAAGACCTATGGCCGCGTGGCGGCTTATGTCATAGAAAAGAGAGAGTGAAAAACGCAGCGGTACAGCGCACAGGCCCATCTGCATTTTTCTATTTTTAAAGGGTGTTGTGATGGAAAGAGATTATTTTGTACCCTTTCGCGATTATAGCGAGGACAAGTTTGAAGAAAAGCGCTCCAAGTTCACCGGTCGGCTGTGGCATGTCGAAACCGCCGAACAAGCCACGGCCAGGATCCGTGAAATGCGCGACACCTACTGGGATGCAACCCACCACTGCTACGCCTACATCCTGCGCGAGGGCAATATCATGCGCTATTCGGACGACGGCGAGCCTCAGGGTACGGCAGGCATGCCTATTTTAGACGTGCTTCGGCACGAAAACCTCGTGGATGTATGCTGCGTTGTAACGCGCTACTTCGGCGGCGTGCTGCTCGGCACAGGCGGACTTGTGCGCGCTTATACGCAGGGCGCGCAGCTTGCAGTAGCGGCGGCGGGCGTGCAGCGCATGAGCCTGTATACAGTCGCGCTGATCGCCTGCCCATACCATCTGTATGAGATCGTTTTGCACCTGCTGCCGGATCATGACTGCGTGGTCAGCGAAACTGATTACAGCGCGGATGTAACGCTGACCGTTACGCTTCCTGCGGGCACAGAATCCGCGCTGAACGACGCGCTTGCCGAGGCGACTGCCGGCACGGTCTATGCTGAGGTCGTTGAGACCCGGTTCATGGGCCGGCAGGTGAAATAGAATTTTTTTGATTTTTATGCGCTCATAAAAAAGGATTTTTCACAATCCTACAGTATAAATATATTGAATCACAATTTGCTTACAGACAGGAGGGATGCGCCATGACCATCCGCGAACAGCAGGAGCAGCGGGAGCAGCAGACGCTTGCCCCGTGGGCAACCTTTGCAGATTCCTCCAAGGGCCATCTGCGTCCGATGACCCCCTGCCCCTACCGCACCGACTTCCAGCGAGACCGCGACCGCATCATTCATTCCAAGTCATTCCGGCGGCTGTCGAACAAGACACAAGTATTTATCTCGCCCGAGGGCGACCACTACCGCGCCCGACTGACCCATACGCTCGAGGTTGCGCAGATCGCGCGCACGATTGCGCGTGCCCTGCGCCTTAATGAAGATCTGACCGAGGCAATCGCGCTCGGGCATGATCTCGGGCATACGCCCTTTGGCCACGCGGGCGAGCGCGCGCTGGCCGAGGTCTGCCCATTCGGCTTTCGCCACAACGAGCAGAGCCTGCGCATGGTAGACGTTCTGGAGGATCTCAATCTAACGCGCGAGGTGCGCGACGGCATCGTGTGCCACACAGGCGCCAAAAAAGCGGACACGCCCGAGGGGCGCATCATCCACTACGCCGACCGCATCGCCTATATCAACCACGATATTGATGACGCAGTGCGCGCCGGACTGATCAAAGCGAGCGATATTCCGCAGTATCTGCTCCACCGCTTGGGCGACACCCATGGCAAGCGCATCGATACCATGGTAGCCGCGATGATCGAATATGGCCACCGCCACCAGGATATTGGCATGGATGCGCAGGTACATGACGATATGCTGGAATTGCGCCAGTTCATGTTTGATCATGTTTACCGCGGCACCGAGGCGCAAAGCGAAGAGCAGCGCGCAAAAAGCATGCTGCGCAGCCTGTATGAATACTTTGTTGCACATCCGGACGAACTGCCGGGCGATTACTTTGTACTAATGACACAGGGCGAGCCGCTCGAACGCGTGGTATGCGATTATATCGCCTGCATGACTGATCGGTACTCGATCTCGGTTTATAAGAAATTGTTTATTCCGAAAAGCTGGAATAAGATTGAAGAATAACAAACCCGGTTATCCTACGAGGGAGGTGGGCAAAATTGCCGTTTGACCGCATTTTTCTGGACGAACTATCCGCGCGTAATGATATTGTGGATGTGGTATCCCAATATGTGCAACTGAAAAAGAGCGGCGCAAACTATTTTGGCCTTTGCCCCTTCCACAATGAAAAGACCCCGTCGTTCTCTGTATCGCCGGACAAACAGATCTTTCACTGCTTTGGCTGCGGCGCGGGCGGAGGTGTGCTCACCTTTGTAATGAAGGCCGAAGGACTGGAGTTTCCGGACGCAGTGCGTTTTCTCGCCGCACGCGTGGGCATGCAGGTACCTGAGCAGGGCGAGGCCGACCGGCAGGCAGCGCGTCGACGCGATCGCCTGTATGCACTGTGCAAGGATGCGGCCCGGTTCTACTACGAAACCCTATGGCGGCCGGAAAACCGCATGCCGCAGCAGTATTTTCTCGGCCGTGGCCTGCACCGGCGAACGATGAACCGCTTCGGTCTTGGCTACGCCCCCGACTCGTTCCACGCTCTGCTGGACGCAATGACCGCAAAAGGCTACACGCGCGACGAGCTGCTGGACGCCGGCCTTGTCAGCCGCAGTGAAAAAGGACGCATTTACGATCGCTTCCGAAACCGCGTCATTTTCCCCATTATCGATGTGCGCGGCAACGTAATCGCCTTTGGCGGACGCGTATTAGACGACAGCAAACCCAAGTATCTCAACTCGCCCGAAACGCCGATCTTCCACAAAAGCCGCAACCTGTTTGCGCTCAATCTGGCCAAGACAACAAAAAGCCCTTATTTCATCCTGGCCGAAGGATATATGGACGTAATTGCACTGCACCAGGCAGGGTTTGACAGCGCGGTCGCCTCGCTCGGCACCTCACTGACCGAAGAGCAGGCGCGCATCATCGCCCGGCATGTCAGCCAGGTCGTCATATCCTATGATGCGGACGGTGCAGGCCAGGCGGCGGCACAGCGTGCCATCGACATGCTGAAAAAATGCGACTTGCAGGTGAAGGTGCTGAAGATTCCCGGCGCTAAGGACCCAGATGAGTTCATCAAAGCGCGCGGCGCGGACGCTTTCCGCGGCTTGATCGAACGCAGCGAAGATCACAACGCCTATCGTCTCGAACAGATTGCGGACAGGTACGACCTCGAGGACGACGAGGATCGCGTGCAGTTCTTACGTGAAGCGGCGCGCATGCTTGCAGGGATCGACAGCTCGATTGAGCGCGAGGTTTACGCTGGGCGCGCGGCCAAAATGGCCGGCGTAACCGCCGAGGCAGTGAACGTCGAGGTGCGGCGCGAGCTTAGCGTGCGGCGGAAAAAACAGCGCGCTGCCGAGCGGCGTGAGATCCGCTCGCCGGTCGGCATGGCGCAGCCCAAGGATCGTGCGCTCGCCTACGCCGATATTAAATCCGCCAAGGCTGAGGAAAACGTGCTGCGGCTGCTGTTCTCCGATCAGAAGCTGATCGCAGGAATTGAAACTGCCTTACCGCCAGCGTGGTTTTCTTCGCCCGTGCTGCGTAAGATATATGAGCGCGTGCTCGCACTCGATCAAGAAGGCCAGATGGTGGACATCGTGCCGTTTGAGGGCTGGCTCGCGCCAGGTGAAATGGGGCTGCTCTCCTCTATTCTTGAACAGAGCGTACCGCCCGGCGAGCACCGGCAGGCACTTGCCGAATACATAGATACAATCCGAATGCAACGTGTCCGAGATGGGTCGATCACCCAAACAGGTGAGGATCCGCTGCTGACTTTCGGACGCATAAAAAACAAAACGCGGGAGGACAAACGATATGACGACCAAGGATAATGCAAACGCGCCCGAGCAGACGGTCGACCAGCAGCAGGTGCTTAAGGACCTGCTTGCGCTGGGCAAGAAGAATGGGCGTCTGTCTCTCAAAGAGATCGCCGACGCGCTCAGCCAGCTCGAGCTTGAGAGCGAGGATATTGACAAACTGTACGAAACATTTGAAAACATGGGCATTGAAATCGAAGCCGGCGGCGTGCTGGAAAAAGCTCTCGGTGAGGATGATGACGAAGAAGCATTCGAGCCGGAGGATGTGGAGGAGGTTCCCGAGGAAGAGCTGATCGACACCTCCGCCATGGCCGAGAGCTTTGCGATCGACGACCCGGTGCGCATGTACCTAAAGGAAATCGGCAAGGTCGATCTGCTCACGCCTGAGGAAGAGATCACGCTTGCCGAGCAGATGCAAAAAGGCAACGAGGCGGGCGAGCGGCTCGAAGCTGAGGGCGACGCCCTCACTGCGCAGGAGCGCGCGCAGCTCGATCAGGCCATCCATCTGGGCGAAAAGGCGAAAAAGCGCCTGGCAGAGGCCAATTTGCGTCTCGTCGTTTCCATCGCCAAGCGATATGTCGGCCGCGGCATGCTGTTCCTCGATCTGATTCAAGAGGGCAATCTCGGTCTGATCAAGGCGGTCGAGAAATTCGACTCGACCAAGGGCTTTAAGTTCTCGACCTATGCAACCTGGTGGATTCGTCAGGCAATTACCCGCGCAATCGCGGATCAGGCGCGCACCATCCGTATTCCAGTGCATATGGTGGAGACCATCAACAAGGTCATCCGCGTCTCACGCCAGCTGCTGCAAGAACTTGGTCACGACCCCAACCCAGAGGAAATCGCAAAGGAGATGAACATGCCGGTCGACCGCGTGCGCGACATTCTCAAGATTGCGCAAGAGCCGGTCTCGCTCGAGACCCCGATCGGCGAGGAGGAGGATTCCCACCTCGGCGACTTCATCCCGGACGATGACGCCCCCGAGCCGGCCGAGGCGGCCTCGTTCATGCTGCTCAAAGAGCAGCTCGTCGAAGTGCTCAAAACGTTGACGCCGCGCGAAGAAAAAGTGCTGCGCCTGCGCTTTGGCATCGAGGACGGCCATACTCGCACGCTTGAGGAGGTCGGCAAGGAGTTTAACGTCACGCGCGAGCGCATCCGCCAGATCGAGGCCAAGGCGCTGCGCAAGCTGCGCCATCCTTCGCGCTCGAAGAAGCTCAAGGATTTTCTCAACTAAAAAAGGCGCTCGTACGAGCGCCTTTTTCTACATGACTGGTGCGATAAGCCGGGTTCTGTCGTTGGACGGTCATCTGTCTGGGACGCGCGTTACCGCTCGCCTCAAGCCGCCAGTCGGAACGGGCGGGCCGCCCATGGTTCCTGTCGGCGTTGCTGCGGATAGAGTTTACAGGCCCCCCATGTTACCATGGGGCGCGGTGAGCTCTTACCTCGCCTTTCCACCCTTACCCTTTTCAGTGCAAGCACCGAAAAAGGCGGTATATCTCTGTTGCACTATTCCTAGGGTCGCCCCCGGCGGACGTTATCCGTTATCCTTGCCCTGTGCAGCCCGGACTTTCCTCATGCCTATGCACGCGACCGTCTGCACCAGTCATGGTTTTCAGTATACCCCAAAAACCAGCCGCCGTCAAACCGTACTTGCCAAAAGGGCAAAATTCCTGTATACTGTTACACGAGAAAAAGGCGGTGTTACGCATTTATGACAGCATTGGAACAATACTTTGGCAGCCTTTTGGATAAAAGGGTCGGTGTAATCGGCGCAGGGGTGAGCAATATGCCGCTCATTCGCATGCTACGCGCTGCCGGCGTCCAGGTAACCGTACACGACAAAAAGGACCCTACCGAGCTTGAGGACAGATACGCCACGCTTGCCACCTTAGGCGTGGATTTTGTGCTCGGCGCGCACTATCTTGACGCGCTAGACGAGGATGTGATCTTCCGTACGCCCGGCGTGCATCCGCGTTTTTTAGAAAAAGCGCGTGCAAACGGCTCGGAGATTACCAGCGAGATGGAGCTATTTTTCACAGTCTGCCCGTGTCCGATCATAGGCGTGACCGGTTCGGACGGCAAGACGACCACGACCACGCTTGTCAGCGAAATGCTAAAGCACGCGGGCTACACCGTATACCTCGGCGGCAACATCGGCACGCCGCTGCTACCGCATGTAAATGAGATGCAGCCGGGCGATCTCGCCGTTGTCGAACTTTCCTCTTTCCAGCTCATGGGCATGAAGCATTCGCCGCATGTAGCGGCGATCACCAATTTATCGCCCAATCATCTCGATTATCACAAGGATTTTGACGAGTACGTGCAGGCCAAAACCGAGATCTACCGCAGCCAGCAGGAGGGCGATCGTCTGGTGCTCAACCTCGATGATGAGGTCACACGCTCACTGCACGCCTCAGGCAACCTGTTTTGCACCAGCAAAACACAGGAGCTGGCAAACGGCGTCTTTCTCAAGGACGACATGATCTATATCGCCAAGGGTGGCATGCGGCGCGAGCTGATGCCCGCGGCCGACATACGCATCCCGGGTGCACACAATGTATACAACATGATGATGGCGGCGGCTGTCGTGCAGAGCTATGTGTCGGATGACGACATCCGCGCGGTGGCGACCACCTTTGGCGGCGTCGAGCATCGTATCGAGTTTGTGCGCGAAAAAGACGGCGTTAAATACTATAATGATTCGATCGCTTCTAGCCCGTCGCGCACCAAGGCCGGCCTGGAGTCTTTCCAGCAAAAAGTGATTCTGATCGCGGGCGGCTACGATAAGCACCTTCCCTACGATGTGCTTGGCGAGCCGATCTGTGAACATGTCAAGCTGCTCATCCTGACCGGTGCGACTGCGCCCAAGATCCGTGACTGCGTGCTTGCGGCCGAAGGCGAACACCCGCCAATCATCGAGGTGGAAAGCCTGGAGGCTGCGGTGCAGCAAGCTTATATGCAGGCACAGCCGGGCGACATCGTGATAATGAGCCCGGCAAGCGCGTCCTTTGACCGATTCCGGAATTTTATGGAGCGGGGTAAGCTGTTCAAGGCATTGGTCGCCGATCTGAAATAATACTGCAAGGTACAGACGCCCCAGCGGTGGGCGTCATGCAAAAGCCATGCCAGCGTATAATAAAAAGCCAGCGTATGACAGACGCTGGCTTTTTATGCGCGCAAAATTTGATTACATCTCTGATTTTCAAGTATAGAAAGACGTGCTGCCGCCTGAATCCTTATTCCAACTGTATCTCCCACACGCCGCCGGTATGGAAGAAATAGAGCGCGCACCGGCAAACAGGACGGGCGAAAACCTCGCGCACGGCAAGCGCATAGGCCGCAAGCTGAGGCTGATACTTTGCAGCGCGAGCAGCAAGTCCGCCTTCCGAGACGCGGTCGGTCTTAAAGTCAAGGATAACATAGCCCTCAGGCGTGTCGATCAGGCAGTCGATGACACCTTGCAGCAGCACCTTTTCCTCGGGCACATCTACCGCGATCGGGAAATATCGCGCTGCGGGAACGAGGACAGAAAACTTAAACTCACGCCGCACTTTATTTTGCATCATCAGCCCGCGATACAGCTCGGAGGAAAAAAACGCCTCTATCTTGCCCACATCCACGGCAGCCGCCTGCTCTGGCAACAGGATGCGCTTGTCGGTTAACCGCGAAAGCTCACGTTCCACGCCGCCCGGCATGCTCGCCGTTTCGAAATCACAAAACTGCATGAACAGATGATGCGCCGTGCCAATCTCGGCAGGCGTCAGCTGCCGCGCGCCCTGCTCAAACAGTGGTGCGCGGAGTTTTGGCTCGCGGCGCGGCGGCGGGGTCTGCTCGGCAGCTTCGTCCGCGCGGTAACCAGGGCCTATGCCGGTTGCGGTCAGCTTGCTCGGCAGATCGGATAGATAGGCGTTCGGATAATTCAGATACGGCGTTACCGCATACGTCACGGCATCTTCCTCCAGAAAGCGGAGAACCTCCTCAGTTTCAGGCGTGGCAAGCTCTTCCGGCTGATAGACGCGCAATGTAAACGCATCACAGTCCGTGCCGCGCTCGGGCACTGTAAGACCATATTGCTCGCGGAGCGCGCGCGTGCACGGGTGCCGCAGCAGCGGCGCGATGATCCACATGAGCGGCGCATGCACCGCCCCCATCGCATATTGCGGCAGCTCGTCCAGTTCAGCGAGCCGTGCCCACTTTTGCAGCGACTTTTGCAGTGTGCCGCACGCACAAGTGATAATGAGCTTTTCTTTCGCGCGGGTGAGCGCAACATACAAAACGCGCAGCTCCTCCGAGACCATCTCGCGCTGCTCGAGCACCGCGACTGCTGTGCGCTCGACCGTGCTATACTGCACGCCGCGCGCAGAATCGCGGCACTTGGAGCCAAAGCCCAGATCTTTGTGCACAAGCATCGGCTCACGCAGCTCAGATTCGTTAAATTGTTTGGCGCAGTCGGCCACAATGACAACCGGGAACTCCAGTCCCTTGGATTTGTGGATTGACATAATGCGCACCGCGCCGCCGGTCACCTCGGCGCCGACGGTCTGGAAGTCCTCACCGGTCTCATGCATGCCGCGCAGCAATCGCACAAATGCGAATAGGCCGCGAAACCCCTTTCCCTCAAACGCACGCGCCCGCTCGAAAAACGCCAGCAGATTGCTCTGCCGCTGCGCGCCATTCGGCAGCGCGCCGTAAAGGCCAAGCGCCCCCGTCTCATCATAGATCTCCCACAACAAGCGGTAGACCGGCTGATCGCACGCAAACTCCCGCAAAAAGGCAAGGCGCTGCAAAAACAGCTCGGCCTTGGGAAAATCCGCACGCGCGGCAACAAGCGCGTCGTAGTAGCTCGCCTTGCGATTGACAAGACGGATGTCGGCCAGCTCCTGCTCGGTAAAGCCAAACAGCGGCGAGCGCATCACGCCGATCAGGTCAACATCCTGCCGGGGGTTGTCGATCACGCTTAAAAGCGACACCATCGTGCCGACCTCGGCGGTCTCAAGCAGGCCGCCGCGCTCCTCTGCGCTGGCCGAGATGCCCGCCTGCTCGAGCGCGGCGATGAACACACGCGCTTTGGTTTTCGGCGAGCGCAGCAAAATAACTATATCCCCGGGCGTAACTGGCCGCAGCGCGCCTGTGTCCTTGTCGGTCACCGGAAAGCCACCGTCCAGCATCTCGCGGATGCGCTGCGTGGCAAGCCGCGCCTCAAGTTCCATCTTGTCCGGCGCATCGTCATCCTCACCGAGCTTTGCCGCGTCGACAAGCAGCACTTCAGTTTTATATCGTGCCTCGTCTGCATCCGGGTAGTAATCCGCACCAAGGTGCAGCGCCTCTCGGTCGGTATACCGCATCCCGCCTACCCTCTCGCCCATGACGGCGGAAAACAGGTAGTTACATGCATCCAGCACCGCCGCGCGCGAGCGGAAATTCCGCCCCAGGATTACGCGGCGTGGCGCGCCGTCCGGCACCTCGCCCGCATCCTCAAACATGCGATATTTCGACAGAAAGATAGACGGATCAGCCAAGCGGAAACCGTAAATGCTCTGCTTGACATCGCCTACCATGAATAGATTGGTCTCGTTTTTGGACACCGCGCGGAAGATGGCGTCCTGCACGGCGTTTGTATCCTGATACTCGTCCACTGCGATTTCGGCAAAACTCTCGGACAGCGTTTTTGCAAGCGCGGAAGGCGCGCCCCTATCGTACAGCAGGCGTACCGCGAAATGCTCAAGGTCGTTAAAATCCGCAGCGTTTCGTGCGCGCTTTGCGGCGGAAAAAGCCTCGTCAAACGCATCTACCATATCGCACAGCGCCAAAAGCGCGGGCGCGGTCAGGCCGCGGTCATACTCGGCTTCATCCGCTGTGACGGTCAGCCACTTGTCACGAATGGTTTCCGCGACGTTTTTCCACTCGCCGCGCATCGCCTTGATCTCCTCGAGTAATGCCTTGTCGTCAAATCCTCGCGCGGCTTTCAATCGGTCAAAGGCAATCGACCGCGCCGCTGCGACGCAGGCATCCCATTCCCCACCAGCTAGCACATCCAGCAGGCGCTGTGCCTGGTTGAGATCGCTTGTCAGCGCGGGCAGATAAGTATTTGCCAGCTCGTCAATGCCCGACGCGATGTCAACCGCCATGTGCAGGAAAGCCGCCCCATGCGCAGCTGCCGCGCGTGCCTGCTCGATGAGCACACAGCCGTGCGGTGTATCCATGCCGCGGGCATGCAGCCCCTCGCGCACATGCGCAAGAAAAGCGCGCGGATCAGGATGCGCCTGTATCTTCTCATAGGTGCGAAGGATAACCTCGCCCAGCCTTTTATCATCACGCCCGGCAGTCAACAGATCACAGAGCGCAAAAAACCCCGGTTCTGCGCGCTCATATGCTGCGTCCAGCGTCTCTTCGAGCACCTCGGCGCGCAGTATCTTGCCCTCGTTTTCGTCCATCAAACGAAAATCAGGCGCAATGCCGAGCGCCGCCGCCTGCTCCCGTGCAAGAGACAGGCAGAACGCATGCACCGTCGTGATTTTCGCGCGGTGCACAAGAAACAGCTGGCGCCTGAGGCGTGTATCGCGCGGGTTTTTGGCAACCGCCTCACCGAGCGCGCGGCCGATGCGCTCACGCATCTCAGCCGCCGCCGCGTTGGTGAAAGTCACGAGCAGCAGGCGGTCGATGTCCACCGGGTCGTCCGGATCGGTCAGGCGCGTTAAAACGCGCTCGACCAACACAGCCGTCTTACCCGATCCCGCCGCCGCCGAAACGAGCAGCGCACCGCCCCTGTCATGGATGGCGGTATGTTGTTCCTTGGTCCACTGCGGCACGTCATTCACCTCCAACCTGCTGCCAGAATTCTTCGTCTGATAGGCGCCGCAGCCACCGCGCCCTATCGCCCGCTGTCTCATCGAACCGGCAGGCCGCGCGAAAGTCGCACCAGTCGCAAAAAACCGAATTTTTGTCCTTTTTACACGGAGCGGCAACTACGCTGCCCGCGCGCAGCTCGCGCCCCATCTCGAGCAGCTTTTCGTGCGTATAGCGCGCCAGCCGCCCAAATTTGGCAAGCCCTGCCACCGCCGATCTCGCCACGATCGACGGCTCGTCCTCGCCCTTTTTGGTTTTAATCGTCACCGGGATAAACCGTCCGTCACCCTCGATTCCGTGCTCCATCGCCTCGATCAACTCCATATCGTCACTGAGCAAGCCGCTGCGGCGCAGCGCCTTATCGCGCATTTGACGCAGCGTATCTTCGTCCACACCGCGCGGCGCGTCGGGCAGCTCATCGCGCACCGGTACATACAGCACGCCTGCGGGCACGATCTCATTTAGCTCGGCCTCCAGCCGCTGCCGGTAGCGCGCAAGCCCCTCCTGCTGTAACGCGTACAGGTAGATGATAAGCTGCATGTTAAGACCATACCAAATGTCCGAGAGTGAAAACGATTTTTTGCCGCTTTTATAGTCCATCACGCGCAGATAGAGCCGCCCATTTTTGATATATCCATCCACGCGGTCGACCTTGCCGGACAGCGAGACCGATAGCTCCCCCTCGGTACACTCAACAGGCGGTAGATCGCCGCCGCGCGAAAAGTCGACCTCGTAATCTATGGGCGCAAAATCCGATACGCGCAGCTCCTCGATCACATTATCCAAAATCTGCTCGACTGTGCGTGTAAGCCGCCCAAACAGATAGCGAAAACGTGCGGTCTTGGTCTCAAGCCCGCCGAGCTCCTCGAGCACATACTGCCGCACGGTCGCACGGCAGAGCCGTCGGACCGTAGCCGTATCCGCCCCGGCCGCCCCACCTTCGAGAGATGCAAGCGCGTCAAGCACATGTTCGAGCACATAGTGAATAAACGTACCGGTCTCGAGCGCATCGAAGCGCGCTGCACGGCGCGGCTTGGCTTTCAGGCCGTACTGCATGAAAAACGCGAACCGGCAGGAGTAGAACGTATCCACACGCGAGGCGGTCAGGTTCAGGCTTTTGCCGTACAGACCGTCAATCGTATGCGGGCTGGTCAGCGGGCCGCGCCCGCGTTGCTGCGCCGCCGCGCCTAGCACGCGCACATCATCCCGATAATAATCATAGGCCGCGCGCACAGCCGCCGTTCGATTGCCGGACAGATAGGCGCACGCAAGCTCGACAGCCGGCCGCTCGGCCTGCAGGCGGTCGCGGACGCTTTCGGTCTGGTAGGTGGAAAACGGCGCCCCCGACAGCATATCCCGTACCACGCCGACAAAATAGGACGGCCGCGCCTCACCCCCTGTGGCGTCGGTCAGATGCCAGCAGACCAGTAGCTCGTCCGACGGACAGGAGAGCGCGCGGTAGAGCGTCTCCTGCTCCATGAGCAGGCGCTCCTCACCATAGGCCTTTAGCTCGACACCGAGCGCGTCCAACCCCATTCGATCCATATCGCTCAAAAGCGAAGCGGAGGACAGCGATTTGGGTATGAGTCCGTCGTTAACGCCGAGCAGGACGACGTATTTTGCGTTTTCCAGGCACGCACGCTCAATATTGCCACAGGTCACGCGGTCGAGCGACACCGGTATAGTGCCCACATCATACTCGCCGAGCACCAGGCGGAACAGCTGCGCAAATTGCTCGGCTGAGAGTGGCGTATCCGCGCATGCCCATGCAAACTGCTCCATCGCGCTAACCAGTATCTCCCACAGCTGACGGTATTCGTCGGCGAGCTGTAGGCGTCCGGCCTGCTCGTGCGCTGCTGCGCGCGCGGACATGCGCTCGGGCGCGTCGACCGCAATCAGAAAATCATAAAGCGCGTGCACGCAGTCGGATGCAGGGTTTTCTCCCCGCAGGCGCTCGCGCAGTGCGGCAAAAGGCGCGACCGCACGCGCGCGCAGCGCATTAAGCTGCTCAAGCTCCGTGCGGACGCTATCGTCAATCGGCAGGCCGTAGCCGTCCGGATGCTCGATCCAATCGCGCTCCCACGCGCTGCCGCGAATGTTCCAGGTGAGGACGTAGTTTTCCAGCCGGTCGACCTCGTCTCGGGTTAGATGGATAAGCCCGGTTTTAAGACAACCGAACATATCCTCGTATTGGAAATAGGACTGCGCCGCCGCGAGCGCGCCCGTCACCAGCGCCATCGGCGGACGGGAGAGCAGGTCAGGTTTTTCTGCGAGAAACACCGGCACGTCATACCGCGCCATCGCCATGGAGAGAGCGGCGGCATATGGCTCGATGTCGCGCGCACAGACAACAAAATCCCGGTAGCGCGCGCCCCCGTCTCGCACCTTGCGCCGGATATAGGCCGCCGCATGCTCACACTCATCAAATGGCGAGGCGGCGGCATAGAGGCGTACACCCTCGGCCGCTGTCTGCGGCGTGCGCACGGGCAGCAGGCTTTCCGCCTCTAATGCGGCAAGCCCTGCCGGACGGGGCAGTTTGCTGCCACCAAGATCGATATGCTCCACTTTCTGATTGTGACGCGCTGCCATGCGGGTAAGCGTTTTGACCGTCTTGCAGCCGGTGACAAAAATTTCGGGGTAACTTGTATCGCAGGTGATCGCAGCCGCAACCGGCACGCCTGCGGCGAGCATCGCATCGACAACCGCAAGCTCCTGCGGCGTGAAACCGAGAAAACCGTCCAGATAGACTGCTGCACCCTCCAGCACATGGCTTTCCGCCAGCCGATCGCGCAGGTGGGTCAGCCGGTCGCGCGGGTCGGGCAGCGATTCATCGCATAGGCGCTCATAGGCGGTCAGCAGCTGCGCCAGATCACTTAGCTTGGCGGAAAGCGCCGTATCCTCGCATGTCTCAGAGGCAGCAAAGAGCGTTTCAGGAGCGACCGCGCAGGTCTTGCACTCGTCCACCAGCCGCAAGGCTTCCTTTAAAAGCTCAGGCTTGTCCGCAAGACCGCTCCATGCGGACAGGCTGCCCTGCACGCGCCGCGCGGCCTGCTGTAAAGTCAAAAGCTGCCCCGCCGGGGTGAGCATCTGCTGCGCGAGCCCGCCAACCTCGGAGAATACACGGTCAGCCAAACGCGAAAATGTCAGCACTTCGGCGGTACGCGCGCCGTGGTTGCCGGTCGCCTCAGCCAGACGACGCTCCATCCGATGTGAGTTCAGTTCGGGTACGAGCAGGATCTGCCGTCCTTTGTCCTGCTCGCACCAGGCGGCGATCTCCTGTAAAATAAGTGTTGTTTTGCCGCTGCCCGCGCGGCCGGTCCAAATTCGCATGGCGCACTCCCCTCTCACTGGATTTTATCATACCATGCCTGCGGCGGCGGCGCAAGCGCGCCTGCTTGTACACCTCCCCCTTTATGTGTTATACTGTTGCCATCATCTGAAACTGTGAGGTTGTTTCCATGCTGCATGAGTTTTCCCGCGCGGAGTTGCTGCTCGGCGCGGATAGTATAGCCAGGCTTGCCGCCTCGCACGTCGCGGTATTCGGCGTCGGCGGGGTCGGCTCGTTTGCGTGCGAGGCGATCGCGCGTGCAGGCGTTGGCGAAATTACACTCGTCGACAATGACTTGATTGCGTTGACCAACCGTAACCGTCAGCTGGTCGCGCTCGCCTCGACCACCGGCCAGCCCAAAGTCGAGGTCATGCGCGCGCGTATCTTAGACATCAACCCGCGCTGCGCGGTACACGCGCACCAGATGTTCTATCTGCCGGATACTTCGCTTGACCTGACACAGTTTGATTATGTGATCGACGCGATCGACACCGTGACCGCTAAGCTGCACCTGATAAGCGAATGTGACCGGCTAGGTGTGCCGCTCATCTGCTCGATGGGCACGGGCAACAAACTCGACCCGACGCGATTTGAGGTCGCCGATATTTACAAGACATCGGTCTGCCCGCTCGCTCGCGTCATCCGGCTGGAATGCAAAAAGCGGCGCATCCGCCGTCTCAAGGTCGTCTATTCCCAGGAGGAGCCGCGCACCCCCCTACCCTCAGTCGAACAAAAAGGTACTGCTGGCCGCGCAGTGCCCGGCAGCGTGTCGTTCGTGCCGCCAGTAGCGGGTATGATTCTCGCCGGAGAGTGCATCAAGGATCTGACCGGCGTGCAATAAAGCCAAATGCGCAAAACCAGGTCGAGCTGCGCAAAGCAGGAGACCATTAGCGCGAGCGCCGCCGTGCAGATCAGCACAAAAGTGAGGCAATATCAATGCGCGTACAATAATTATCGCAAGCACTGGACAAAGCGGAAAATCAACGCGGATGATTATGCGATCAAACCTTATACCTTTCTTCTTTTAACGTAACTTCCTGAGGCCGCTGATCTAACCATCAAGAAGCGAAAGCAGATTACCAAGAGATAAACCATTTCCAGGTGTCTTGCTTGTTTGCTGGCGACAAAGATTTGTGTGCAGTAAGACTGTGAAAATTCCAAAGTAATCGAAATTTTATCGACTGCACACGGCAATTTCATCAAAAGATAAAGCAAACGCCCGAAACAGAACCAACTGCTTCGGGCGTTACTTTTGCACGAGACGCACGTTCATATCCAGAATAGCGCTCCCCTTTTTATTTTTGTAAAAATGGTTATAAAAAAACCACGCGGCGGCAATTCCACTTCTCATGCGCGGCCGGCGTGGACAAATCGGTAAGCAGTTTACTTATCGCTTTGCGTCTCATGATCATCTCCGAAAATCAGATCGTCAATGTCTGGCCGGTCGGGCCTTTGGGGGATTCTTATTTTCCTCATGTCTTGCTACACCTCCTTTTTCTAAACTCTATGCAACAGTATAACATACTATGCACAAAAATCAATTACAATTCCTGTAAAGTTACACAAATGTAACAAATCTTTTCCAAAAATTTTCGTAAAGTTTTGTCTATTCCTACTATTGGCCCCTCTGCAGTACATGTGCGTTTTATATTGAAAGCCATACATATAAATATCAGTCCGTGCCAAAAGCAAAAACGGCCCGCAAAGCGGGCCGTTTTTGCACAAAGAATCGTTACCGCAGTCAGGCCGGAATAACCTCTCCCTCCGTTGAGATGACAACGACCTGCCACGGCAGGAATTTACCGCTGTTTTGCAGCGCAGTGCGCACAGCATGCTCGATGCCGCCACAGCACGGCACTTCCATACGTACGACCGTGACGCTCTTAATCTCGTTACAGCGGATGATCTCGGTCAGCTTTTCGCTGTAATCCCCCTCGTCCAGCTTGGGGCAACCGACAAGCGTGATCTTACCACGGATAAAGTCCTGATGGAAATTGGCATAGGCATACGCCGTGCAGTCGGCCGCAATGAGCAGATGCGCACCGGTGAAATAAGGCGCGTTGATCGGCGCAAGCTTGATCTGCACCGGCCACTGCCGTAACTCAGAGACCGTCGGCGCGGCCATCTGCGGCTGCGCTGCCGGCGCATGATGCAGTACGCGCGACTGGCTGCCCGGACAACCGCAGGCGAGCGGCTGCTCCTGCTCCGCCTGCGCCTGCGCACGCATGTGAGCCTGCACCGCTGCCTCGTCATATGCCGCGGCCTCGCGCTCGATAAATGTAATCGCCCCAGTAGGGCAAACCGGCAGACAGTTGCCCAAACCGTCGCAGTAATCATCGCGCAATAGCTTGGCCTTGCCGTTTACCATGCCGATCGCACCCTCGTGACAGGCAGACGCACATAGGCCGCAACCGTTGCATTTTTCTTCATTAATTTCTATAATTTTACGGATCATGTTCCGTTCCCTCCCCAGTATTGACTTTGTGCCTTTATATTACTATACTGAAAACAGACTGTACGTTGTTATAACAACAGAACAGGAGGAAAATATGAACCGATCGATTTTATCCAAGTGCCGCTTGTTTGCGGGCATTGCGAACGAGAGCCTGCCCGCGCTGCTTGATTCGCTGCATGCTTACGAGCGCCGCTATGACAAAGGCCAGCCGGTCTACCGCGTGGGCGATACCGCGCACGCGCTGTGTGTTTTGCTGTCCGGCAGCATCACGATTGAGCGTGACGACGCCTGGGGCAACAAGACCATTCTCGATCATATCAGCCCGGGTGTGGTGTTCGCCGAGACCTATGCCTGCGTGCCCGGCACACCGATGATGGTCAGCGCCGTTTCATCCGAGCCGAGCGAGGTGCTGTTTTTGCCCGTCGATCGCCTGCTGACGGCCGCCCTTCAGCCCGGCACCGCACATGCCGTACTGCTATACAACCTGCTAGACGTTACCATGCGTAAAAATCTGACACTTACGCGCAAGATTTTTCACACCTCGCCCCGTTCACTGCGCGGGCGTCTGCTGTCCTATCTATCCGCCCAGGCAGTGCAACACGGAAGTGACACCTTTGATATTCCGTTTGACCGGCAGCAGCTGGCTGACTATCTAAGCGCAGACCGCAGCGCGCTGTCAGGCGAGCTGAGCAAGATGCAGCGCGACGGGCTGATTTCCTTTCATAAAAACCATTTTGTGCTAAACCGTAGCGCAAAGACCGATCCCTAACCCCGATTGACCACCGGCAAGACCGGCATACAATATTTGTCAAGGAGGAATATTATGGACTGTAAATCATATATTCGCGCACATGAGAGCGAGCTGCTTGACAGCCTTGCCACACTTATCCGCATCCCGAGCGTCGAGGGTAAGCCTGAGGAGGGCGCGCCGTTTGGTCGTGATGTCGCGCGCTGCCTGGACGAGGCGCTCGCACTCGGAAAACGGTTTGGCTTTCGCACCGGCAGGATGGATGACCGTGTTGGCTGGTGCGAGTATGGCAAAGGCGAGGAAATGATCGCCGTGCTTGCTCATTTGGACGTTGTGCCCGCGGGCGATGGCTGGGTCGAGTCCGCCCCGTTTTCGGGCGAGGTCAAAAACGGCCGCATCTACGGCCGCGGCGCATTGGACGATAAAGGTCCTGCTGTCGCGGCGTTATATGCGCTCGCCGCGCTCAAAGATGCGGGTTTTATGCCCAAGCGGCGCATACGCATCCTGTTTGGCACCAATGAGGAAACCGGTTGCCAGGACATGGCATGGTACCGCGCCCACGGCGGCGAAATGCCGGTCATGGGTTTTACACCGGATGGTGAGTACCCGATCATCAACGGTGAAAAAGGCATTTTAAACGGCACTTTCTGCCGAAAGCTGCGCCAGACCGGAACATATCGTCTGACCCGGCTGGAGGGCGGCACTGCCTGCAACGTCTCGCCCGACTACGCAGTAGCCGAGCTGCAATGCCCGGCAGATGCGGCAATCAGCACTGCATTGGATAAGGTGACCGTCACACCGATTGATGGCGGCGTGCGCATCGAGGCGCGGGGTGTATCCGCACATGGCTCGACACCAGAGCTGGGAGAAAATGCAATCGGACGGCTTGCGATGGCGCTTGCTTTTCTGCCAGTCGAGGGTGAGCTTGCCGACTGTATGGCCTTTCTCGCCGGACGCATCGGCATGGAGACACGCGGGGAATCGCTCGGCCTTGCCATGCGCGACGAGGTTTCGGGCGAGCTGACCGTCAACCTTGGCGTTGCCGCCTTTGCAGATGATACACTCTCTATTACCTTTTCCATCCGCTATCCCGTTACCAAAAACTATGATGAGGTATATCCCCGCGTGATACGCGCACTTTCGCTCGGCGGCTTCTCCGAGGTCGATATACACCATGATCCTGCACTCTACCTGCCGCCCGAAAGCGAACTTATCCGCCGGCTATCCAAGGTGTATGAGGCCGAGACTGGCGCAAAGGCCACACTGAAAGCGATCGGCGGTGGCACCTATGCCAAATCCATGCCAAACCTCGTCGCGTTCGGCCCAATTTTCCCGGGCGACGAAGTGCGCGAGCATCAGCCCGATGAGTATATGCTGATCGAACGCCTGCTGCAAAACGCTGAGATCATCGCGGCGGCAATGTATGAGTTAGCACAATAAAGCGTCCGCACCGCGCCGTTTTATCTGCCTCAGCTGCGGTCTGCGGCATGCTTTTTTATCTGATTTTCCTTATATCCGCGCTTCTTCACTTTATAAAGAATTAAATCGAAATACGCCGAAAGCAATCGACTTTCGGCGTATTTTTGTCTTTTTTTCTTATAAATGAATGATTGGTTATTTTTGTTCGTATGTCGGGATACGCGCAAGTTCGGTCTGGAATTGCAGTCCAGCATGCTGCACATTCGACAAACGGTGCAGGACAGGTCTTATGCGTCACGTCATAATGCCGCAGCACATGTTCTGCCGGAATATCGTACCGCGCCATGAGTGCGCGCACCAGCGCCTGTGCGTTATGTATGACCGATGGCGCAAAGCGGCGCCTCTCTGTCTGCATCTGCCCGCACAGCGCTACGCCAATGCTGTTTTCATTGCGGCAGTATGGGTGGTAGTAGACGCCCCGCGTGCCGCAGTGCCACGCGATGAAGCGGTCGTGCACACTCTGCTGCACTTCTGTTTGGTCGACGTAATAATGCAGCGACCTGCCCATTGCTGCGCTGGCCGCGTGGGCAGCATGTTGCCGCGCCGTCTCCCCATCGGCTATACCGTGCAGCACAATGTAGCGTATTTGCATACTGCCGCGCGGTGTCCTGCGGTAGTTTCTGCTGTCCGCCGGTTGGGCAATGATCTGTATCACATTCCTTCTCCCCTTTCTGCATACATGGCAAAACGGCCTGCGGATTGATGCCATTTGGTCAATCCAGAATATGCGTATGCAAAAGGTTGCGCGTTCATGTGAAGCAATCACACTGCCGCTGGATGCGGCCATACATTGCTGTCATGCGCTGCCTGGCCGAACGGGCACTGTCTGCAAACAAAAAAACGGGCCTATATGCCCGTTTTCTTATATCAGTCGGATGTGCCGTGCGCGCGCAAGCGAGAGCAGCGCCTCGGTCACGCCGCCGCCAATAGCGCGCGCCTTGTCGGAAACGGTGTCGCAAAACGCCGCCTGCTCGAGGCGTGGATCGATGTCGGCAATCTTTAGCCCTTGTGTCACCGGGTAGCCCGCGCGGATTAGGCCGCGCAGCACGCCGTCGATAGTGGCATACACCGGCACGCCGCCGACACGCGCGATCATCTGCCCCTTTTTGACTATTGCGCCGATGTCGACGGCCTGGCCGGCCGCATCGGTTACATAGGTCATGCTGCCGCCTGCCAGCGCATGGATGACCCGCTCTGCTGCATAGCCTGCGATCACACCCGGAACGCCGGTATTCGGCATGGCTGCGCCCTGCCGGATCACCCGTCCCAGATGATGACCGCGCATAGTCTCAACAACTGCATCCACATCCGCCCCAGCGATAAATCCCGGACCCAGGCCGATCGTGATAGGCGCCATGCCGCGGTTTGTGCCAAGGTTGCGCTTGGCGAGGATGGCGTCGACAACCGCAGCCGGACGCAAAAGCGCGATGCATGCCGCCTCCTCGTCCACCAACAGCGGCACCTCGCCCGCCTGCGCGACTGTTTCTGCCTGCATTTCCCGTGCAATGCGGCGGCAGATCACACGCTCGACCTCCACCTCACCCTGCCACACCGCCTCGCACAGCGCCGCACGACGCCGAATGGCGGATGGCGTGCTGCACTCGGTCACCACCACCTTAAACCCGCACCGGTGCAGCCGCACAATCACACCCGTGGCAAGATCGCCTGCGCCGCGCACCAGCACCCAAGGCTGTCCGTTCTGTCTCTCCAATGCCGCTTTCCCCTTTCCGCCTATTCCAAAAATCCCGCAAAGTGCGCGTGTGCCAGCCGGTCGAGCATCTCATGTGCCTCCCGGTCGAATGCGCGGTAGCGGCCCAGCAGCTCGCGTCCTTTTTCGGTCAGCTTGGCGCCGCCGCCGCCCGCGCCACCGATACGCCGCTCGAGCAGCAAAAAACCCAACTGCTCTTCGCAGCTGCGGATCACGCCCCATGCCTTGTTATAGCTCATTTGCATATGCGCCGCGCTGCGCCGCAGCGAGCCGAACGCCTCTATGCCCTCCAAAAGCTGCGCCACGCCCGGGCCGAACAGCTTATCCTCCCTGACAAGGCGCAGTGCGGCCTGCACGCGAAGCCCCTTTGCCACTGCCGCTCCCTCCTTCCATCTACTGCTGAAATTATATCAGCCCGCGCAGACAGACACAACGGATATAGCACATTTTCGTTCATCATTCATAAATATAACGAAATTTTTTGTAATACTTATGGTGTACCCGCATTATGCTTCTTTGTTGCGGCACTCTGTTTCAATATGCTATAATAAACGCGCAGAGACTGCCTCCTGCGGCAGTCCAAATTTTCCCATTGGAGATTTTTTGATGAAACTGATGCGCGTTCAGGATGCAGTCGGGCAAGTACTCTGCCATGACATCACCCAGATCATACCAGGCGTCACCAAAGATGCGGTGTTCCGCAAGGGGCATATTATCCGTGAGCAGGATATTCCCGTGCTGCTCAGTGTGGGCAAGGAGCACATCTACATCTGGGAGACAAATGAAAACATGCTGCACGAGAACGATGCGGCTGATATACTGCGCGGTATTTGCCAGGGCGAGCACATGCGCGCCTCCGCGCCAAAGGAGGGCAAGATCGAGCTGATCGCCGAGATCGACGGGCTGTTGCTGGTCGATGTCGAGCGGCTGCGTGCAGTTAATACGCTGGGCGAGATGATGATCGCGACGCGCGCGTCTGGTTTCCCCGTTAAAGCGGGCGACAAGCTGTGCGGCACGCGCGTCATTCCGCTTGTGATCGAAAAGGAGAAGATGGAGCGCGCAGTCAAGGCCGCAGGCCCCGCGCCGCTTTTGCAACTGCGTCCGTTCCGGCCGCGTCCGTTCGGCGTTGTCACAACCGGGAGCGAGGTCGCGCGTGGGCTGATCCA
Source organism: uncultured Agathobaculum sp. (assembly GCF_944380985.1). Taxonomy (GTDB): domain Bacteria; phylum Bacillota; class Clostridia; order Oscillospirales; family Butyricicoccaceae; genus Agathobaculum. Next base: position 50,405 of record NZ_CALWJJ010000006.1, on the reverse strand, counting down.
AGACGTTTTCACCCCGGTTTTAGTGGACAAGTTGGCCGAATATGGCTGCGAGATGACGGCGCATGCGATCTGCGGCGACGACCCCGATGAGATCACCGCTGCCATCGGCCGTATGGCAGACGAGGGCGCCGCGCTTATCTTGTGCACGGGCGGGATGAGCGTCGATCCCGACGACCGCACCCCGCTCGCCATTAGCAATGCGGGGGCAAAAATCGTCAGCTACGGCGCGCCCGTACTGCCGGGGGCGATGTTTTTGATGTCCTACCTGCCAGACGGGCGACCGGTATGCGGCCTGCCTGGATGCGTGATGTATGCAAAGCGAACGATTTTTGACCTTGTACTGCCGCGGCTGATCGCCGATGTACCCGTCACCGCAGACTGGCTCGCAGGACTTGGCCACGGCGGGCTGTGTCTGGACTGCGCGCAATGCCATTTCCCTAACTGTGGCTTCGGCATGGGCATATAACGGTCGCACCGCGAACAGGAGCAATACAATGAGTTTATTTTCTGCTGTCTCAAACAGCATGTTTTTGTTGGCCTTTTGCCATCTTTACACCCGGCTGCGGAGAGGACATCATGCGTGATACGCTGAACCGGCAGATTGACTATATGCGCCTGTCAGTCACCGACCGATGCAACCTGCGCTGCCGCTACTGTATGCCCGCCGAGGGTGTGCCGCTTATCGCGCACCGGGATATTCTGCGATACGAAGAGCTGTTGCAGGTCGCACGGGCGGCGGTCGCACTCGGTATCGACCGTTTTAAGGTGACGGGTGGCGAGCCACTTGTGCGGCGCGGCATAACGGATTTTATCCGCGCGCTCAAGGCGCTGCCCGGTGTAAACCAGGTAACACTGACGACCAACGGGCTGCGTCTACCCCCGCTGCTGGACGGACTGCTCGCGGCCGGGCTAGACGCGGTCAATATCAGCATCGACACGTTGGACAACGCACAGTATCAGGCTATCACCCGCAGCGCACACACGGCTGACGAGGTGCGCGCCGTGATCCGACAGTGCGCCGGCCAGCTGCCGACCAAGGTAAACGTCGTACTACTGCCAGAAACCGCGCCACAGCGCATCCCACTGGCACGGCTTGCAGAAGGCTTGCCGGTCGATGTGCGGTTTATCGAGCGCATGCCAATCGGTGCGGCCGGCATAGACGCCGATGAGCCGGTACACATAAACGTGATAGACCTTCTGCGCACCGTCTGGCCTGGGCTACATCCGATTGATGTGCGGCGCGGCAACGGCCCTGCCCGATATTTCTCAGCGCCGGAACTGCAAGGCTGTATCGGACTGATCGAGGCGGTCAGCCATTCATTCTGCGAGGGCTGCAACCGTGTCCGGCTGACGAGCACAGGCTTTATCAAGTCCTGTCTGTGCTATCCTGCCGGCACGGATCTCAAACCGTTATTGCGTGGCGGTGCGGACGAGGCGGCGCTATGCGCCGCCCTCCGCCATGCTATCCTGGGCAAACCCGCCGCGCACTGCTTTGTGCAGCGGGAGGAGGTTATCGAGCATAAAAACATGAACCAGATCGGAGGATAGGCATGGGAAAAATTATCGCCGTCTGCACAAGCGGTGTGCGCGGCGTACAGAAAGCGCCGGCAGATGCCGTTTGGCTCGAGCGCGATTGGGGTATCCGCGGCGATGCACATGCTGGAAACTGGCATCGTCAGGTCAGCCTGCTCGCCGCGGCCGAAATTGCGGCGTTTAACGCAAAAGGCGCAGACGTACACCCCGGCGCCTTTGGAGAAAATCTCGTGATTGAGGGAATTGATCTGCGCCGCCTGCCGGTCGGCACATTGCTGGGATGCGGCGATGTCTTGCTTGAGCTGACCCAGATCGGCAAGGAATGCCACAACCACTGCGCGATCTATCAAAAGATGGGCGACTGCATCATGCCGCGCGAAGGTGTGTTCGCCCGCGTGGTTAATGGCGGGCAGATTGCCGTGGGCGATCGGATCGATGTACGTCCGCGCACCACACCCCTACCCTTCCAAGCGGCGGTTATCACGCTATCCGACCGGTGCGCCGCAGGCGAACGCACGGACAAAAGCGGCCCCGCAGTCGCGAAACGGCTTGCCGGGGCGGGTTACGCGATCGTCGAGCGGCTGCTGCTGCCGGATGAGCGCGCGCTGCTCGAGCAAAACCTTATCCGTCTGTGCGACCAGCGGCAGCTCGACCTGATATTAACCTCGGGCGGCACAGGCTTTGCCCCGCGCGACATCACCCCCGAGGCTACGCGCGCCATCGCCGAGCGCGACGTGCCCGGTATCGCGGAGGCCATCCGCGCCGCAAGCCTTGCCATCACCCCGCGCGCCATGCTCAGCCGCGCGGCATCGGTCATTCGGGGCAAGACGCTCATTATCAACTTGCCCGGCAGCCCAAAGGCGTGCATGGAAAGCATGGATGTATTCCTCGAGCAGCTGCCGCACGCGCTCGAGCTGCTGCGCGGTACGCCGCAGGACTGCGGACGATAGGCGCTCATGCTTGCCATGCGCGGCGAATGGAGGCTGCCGCGTGCTCTGACGGGTCCGGCATGTGCGGGCATGCAGACGGCAAACTATCCCTTCGCCCTAAATCCGGTGGACTGAGAGATACAGCAAAGGAGAATGCCATATGAAAAAAACACTTGCCCTTTTGCTGGCGGCGCTCACCTGTGGTCTTGCTGCATGCACTGACCAAGCCGCGCAGCCGAGCGACAGCAGTGCGGAGCAGACCGAGCTAATCGTTTTTGCCGCCGCGAGTTTGACCGAGACGCTTACGCAGATCGCTGCAGACTACCATACTGTCGCACCGAAGGTCAAGCTCATCTTCAACTTTGACTCTTCGGGCACACTCAAGACCCAAATCGCGCAGGGCGCCGTCTGCGACCTGTTCCTTTCGGCCGGGCAACAGCAGATGAATGCACTGGATGCAGCCGCAGAACCGTCAGCCAACTCCGAGACGCTGGACTTCGTGCTCGCGGGCAGCCGCGTCGACCTGCTCGAAAACAAGGTGGCGCTCGCAGTACCCGCGGACAATCCCAAAGCAATCAATAGCTTTGACACGCTTGCAGCGCGTCTTCAGGCGGGTGATGTCCTGCTCGCTATGGGCAACAGCGATGTACCGGTCGGCCAGTACACGCAGAAGATTTTTGCCTACTACGGTCTGGACGAAACTGCGCTCGCCGCCGCAGGCTGCCTGAGCTATGGCGGCAACGTCAAGGAGGTCGCTATGCAGGTAGCTGAGGGCAGCGTTGACGCAGGCGTCATCTACGCGACCGACGCCGCAAGCGCCGGGCTAACTGTGGCCGACACGGCCACAGCCGACATGTGCGGGCAGGTCATCTATCCGGCGGCCATCATCAAGAGCACCGCACACCGAGAGGCCGCGCAGGCATTTCTCGATTATCTGTCATCTGACGCTGCAATGTCGCGGTTTGCCGCGGCCGGCTTTTCCCCGGCCGCCAATGCAGGAGGCTGATGCTTTGGACTGGTTTCCGCTTTTCAACTCGCTGCGCATCGCATCAATCAGCAGCATACTTATGTTTTTCGCCAGCATTGCAGCGGCATACTACACCGCCCGACTGCCGCGTGTGATAAAAGGCGCGCTCGACGTTATACTCACGCTGCCGCTTGTGCTGCCGCCCACAGTGATAGGCTATTTGCTGCTGTTGCTCTTTGGCAGACAGCGACCGCTCGGCATGGCGTTCGAGCGCATTGGCTTGCAGTTTGTCATGACCTGGTACGGCGGCGTGCTCACGGCGGCATTTGTTGCCTTTCCCCTGCTCTACCGCACTGCGCGCGGCGCATTTGAGGCGTTTGATCAGACGCTCGCGCAGGCAGGGCAAACGCTCGGCCTGTCAAACACCTATATCTTCTGGCGCATCCGCATGCCCGCCTGCCGGCAGGGTATTTTAGCAGGCTTTGTGCTCGCGTTTGCCCGCGCACTCGGCGAATACGGAGCAACCAGCATGCTCATTGGCTACACGCCTGGCCGCACGGCGACCATCGCGACCACGGTCTATCAACTCTGGCGTACAGGAGACAACCGGCAGGCGCTCTGTTGGGCGCTGATTAACCTTGTCATTTCGGCAGGTGGGCTGTTTACAGTCGTCCTGCTCGAGCGCGGACAGCGTAAGGAGGTCCGATACACATGAGCCTTACCGTATCCATCCGCAAGCGGCTGGGTAATTTTACGCTTGACGTATCGTTTGAAACAGACGACCCTATCACCGGCTTGCTGGGTGCTTCCGGCAGTGGCAAAAGCATGACCCTGAAGTGTATCGCGGGTGTGGAAACGCCCGATGAAGGCCGCATCGTGCTGGACGGTGAAACGCTGTTCGACACTGCGCACGGCGTCAATCTACCGCCGCAAAGGCGGCGCGTCGGCTATCTGTTTCAGCACTACGCGCTGTTTCCGCACATGACGGTGAAGCAAAACATTCTGTGCGGCATGCGAGGCGAAAAGGACAGGGTTGTCCGCCAGCATCGCCTTGATGAAATGTTCGACCTACTGCAGCTAACCGGGCTTGAAAAGCGTCGCCCCGCTCAACTTTCAGGCGGGCAGGCGCAACGTGTTGCGCTTGCACGCATGCTGGTCAGCCGGCCGCGCCTACTGCTGCTTGACGAGCCGTTCTCCGCGCTCGACAGCTACCTGCGCGACACGCTACAGCCCGCGCTGAAAGGGCTGTTGCATGCCTATGGACGGCAGGCCATGCTGGTCACACACAGCCGGGATGAGGCCTATCGCCTGTGCGAGCGTCTGTGCGTGATGGACGAAGGCCGCATCCTGCGCGCGGACAATACCAAAGCTGTCTTTGCCAATCCCGGCAGTGTGCCCACCGCCCGGCTGACCGGATGCAAAAATATCGCACCCGCTGTCAAGGCTAGCGCGTATCAAGTAGACGTGCCCGGCTGGAACCTGCGCCTAACCACCGCGCAACCGGTGCCGGACGGCATCCGCGCGGTCGGCCTGCGCGCACACGCATTCTCGCCGGATGAAAAGCAAAACCGTTTTGCCATCGAGCGCGAGAGCGAGATTGAACAACCGTTTGAGTGGACCATCCTGTTTCGCTGCGCCGGGCAGGATACGGCTTTGCCCGCACTCTGGTGGCACATGCCCAGGGATAAAAAACCGGCGGCTATACCCCGCTTGCTCGGCGTCTCACCGGACGATGTACTGCTGCTGACATAGAAAAACGGAGGATGCAATGCTTAAACAACTGCTGCAAACCGCGCTTGATCACGTGCGGAACGGACATCCTGTCATGCTTGTTTCGGTCGTGCGCGCAACCGGATCGACTCCGCGCGCGGCAGGCGCGCTCATGCTTGCCAGCCCGAACGGTCTGCTTGGCGGTACGGTGGGCGGCGGCCTGCTTGAGCATCGCTGCCTCGAGATTGCCGCCGCTGGAATCGCGCGCCCGCACCGCGAAACTTTTGTACTTGATAACCGCAAAGCGGGCAGCCTTGGCATGGTGTGCGGCGGTACAAGCGAGATTTTATTCACTCCGCTTACCGACCCTGCGCCGCTTGCCGCCGCGCTTGACGCAGTGCGCTGTCACACAGCGGCATGGCTATGTCTGCCGCTGGATGGCGGACAACCCATGCTTTCATCGGATGACAGCCTGCCTGCGCACCCCGCGGTCACCCGGCGGTATGGCCAGGAAATACTGGCGCTTCGTCTGGAGAACTCAGTCCGGGTTTTTATTCTTGGCGGCGGACATGTATCGCTCGAGCTGGCCTCACTGCTGCACCGGTTGGATTTCCGTCACATCGTGATTGACGATCGCACAGCATTCTGCTCGCCCGACCGCTTTCCGCACGCCGAGCAGACGCTGACCGCGCCATTTGCCGCGCTTTCGTCCGTTCTTAACGGCACGCTCACCCCCACCGCGGCGGACGCATTCTGCATCATGACGCGCGGCCACATGGGCGATACCGAGGCCGTCCGCTTCGCGCTTCAAACACCGGCATCCTACATCGGTGTAATGGGCAGCCGCCGTAAACGTGAAACCATGTTCGCTTGTCTGCTTGCCGACGGCTTCGGCGAGGCGCGCCATCGCATCACCACCCCTATTGGGCTGGAGATCGGCGCGCAAACCCCGTCCGAAATTGCCGTGTCGGTCGCAGCGCAGTTGATCGCCTGGCGCGCGGCGCAGTAAGCACTCTAAACACCTATAAAAATTTTGCATTTTAACAAAAAGATGTTGACAATTTGCCCCTCATTCGATATAATACTACTTGTCGCTGACAGTGGGGCGACTCGATATGAGCCAAAATGCGAGTGTGCTGGAACTGGTAGACAGGCACGTTTGAGGGGCGTGTGTCAATCGACGTACGGGTTCAAGTCCCGTCACTCGCACCACTCTTCTCAGGCAGACAGCAATATATGCGGATGTGGCGGAATGGCAGACGCGCTAGCTTCAGGTGCTAGTGTTCGCAAGGACGTGGGGGTTCAAGTCCCCCCATCCGCACCAAAAGGAAACCCACAGATCAGACGGGTTTCTTTTTTATTTTAAATGTTTTGCCATTTCTACACCACAAATTAAAACCCGCATCCCCAATCTCGGGATGCGGGTTTTATATTCCTCCGAAAGCGTCGCCATCTGCCAGCGCACACAAGTAATAGCGGTGTTTTGCAGGTTGCCGTTTATTGATCCTTACTAACCGTCTTTTGCTATGCTCTACCCCACCCGGTACGGCGTGCGAGCATGCATCAGAGACCGGCCGTAACCTGATATGGGTATATTTGCCGGATATGTTGCAAATGCAAATTATTTCAGCCGCTGATCCAGCCACCGTCAACAACCAGCACATCGCCGCTGACATAGCCAGAGTCGTCGCTGGCCAGGAACAACGCAGCCTGAGCAATCTGCTCCGCGCTGCCAGGCTGCGGGGCGCAGGCCAGCACCTTTTGGACGCGGCCGTATCCATTTGCGTTGGGTCTGCCCATTGATGCGCTGATCTCGGTAGCAATGCCGCCGGGCGCTATGGCATTGCAGCGGATGCCGTTTGGCATATACATAAACGCGGTGTTTTTGGTCATTGATACAATCGCCGCCTTGGACGCACAGTAAACGGCGCCGGCACAGGTGCGTATGGCGCCAACAGAGGCTACATTGATAATATTGCCTCCATTGCCCTGCTCCAAAAAGACCTGTACCGCCCGGCGCATAGCGCACATCGGGCCATAAACATTGACTTTCATCACCTTTTCATAACGTTCGTCATCCACCTCGGCAACTGGGCTCATATCGTCCATCACGCCGGCGTTGTTGACCAGCACATCGAGACGGCCAAACTGCTCGATAGCCGCTGTGATCATTCCCTCGTTGGTCTCCCGCAGCGATACATCTCCTGCGTAGACAAAAACCCTACCCGGTGCGCCGGCCAACGAGGCCGCCAGCTCTTCCAGCCGCTCTTTGCGGCGGGCAACCGCAACCACGTTCGCACCCTCATGCACAAACCGCTCAACAATAGCATGACCCATGCCAGAGGACGCGCCCGTCACGACAATGGATTTTCCTTCGAGTCTCAATCGAAATCTTCCTTTCTTTATTCATGTTTTGTAATATACTTGGTTTGGAAAGGCAAATACTTTTTTACTCGGCTTTCCACCTACATTTTATATGATTAGATCAAAAATAGCATTCCCTGCAATCCGCTTTATTTTTTCTTCTGTTCAGTATAATGATATTCGCCTGATTTCCCACCCTCCTTATGCAGCAGCATAACCTTGTCAACACGCATGCCGCGATCGATCGCCTTGCACATGTCGTACACTGTCAGCGCAGCGACCGATGCTGCGGTCAGCGCCTCCATCTCAATGCCAGTCTTATAGGTGCAGCGCAGCGTACTGATAATACGAACGCGGTCGGGCGGCAACGGCGTGAGTGCAACCTCAACGCTGTCGATCGGCAGCGGATGGCACATCGGAATCAGCTCGCTCGTGTGCTTGGCCGCCATGATGCCCGCAATACGCGCGCAAGAGAACACATCGCCTTTGGGCATGTCGCCGTCCAGCATTTTTTGCAGCGTCTCGGGCTGCATAGTGACAATCGCTTGCGCCTGCGCCGTACGCCTTGTCATTTGTTTATCGCCTACGTCGACCATGCGCGCCGCGCCGGTCTCGTCCAGATGCGTCAGTTCCATATCGCCTTTCCTCGCTTTCTTCTGTGCTTATTCTATATCGTTTGCTGATACTTGCTCGCCGTTGTCCGCGCGGCGCTTGCTATGCAAAATAGGCGCGGGCAGCGCGGCGCAGGTGCGCTGGACAAGCTCAGCCAGAAAAGCCGGGTCGTCCAGCCGCTCAACATACAGAAAGCGCGCGCCTACGTGCGGCTCGACGATCTCTGCCCCAGGAAGCATCTCGCGCCCCGCTTGTGTGATTTTGAGGCACAGCATATCCCTCTCTATGGTAGCAAAAAACCGGCCGTTACACCAGAGACCGTATTCGCCGAACATCCGCTTGCAGCGGATCGCCCCTGCCCCAGCAAGCTGCTTGCAGACATAGCGCACAAACTCAAGTCTGCTCGCCATTTTCACACTCCCGCAAGACGTGCGGCGGCAGCGTCCGCCAGACGCGCAAAGTCCGCAAGGCTGAGCCGTTCGCCGCGCACACGCGGGTCAAGCCCGACCGACTGCACCAGCCCCGCAATCTCCTCCTTGCCCATTGCAGCGCCGAGCGCCGGGCCAAGCGCATTGACCAGTGTCTTGCGACGCATATTAAAAGCCGCGCGCACAAGGGCAAAAAACAGCTTTTCATCCTTTGGATGGACGGCGGGTGCGGCAAGAGGCGTGAGCTGCAGCACGGCTGAATCCACCTTGGGCCGTGGAATGAAACAGTCTGCGGGTACGTCGAACAGGATCTCCACTGCCGCGTGATACTGCACATAGATCGAAAACGCAGAATACGCCGCGGTACCCGGCGCGGCGCAGATGCGCTGCGCGACCTCTTTCTGCACCATGACCGTGATGCGCTCAAACGCACGGCTATCTAGCAGCGCGGTGAGCACAGGCGTGGTGATATAATAAGGTAAATTAGCACAGGCGACCGAGCGCGCGCTGCCAAACTGCTCGCGGCACAGCGCCGAAAGATCGAGCGAAAGCACGTCGCCCTGCACAAGCAAAAAGTTGTCAAATGCCGCAAGCGTCTCGTCTAGCACAGGCAGCAACGCGCGGTCAAGTTCGATCGCAACTACTCTGTCCGCCCGGCGGCACAACTCGGCGGTCAGACAGCCCATACCAGGCCCTACCTCTACCACATTACCCACCTCTGCCGCACCGCTTTGCTCAGCAATACGCCGCGGCACACTCTCGTCAGTCAGGAAATTTTGGCCCAGCGAACGGGAAAAATGAAACCCATGCCGCCCAAGCACGGTGCGGATGGTCTCTATATCGCAAAGGTTCACATATATCCTCCTTACGCTAATCCGGGAGTATCTTCATCACAATCATGCGGCTGAGCACCGGCCCCGCCCATTTGCGGATCAGTCGGCTGTATTCCCTGCCAGACACACTACCGCCTGTGCCAAGCAGCTCGTAAACCACATCGCCCTCCTGCGCGCGGGTATGCAGATCCTCCATGCCGCTGCGCAGATAAAACTGCTTTCGCCGCACGCGCTCTGCATAGTTCTGCGCCGCAGGGTCGAGCGCCTCGGTCGCAAGGAAGATGCGGCTCCCCTCGTACTGCGCCCGCAGCGCGCCGAGCGCGCGCGTGCCGCAGCCTCTGCCGCGCTTTTGCTCGTCAATGGCAAAATAAAAGATATACGCAAGCCTTGCGTCGGTCACCACATAGAAGAAGCCGATCCATTCGCCCCCCTCATAAATGCCCCACCAGTCCGCACGGGCTCTTTGCGCCCGTCTCACCAGCATGAAAAAGGGCGCGCGCTCGTTTGACGGAAAGGCCGCGCGGTACAGCTGCCGCGTGCGCGCAAAATCAGCGCTGCCCCGCTGCAGCCGCTTTAATTCGGTTTGCAACGCATTATCCTCCTGTATATTCCAATTTCAATATCCGGAAAAGGCCGGCGGCAATGCCGCCGGCCTTTTTTCTCACTTTTACCCGAAACGATGGGTCAAGATGTTATTCAACGCCTTCGATCAGGCCATATCCGCCTGCCGCGCGCTTATAAACAACCGCATGGATGTTGTCGTTATCCGCATTGCGGAAGAAGTAGAACTGGTGGTCGAGCAGATTCATCTGCAAGATCGCTTCGTCTACGCCCATAGGCTTGACCTCAAAACGCTTGCGGCGCACGACGTCAAATTCCTCCTCGCTGAGCGCTGCCTGCTGCTCGGCAATCTTGTCGAACGCACCCTCGCGCAGGCGCTTTTCCAAGCGCGTTTTATGCTTGCGGATCTGACGCTCGATGCTGCTGATTGCACCATCCACCGAGGCAAACATATCGGTCGTAGTCTCCTCAGCGCGCACAACCAGGCCGGTCTGCCGCACTGTAATTTCCACCGTTTGCTTGCCGCGCAGCTCGCTAAAGGTCAACGTAGTATCCGAATCCTGCCGGAAATACCGATCCAGCTTTTCAACCTTGCGCAGCGCATATTGCCGCAAATCGTCGTCAATCTTGATCTTTCTCTCGACGATGGTGAACTTCATAACATCATCTCCTAACGGGCACGAGGCCCAAGTTACTCGCGCCGCCGCTGCACATATTCACCGGCGGCATTGTGGAATTTTGCTATCTTTAGTATAACACGCCTTGGGCAAGATGTCCAATCTATTTTGCACAAGATCACAAATTGTTCGGCATTTTTCCCAAGAGTAGCTTTAACGCGCCACATGCCCTGCGCATCCCACACTGTGTGTAATCAGTGGATGGCGTGCCTTTCGATCGAATTTCTCATATTTTTCCCTCCGCATGCCGCGTCACATGGCAGGAAACATTGACCACACACGGTAGGCCCGCAATATGCGTACCAAACGGCTCGATCGCGCAGGCAAGCGCGGTCACTGTGCCTCCAAGACCCTGCGGCCCGACGCCCGAGGCATTTACTTTATCGAGGATTGCCTGCTCCATCTCGGCGTAAAATGGGTCGGCATTATGCTCGTCCACCGGACGCAGCAGCGCGCGCTTGGCAAGATAGGCTGCTTTGTCGCTCGTGCCGCCAAGACCAACGCCGATCACGATCGGCGGACAGGGATTTGAGCCTGCATTTATGCAGGCGTCTGCGATGAAATCTACGATCTGCTCCTTTGTTGCGGCCGGGGTGAACATCTTCATTGCGCTCAAATTCTCCGAGCCAAAGCCCTTGGGCGCAACTGTAATTTTCACCTCATCCCCCGGCACGATCGAAGTATAGAGCACACAGGGCGTATTGTCGTTTGTGTTTTCACGGCGCAGCGGGTCGCCCACCACGGACAAGCGCAGATAGCCTTCGATATAGCCACGTCGTACGCCCTCGGTCACCGCGTCCTCAAACGCGCCGCCGATAAGATGCACCTCCTGCCCGACCTCGGCAAACACAACCGCCATGCCGGTATCCTGACAAACTGGCACGTCGTTTTGGCGTGCCAGGTCGCAGTTTGCGATCATCTCGCCAAAAATCTCCTTGCCAAGCGGCGACTGCTCGGCCTGCTGCCCATTGACGAACGCCTGCCGCAGGTCGGCAGGAAGGTAATAGTTCGCATTAATGCACAGCTGGCGCACCAGCCGTGTCACTTCCGAAACATCGATCGTTCTCATATTGTCCTCCTGTATACCATCGCGCCGTTTATAAAAACAGCCTGCACCTGATTTGCCATATCGAGCGGGTCACCGCTCCACAGCACACAGTCGGCGTCCATCCCAACGCGCAGGCTGCCGATACGCTCCTGCATGCCCGCGATCTGCGCCGGCGCCGAAGTGACCGCACGAAGTGCGTCTGTTTTATCCATACCCGCGCGCACGGCCACTACGAGCGCCATGGGTAGCAAACGCAGCGGTATCTCCGGATGGTCAACCGTGATCGCGGTTGCCACACCCGCCTGGTACAGCAGGCCGGGCGCCTCGTCGGTCAGATTACACAGCTCGGGCTTAGAGCGGTCGGTCATATACGGTCCGCATACCACCGGCACATGCTCGTCCGCCAGCAGGTCGGCCACCAAATGTGCCTCGGTGCCATGTATGATAACCGGACGCAGTCCGAATTCCTTTGCTATACGCAACGCGGTGAATATATCGTCCGCGCGGTGCGCGTGGAAATGCGCCTCCGCCTTGCCCCAAAGCAACGGAAGAAGCGCCTCAAGCTTACAGTCATAATCCGGCTCGTCCTGCTCGGGGTCATCCTCGGCGCGCGTTTTGCGAGCGAAGTATTCCTTGGCCTTGTATAACTGCTCGCGGATGATAGCAGCAGTCGCCATGCGGGTGACAGGCGTCTCGTCCTTATCGTGATAGACCGACTTGGGGTTCTCACCGAGCGCAAATTTAATCGCCAGAGGCGCCTTAAGCACCATATCATCTATCCGGCGGCCCGTTGTCTTAACCAACGCGATCTGCCCGCCGATCGGATTGGCGCTGCCCGGGCTGACCGCAACGGTCGTCACCCCGGCCTCGCGCGCCTCCTGAAAGCCGCGATCCATCGGATTGATGCCGTCGATCACACGCAGGTGCGGTGTGACCGGATCGGTATCCTCGTTACCGTCTGCTCCTTCAAAGCCCAGGCCATCCTCATACAGCCCGAGATGGGTGTGGATGTCGATCAGTCCCGGGGTAAGCACGCCGCCTGCCCCATCCAGCGCCTGCGCGCAGACGGGCGGGTTCTGCTCGCCCATCGCAGCGATCTTGCCGTCTTCCAGCAGCACCCAGCCGGTAAAGCGTGTGTTCTGCTCGTCCATTGTCCACACCTGCACGTTTTGGATCAATATCTGTTTCATGCAATACCTCTTAAAAAATAATAGTTGACATTTATAGGAAATTATGGTATATTTATCCTGGCAGTTGGGAAACTGCCATGCACCGTTCATATCTTTATCCCCACAATCCTACTTTTGGCGCTCTTTCCTTGAAAAGAGCGCGTTTTTTTGCCCTTATGCAGGGCTAAATTGCGTCTATTGGGGCTACAAAATATCCACACTGTATCTACTTTATCCTGACAAATTGCCAGCACATAAAAATAAAACCGAGGTCGCCCTCGGTTTTTGTGTTTAGCGACGTCTACGCGAGCCGCTTTTCCGATCGGCCGCATGACGTACATCGGCCTGACGGCTCTCACTGTCTGACATAAAAGCCTTGAGTTTATCTTCAAAACTCATGGTCGCAGGATCCTTGGATGCCTGCGGAATCCGGGCGCGCGGAGCAAACCGCGGCTGTCGGATCGCGCCATAGCCCCCTGCACGGTCCTGACGCGGCTCCTGTGGCTGCGCCTTTTTGATGGATAGATTGATCCTGCCCGACTGATCGATGTTGATGACCTTGACCTTGACCTGCTGCCCCTCCTGCAGAAAGTCCTTGATGTCGCTGACATAGCTTGCCGCAACCTCCGAGATGTGCACCATCCCGGATTTACCTTCGGGCAGCGCGACAAAAGCACCGAACTTGGTGATGCCTGTCACTTTGCCCTCTACGATTGATCCCACTGCCAAATCCATATAAATTTTTTTGCCTCCGTTAGTCTTTTCCCTTTTACCGGCTGGATGCATCGACAAACACGCGCTCTCCAGGCTGCGCAAAGCTCAGCTCATTGCGTGCAAGCTCGCTGATGTCCTCTGCGGAAAAGCCGCGCTGCATCTGCTGCTGTAGCGCCTCGTTTGCTTCCTCATACTCCTGCACTCGCAGGGAAAGCGAGTCAAGCTCCGCCTGTTTGTCCACGATCTGCGCACGCAGGCTGACAATGGTAATTGCCGCATAGATCAGAAATACCAGCATTGCGATTTTTACGATTACCGGCATCCTTTGTCTTGACAGTGCTACCACCTCACTCTGCATTCATCCGTTGAAGAGAAACTTATACATTTTCATTTTAAACCTTTCCCGCGGAAAATGGAAGAGGGTTTTTGAATTTTTTTTGCATAATGTCGAATTTTCTCCGGCATACCGGTGCGCCGTAGTGCGGTTTGCAAAACCCGCGCTGCTGCTTTTCCAGCTGACCAGACGCGTGCCGCCGCACACAACATTGCCGTCAACACCAATAGCACGGCGCTGCTGAGCAGCATAAAATATAGCGAAGCGCCGCAGATTGCGCCCACCAGCACGAAAAGCCGGGGCTGTCCGGCAGCGAATACCAGCCCAAACTCAAACAGCCCGGCGGTTAGCACGATCCAGAATACCGCATCAAGTGCGGCGGTCGCTGCACGGCCGCAGGAAAAGTGCCATCTCAAGGCACGCAACATGTCATATACCAGCCCAATGCCGATGCCCAGCAGCAAGCTTTGCAGCATCAGGCGCAGCTGCTCCTGATTGGAGAATAGATTCATACTCCATCACCTGCCGAACAGACGCCCCAACAGCCCGCCGCGCGGCTGCATGCTGTCATCGTATTCGATCAGGCCAATCTCCCCCTCTACGATCAGCTCGCCCGCCTCGAGCTGCAGCCGCTCGACGTGCAGCCCCTGTCCGCGCACGACCAGCATGCCGCGCACGGTCTCGAGCAATACCTGCTCCTCATCAAAACTTTGTACATCCACCACGCCTGAAATGGACAGCTTTTCCCTTCCCTCCAGAATCACGGTATGCGGCATTTCCCTGTTTCGCTCGTCCGATGCCATGCCAGTTCCCTCCTTGTGCGGAAATACTCCCGCCTACCCGTATCCTATGCCCGGAAAAGCCCAAGTATGATAGATAAAAACGCATCCTGCTCATATTGAACAGGATGCGTTTGCCTATGAAATTTCTCTGTACATTGCCGTAGCATCCGCCTTAAGGGCATGTTCGGCAATGCTCAGCACCTCTACACGCATAGTGCGCTGGCCGAAAGCGATCTCGATCACGTCGCCTACCTTGACCTGATATGAGGCCTTGGCCGGCTTGCCGTTGACCGTAATCCGCGAAGCGTCACAGGCATCATTTGCAACCGTGCGCCGCTTGATTAGACGGGATACTTTGAGATATTTGTCCAACCTCACGTTAGTTCGCGTCCACCTTATCCTTAAGCGCCTTGCCCGGCTTGAACGCCGGAATCGTCGCCGCAGCGATCGCAATCTCCTCACCAGTACGCGGGTTATGACCCGTGCGTGCCGCACGCTTTCTGGTCTCAAACGTGCCAAAGCCGCTCACCTGCATCTTATCCCCTGCGGCAATCACGTCACCGATGGTTTCGAACACCGCATCCATTGCCTTTTCCATGTCTTTTTTGGACAGGCCGGCCTTCTCCGCAGTCAGCGCGATAAATTCGCTCTTTTTCATGTTCATACCTCCGTTACTTTTCTTTTTCTTTTGCTTTATTCCAAAGCGTATCCAGATCTGTCAGAGACAAGTCGGAAAGCGCTCTGTTCTCCTCTCCCGCCTGCTGTTCCATATCGGCAAACCGACGGATGAATTTGTCGCAGGTCTTTTCGATTGCCCGCTCGGGATCTACTTTCAAATGCCGTGCTGCGTTCACCGCTGCAAACAGCAGATCGCCAATCTCTTCCTCGGCGTCTCCATCGCCGCGCGCGGCGCGGCTGACCTCGTCAAGCTCCTCGCCTATCTTGTCCAGCGCGCCTTGCGGCCCATCCCAGTCAAAGCCAACCTTTGCCGCCTTTTTTTGCAGCTTTTCCGCTCGGATCAGCCCGGGTAGGCTCTTGGCAACGCTTTTGAGCGTATCGGTATCACTCTCTTGATGTTTTTCCCTGCGCTTAAGTTCGTCCCAGTTGCGCAGGATCTCCTCAGATGAGCCGACCTCAACCGAGCCAAAAATATGCGGATGCCGGTAAATCAGTTTTTTGCAGATGCCGTCCGCCACGTCCTCTATATCGAACGTACCTTTCTCCTTTTCCATCTGAGTGTGGAACACGACCTGTAGCAGCACATCGCCAAGCTCCTCTTTCAGGTGCTCGGTATCCTGCTCGTCGATCGCCTCGCAGACTTCATAGGTCTCCTCAATAAAATTGCGGCGGATGGAATGATGATCCTGCTCACGATCCCACATGCAGCCGTCCGGCGCGCGGAGAATCTCCATAATGCGCAACAGATCATTAAAATTATACTTCTCTTTTTGCTGAAAATCAACCATTTTTTACACACTTTCTGTCATTTCAAATGTAAAATATCCGCAATTTTTTCTCCCTTTGGTAAAAGTAGCACGTCTTCGCGCTCAACTGCATGCAGCGTAAGCAGCAAAACGCCGTATACTGCTACCGCTATTGCAATCACAGCCAGCGTAATTAGCTTATCCGAAGCCGATCCAGGCGACGCGTCCAGCAGGCGTGTTAGCCCAGTAAGGCAGATATAAATGGCCGCGCCCATACCGGCCGTCGCTGCAAGCGGCCGCCCGACCGTTCTACCGAGCGGCGGCAGCGCGTGCGACAGCCGTCCAATATGAAACAGGTTGATCAGCGCGATCAGCCAGTAGCATACCGCCGTGCTGATCGGCGCGCCCGCTATCTGAAACGACGGGTCGCCAATCAGGAAGTAATCCCCAAATATCTTGACCACCGCGCCGAGAAACATCGAGATTAGCGGCAGGTCAATGCGGCCGAACGCCTGCAAAATAGCGTTTGTAATAGCAACAAGCGCCACTGCCGGCACGGCAAAGCCTAAAATCGCCATGAGCCGGCCGCCAAGCTCGGTACCGTCGCCAAAGAATAGGCGCAAAATGGAAGAAGACAGCAGTAGAAATCCCGCCCCTGCGGGCAGGGTAATCATCATGGTCAGCCGCAGGGCAGTCGACAGCGTGCGTGATACCCTGGTAAAATTCTGCGCGGCGCGCGCGCTGGCGATCGTCGGCAGCACGCTAACTGCAAGCGCGGTAATCAGCGTCTGCGGCAGATTGAAAAAGTTGATCGCCTGGCCGGTATAGATGCCGTAGGTTGTAACCGCCTGCTCGGCCGTCATGCCGACTGCCGGGCTTTGCAAACGCGCGGAGATCAGCGCAACGTCGATCAAGTCGGTCAGGCTCATCACCGCAGAGCTGATCGTAATCGGGATGGAGAGTGACAACATGATCTTCGCCAGCTGTCCGACCGGCCGCACGGTATCGTTTAGCGCGCGCACCGTCCATCCGCGCCGCCGCGTCACCGCCGCCTGTATCATCATATAGGCCGCCGCCGCAACCTCACCGAGCGTAACGCCCAGCACGGTGAGCGCCGCAACTACCGGGTCATCCAAGCCGGCCTGTACTGCATACCACGCAAAACCAAGACCCGCCAGCAACTTGCCCATCGCCTCGATAATCTGCGACACGGCGGTTGGCACCATATTGGTTCGGCCCTGGTAGTAGCCGCGGAACACGGAAATGATCGCAACCATCCACACGCTCGGCGCGATCGCCATGACCGCAAGCCGCGCATCCGCGCTTTTGATCCAGTCTGCAAACGTATCCGCACCGAAGAACAGCGCAGCTGCCGCAAGCGCGCCGACCGGCACAAAAATACATGCGGCGACGCGAACGATCCGCCGCACTTCACGCTCGCGCCCGTGAGCGGTCGCCTCGGCAACCATTTTAGACAATGTCGCGGGCAAGCCGACGGTCGAGATCACCAGCATGGCCGAATAGATGCGGTATGCCGAACTGAACAAACCGAACGCCGGCGAGCTTCTCCCGCCGATCAGGTTTTGGAGCGGGATCTGAAAAAATGCACCGATTACCTTAACGACCAGGCTGGCCACCATCAGGATGACCGCGCCCTGCACAAAATTCTGTTTTTTCCGCTGCAAACGCTACACGCCCTTTTTTTGACTTGATCTTGCGCCGTGCAAACAGCCTGCCCGGCACTTCGGTTTAGTTTACCGTATGGCAGGGCGCGGCAAAATATGCGCTCACAGCGCGCTGCCGCAGGCTGCGCAATACGAATCTTCGCGGCTACATGCCTTGCCACAGTGCGGGCACACCGCAATCGACCGCATGCTCGTCAGTTCTTCCCGCAAGGCGGCGATTTTTTGTTGCTTGCCATCGACAGCGGCAAGTTTCTCATCCATATCCTCATTTGATACCGCGTTGCCGCGATGCAGCTTATACACCAGTTTGCCGATCTCTTTATAAAGCGCCTCGCACTCGGTGTTCAGATCAAAGATTTGCAGATTGATGCGTGTGGCGCCGGCAAGCTCAGTTGCCTTTTTTCCCGCGGCATCCGCTGCACGGCCCGCGACCTGGCCTGTCTTTTCCGCCATACCCCTGATTTTGTCCAGAAACGACTGCATCCTTCCATCCATCGTTCATCGCTCCTTCCGGCGGTCAGCCGCCATGTTTGGTTTATTATACTGCATGCCCGGCCAAAAAGCAAGGCGCGGCGCAGGGCGATACCCTCAGCCAACAAACTCATGCAGCACAGAGTCAGCCGGGATAAGCGCTGCATAATCGATCGATGCAACCTGGCCGAGCACCTCGCCCACGGGCGCCAGATCAGCGCCCGTCAGCGCCTCTTTGTGCAGGCAAAGCTGTGGTTCCAGCTGCTGCATCAGCGCGCAAAGCTCGTATGGCAAAAAGGTGTCTACCGTCAAATCGGCCTGCCCACGATAGGGTGCGATATACAGCCGCTCGCCGCGGCACACCGAGTTCCACTGACGGATGGTCTCCTCGACCGGAGAGGCGCGAAACAGGCTGTCGCGCATTGCGCGGCGCAAAAAGCGCAGCATCTGCGGTTCGAGCCGCGCCCCCTCTTCCGGTACAACTGCGCTCGCAACCGACAGATACACGCTGGTTGCCGTGTGTGCAAGGTCACCCATGATAACCGGGTTAAATGAATGAATACCCTCGATCAACACGACTTCATCCGGGTCGAGGCGCAGCGTGCGCGCGCCGGGCTGCGAGGAGCGCGTTTCAAAGTCAAATCGGGGCATTGCAATCTCCTCCCCTGCCGCCAGCTGCGCCAAATGCTGGCTTAAAAGCGGTAGGTTCATGCATTCCGGGCTTTCCAGGTCGGGCACGCCATTTTCCGGGTCGGGCGGAACCTCATAGGTGCCGATTGTACGGTAGTAGTCATCCATCGAGATCATCTCCGCATGAATGCCGCGCACCGCAAGTGCGCGGGCAATGCGCGCGCAAGTCGTAGTCTTGCCCGAGGAGGACGGCCCGTTTAACAGCACAATGGGTTTTGGTATGCTGTTTTGTGCAATCACGTCCGCCACATGCTCGATCTGCTCATGATATGTTTGCTCACACTGCTCGATAAACGCCGCCGCATCATATCGCGCGCGATGGTTGATATATTTAAGCGTATATTCCGCCATGGCATCTCCTCCTTATTTATTCGGAAAAAGCAGTTTGCGCTTGCCGTCTGCCAGACGGCAAGCCGCCTGGATGTACTCGAGTGGATACTTAGGGTTGTTCGTCCGCTCGATCCAGCCGGTCTGCCGGTCAACCCGCTTGGACACGCCGCCCGCGCCGAGCGATAGGATGGTCTGAAGCTCCTCCATCATCGCCACGTTATAGAAGCACGCCATATCCGGCTTACACCAGCCGACGTTCTCAAAGCCGCCCGCGGTGAATTTCTGCCGGTAGAGATAGTATGGCCCGTATCCCGCTTTTTGCAGCGCGCCGGCGGCGCTGTCCAGCATACGAGAGACGATATCGCGCTGCGCCGCAGCCGCTGCTTTGTCGGACAGGTCTGCGCCGCGCTTGATCGCAAGCGTGTGTACCGTAATGTTCTCGGGCGCAAGGCCGATCAGCGTTTCGACTGTGCTGGTAAAGGACTCTGCCGTGTCGCCAGTGAGAGAGGCAATTACGTCCATATTGATGGCCGCAAAGCCCGCCTGCCGTGCCTCGTCATATGTGCGCAGCACATCGCCCGCAGAATGAAGCCGGCCGATGGCAGCGAGCACCTTATCGTCCATCGACTGCGGATTGATGCTCACCCTGCCCACGCCCGCCGCGCGCAGCACGCGCAGCTTACCGGGTGTGATGGTATCCGGCCGCCCCGCCTCCACAGTATATTCAAGAAGATGCGAAAAATCAAAGTGATTTGCCAGCGTATCCAGCAGTCGCGCAAGCTGCGTCTCATCCAGCGTAGTCGGTGTGCCGCCGCCGATGTACACGCTCTGCACCCGCTTGCCCGCCTCCCGCACAAGCGCCGCGGTCTCAGCAATCTCGCGGCACAGAACGTCTAGATACGGCTCGATCAAATGGCCGGACAGCGCGGTCGTTGATGAGACGAACGAACAGTAATAGCAGCGCGAGGGGCAGAACGGAATGCCGATATAAAGCGAAATGTCATCCTTGCCGATTGCACGGTCAAGCTCGATTGCGGTTGCGGCCGCGCGAATGGTTAGCGCCGCGCGCGGCGCAGAGACGTAAAAATGCTCGCGCAGATAGGCGGCGGCCTCCCCGCGGCTCATGCCACGCTCAATAAGGCCGCGCGCGAGTTTTGCCGGGCGCACGCCGGTCAGGCTGCCCCATACGGGCGGCTGCGGCAGCGCGGGCGCGAGCGCGTCATATATGCTCATTTTAACCAACTCAGTGATCGCGCGCTTATACGCAAGCGGCGTCAACCCTTCGATGGGCGCGAAGCGCACGGCCTCGCGCGTTACGCCGTCCATACACACGACGGCACGCCCGATAGCCTCGCCGTTTTGCTCGGTCAGTATACTGCGGCACCAGTCGCCCTGGCCCACCATATCCGCACGCGTGAGCGTCACCGTGGGCAGCAGATGAAATAACATCTCTTCAACTGCATGCTTCTGCTCATGCCCCTCCAGAGTATAATTCATCTCTTACCGGCCGCCTGCAGCATATAGGGGTTTTCCGCGCGCTCCTCATGCAAAGTGGAAAGCGCGTCGTGCCCAGGCAGCACCTGATAATCGCCTGCAAGGTCGTACAGGCGCTTTAGCGAGCGCAGCATCTGGCCGAAATCGCCGCCCTCCAGATCGCAGCGTCCGCACTCGTGGCGGAACAAGGTATCCCCGGTAAACAGGCAGTTTTCAATGCGAATAACCGACGAGCCGGGCGTATGGCCGGGGGTGCTCATATAGGTCGCGGTCAGGCCGCCAAAAGTGACCTGTGTGCCCTCGTTTGCCACAATATCGGGCACATCCTGCACATAGTCGCGCGCCAGGCTACGGAACTGACCCATGTTGTCGCGGTCGAGCAGCCACAGGTCGCCCTCAGGCACAACATACTGCGCGCCGGTCGCCTCAAGCACCCCATGCGCGGCAAGGATATGGTCAAAGTGCGCGTGGGTCAGCAGCACATACTTAATGCTCAGCTTTTCACGCTCCGCGGCTTGCAGAATCGAGGGAGCGTTGTCCGCCGGGTCAATCACCACGGCCTCGCGGGTATTTTCGTCATATACGATATAGCAGTTTGTAGCGACCATGCCAAGGCAAAGCTGCATAATTTTCATAAGTTGTCTCCTTTCCGCTCACCGCATCTGTGCGGTGTCCATCCACAGTGTGACCGGTCCGTCGTTTATCAGGTCGATCTGCATATCCGCACCAAACTCGCCGGTCTCGACCGGCAGGCCGCTCTCGCGGCAGCGCGCAATAAAGGTTTGGTAAAGCGGCCGCGCAGCATCCGGGCGGGCGGCGGCGGTGAAGCTCGGCCGGTTGCCCTTTTTGCAGTCGCCATACAGTGTAAACTGCGATACGATCAGCAAGCCGCCGCCCACATCGGAAAGCGAGCGGTTCATTTTATCATTTTCGTCCGTGAATACCCGCAGTTTGACCGTTTTATCCGCCAGATATACCGCGTCCTGCGCAGTGTCTCCATCTGTAATGCCGAGCAGCACGAGAAAGCCCTGCCCGATCTGTCCGCGCACCACGCCGCCGATCGTCACGGATGCGCGCGAAACGCGCTGAATGAGTGCTCGCATAAACTCCGTCTCCGTTTCCAATATAAACCGCGCACTCTGCGCGGCTTTCAACAGAAAATACCGCAAATCGGCATTTTCATAAAAACCGGATGCACGTATCACGGTTTTTATTCCTTTAAAAGCGAAATCGTTTGGCTTGCCCGAACTTTTCGCGTGATAGGGTGCATCCGCTGCTATACCGCGGCGCGCTTCCCCTGATTTCGGCTGTATGTCCGCAACCGAAACTTTAGTTTGTATCCACCGTTCTCGTCACGTCAACCACGCCCTTGATCGAACGCAGGCGGCTGATGAGATTTTCCAGCTGGTGGATGCCCGCCACATCAACCATGGCATTGATGATTGCATAGCCGTCGTTTAAATCGCGCGCGGAAATCTCGTGCACGTTGATCTTGCAGGCCGCAAGCACGGCTGTCACGTCGCTCAGCACGCCGATGCGGCTGCGTGTTGAAATTTGCAGTCCGGTTGAGAAGCGATTGGTTCGGTCGGATACCGGCATATCCTCATCCCACCAGGCGCGCACCCAGCGGTCAGGGTCTTCCTGGATGTGCACGTTAACACAGTCGCGCCGGTGAATGGATACACCATAGCCGCGCGTGACAAAGCCGACGATCTCATCGCCCGGGATGGGTGTGCAGCAGCGCGCAAATTTGACCAGACAGTTATCAATCCCCTCGACCACGACGCCGGTCGCGCTCTTGGTGATGCGCTTATGCGGATGCTCGGGCTGCGGATGCTCGGCACGCTCGGCAAGTTCACGCTGGCGGCGCAGTCTGCCGACATCGTCCTTTACCTTGTTGATGACTTTAGTCAGCGTGATGCCGCCATAGCCGATGGCGGCATACAGCTCGTCAAGCGTGTTAAACGAGAACTTGTTGAGCGTATTTTTCTGCACTTCCTCGTTCTCGTAAAAGCCGTTATAGAGCAGATTGGCGCGCAGCTCGCGGTCGAGATCCTCGCGGCCGTTGATGATATTCTCCTCGCGGCACTCTTTTTTAAACCACTGCTTGATCTTATTGCGCGCCTCGGTGGTCTTGACGATCTTGACCCAGTCTCGGCTCGGGCCGTGCGCCTCCTTGGAGGTCAATATCTCGACGATGTCGCCGTTTTTCAGCTGGCTGTCGATCGGCGCGATGCGGCCGTTCACCTTGCAGCCGGTCATGCGGTTGCCGACTGCCGAGTGGATGGCATAGGCAAGGTCTATCGGGGTCGCGCCCGCAGGCATGTTGACCACATCACCCTTGGGCGTAAAGACGAACACTTCGTCGGCAAACAGATCGACCTTGATATTCTTGATAAAATCCTCGGCCTCAGTGTCCTGCTGCGCTTCAAGCAGCTGCCGAATCCAGGCAAAGGCCTCCTCGTTACCTTTTTTGTCCAGCCCCTGCTTATATTTCCAGTGCGCTGCAACGCCGTATTCCGCCATCTTGTGCATCTCGGTGGTGCGGATCTGCACCTCAAACGGGATGCCCGCGCGGCCGATAACCGTCGTATGCAGCGACTGGTAGCCGTTGGGCTTTGGCGTAGAGATATAATCTTTAAAGCGGCCTGGGATGGGCTTATACAGATCGTGCACATAGCCGAGCACGTTATAGCAGTCAGCCACCGTGTCCACGATCACACGCACCGCGCAGATGTCGTAGATCTCGTCGATTGTCTTGTGCTGCGCATACATCTTGCGGTAAATCGAGTAGATATGCTTGACGCGCGCCGAAATACCGTGCTGGATGTGCGCCTCGTTGAGCTTTGCGCCGATGCGCTCCTGAATACCCTTGAGAAACTCCTCGTGCTGCTCGCTTTGTGCCTTGAGGCCCTCAACGATCTCGTTGTACCCGATCGGGTCGAGCACTTTCAGGCAAAGATCCTCCAGCTCCCACTTGATACGGCTCATGCCCAGACGGTGCGCGATAGGCGCGTAGATTTCCATAGTTTCGAGCGCCTTATCGCGCTGCTTGCGCTCGGGCAGATATTGGAAGGTACGGGCGTTGTGCAGACGGTCAGCCAACTTGATGAGAATGACGCGGATGTCTTTTGCCATGGCCATGAACATCTTGCGCAGGTCCTCAAACTGCTCCTGCTCCTTGGAATAGCGCAGCATGCCAAGACGGGTAACGCCGTCGACCAGCTCGGCAACCGCCGTGCCGAACTTGTTCTCGATCTCCTTATATCCAAATTCTGTATCCTCGATACAGTCATGCAGCAGCGCAGCGCAAATTGAATCAGTGTCCAGCCCCATCTCGACCACGATCTCGGCCACCGAGACCGGATGGATGATATAAGGCTCGCCATTTTTGCGCTTCTGCCCTTCGTGCGCTCTGCTGGCGCACTCGTAAGCCGCGCGGATTTTCCGTATATTGGCCTGTGGATTTTGCTTTTGCACCCGCTCAAGCAAAAAGTCCAATTTGTTCTGCATACTTTGTTCCCCCATTCCGATCACCCCGCCATGCTCTGCAAAGTGGCAAGGACGACCGAACCAGATATATCCGCCTTACCTCGATAAGGCTTGAGCAGGATGTTGAGCATCCCCTCTTTGAAATGGTAGCTGATAAGGCCAGACTCGGAGAATACGTCCAAGCAAACAAACAGCTTACCAATATTAATGTCTCTGCGGCTTTCCCATGCGACGCGGCGCGAGAGCGCGCCGTCCGGCACGGACAGCCGTCCATCCTCCGCGCGGCACACGATGTGCCGCCACACGGCGACCAGATCGCTGCGGTCGGGCAGCAGCAGACGTGCCTCGCCCGCGGTCAGCGGCCCGTCCGCCATATAGGTGTTATATACATTGAGCAGCTTTTGGTCAGCCAGGTGCTCGCACTCGCTCAACTGCACATCACAGACGGTGAGCTGCACCGAACGGCTGCCGCGAAATTCGTTGATTGAAAGGTGGAAAGCCACATCCACCATATTACCTTCGACAAAGCCAAGCCCGCCCGAGCCTGCGCCAAACCACATGGCGGAAAAGCGCACGCCATCCTTGATAAACGTCAGCCGCACATGCCGGTCGGACGAAATCGGCGTAATGTCCTCCACCGTCATATCCTTCATACAGAACACAGGCTCGGGATTGCGCATGCCATATGGCTCAAGCACGGACAGCGCCTCGACCTCCGGCATGGTCAGCCACTCCGGCCGCACCATGCAGTCAATGCGCTGCTGGGGCACGAGCGCGGCGCGGGAGACATGCTCCTCCGCGTAGGCGCGCAGGCGCGCGCGCAGCGCATCGACCCGATCCTCGGATATGGTAAGCCCTGCGGCAAGCGCATGCCCACCGTAGCGCTCAAGCAGGTCGGCGCACGCGGACAGCGCCTCAAACAGATTAAAGCCGCCCATTGAGCGACCCGAGCCCTTGCCGAATCCATCCTCATCTAGCGCGATCAAAACAACCGGGCAGCCGTAACGCTCGCACAGACGCGAACAGACAATGCCAATCACGCCCTGATGCCAGCCCTTGCCCGCCAGCACGATGATTTTATCCTCAAGCGGGTTGTATTCGGTGCGCAGGCGCGCAAGAGCCTGCGTGAGAATTTGGTTTTCTTCCTGCTGGCGCAACTTGTTCTGCTCGCACAGCTCGACGGCAAGCGCCTGCGCACGCACCGGGTCGTCCGTCAGAAAAAGCTCGGCGGCAAGCTCGGCCTGTCCCATCCGCCCGGCCGCATTAATGCGTGGCGCCAGCACAAAGCTGACAGTGGACGAGTTTAGGCGTCGATGCTTCATCCCCGCCTCACGCAGCAGCATCTCGAGACCGGTATTGCCGGTCTCGGCCATCTTTTTCAGCCCCTCGGACACAATAATGCGGTTTTCATCAACGATCGGCATCACATCCGCCACCGTACCGAGCGCAACCAGGTCAGCATAGCGGTCGAGCGCCGCATTTGCGCCGCCCTCGAGTGCACAGATCAGCTTGAAAGCCACGCCCACGCCCGCCAGGCTGTTGAACGGATAGGTGCAGTCCGGCCGCTTGCAGTCGACGACCGCGTCGGCCGCGGGCAGCGTCGCATGGCACTCGTGGTGGTCGGTGATGACCACCTGCATGCCCATCTCGCGCGCCGCAGCGATTTCCTCGCCCGCCGTGATGCCGGAGTCCACCGTGATGAGCAGACGGACGCCCTGCCGGTGGAGTTTTTCCATCACCTCGCGCGACAGACCATACCCTTCCCGCAGGCGGTTGGGGATATAGTATTCACACACCGCGCCGCGGCAGCGCAGGTAATCCACTAAAATGCAGGTGGCCGTAATGCCGTCGACATCATAGTCGCCATAAACCACGATATGCTCGCCCCGCTCGATCGCGCCGCGTACGGCCGCAACAGCCTTATCCATATCGGTAAGCAGCATGGGGTCGTGCAGGCCAGCGCGGTCGCAGCTGAGGTACGCGGCCGCCGCCTGCGGCGTGTCGATCCCGCGCGACGCGAGCACTCTGGCTGTCAGCGGCGCGAAGCCACCCTCGCGCGACAACGTATCCACGCGCGCCTGCTCAGGCGCCGCAATCACCCATCGCTTTGTTTTCATAGAAACTCCCTCATTTATTTTTTATTACGGTTATTATACCAAAGTGGGGTCAAAAGCTCAACATTTTTATGCAAATAGTAAAAGCGGGCGTTCTGTGCCAGAATACCCGCTTATCCCAAGATAAGTTTTCTATTTTTCGGTATTGGTGCGATCTCTCCGCTCAAGCACCGGCTTAAGATACTGCCCGGTGTAGGAGTTTTCGCATGCGGCAACCTCCTCCGGCGTACCGCAGGCAACCAGCCGGCCGCCGCCGTCGCCGCCCTCGGGGCCAAGATCGAGAATATAGTCCGCGGTTTTGATAACGTCCAGATTATGCTCAATAACGACCACTGTGTTGCCCGCATCCACCAGTTTTTGCAGCACGTCCACCAGCCGGTGCACATCCGCGACATGCAGGCCGGTGGTCGGCTCATCGAGGATGTAGATGGTCTTGCCGGTCGAACGGCGGGAAAGCTCGGTAGCAAGCTTGGCGCGCTGCGCCTCGCCGCCCGATAGCGTGGTCGACGACTGGCCGAGCTTGACATAGCCCAGACCGACTTCACGCATGGTCTCGAGCCTTCTGGCAATCTTAGGCACGTTGGAAAAGAACTCGCATGCCTCGTCGACCGTCATATCGAGCACTTCGTAGATATTTTTGCCCTTGTAGCGCACCTCGAGCGTCTCTTTGTTATAGCGCTTGCCCTTGCAAACGTCGCAGGGCACATATACATCCGGCAAAAAGTGCATTTCAATTTTCAAAAGCCCGTCACCCGCACAGGCCTCACACCTGCCACCCTTGACGTTAAAGGAAAACCGGCTCGGTCCATAGCCGCGCGCCTTGGCATCTGCGGTCTTGGCAAACAACTCGCGGATGTCGTTAAATACGCCGGTATAGGTAGCAGGGTTGGAGCGCGGCGTGCGGCCAATGGGAGACTGATCGATATCAATAACCTTGTCCAGATAAGATAGGCCGGTCATTTTATCGTGCGCGCCCGCGCGCGTCTTGGCGCCGTTTAGCTCGGCAGCGAGCTTTTTATATAATATCTCGTTGACAAACGAGGACTTGCCCGAACCGGACACCCCGGTCACGCAGGTAAACGTGCCGAGCGGGATGGTGAAATCGGTATGCTTTAGATTATTGACCGCGCAGCCCTTAACCGTAAGCTTTTTTCCATTGCCCTTGCGGCGCACCACAGGCACCGGGATGCACTTTCGGCCGGACAAGTACTGGCCGGTGATCGAGTTTTCGCTTTCGAGCAGCTCGCTTACCGTGCCCTCAAACACAACTTCACCGCCGCCACGGCCCGCGCCCGGACCAATGTCCACAATATGATCGGCGGCGAACATAGTGTCCTCATCATGCTCAACTACAATGAGCGTGTTGCCGAGGTCGCGCAGACGCTTTAGCGTTGCGAGCAGCTTGTCGTTATCGCGCTGGTGCAGGCCGATCGACGGCTCGTCCAAAATATACAGCACGCCCATGAGCGACGAGCCGATCTGGGTTGCCAGACGGATGCGTTGGCTCTCGCCGCCGGACAAGGTGCCTGATGCGCGCGCGAGCGTCAGGTACTCAAGCCCGACCGACTGCAAAAAGCCCAGTCGGTCCTTGATCTCCTTGATGACCCGGTCGCCGATCTTATGCTGCATATCGGTCAGGCGCAGAGTGTGCAAAAACTCCATCGCCTTGACGACCGATCTTTCGGAAAACTCCGCGATGTTCAGCCCGCCGAGCGTGACCGCGAGCACCTCGGGCCGAAGGCGGCGGCCATGGCATGCAGGGCAGGAAATCTCGCTCATGCACTCCTCGATCTCGCCGCGCGCGTAGTCGCTCGATGTCTCCTTATATCGGCGCTCCAGGTTTACAACAATGCCCTCAAACGGCTGGCGCATCACGCCGCCCGACACACGGCTGACCGAAAGCTCGAGCGGCTCATCGCCCGTGCCGTACAGCAGCTCGCGCATCGCCTCATCGCTCAGCTTTTCGAGCGGAGTATCGAGCGTGAAGCCATGCTTTTTGCCAAGCGCGGTATAATACATTGCCGCGATCGTGCCGGGGTCAGCGCTGCCCCAGCCGGAAGCGCGGATTGCCCCCTGCCGGATAGACAGCTTTTTGTTCGGGATGATGCGGTCAGGGTCGACACGCATCTGCATGCCAAGACCGGTGCACACCGGGCACGCCCCGTACGGATTGTTAAACGAGAACATACGCGGCGTCAACTCTTCGATCGAAATGCCGCAATCGTCGCAGGCATAGTTTTGCGAAAATGAGAGCGGCTCGCCACCAATCACGTCTGCGATGACGATGCCGCCCGATAGGGCGGTCGCGGTCTCGACCGAGTCGGTAATGCGCCCGCGCGCGTCCGGGCGCACGACCACACGGTCGACCACAATCTCGATATTGTGTTTGTGGGTTTTTTGCAGCTTGATTTCCTCGGAAAGATCGCGCACCTCACCGTCCACGCGCACGCGGACATAGCCCGACCGGCGCGCGTCCTCCAGCACCTTGGTGTGTTCCCCCTTCTTACCCCGGATGACCGGCGCGAGGATCTGCAAACGTGTCTTCTCAGGTAGCGCCATCAGCTGGTCAATGATCTGATCGATGGTCTGCTGGTGGATCTCCTTGCCGCACTTCGGACAGTGCGGCGTGCCGATGTTTGCCCAAAGTAAGCGCAGATAATCATAAATCTCGGTGACCGTGCCGACC
This sequence comes from uncultured Agathobaculum sp., assembly GCF_944380985.1. Classification (GTDB taxonomy): domain Bacteria; phylum Bacillota; class Clostridia; order Oscillospirales; family Butyricicoccaceae; genus Agathobaculum. The sequence continues at coordinate 21,358 of NZ_CALWJJ010000006.1, read as the reverse complement.
GTCGAGCGCGGGTTTTGCGAGGTCGTTTTCTGGTCGATCGAGATAGCGGGCGACAGACCGTCGATATAATCGACGTCCGGCTTGTCCATCTGACCCAAAAATTGCCGCGCGTAGCTGGACAGCGACTCAACATAGCGCCGCTGACCCTCGGCATAGATCGTATCAAACGCGAGGGATGACTTGCCCGAGCCGGACAGGCCGGTCAACACAACCAGCTTGTCGCGCGGGATCTTAATGTCGATATTTTTCAGATTGTGCTCACGCGCACCCTTTACATGAATATATTCCTGCATGTTCACCTATCCTTATTCCCAAATATGCAGCATTTCTGCGGACGGCGTGCCGCCCTGCTCCGCCGGCCGGCATAACGAAAACGCGGCATTGCGCAGCACGCGCTCACCCGTCCTGCTCCAGCTCCTTGATCTGATCGCGCAACTGGGCGGCAATCTCAAACTCGAGCATCTTGGCCGCCTCTTTCATCTGACGGGTAAGGCGGGCGATCTCCTGCTGCCGTTCGCCCTTGGTACGCAGTTTTTTCTTGCTGCCCGCCGGCACGTTGGACGTGATCTCAATTACATCCTGCACTTTCTTTTTGACCGACCTCGGCACAATGCCGTGCGCCTTGTTAAATGCGTCCTGCAACTGACGGCGGCGGGCAGTCTCGTCCATCGCGCGGCGCATGGACGGCGTGATGCTGTCTGCATACAGCACGACACAGCCCCGCTCATTGCGCGCAGCGCGGCCGATGGTCTGGATAAGCGAGGTCTCTGAACGAAGAAATCCCTCCTTGTCAGCATCCAATATGGCAACGAGCGATACCTCGGGAATGTCAAGCCCCTCACGCAGCAGGTTGATGCCGACCAGCACGTCATATACGCCGAGACGCAGGTCGCGCACAAGTTCCTGCCGCTCAATGGTTTTGATGTCGTGGTGCATATAGCGCACTTTGATGCCCGCAGTCTCGAGATAATCGGTCAAATCTTCGGCCATCTTTTTGGTAAGCGTGGTGACCAGCACGCGCTCCCCCCTGGCCGCGCGCGCATTGATCTCGCCGATCAGGTCGTCGATCTGCCCCTCGACCGGGCGCACGACCACCTCGGGGTCAAGCAGGCCGGTCGGGCGGATAACCTGCTCGACCACCTGGCCGGACCGCGACAACTCATATTCGCCGGGTGTGGCTGAAACGTAGACGACCTGGTTTAAACGCTCGTTGAACTCGTCAAAATTCAGCGGTCGGTTATCGTAAGCCGAGGGCAAGCGGAAGCCATTTTCGACAAGGCTCTCCTTGCGCGCCCGGTCGCCGTGGTACATGGCGCGCACCTGCGGCAGTGTGACGTGGCTCTCGTCTACAATCAGCAGAAAATCCTTAGGAAAATAATCGATCAGCGTAAACGGCGCCGAGCCGGGGGCGCGGCGCGAGAGCACGCGCGAGTAATTCTCAATGCCACTGCAAAAGCCGATTTCCTGCAGCATTTCGATGTCATACCGTGTGCGCTGCGCGATACGCTGCGCCTCGATCAGCTTGCCGCCTTCCTCAAAATACCGAACGCGCTGCGCAAGCTCGTCCTCCAGGTCGCGGATCGCAGCCTGCAATTTATCCTTGGGCGTAACATAGTGGCTTGCCGGAAACAGCGCAATGTGCCCCAGCTCACCCAGCGTCACGCCGGTCAGCGGGTTGATGCGGCTGATGCGGTCGATCTCATCACCAAAGAACTCGATGCGCACCACGTCCTCATCCGAATAAACCGGCCAGACTTCGACCGTATCGCCGCGCACGCGAAAGCGATTGCGCTCAAGCACCATGTCGTTGCGCTCATATTGGATGTCGATCAGGCGATGGATCACCGTCTCACGGCTGACCTCCATACCCGGGCGCAGCGAAATGACCATCTTTTTATAATCAATCGGGTCGCCGAGCGAGTAGATGCATGACACGGACGATACGATAATAACATCCCGCCGCTCAGAAAGCGCCGCGGTAGCCGAGTGGCGCAGGCGGTCGATCTCATCGTTGATGGCCGAGTCCTTTTCGATATAGGTATCGGTCGAGGCAATGTACGCCTCGGGCTGATAATAATCATAGTAAGAGACAAAATACTCAACTGCATTATGCGGAAAAAACTCGCGCAGCTCGGTACAGAGCTGTGCGGCAAGCGTTTTATTATGCGCGAGCACCAGCGTCGGCCGCTGGGTCTGCTCGATGATATTGGCCATGGTGAACGTCTTGCCAGAGCCGGTTACGCCCATCAGAGTCTGCTCGGTCAGGCCGTTCTCGATGCCCCCGGCCAGCTTTCCGACCGCCTCGGGCTGGTCGCCCGCCATCTTGTACGGGCTTACAATCTGAAACGCCGGCATTGACTACCTCCTCCGTCCGATGATCTGCATATTCTGCATCTTGCAGATCGAAACATACCTGTCGCGCGCGACTACACAGTGGTCGACCAGCTCAAGCCCCAGCCCGGAAAGCGTCTGGCGCAGGCGGTTAGTCAGCAGAATATCCACCTCTGACGCCCGCGCAGCGCCGCCCGGATGATTGTGCGCGAGCGCCACGCCCGCCGCTTGGCAGAGCAGCGCATTGCGCGCGATCTTATACGGGTCTACCGTCACCTGCGCATGGCCGCCGCGCGCGACCTCCTCGCATTTGATAACGCGCCCTTCGCCGTCCAGATAGGCGGCGAGCAGCACTTCATCCCGCTCGTCCGCCAGCTGCGGCACAAAATACGCGCCGATACGCTCATAGCTGTTGAGCCTGTCGCTGTGGCGCTCCATCTTGTGCACATCCGCACGGTAGCGCCCGATCATCGCATACACCGTCTTGATAAGGTCCGCCGTGTGCGGACCGATACCCTCTACCTCCCGCAGCTGTTCATACGGCGCCTCAAACACCGCGTGAAGCGAGCCAAAGCGGTCAAGCAGGCGGTGTGCAGTCGGGTTGGTATTGCCCTGCCGCAGCGCAAAATACAACAGGATCTCGAGCACCTCATGGTCGGAAAAGATGTCCATGCCGAAGCGGCGGAACTTGTCCATGTTCCGCTTTCGATGCCCGGCGTGCGGGTGATCGGCCATGTTGCACTCTCCTCCCTTATTGATTACAAGTGAATACGCTGCACCGCCTGCCGCAGTACACGGCCGACCAGCAGGCTGTCCTTTATCGCGTCAAACGGCACGGTCGGCTGCGGCGCGCCCTCGTGCGGACGCAGGCTTTTGCCCATCCACAGCACGTCGCGCCACTGGCCGAATTTATACATACTCTCCTGATACGCACCCGAGATGATAAACCCCATCGCCTTGTGGAACTTCATCGAACGCTCGTTGGGCGCAGTGATGCCAACATAGATATTATAGTATCCCTGCATGGTGAGCAGTTCAAACAGTGCGGCGTAGATCGCGCTTGCGATGCCGTGCCGGTGCCACGCAGACGCGACATAAATCGAGGTCTCAACCGACCACTGATAGGCCGCGCGCGTGCGGTGCGGCGAAGCGTAGCCATAGCCGACGGTCTCGCCATCCACCGTGCAGACGAGCCACGGCAGGTGTTCGGTATAACTGCGCATACGCCCGATAAACACTTCGAGCGTTGGCGGCTCATATTCGCTTGACACTGTGGTTTCAAGAACATATGGCGCATAGAGCGCGAGCATATCTGCAGCATCGTGCTCCACCGCGCTACGCAGAATGATCTCCGGCATTGCGTTTCCCCACTTACACAGAACTTGCCCGCCGTCCAGGGCGCGAAACAGCGGCAAAACGCCGCATCCCCCGCCCCTGGCGGGATTGTTTTTATTATACCGCGCCGCTCTGATTTGTTCAACTGCTTTTTATGCCGCATGCCGACAAAAACCGTACATCCGTTCGCTCTCTATTTGTGCGTTTTTCCGGCAAAGGCGGATAGAAAAAACCATCCGCCAGCGCTCCATCCCCAAAAGCCACAGTTGCTTTTATGGCAAAATTGGGGTATACTGATAAGGCTATTTTCAGGCAGAGGAGGCCGGTATATATGGCTCGTTATGGTTTTATCCACTCCAAGGAGGACATCAAATTCCTTGTCCTGTTTGCCATGGATCTGCTGCCCTTTCCGGTCAGCTTCAGCACGATTGTCGATCTGACAACCTGGTGCGACGAGGGTTTTGGCTATTTCGAGCTAAGCGAGGCATTTTACGAAATGGTGCCCACCGGCCATATCGCCGAGCAGCCCAGCGCGGGAGAGACGCTATACAGCATCACGGACAAGGGTCGCGAGGCCACCCGGGTGTTTGAAAAACAGCTGCCCTTTCCGGTGCGCGAGGCGGCGCACCGCTCGGCGCTGCGCGTGGTGCGCCAGATTAGGCGCGACGCCGCCATCCACACCACAGTAACCGAGCGCGCCAAAAATGACCTGACGGTCCGCATGGAAATGGAGCAGGTGTTCGCCATCGAGATGGACGTGGTCAGTCGTGCACAGGCTACGATGCTCGAGCGCACCTTCCGCCAGAGCGCCGAAGCGGTCTATCAGACCCTACTCACCGCGATGACCGCAGACTACAAAGCGGAGAAAGAAGAAGAGGATATTTGAACTATCTAAAGCAACTGGCTGTACTGCTCGCCTGCTGTGTCGCGGGCGACGCACTATCTATCCTGCTGCGCGGCGCGCTGCCCGGCAATGTACTAGGGCTTGCGCTGCTGCTTGTGCTGCTGGCTTGGGGAAAGGTTCGTCCCCGCCATATTGAAGGCACGGCGGATTTTTTGCTGCAAAACATGGCGTTTTTCTTTTTACCCGCCTGCCTCGGCGTGCTGGAAATCTTCGAGCAGATCAGAAGCGAGGCACTCGCGATACTTGCGGTTTGTGTGCTGACCACGCTGTGCACAGCCGCCGCAACCGCGCTGACCGTGCATCTGGTCTGCCGGCTGCGCTCCCGCGCCCGTGGGGAGGTGTCCGGTCGTGAATGAGCTGCTCTCCTCCGCCCCATTCTGGATGGGATTGTCTATTGCGGGCTACGCGTGCGGCATGTGGCTGCAACGTAGGACTGGATCGCCGCTGTGTAATCCGCTGCTCATCGCCGCTCTTTTGGTCGGAACGGTACTGGTCGGAACTGGCACTCCTTATGATTCCTATCAAAACGCCGGCGGGCTGATTTCGTTCTTTCTCACGCCGGCGACCGTCGCGCTCGCCCTGCCCATCTACCGCAAACTTGCGGTGCTACGCGCCAATCTGCTGCCTATTCTGACCGGCGCGCTGGTTGGCTCGTCGGTCTCGATCGTGAGTGTGATCGGCTTTAGCCGGCTGTTCGGCCTGTCGGACGTCACCATCCGCTCGCTCGTGCCAAAGTCGGTCACCACGCCGATCGCGGTGGCGCTGTCCGACATGCTGGGCGGCCTTTCCGCCGTGACTGCTATCACGGTCGTTTTCACCGGTATTGTGGGCGCGGTGCTGCTGCCCGCTTTTCTCAGATGCCTTGGGGTAAAAGACCCGGTGCAGATGGGGCTCTCAATCGGCACGGCCTCGCATGCGGTCGGTACCTCGCGCGCAATCGAGATGGGCGAGACCGAGGGCGCGATGAGCGGCCTTGCCATCGGCGTTGCCGGCCTGCTGACCGCACTGATCGTGTCGGTTGGCGCGGCGCTTTTTGGCTGAGCGTGTACGGAGAAGACCGGCTGCCCGCCGCCCCTTTTCCATGCCGGCGTGCGCCGGCATTTATATCTGTTGCCCTGCGCAGGAGGAATCGCATATGCATATCGTACCGTTCGCTACTGTGAAAAAACAGCCTGCCCACCTCGCCCGCCGCGCGCACAAAGACTGTGGACCGGCATCGCGCGCGCTGGTCTTAGGCGGCGCGGCCGCGTTAATCTGCGTCATGCTGATGCATTTGGCGGTAAACCTTAACCTGACACTATACTCGGACGATTACTGGTACGGTACCTTTTTCCAAAACGGCCCGGCGGGCTTTTGGGAGCAGACGGTCGCCCACTATCAGAACACAAACGGCCGGGTGCTCGTCCATATTCTGATCCCCCTCCTACTGCTGGCTGACGTAAAGCTCTTTGCCATTCTCAGCCCGCTGCTCACCGCCGCAATCTTTCTTCTGGCGCTGCGGACGCAGAATTTTGCCATGGGGCGCGGCGCGCTGCTGCTGGGCACGGCGCTCAGCCTACTCACCCTGCTAGGCAGCGAGATCGAGTATCTGCGGATGTCGCTGTACTGGCTTGCCGCTTACTTTAATTACGCCTTCCCACTGCTTTTTCCGCTTGCAGCACTGTGGGGCATGTTTCGCTTGGCTGACGGACGGCAGAAAACCGCAGGCTTTGTGGTTCTGTGTCTGTGCTGCGCGCTTGCGGGCGCGAGTACAGAGCAGTGCGGACTCGCCTCGCTCGTTATGATATGGGGGCGGTGGTTCCAGCTCCGGCGGCAGACCGAAAACAAACGCCGGCTACTTGTGTGTCCGCTTACAGTCAGCCTATTTTATCTTACTGTGCTGCTCGCGCCGGGAAGCCACGCCCGCATGGACCGCGGAATCGACGGTGGTCTGCTCAGTGTGCTTCAGCCCGCGGTATTTTTCGAGCGTTTTTTCGATGTAATGCACTACCTGTGCGGCTATTGGTTTTGGAACCTGCTCTTTGCTGCGCTCTGTCTGCTATCCGCTCTGCTTTGGTGGATCGACCGCACCCTTCCGAAAATGCTGCTCGCCGGCCTGCCCGCTGCCATCCTGGTGGTCGCGCTATCTGCCCTCGGGCTTGATAGACCCCTGGCCGTGCTGACCGTAAGCTACACGCTGTACCTTGCTATTCTGCTGCTCCGGCAGCCCAAATTGCAGACCACCGCACTTCTGCTCCTCGGCGCCGGCGCTTCGGTGATGATGCTGACCGTTACCACCCTGTATTACGCCCGTACCTTTTTCCCATGTATCCTGCTTGTGATCGCAGTCTGCTGGAGCCTGCTGCTGCGTCTGACCGCACATGTGCCCCGCCCGGCCACGGCTGTGGTATGCGGCCTGCTGATTTTAATTTTCGTAGGCCGGTATATCCCTATCCTGCAAGGATACACCGCCAACAAGGTGGTGATTGACCAAAACCTTGCAGCCATTGCTGGCCGCCGCCCCGGCGAGCCGCTCACGCTCAATATCGATCTTGCGGCCGACTACCGCTTTACGATGTTCTTTGAGGGCGCTTATTTTCTCAGCAACTTCCGGCAGTACTATCAGATTCCCGCAGACACCGAGATCCGCTTTACCAGCCGCGAGTGGAACATCAGCGATGTACGAATTGGCGACACAATCAGCGACTTTCCCGCGCTTGCCAAGGATGGGCAACTGCTCCTGCCGATCGATTTTGTATTCCAAAACCTGGGCGAGACCTGCCGGTTTGATTGGAGCGGCCTTGCCTACACCCTCACCCGCGCGGGGCGCACCTACACCCTCGGCGAGGACGGCAGGCTTTTGGAACATTGCGCCGATGGTGTTGTTCGGCAGGTCGATGACAGTTGCAATTTCATTATGCCATTTTCCTATACCTATACGCTGCTCTACATGCCGGCGGATGATCTTGCACGTTGCTTTGGGATCACCTTTGCTTACGATGCGGCAAGCGACTGCTACTATCTCCCGTCTTCTATTCAGTAAAGAAACTACGCGCATCGTAGACAAGTAAAAAGGGAACCGGTCACCTGGTTCCTTTTTTTGCGCCCATCAGACGAGAGCGCCTTGTCCACAGATATGCAAAAAGGGGTTTTGGCATATTGGAAAGGCGGGCCGAATGTGGTATGATATACATACGAGAGACGTCGGAGTTTGCAGGTCATCGCTCCGGCAGAATGGAGAGAAAGAGGCGATCAAATGAGAGAACTTGGAGCCTTGCTGGCAGCCCTCCCCGCCGGCGAATTGGACGAGGCGCTCGCGCCCCTTGGCCGGGCGCCACAGGCCGCCCGTCAGCGTGCCGCAGCAGTGCTGGACGGCTTTCAGCGCACCTTTGCAGAAGGGCCGACGCGGCCGGTAGCCCTCTTTTCCGCGCCGGGCCGCACTGAGATCTGCGGCAACCACACCGACCATCAGCACGGCCGAGTGCTGGCGGCAGCAGTCAACCTGGACTTTCTGGCCTGTGCGGCGCCTAACGGCACGAATACCGTCCGTTTCCAGTCCGAGGGCTGGCCCATGGTCGAGGTGCGGCTTGACACCCTGGAGCCGCTGGCGGATGAGCGGGAAACCACGGCCGCACTGGTGCGGGGTATGGCTGCCGAGGCCGCTTTTCTCGGCTATTCCGCAGCCGGTTTTGACGCCTACGCCGTGTCCGATGTGCTGCCAGGTTCGGGGTTGTCCTCCTCGGCGGCGTGCGAAGTGTTACTCGGTGTGATTGAAAACCACTTGTTCTGCGGCGATAAGCTAGACGCTGTTACCATCGCCCAAATGGGTCAGCGGGCGGAGAACGTGTATTTCGGCAAGCCCAGTGGCCTAATGGACCAGATGGCCTGCTCGGTCGGCTCGGCTGTCGCTATTGATTTTGCCGATCCGGCATCCCCGAAAGTTCGGCCGGTCGCGGTCGACCTAGCCGAAAAGGGATATGCGCTGTGCATCATCGACTCCGGCGCCAGCCACGCTGATTTGACCGACGAATACGCCGCCATCCCCCGCGAAATGGCGGCGGTGGCCGCTTTCTTTGGCAAATCCGTGCTGCGGGAGATCTCCGAAGCGCAGGTGCTCGGCGATCTTTCTCGCCTGCGTCAGTCCGTAGGCGACCGGGCGGTACTGCGCGCGCTTCACTTCTTTGCCGACGACCGGCGGGTCGAACAGCAGGCCGATGCGCTCGAGCGCGGCGACTTTGACACTTTCCTTGCGCTTGTCAAGGAGTCGGGCCGTTCGTCCTGGACGCTGCTTCAGAACATCGCTCCCGCCGCAGCCGTGCAGGAACAGGCGGTCGCAGTCGCGCTCGCGGTGGCGGAGCGGGCACTTGGCGGGCGTGGCGCCTGCCGGGTGCACGGCGGCGGCTTCGCCGGTACCATTCAAGCTTTTGTTCCACTGGATATGCTGGCTGATTTTCGCGGTCATATAGAAGCCGCGCTAGGCGATAACGCCTGCCATGTGCTGTCCATCCGCCCGGTGGGTGGAACCGTTGTCTCACCATGATGATCTAAGCTTTTGAAAGGAGCGTTTTACTATGGCGATACTTGTTCTGGGCGGAGCCGGATATATCGGCTCTCACACAGTTTATGAGCTTATCGACGCAGGCCGAGATGTGGTGGTAGCCGACAACCTCCAGACCGGCTTTAAGGCCGCCGTTCACCCCAAAGCACGGTTTTACCAAGTAGATATCCGCGATCGAGGCGCGCTTGATAAGCTGTTTGAAACAGAGGACATCGAGGGCGTAATCCACTTTGCCGCCTCCTCGCAGGTAGGCGAGTCCATGTCCGACCCGCTGAAATACTACGACAATAACCTTTACGGCACCATGGTGCTGCTCCAGTCTATGGTTGCGCACGGGGTGGATAAGATCGTATTTTCATCAACTGCCGCCACCTATGGCGAGCCGGAGCGCGTGCCCATCCTTGAGACCGACCGCACCCAGCCCACCAACTGCTACGGTGAGACCAAACTGTCCATGGAGCGTATGATGCGCTGGGTCTCGCAGGCGCATGGACTTAAATATGTAGCCCTTCGATACTTCAATGCCTGCGGCGCCCATCCTTCCGGCGCCATCGGCGAGGCGCATAACCCTGAAACCCACCTCATCCCTATTATCCTCCAGGTGCCGGGCGGACAGCGGCAGGCCGTAAACGTCTTTGGTGATGACTACCCCACCGCTGACGGCACCTGCATCCGCGATTATATCCACGTCACCGATTTGGCGCAGGCGCACATTCTTGCCCTCACCTACCTGCTCCGTGGCGGGGATAACGATGTGTTTAACCTCGGCAATGGTGTGGGCTTTTCGGTCAAGCAGGTCATCGACGTCGCCCGGGCGGTTACCGGCCACCCCATCCCCGCCGTGGTCTCGCCTCGCCGGGCGGGAGACCCGGCTCAGCTCATCGCCTCCTCTGACAAGGCCGTTCGGGTGCTGGGCTGGCAGCCAAAATATAACGACCTTAATACCATCATCGCGTCTGCCTGGGCCTGGCACAAAAACCACCCCCACGGCTTTGAGGAGGGCTGAACATGCAACGCAACCAAGCCATCCATCAACTTGTGACCTATGCGCTGGAAAAAGAACTGATCGCCCCCGCCGAACAAACGTGGGCGGTCAACGCCCTGCTGGATGTGCTGTCGCTTGACAGCTACACACCTCCTGCGGAACCTATTGAGACGTCAATTCATCTGCCCGCCGTGCTGGATACCCTGTTGGACGACGCCTATGCCCGAGGCGTGATGGCAGAAAACTCCATTGTCTACCGGGATCTCTTCGACACCCGGTTGATGGGAGCGCTTACCCCACGGCCCACCCAGGTGATTGCAAAATTCGAAGCCCTCCGCGCCCAGTCGCCCCGCGCGGCTACCGACTGGTACTATCGCTTCAGCCAGGATACCAACTACATCCGCCGCGACCGCATCGCAAAAGACGTGCAGTGGAAAGCCCCCACGCCATATGGAGAGCTCGATATTACCATCAACCTTTCAAAGCCTGAGAAAGATCCCAAAGCTATCGCGGCAGCCCGCAATCTGCCTGCCTCTGATTATCCCCGGTGCCTACTGTGCACCGAAAACGAGGGGTACGCCGGCCGGGTCAATCACCCCGCCCGTCAGAACCACCGCATCGTGCCCATCACCATCAACGGCTCTGCGTGGTTTCTGCAATACTCCCCTTATGTGTATTATAACGAGCACTGTATCTGCCTAAACAAAGTGCACACCCCTATGAAGATCGACAGGGCCTGCTTTGCCAAACTGCTGGACTTTGTCGGGCAGTTTCCGCATTACTTTGTCGGCTCTAATGCTGACTTGCCCATCGTGGGCGGCTCCATCCTGGCGCACGACCACTTCCAGGGCGGGCACTATACTTTTGCCATGGAGAAAGCCCCGGTCGAAACTCCATTCGACTTTCCCGGCTTTGCCGATGTGCGCGCCGGCATCGTCAAGTGGCCCATGTCAGTAGTGCGCCTGGCCGCCGCCGACCCGGCACGGCTTATCGACCTTGCCGACAAGATCCTCACCCGTTGGCGGGGCTATACCGATGCCTCCGCCATGATCCTGGCCGAGACCGATGGCGAGCCGCACAACACCATCACTCCTATCGCGCGACGGCGAGGCGAGGACTATGAGCTGGATCTGGTGCTGCGCAACAATCTGACCACCCCGGAACATCCGCTCGGCCTCTACCACCCACACGCCGAGCTTCACCACATCAAAAAGGAAAACATCGGACTGATCGAGGTTATGGGGCTGGCCGTGCTTCCCGCGCGGCTCAAAACCGAACTTGCCGCCGTTGCGGACAAATTAGTAAAGGGAGAAGATCTGCGCGCCGATCCTCAGACTGCATCCCACGCCGACTGGGCTGAGGGCTTTGCCCCAAAGCACAGTCTGACAGCGGACAATGCCCTGCATGTGGTGTATCAGGAGACCGGCCTGGTGTTCGCCCAAGTGCTGGAGCACGCCGGCGTTTATTCCCGCACCGCCGAGGGGCAGGACGCTTTCCTGCGCTTTCTTCAGCAGGTGTAAGCCATGGCGCAGCTGACAAAGACCCGCTTTGGCATCACGGCGGATGGCCGCGCGGTGGACGCCTGGACACTCCAGGCAGGAGACTATACTGCACAGGTGCTCACCTATGGCGGCATTTTGCGGTCTTTTACTGCGCCCACCCCGGATGGCGCCCGCGACATTGTGCTCGGCTGCCAAACGCTTGCAGATTATGAAGCGCAAGATAAATATCTCGGCGCGCTGGTGGGCCGGGTGGCCAACCGCATTGGCGGGGCGGCCTTTTCACTTGGTGGCAGGCGTTATCCGCTGGCGGCAAACAGCGGACCCAACTGCCTCCACGGCGGTGTCTGCGGCTTTGACCGGGCAGTGTGGCAGGCGCATCAGTGGGACGGCGCACTAGTGCTCACCCATACAAGCCCTGACGGAGACGAGGGCTTTCCCGGCACGCTGCGCGTGCAGGTCACTTACTCGCTGACCGATGATGGGGCGCTCATGCTGGATTATCAGGCGCAGAGTGATGCTGACACACTGTGCAATCTTACAAACCACAGCTATTTCAATCTGCTGGGGCACAACGCCAACACGCTTTCAGGCCACTTGGCCGCCATATTTGCAAACGCCATTACGCAGACAGACCAAAACAGCACCCCTACCGGCGTGCTTCTGCCAGTCGATGGCACCCCCTTCGATCTGCGCAGCCCACAAGACCTGCTGGAGAGGCTTTCCATGGATCACCCCCAGCTGACCCTCGGCAATGGCTATGACCATAACTTTGTTCTCAACGCCGCTCCTGTCGCCCCCTTGACCCTTGCGGCCCGGGTCACTGGCGGCGGGCTTATGCTGGAATGCCTCACCACCCAACCGGGTTTGCAGTTCTACACTGCCAATTACCTGGACGGCACCCCCGGTAAGGAGGGAGCTCGCTACGGCCCGCAATCCGCGTTTTGCCTGGAAACGCAAAACTGGCCCGATGCCATTCACCATGCACACTTTCCTTCTCCGGTACTCCGGAAGGGAGAGGTTTACCAGCACCGCACCGTCTATCGGGTCACATCCGTTTAGGTCTGCACGTTCTTCCATTTTACAAACAAAGAGACCCCGGAGCACAACGCTCCGGGGTCTTTTTATTTGTTTTTTAGCTCGCACCCTCCGGCAGCCAGATGGCATACAGGGTGAGCGTACCGGTAACCGTGTCAGAAGAAAAATCCCACAACGGTGCTCCATCCGGCGCGATGCTCCACCCTGCCAGGGTGTAGCCCGGCCGCACCACCGGCTCCGGCTCCTGTGCCAAAGCGCCATACTTCACATGCTGAACAGCAGCTTCGCTGCCTCCCTGACTGTCAAAGGTAACAGTCAGTCCGGGCGACTTGGAGCTGATTAGCAGCAACACAATGACAGCCACGGCCAACAAAGCCACCACGCCGGCGGCCCAGCGGGCCATGCTGGCACGCTGTCGCTCATCCAGACCGCTCTTTGCCGGATAGTTGGAAACGCCGAACAAGCCATATCGCCTGCGCGTAGAGGACGGTTCTGCCATCCCCTCTGTCCGCTCCTTGGAATCCTCCGCCATTTTACTTGCGGGTCAGATACTTGCGCATATCAATCGAGCAGGCCAGCAGAATGATAGCGCCCTTGATGATATACTGTAGGTTCTGGTCAACAGACAGATAGGTCAGGCACACGAAAATGATACGCAGCAGCACTACGCCCAGCAGCACGCCGCTGACGGTGCCGGTGCCACCTACAAAGGAGACGCCGCCGATAACACAGGCCGCAATAGCGTCTGATTCATAGTTCTGGCCGGTATTGGCCACGTTAGAGGAGATGCGGGCGGCCTCAATAAAGCCGGCATAGCCGTAGGTAACGCCGGCCAGTGCATGTACCATCATGGTGGTAAAGAACACATTAACGCCGGACACATTGGCTGCCTCCGGGTTCGAGCCCACAGCGAACATGTTCTTACCAAAGGTGGTCTTGTTCCAGGTAAACCACATGATGGCAAACACAATGATCGCATAGAGCACATAATTGGGGATGGTCAGCGCGCCATTATTGCCAAACCGAGGCAAAATGGTGCCGGTGACAAAATTGCGGTAAGCATCGGACAGGCCGGAAATCGGCTGGCCATTATTGCCGTTGGACATGTAGAACATCAGGCAGGCGCCGTACACGATCAGCTGGGTCGCCAGCGTGACGATGAACGGATGCAGCTGGAACTTGGCAACAAAAAAGCCGTTGACTAAGCCGACCAGACCGCCCAGCAGCAGCGCCAGCACAAGCGCCATAAAGACCATAGCGAGGCCAGGCTCGCCCAAGCTGTCAAAAAATTTGTTGGCAGCCGTTGCCGTCTGCAGCAGCGCCGCAGAAATACCAGCGGTCAGGCCGACCACGCGGCCGGCGGACAGGTCGGTGCCGGTCAGCACGATACAGCCGCCGATACCCAGCGCCATAGGCAAGTTGGACGCAACCAGGTTAATCAGGTTAACGATAGATGGACCAGACAGAATGTTGCTGTTCTGCGTCCAGGTGTAGATCACGAAAATAATCAGAATGATGTAAATGGCGTTATTCAAAACCGCGTCCACCCAGAACGATTTTTTGTCCCGAGCGTCCATGGTCTTGTATCTCGCCGCCGTCTGCTTGACCGCAGTGACAGGATTTCTCATGGTAACAGCCTCCCTCTCAGACGTATTTCGCAGCCAGGGTCATGATCTCTTCCTGTGTGGTGGTACGTGCGTCCACCTCGCCGGCCAGACGGCCGCCGCTCATAACCAGGATGCGGTCGCAAATGCCCAGCAGCTCGGGCATCTCTGAGGATACCATGAGCACCGTTGCGCCCTGCTTGGCCAGATCGATGATTAGCTGATAAATTTCGTATTTAGCGCCCACGTCGATGCCGCGGGTGGGTTCATCCAGCAGCAGCACCTCGGGGTCGGTGAGCAGCCAGCGGCCCAGAATAACCTTCTGCTGGTTGCCGCCGGATAGGGAACGGATTTTGGTCTCCTGCGATGGGGTCTTAATCCGCATAGCGTCAATAGCCCACTGGGTATCCTTGCGCATGCTGCGCTCATTTAAGTAAATATGTGCTTTCAAATGTTTGCTTAGGCTGGAAATAACCGTATTATCCCGGATATTCCGGATGCCGAAGATGCCGGTGGCGCGGCGCTCCTCGGTCAGCATGGCGAAACCCGCCTTGATAGACTGTCGGGAACTCTTGTTTCGCACCGTTTTGCCATTGAGCTTGATGGTGCCGCTGCGGCGGGTCGCAACGCCGAAGATATTCTCCAACACTTCGGTGCGTCCACTGCCATCCAAGCCCGCAAGGCCTAAAATTTCACCCTTCCGAGCGGTAAAAGACACGTCTCGCAGCTGCGAATACTGGCCGGACAGGTTTTCTACCTCTAGCGCTACCTCGCCAGGCTCGTTGGTCTTGGGTGGAAACTGATTGCCCAGCTCACGGCCCACCATCAGCTTGATGATGGTCGGCATATCCAGCTCATTGGCGGGGCGGGTGTCCACCCACTGACCGTCACGCATGATAGTAACGTCGTCAGAAATACGCAGGATCTCCGCCATTTTATGCGAAATGTAGATGATGGCACAGCCCCGATCCCGCAGCATATTAATAATCTTGAACAAGTGCTCTACCTCTTCCTCTGTCAGCGATGAGGTAGGCTCATCAAACACAATAACCTTGGCATTATAGGAGACCGCCTTGGCAATCTCCACCATCTGCCTCTTGGATACCGGCAACGTGGACATCGTCTGACGGGGATCTACATCAATCTCCAACTCGTCGAATACTTTCTTAGTCTCCTGGTACATTTTGCGCTCGCTAACTGCGATGCCGCTCATCGGGTAGCGGCCCAGCCACAGATTGTCCATGACGCTGCGCTTGAGGGCCTGGTTGAGTTCCTGGTGCACCATGGCGACCCCATGCTCCAGGGCCTCCTTACTGCTCCTAAACTCGATTTCCTTTCCCTCCAGGAGGATGGAGCCCTCATCTTTCCGATAGATGCCAAACAGACATTTCATCAGTGTGGATTTGCCCGCGCCGTTCTCGCCCATCAGCGCGTGAACGGTTCCCCGCCGGGCCGTGAGGGAAACATGATCCAACGCCTTAACGCCGGGGAAGCTCTTGCAGATATCCGTCATTTGCAGCAATACATCATGCACCATCTGCAATCCTCCTTTCTCACTCTCATCAATCAAAATATAGAAAGAGGGCTGCCACCGTAA
Source organism: uncultured Agathobaculum sp. (assembly GCF_944380985.1). GTDB lineage: Bacteria > Bacillota > Clostridia > Oscillospirales > Butyricicoccaceae > Agathobaculum. The sequence goes on along the minus strand of NZ_CALWJJ010000006.1, from coordinate 5,528 downwards.
GGCGGCAGCCCCTCCCTTTCACTATGTGGTGGTGCTGCATGCGCACCGTCCAGCAATCAGCCGGTGTAAGCGGAGTAAGCCACATACAGCTTGTTGGCTACTGCATCAGACACAGAGTAAAGCTCGGTGTCAGTCTGGGCAACAGCAGCCACAGCCTCATCCATAGTCATGCCGGCAGAAATATTCTGCACCATGCCCAGCAGCGCGTTAGCCATACCGGTAGCGGACTGCTCGACCGTGCCGGTCATATAGCCGTCAGCGATCAGGGCCTTGGCAGAGTCAGTCGCGTCAACGCCGAATACCGGGATGGTGGTAGAGCCTTCCTCGCCGGTGTTGTAGCCGGCCGCCTGAAGCGCGGAGATGGCACCCTCAGCCATATTATCATTGTTGCAAATGACCAGCTCGATCATGTTGCCGTTGGCCTCACTATACTGCGACAGGTTGGTCTGCATGTATTCAAGCGCGGCCTGCGCGGACCAGTTGCCCGCCTGATCGGCCTGATACATGTCAGGATTGCTGGCATCGAAGTAAACCAGGGCATTCTCGTGGCCGTTCTCAGCCAGGATGGCATTGGCGTCTTCTACGCTGTACTGGGTGCGGTAGATGGCCTCTACGTTACCTACCTGACCCATGAACATGGCATAGCTGATCTGACCGTCGCCATTGAGGTCGACAGCGTCAAAGTTCTCCACCAAATAGTTGCCGATCATCTCGCCCTGCAGGTGGCCTGCCTCGGGAGCATCGGTGCCTACGAAGGCCACGTTTTCATGGGCATTGAGGACTACGCCCTCCTGGTCGGTGCCCTCAACCGCACGGTTAAAGAATACAACCTGAGCGCCCACAGCGTCAGCCTGCTCAATGATGGCGTTAGCCGTATCGATCGACGCGGTATCAACCAGGTTTACAAGCAGGATGTTAGCACCGTTTGCCAGCGCGGTGGTGATGTACTCGTTCTGGGTGGTCTGGCTGCTGTTGCCGTCAAAGTTCTGAGGCTCGATGCCAGCACCCGTCAGAGCCGTATCCAGCGCAGAGCGGACACTCGAAATGAACGCATCAGAATATGCATAATAAAACACCGCCACATTGGCGTCGCTTGCAGTTGCATCCGGGTTGTCCGAGGGGGTTTCCGCAGGGGTGTCGCCACCGTTTCCACAGGCAGCGAGACCCACTGTCATGGCGCCCGCCAAAAGCAGGGAGAGAAGTTTCTTTTTCATTTGTTTGATCCTCCTTCGAGATAATAGCATCGGATGTTTTCCTAATGCATACATATTATAGCATGACTATCGAACAAAGCGCAATATAAATCTGCGAAAAAATGGCTTTTCTCTCGTCAGTTTGCACAATCGATTTCCATGAAAACCCTGGTATACAATGGATTCTCGGCGTTTAAATTACAAAAAAATTTCCGGCAGAAACATTCCGCTTTCCGAATATGTTTCTGCCGACGTAAACCAACTTAGTTTTCCTCGTCTGGCTGTTGCTCCTCCTGCTGACCGGGAGTGGTCTCCTGCTGGTTTTCGGCCGGTTTCAGGTGCATCATGCGCCAGATCATAAAGCCCAGCAGCACAATTCCGCCGCCAAGCACTACAACGCCAAGCACCAGATGGAGCGCCTCTGGAGCATCCGGACCGCCGGCAATGGCAGCGCGCACCATCTGAATCAGCAAATAGCCCAGGTAGACGACCGCTACCGCGTAGATTGCGGCGTGGGATTGCGGCCTGAACTGTCGCCGCGTTTTTTTCTTCCTTGCCATTCCTGTTCTCTCCTTCCGGAAGACTGCCGTCCCCCCGGTATTCATTTTATTTTATCACGCTGCACACTGGTTGACAAGAGCCGTCCTCTTTTCTCCAGTGAACACACTGCGCCCGGCGCGCCGGCAAGATAAAAAGAGAGGGAACAAGTTTTTCTGTTCCCTCTTTAAAATTTGAAATTTTAGTTTTAAATTAGCCGAAGTAGCGGTTCAGCAGGCCCTCGAACGCCTTGCCGTGACGGGCCTCGTCGCGGGCCATCTCATGAACGGTGTCATGGATAGCATCCAGGCCATGCTCCTTGGCCAGCTTAGCCAGCTCGAACTTGCCCATGGTAGCGCCGTTCTCAGCGTCAACACGCATCTCGAGGTTCTTTTTGCTGGAGTCAGTCAGCACTTCGCCCAGCAGCTCAGCAAACTTGGCGGCATGCTCAGCCTCTTCCAGAGCAGCGCGGCGCCAGTACTCGCCGATCTCCGGATAACCTTCGCGGTATGCAACACGGGACATCGCCAGATACATACCAACCTCAGAGCACTCGCCCTGGAAGTTCTCGCGCAGGCCCTGCAGGATCTCTTCCGGCGCACCCTTGGCAACGCCGACTACATGCTCTGCAGCCCAAGTTCTGTCACCGGTCTGCTCCTTGAACTTCTCAGCGGATGCGTGGCAGATCGGGCACTCAGACGGCGCGGAATTGCCCTCATGTACATAACCACATACGGTACAAACAAACTTCTTCATGTTTTTTCCTCCTAAATCCTTTCTTATTTTGCGGATGGAACGAATTGATCCATCGTGATGGAACATAGCTGATCTCGCAAGGACCGATTGATCTCTCCGAAGACCCGATGGAAATCACATTCCCTCCGGTTGCCTACTTGAGAACATTGAAACTCATTGGACAGGCACTGGTTGATCGCGATTGGCCCGTCAATGCATTCGATGATCTCTCCCAAACTGATTTCGGAAGGGGCACGGTTGAGTTCATAGCCACCAGCAACACCCTTGTAGGATCTCGTGATACCAGACTGCGTTAACTTGCGCAGAATTTTCAGCGCAAAACGTAGCGTGACACCGGCGCTCTCTGAGATTTCCTTTGCGCACTGCTTGCTTCCAGAAAGCGCCAAGCAATAGGTCACACGAATTGCATAGTCCGCCTCATGTGTGATTCTCAATTCGTTCCTTCCTTTCTCTAATTGGAACATCCTCAGTATAGTATTGTTCCAATGAAATGTCAATAGCTTTTTTAAAAAAATAAATATAAAATTTTATTTGATATTTAATATCAATAAAATTCACATTCCTCTAGCTTGCATGTTTCCACCAGCATATCGGATTAGCGTTAGTATACCACACAAATCGACCTATGTCTATTGGTTTTGCACACTTTTCCCATTTGGCTATTATACGTCCTATTTGTCATACATTGGGATTTATAAAGCCACTCGCTGCAGCCGTTTTTTTTTGACATATATATAGAAAACCTGTATACTGAAAAACCAAATCGCTATCCGATTTATCTAATAGGTGAAAGCAGAAGCAAGCGGCCGCCATTTGCTTTCGGAAAGGACGTTGCATCAATGATGGACAAGACCCAATTTACCGCCGCGGTTCTGGATGCTGAGCCGACGCTCTACCGTGTAGCCAAGGCCATGCTGGGCAATGAGCATGACTGCGCGGACGCGGCACAACAGGCTATCCTGCGCGCATGGGAGCGGCTGGAAACGCTCAAAAAGCCCAAATACTTTAAAACCTGGCTGACACGCATCCTGATCAACGAATGTAGCGCTATGCTGCGCCTGCGGCGGCGGCTTGCGCCCTATGAGGCTGCGGCCGCCGAGGCCATCCCCACTCCTGCGGCAGATGATTACAGCGATTTGCATACGGCTTTACTATCGCTTGATACAAAATACCGTCTGCCGGTTGTGCTGTACTATTTGGAGGGATTTAAAACGCGCGAAATCGCCGGTATGCTCGGCGTGCCGGAGGGAACAGTCAAAACCCGCCTGCGTGTCGCGCGCGAACAACTTCGCAAAAATCTGGAAAGGGCGTGCTTTGCATGATTAACCATAATGATTTTCCCAAAATGACCGGCGAATTTGACCGGTGCGTGCGTCAGACACTGGACAGCCTGCCCAAACAGCCGCCGCACGCGCGGCGTTTCCCGCTGCGGCGCACAATTTCTGCCGCACTAGCTGCTGCCACGGTTTGCATCGGCGGTACGGCGTTCGCTGCAAGCGACCTGCCGCAGGCCATTGGACGGCACTTTACCCTGCTGCTCAACGGCACGGATGAGCAGCTGCTGAACAACTACACGGTCACGCCCGAACCGGGTGCGGCAACCGACGAAAACGACAAGTACCGTATGACGGTCGAGTCTGTGCTGTATGACGAAAGCGCGGGTGTAGGGCTTGTCAGCCTGCACCTGCAAAACAAGACGGGCGATGGTGTGATGCCGTTTGAGACCAGTGAAGTAATGGCAAAATATCAGAATCCGGATATCGTCTGGGGACAGCTTTCCGAATGTGTTAATGTGAAAGATGGACAGTATATCTTTTCCGTGGTCTACGACGGCGACTTTGGCTTCTGCGGCGGCCGGTTCTATCTGGACGAAAGCCGTTCGACCGACAACGACTATTATATAGAAGGCGCTTTCATCCCGAGCGGCGACTATACACTGGGCACGCCGCTGCATTTGGTCGCGCAGGAGCAAGGCAAGTGGCAGACCTGGGGCGACGGGAGTTCGAGCACCGCTTTGATCGTGCTCGATGTACCTTTGCCGGAATTTGAACGTATGCCCTATTACCAGACCGCGGATGGCGCGATCACGCTTTCACAAATCGGCTTGCGCATTAGCGCACAGCAGGCGGACGAAGTGCTGATTGACCGAATTGAGCGCATTGCCGTCAAAATGAAGGACGGTACCGAACAGATCGTACTGGACAACGCAAGCGAAACCTACCAGACGCTGTACGCAATGGGCTTTGGCGCAGACTCCGGATATGATGCCGATACCGCCGCCTATGTCCTCGCCCAGACTTTTGACCTGGCGGACGTGCAGGCCGTCGTCCTCAACGGCACAGAATACCCGCTTTCGGCCTGAGGGGATCGGAATAAGTTCGACGCCGCGCAATAGTAATAGAAAAGCCTGCCGGATGGCAGGCTTTTCTATATATGCTTTTATGATTACGATGTAAACAGCTGCGCCCAGTACGCTGTGCCGTTGATTACCGTATAGCCCACGCCAATGGTGGTATAGTTCGCCTTGAGAATGTTTGCGCGATGGCCGGACGAATTCATCCATGCGTTCATCACCTGCTGCGGGGTGCTCTGTCCATAGGCAATATTCTCACCTGCTGTGCGGTAGGATACGCCCGCCTGTGTCAGCGCGGTCGAGAAAGACGAGCCGTCCGGGCGTGTATGGGAAAATGACTGTGCGGTCTCTTTTGCGCGCACCAGCGCTGCCTGCTGCACTTTGGCGTCAACCTTCAGCGCAGACAAACCATATTTGGCTCGCTCGGCGTTGACCAATGCAACGACCTGTGCGGCAAAATCGCCCTGCGGGATGCTATTGTCCTGCTCCGGGCTTTGTTCGGTATCGCCCTCCGGATTATTGTTATCCGGGAGCTGAGGTGTATTGTCCGGGGTTTCCTCCGGCTGCTCCGGTGTGTTATCCGGGGTTTCCTCCGGCTGCTCCGGTGTGTTGTCCGGGGTTTCCTCCGGCTGCTCCGGTGTGTTGTCCGGGGTTTCCTCCGGCTGCTCCGGTGTGTTGTCCGGGGTTTC
>NZ_CALWJJ010000005.1 GCF_944380985.1 uncultured Agathobaculum sp. | reverse complement strand
CCGATAAAGCCCGCCATCGCGGAATAGCCGAGAATGGTCACGATCGAGATCGCGCCGCCCACCATGAGCGAAGGCTTGGCCTCGGGCACGAGCACCTTCCACACGATGTGCCACGGACTGGCTCCCATCGACTGCGCGGCCTCGATCACGCCGAAAGGCACCTCTTTGATCGAGGACTCGACCATGCGCGCTACATAGGGCGCAGCCGCCACGGTCAGCGGCACGATCATCGCGGTCGTACCGATCGCGCGGCCGACAATCAGGCGCGTCATCGGCGTGATCATAACCGCGAGGATCAAAAATGGAATCGAACGCAGGATGTTGACGATCACGCCCAACGCCGCATTGAGCGCCGGCATCGGGCGGATGCCGTCCTTACCGGTTACGACCAGCAGTAGTCCGAGCGGCAGGCCGATCAGATAGGACACCGCGGTCGATACGATGACCATATACAGGGTCTCCCACAGGCTTTGTGCCCAAACTTCAGGTGAAAGCATCCGCATCGCCCTCCTCTACATGCACGTTCTGGGTTTCGAGGTACGCCAGCGCACGCTTTGCCGCACGCTCGTCCTCGGGAAGTTGTAAGATCATTTGACCGTAAGCGCGTCCATCGATGTCCTTGGTATCAGCAAACATGATGTTGACCGGCGCCTTGCACTCGAGCACCATATTCGACACCACCGGCTCGAACGACGAGTTACCGTCAAACACGATGCGACAGTAGTGCCGGCCGGTGGCGAGCTTGTCACGCCCCCCATCCGGATAGATGAGCTGCTTTGCCATCGCCGAAGCCGGGCGGGTGAACACCTGCTCGACCGGGCCGACCTCGGCAATGCGGCTCGAGTCGATGATCGCCACACGCTGACAGATCTCCTCGATGACCGCCATCTCGTGCGTGATAACGATGATCGTGATGCCGAGCGTTTTATTGATCTGCTTGAGCAGCGCGAGGATCGAGCGCGTGGTCGTCGGATCGAGCGCACTGGTCGCCTCGTCGCACAGCAGGATCTTGGGGTTTGCTGCCAGCGCGCGGGCAATCGCCACGCGCTGCTGCTGCCCGCCCGAAAGCTGGGAGGGATAGTTGTCCGCCCGGTCACTGAGACCGACGGTTTCGAGCAGCTCGCGTGCCCGCGCCTCGGCCTTTGCCTTTTTTACGCCTGCAATCTCAAGCGGAAAGCAGATATTTTGCAGTGCTGTGCGCTGCTGCAAAAGGTTAAACTGCTGAAAAATCATACCCATCGACCGGCGTGCTTGGCGCAGCTGCTTTTTAGAGAGCCCTCCAAGCGCCTGTCCATCCACCATGACCGTGCCCGCAGTTGGCCTTTCGAGAAAGTTGATGCAGCGCACGAGCGTCGACTTTCCCGCACCCGACAGGCCGATGATGCCGAATATCTCGCCGCGGCGGATGTCCAGATTGACACCGTCCAGCGCCGTCACTGTGCCCGCGCGGCCGAGAAAGGTCTTGTTTAGGTTTTGTATGCTGACAATGCAGTCCTGGTCCACGTCCATGCCTCCTTTTCAAAATAAAAGCGGAAAGCAGAGGCCTGCTTTCCGCTCGTCTTCCGTCTATACTGTGCGCGCCGCATGACAAGCGGCCCGCTTACAGCTTTGCGGCCTGATTATGGCCGCGCCGCAGAAAAACGAGCAGAACCGCACATCATGCACATTTCTTTCCGGATCGAAAGCATCACGGTCTCCTCCTTTTCCTACGAATCTAATAGAATTTCTTCTCTGTGGTAATAGTGTATGCTATCGCGCGGGATTTGTCAAGTTTTTTCTTTCACCATCTAAAAAGTCTTTTTTGCCGCACAGCTGTCCAAATCTTTCCAACCGCAAAAAACCTCTTGCTTTTCCCGCCAAACGCGCTATAATTGTATCGAACACTTGTTCGTATTCTCTGCCAAAGGAGGCGTACGCTGTGCCCAACCGCACCTATCTTGCTATTGATCTGAAGTCCTTTTACGCCTCTGTCGAGTGCATCGAGCGCGGCCTTGACCCGCTGACGACTCACCTGGTCGTGGCGGACGAAAGCCGCACGGAAAAGACCATCTGCCTTGCCGTGTCTCCCGCGCTCAAGGCCTACGGCATTCCCAGCCGCGCGCGTCTGTTCGAGGTTGTGCAGCAGGTGCGCCGGGTCAATGCGGCGCGCTGCAGGCGCGCGCCCGGCCGCCGGCTTGCGGGGCAGTCGTGCGATGCCGCCGCACTTTCTACCAATCCCGCGCTCGCGCTCTCCTATATTACCGCCGTGCCGCGCATGGCGCATTATATCGAATACAGCACGCGCATCTATGAGATCTATCTGCAATATGTCGCGCCTGAGGACATCCACGTCTACTCGATCGACGAGGTGTTCATGGATGTCACTCCTTATCTTGCAACTTATGGCCTGTCCGCTCGGGCGCTCGCGCAGCGCATCGTGCAGGATGTTCTGCGTGCGACCGGTATCACGGCAACTGCCGGCATCGGCAGCAACCTCTATCTATGCAAGGTGGCGATGGACATTGTAGCCAAGCATGTCCAGCCTGACCGAAACGGCGTGCGCATTGCAACGCTGAGCGAACAGACCTACCGCCGTCTGCTGTGGGCGCACCAGCCGCTGACCGACTTCTGGCGCGTCGGGCGCGGCTACGCCCAAAAGCTCGCGGCGCACGGGCTGCTCACCATGGGTGATATTGCACGCTGCTCGCTCGGCGGGCCGGGCGACTACCACAACCAGAATCTGCTCTACCGGCTGTTCGGCGTGAACGCCGAGCTGCTCATTGACCATGCCTGGGGCTGGGAGCCGTGCACGATGGCCGACATCAAAGCCTATCGCCCGGCTGCCCGCAGCCTGGGCGCGGGGCAGGTGCTGCACGCGCCCTACCCTTTCGACCGGGCACGGCTGGTGCTGCGTGAGATGGCCGTGCAGCTCGCGCTCGATCTGCTTGCCAAGCATTTGGCAGCCGACCGGGTGACGCTGACCGTCGGCTACGACATCACAAACCTGACCGACCCCGTCCGCCGCGCGCAGTACACCGGCCCGGTCACAACCGACTTTTACGGCCGCCAGGCGCCCCAGCACGCCCACGGCACGGCAAGCCTCGGCCGCCCCACCGCCTCCGCGCAGCAGATCACAGACGCACTGCTCGACCTGTTCGACCATCTGGCTGACCCCCGCCTTCTCGTACGCCGGCTGACGATCGCGGCCGGTCATGTGGTAGATGAGCGCACGGCCGCCGCAGCCGAGCAGTATGAGCAGCTTGACCTGTTCACCGACTATGCCGCCCGCCAACGCGAGCAGGCAGCGCGCCTGCGCGAGCGGCACATGCAGCAGGCCATGCTGTCCATCCGGCACAAATACGGCAAAAACGCGCTGTTTTGCGGCATGGATCTGTTGGAGGGCGCGACCGCCCTCAGCCGCAACGCGCAGATCGGCGGGCACCGCGCATGAGGCCACACGACAAACCGGGTACAGCCCGTTATGACGACCTGCTCGCGCTGCCCCATCCCGAACCGGCAGCCGGACGGGCGCGTATGCCCCGCTGTGCCCGCGCGGCGCAGTTCGCGCCCTTTGCCGCGCTCACCGGGCACGACGAGGCAATCCGCGAGACTGCGCGGACGACCGACCCGTCCGCCGCTCTCGACGAGCACGAGCAGGCCGTGCTCGACCGCCGTCTCCAGCTGCTGCGCCGCCATCTGGCCGAACGGCCCACCGTCTCGCTGACCTATTTCCTGCCCGATGCACACAAACCGGGCGGCGCCTACCATACGGCCTGCGGACAGGTAGTACAGATCGACACGCAGACCGGGCTGCTGCTGGCAGACCGCACCCGCATCCCTATTGAAAATCTGCGCTGCGTCGAGGGCGCGCTGTTCTCAGATTGGGAATAGCCTGCCTATCCAGCGCGGCCCGCCGGCCGCATTTTCGGGCAGACCGCACAAAATGACCGAATTATTTTTTTCATGGCACAGGCGGACAGGGATTGACAGAACGCTTTTTATCATATACTATATATAGCGCATGGTTTATGTTTTATCTACATGATATACTGTTCGGAGGTTATTTATGAACGTCAAGAAGCGCAGTGGCACGATCGTGCCTTTTGATGCCGGCTTTATCCAGCGGGCGGTAACGCTGGCCGCCGCCGCCGCAGGCGAACATGATGAAGAGGCGATCGTTCGTGTCACCGAGGGGGTCGTCTCCAAGCTCGAGGCACGCGGGGAGGAAACGGTTTACATCGAGAACATTCAAGACACGGTTGAGGAGACCCTGCTCGAGCAGCAGCTCTACCATACAGCAAAGGCCTATATCCGTTACCGCATGGAAAAGCAAAAGGAGCGCGCGCGCGGCGAAGAAACCGAAGGTCTGCTCTCGCGCGAGTTCTTGAGCCCTTATAAGCATGCGCCCAACCCCATGGGCCAGCTGGGCGCTTTCGTCTACACGCGAACCTATGCGCGCTTTCTGCCCCGTATGGGCCGCCGCGAGTTCTGGTGGGAGACCGTGCGCCGCGCGGTCGAATACAACTGCTCGCTCGCACCCACCCCGCGCGAGGAAGCCGAAAAGCTGTTTGATAATATCTACCACATGCGGCAGTTCCTTTCGGGGCGCACACTGTGGGTCGGCGGTACGCCGGTCGCAGAGATGTACCCCATGGCCAACTACAACTGCGCTTTTACTGTAATTGATAACTTTACCGCTTATCACGATCTGTTCTATCTGCTGATGGTAGGCAGCGGTGTAGGCGTGCGCGTGCTGCAATCGGATGCGGACAAGCTGCCGCCCGTGCGCACCGATCTTGAGATCCTGCACAAGTCCTACGATCCGGTGCCGACCTATGCGCGCCTGGAATACACCGACCTGACCTTCGCGCACGACACCGCGACCCTTACCGTGGGCGATTCCAAAGAAGGCTGGGCGCAGGCGCTGACACATTATTTCGACCTGCTGTCCAACCGCGAATACCGCAAAATTCACCGCCTGATCGTTGTATACGACTCGATCCGGCCCAAGGGCGAAAAGCTGCGCACCTTTGGCGGCACGGCCAGCGGCTTTGGCTCGATGATGTCCATGCTCGACAAGATCCACAAGGTGATCGTTGCAGCGGGCAAGCGCGACGGTGCGGTTTGGGTTGCGCTTCGGCCGATCGACCTGCTAGACATCGCTAACATCATCGGCGAAAACGTCGTTTCGGGCGGTGTGCGCCGCACCTCGGAGATCGGTCTGATCGACGCGGACGACCAGGCGTGCATCCAGGCCAAGAGCGACCTGTACCGTCAGGTACGCGGCCACTGGGAAATCGACAAATCAATCGCCCACCGTCAGATGAGCAACAACTCGATCTACTACCGGCGCAAGCCCACGCGCAAAAAGCTGCACTGGCATTTGCAGCAGATGCGCTACTCGGGCGAGCCGGGCTGGATCAACGAGGAGGCCGGCGCCAAGCGCCGTCCGAACTTCAACGGCTGCAACCCCTGCGGCGAGATCCTGCTCGACAGCAACGGCCTATGCAATCTGACGACGGTCAACGTTATGGCCTTTGTCAAGGATGGTAAGCTGGACAAGCCTGCGCTGATCGAAGCACAGCGTCTTTCCGTGCGCGCGGGCTACCGCATGACCTGCCGCGAGCTTGAGCTGCATCACTGGAATGCCGTGCAGCAGCGCGATCGTCTGCTCGGCTGCTCGATGACCGGCTGGCAGGACATGGTCAACGCCGTCGGTATGGACCGCGAGGCACAGGCTGCGCTGCTCGATGAGCTGCGTCAGATCGCGCACGATGCGGCGCACGCAATCGCAGCGCGTCTGGGTGGCAAGCAGCCCTTGCTGGTGACCACGCTCAAGCCCGAGGGCACGCTCTCGCTGCTGCCCACGGTATCGAGCGGCGTACACTACTCGCACGCGCCTTACTACATCCGCCGTGTGCGCATCACGGCGGCCGATCCGCTGTGCAAGGTGTGCGAGGAGCTGGGCTATCCCGTGCTGCCTGAGGTCGGCCAGGATCCTGATGATCCGACCACCAAGGTGGTAGAGTTCCCCGTCAAGGCGCCCGAGGGCCGCGTCAAAGCTGACGTATCAGCCATTGAGCAGCTTGAAACCTATAAGATGTTCATGCAGCACTATGTCGACCATAACTGCTCGATCACCGTGCATGTGCGTGAGAACGAGTGGGATGCGGTCGAGCAGTGGGTGTGGGATAATTGGGACGACGTCGTCGCCCTGTCCTTCCTCAGCTATGACGATAGTTTCTACGAGCTGATGCCCTATGAGGCCATCGACCAGGCGGAGTACGAGCGCCGCCTGGCGGCGATGAAGCCATTTAACCCCTCGTTGCTATCGCGTTACGAGCAGGAGGAAACCGAGCTGGACATCGGTGAATCCGAGTGTGCGGGCGGTGTGTGCCCAGTGCGATAAAGCGGCGCTGTATCTCTCTAATGAAAATGAAACAAAAGAGCGGCCAGTTGGCCGCTCTTTTATTTTTCGCCTGAGATGTTTTGGCATAGAGAATTACAAACGCGCCGCTATAGCTGTAAATAACCCGGCTTTGCTTTGTCCTCACCGAGTACGACCCGTCAGGCGTTTTCCGAAAACTCCGCCAGCCGCAGCCCCTCGTTGTGGTCGAGCGCGTAGGTGATATTCCACAGCGAAGAAAACAGCAGCAGGCTGTTGCCCTTGAGATCCTCAACAATCTTGGTATCGCTCGTCAGCTGGAGCGTTTTGATGTCAAAGCCCTCCTCGTCGTTTTCTACCCAGCGGATATGTTCATATGGCAGGCCTTCGCGGATGATCTCAACGTTATACTCGTTTTTCAGGCGATATTCAAGCACCTCGAACTGCAAAACGCCCACCACGCCGACAATGACCGACTCCATGCCCGCGCCCGGCTCGCGGAAGATCTGGATGGCGCCCTCCTGCGCAATCTGCTCAACGCCCTTGACAAACTGCTTGCGTTTTAAGGTGTCTTTCTGCCGCACAGTGGCAAACAGCTCGGGCGCGAAGGTCGGTATGCCCGAGAACACGCATTTGCGCGCAGGGTCGCACACCGTATCGCCGATCGAGAACACGCCCGGGTCGAAAATGCCGATGATGTCGCCCGCGTAGGCCTCGTCCACGATCGCACGGTCCTGCGCCATCAGTTGCTGCGGCGCGGCAAGCGTCATCTTTTTGCCCGACTGCATGTGCAGCACCTCCTGCCCACGCACAAACTTGCCTGAGCAAATGCGCATGAACGCAATACGGTCGCGGTGGGCCTTGTTCATGTTCGCCTGAATCTTGAACACGAATGCCGAAAAGTGCTCCTCAAACGGGTCGATCACGCCAATATCCGCTGTGCGGGCAGTCGGCGGCGGGGTCATCTGCAAAAACTTCTTCAGAAACGGTTCGACACCAAAATTGGTCAACGCCGAGCCAAAAAACACCGGCGACAGTCTCCCTTCGTGCACGGCTGCCAGGTCAAACGCATCGCCTGCGCCCGAAAGCAGCTCAACGTCGTCGATCAGCGTCTGGTACTGATCCGCGGGCAGCAGACCCTCGAGGATGGGATCGTCGATCGACAGGCGCTGCGCCTTGACCTCATGGCGAAAATCCGCGCCTTCAAAGGCGATGACCTCGTCGTCCATACGGTCGTATACGCCCTTAAACCGCTTGCCCGAGCCAATCGGCCAGTTGACCGCAAATGTGCCAATGCCAAGCTCGTTTTCGATCTCCTCGAGCAGCTCATACGGGTCGCGCGCCTCGCGGTCCATCTTGTTGATAAAGGTGAAGATCGGCACGCCGCGCATCGCGCACACCTTAAACAGCTTGCGCGTCTGCGCCTCAACGCCCTTGGACGCGTCGATAACCATAACCGCCGCGTCCGCCGCCATCAGCGTGCGGTAGGTATCCTCGGAGAAATCCTGGTGGCCTGGTGTGTCAAGGATGTTGACGCACTTGCCCTCATACCGGAACTGCAAAACCGAGGACGTGACCGAAATGCCGCGCTGTTTTTCGATCTCCATCCAATCTGAAACCGCATGGCGGCTGTTTTTCTTGCCCTTGACCATGCCCGCCTCCTGAATGGCGCCGCCATAGAGCAGGAACTTTTCCGTTATGGTCGTCTTGCCCGCATCCGGATGTGAAATGATCGCAAATGTGCGCCGGTTTTCGATTTCTTTTTTCAGGTCTGCCACTGGCCCTATTCCTCCCGATCCGATGAAAACTCAATTTTTTGCGAAATGTACACAAAATGTACACAATACCATTTTATCATTATAGCTGTGGAAAGCGTAAGATCCCCCCACATGTTCTTGCTTTCTACTCTCTATCCTACCTTTTATTGCGGGAACGGCCGGACGACAGTCCGGCCGTTCCTGTTTTTTCCGCGCAGTGCGCGCGATGCAGACCGCGCGCCGGAAATCACAGCTCCTGCCGCCCCTCGAGCGCGCGGGTGAGCGTCACTTCATCGACAAATTCCAAATGCCCGCCGACCGGAATGCCATACGCCAGGCGGGTGATCTTGATGCCAAACGGCTGCAACAACCGCGAAATATACATTGCCGTCGCTTCGCCCTCGGTGTCGGGGTTGGTGGCCAGGATAACCTCCTTTGTGTCCTCGTCAGCCACGCGCTGCACCAACTCACGGATGCGAATATCGTCCGGACCGACATGCCCCATGGGCGATAGCGTACCGTGCAGCACATGATAAAGGCCCTTATATTCCTTGGTGCGCTCAAACGCAATGACGTCACGTGGCTCGGCGACCACGCAAATGGTCTGCTGGTCACGCGCCTTATCCGCGCAGATCGGGCAGGTCTCACTGTCGGTCAGGTTCTGGCAGCGCTTGCAGGTGAAAGTGCGCGCCTTGGCTTCGCGTATTGCATCGGCAAAGCGTTCGGCGTCCTCCTTTGGCAGGTCGAGCACATAGAACGCCAGCCGCTGCGCAGTCTTCTGTCCGATACCGGGCAGCTTAGCAAATTCCTCGATCAGCCGCTCGACCGGCGGTGCGAAAAAGTCCATCAGAACAGGCCGCCGCCCAGTCCGTCCATGCCGCCCGTGATGGCCGACATCTGGCTCTGTGACTTATCCACCGCAGCTTTGAGCGCCTCGTTGACCGCCGCGACAACCAGATCCTGCAGCATATCAATGTCATCTGGGTCGACCACGTCGGGCTTAATCTCGATGGATTTGATTACCGAGGTGCCGATGACAGTCGCCGTCACCATGCCGCCGCCCGCAGTGCCCGTGGTCTCCATCTGGGCGATCTCCTCCTGCGCTTTAAGCATATTCTCCTGCATTTTCTGCGCCTGCTTCATCATCGCCTGCATGTTCATGCCGCCGAAGCCGCCGCCAAAGCCCTTTCCCTTTGCCATATGGCTATGTCCTCCTTATAGTTCTTTTACCTGAATGTCAAACGCTTTCGCGCGGCCGATGAGCTCGTCGACCGCAGTATTTTTTCCATGCACCGGATCATCGCCCGCCTCACGCACCTTGACCTTGACCGGCGCTCCCGCGAGCGCCGCCGCCTGCTCTCGGATGACTTTGATAGTCGGCTCAGCCCGGGCGAGCATTGCGGTGATGCCATCCTCACACAGGATGACCAGCGCGCCGTCTTCCATGATGCCCCGCGCGGACAGTTTGAGATTGGTGTGCGCACCGGTGTTGATCTTACCGGTCAACGATTCGAGCAGCCGCGGCCAGTGCGGCCAATCGACCGGCGCGGCGGCGGTATCCGCCCCAGGCGGCGCTGCTTTTGCTGGTGCATCGCCGGTCTGCCGCTGCGCCTCACCAGGCCAGGGCGGCGCGTCGCTGTCGTCCGGCGGCGGGGGCGGGTCCTCGTCCTTCGGGGAAAGCGGCGCATCCATACCGCGTGCGGGCGCCGCCGCACGCGGCGCAACCTGCACCGGCACGCCATTTTTGATTTTTTCCTCCAGCGCCTCAACGCGCCCACCGAGCGAATCATAGTCCTCCGCGCCCAGGCTGCACAGCCGCACAGCGCACAGCTCGGCCTCGACCCGGCGGTTGGCCGCGCTGCGCATGCGCTCAAGCACTCCACCGATCACGCGGCTCCACGCGATGAGCGTCGAAGCGGACAGCCCGTCGCACAGCTTTTGCAGGGTCTTGACACTGTACGCGGGCGAAATGAGCGCCGAAACATCGGTCTTGCTCGTCTTGACGAGCAGCGCGTCTCGGATCAGGCCGAGCATTTGATCGAAGACCGCGGCCAGATCGCGTCCTGCGTTGTAGGCCTCATCCAGCAGAGCGATCGCCGCGGCGAGATCTCCCGCCTTAAACGACTCTGCCAAATGCATGCCGTCATCCTGGCCAAGCACGCCGAGCGCGGTGATCACAGTCTGCTCGTCCACCGCGCCGGCAGCCGCCGCGCGATCGAGCATGGACAGCGCGTCTCGCATCGCGCCGTCGGCCAGGCGAGCAATCAGCCGCGCTGCGCCCTCGGTCAGCGCAATATCCTCACCTGCCGCCACATCGAGCAGACGGCGGGCAATGTCCTCCGCTCCAATACGCCGAAAGTCAAACCGCTGGCAACGTGACAGTATGGTCGCCGGCACTTTGTGCAGCTCGGTCGTCGCCAGAATGAACAGCACATGCTCGGGCGGCTCCTCGAGCGTTTTAAGCAGCGCGTTGAACGCGCCGATCGAAAGCATATGCACCTCGTCGATGATGAACACACGCTTTCTGACCTGTGCGGGCGTGTAGCGCGTCTCGTCGCGCAGGTCGCGGATGTTGTCCACGCCGTTGTTCGAGGCCGCGTCGATCTCAGTCACGTCGAGTACCGAACCGTCCAGAATGCCGCGGCATGCCATGCACTCGTTGCACGGGTCACCGTTTACTGGGCGCTCGCAGTTGACCGCGCGCGCCAAAATCTTAGCACAGGTGGTCTTGCCTGTGCCGCGCGTGCCGGTGAACAGATAGGCGTGGCTCAGACGGCCGGACTTAAGCTGCGCGCGCAGCGTATCCGTAATATGCTGCTGGCCGATCACATCCGCAAACGTCTGCGGACGCCACTTGCGATATAGCGCCTGATACACGCTGTGCACAACTCCTTTCCAAATTCAAATGAGATGCAAGGGTCAGCTGCACCCAAGCGGCAAAGCGTTCCTCCGCACACTGCACCGCACACTGCAAAAGAGGCGGGCGCAAGCCCGCCTCCAAGCGTCTTTCGTTGCGCGCCATGCGCGCACTGTAATGGAAAATCCCCGCAGCGCCACAATTTTCATAATCCGCTGCGCCATATGCATGGATTTTGGTATGCGCCGGCGCGCAAAAGTTACGCTGATCGAAACTTATGTCCTGCCCGGAATATACCCAGATGTATGCCGGATTTGGTCCTTTTAGCTAAAAGCGCAAATTTCAATCCTATTTCCGTTCAGCGCCCCACAAGACCGCACGCGGTCAATTCGAAAGCGCATGCCCGGCTGCCTTTCCGCGGTTTGGGCTCGAGATCGGCAGCTCTGCGGCACACGATGGTTTCCGCTTAATGCTGCTCGGTTCCCCGCCTGACATGGTTCACGGTCCTCCGTTGCGCAGTACCGGTCTGTCATTGCCCTTTGGGCGGCCGCTGCGCCGCGCATGCGTTCCTCCTTGCCCGCATCATCCCCGCTTTAGCGGATTGCGGGTACAGGGCACCGCTACCTCCCCGATGTGTGCGGCCTTGTGCGGCGCTGAACGGTGTTCGGTTGTTAGTTTACGCCCACTGGCGCAGTTTATGCCTCCGGATCATCTGATGGGGGCGCCGTTGTTCCGCCGCCCGCTTCGCCGCCGGTCGTGCCGCCGCCCGTTTCGCCGCCAGTCGTGCCGCCGCCCGTTTCGCCGCCAGTCGTGCCGCCGCCCGTTTCGCCGCCGGTCGTGCCGCCGCCCGTCTCGCCGCCGGTCGTGCCGCCGCCCGTCTCGCCGCCGGTCGTGCCGCCGCCTGTTTCGCCGCCGGTCGTGCCGCCGCCCGTCTCACCGCCAGTCGTGCCGCCGCCGGTTGTGCCGCCGCCCTCTGGGTCGGTTGGTGTTATTGGCAGCCCGGTTTCTGGATCGATCGACGGATCGGTCGCCGGGTTCTCGGTTCCCTCGGGTTCTTCTTCCTCTTCCTCCTCAACCTCGATGCCGATGGTGCGGCCCAGATCATAAGAGGTCGTGATGCCCTGATGGCTACAGGTCTCGGTTGGCACCTGATCCGCCCAGAAGCGGCCGGACGCCGCACGTCCTGCCGAGCGGCAGGCACCCGATGCCAGCAGCCCGGTATCCATGCAGTAGGTTTTGGTCACAAAGTCATCTGGGTGCGAGTCGAACACCAGACCGGAGTCGCCCTCGTGCACCTTTTCCATAACCTCAAGCCAGATGTTCGCCGCATTGCGGCCGTACAGCCCGCCCAGTGTATAGTTATGCTCATAGCCAACCCAGACCGCTGCGGAGTAGGTGGGCGTGACGCCACAGAACCAAATATCGGTGTTCGAGGTGGTTGTACCGGTCTTGCCCGCAGTCTGCACACCCGGGATCTGAATGCCGGATGCCGTGCCGTAGGAGGTGACGTTTTGCATGCAGTCGAGCATATAGTAGGCGGTGCGCACATGTTCAAAGCCAAGGTTGGTCGACGGGGTGTTCTCAAGTACAACATTGCCCTCGGAATCGAGCACCTGCGTATAGGTGCGGGTGCCACCATACACACCCTCGTTGATGAAGGCGGCAAAGCCGCCCGCCATCTCGCGCACGGTCACGCCGTCGGTCAGTCCGCCGAGCGCCAGCGGCGCGAGCGCGATGTCGGTAGATACACGACCATCCGCCTCGGTACGGTTGCTGACGAGCGAATCCTGAAAGCCCAAACGCTGGGTCATAAAATCATAGGAGGCCTGCGGGGTCAGAGCATTGAGCACCTGCACCGCGATTGTGTTGACCGAACTTGTAATACCGCTTTCCACGCTCATCGCGCGGCCGGACGGCATGCGGCCGTCGTTCATCGGCCAGGGTCTGCCGTTATCATCAAGCGTCAACGCCTTATCATAAACCGTGCTGCTCGGCACAATCACGCCCGCGTCCATCGCCGGCCCGTAGGTGGACAGAGGCTTGATGGACGAGCCGGGCTGACGGCGCGCATCGGTGGCAAAGGAGAAGCCCAGCTTGTCGGTCTTTTCTCCGCGGCCGCCCGCGATGCCCACGATATTGCCCACCTTATCGGTTATCACCATAGCGCTCTGCGGACGCTCGCCATATTTTTCGGTGTTGGGAAAGACCGAATCGTCTGCCCAAACCTCGTCGAGGATGGTCTGAATGTTAGTGTCGATCGTGGCATAAATCTGCAGACCGCCCGAGTTTACCATGTTGTAGGCGACGGTTTCAGAATAGCCCCGCAAATCGACCAGATCCCGCACCACATCTCTAACGACCGCATCGGTAAAGTAGGAGTATGGCTCGCCCACATCCTCAACATAGTCCTCATACGGACGGTAATTAAGCGGTTCGGCCACGGCAGCGTCATGCGTCGCCTGGTCGATCATGCCCAACTCGAGCATCTGCCACAGGATGGTTTCCTGCCGTTCCTTGACCCGATCTGGGTTGTTATATACATCGTAGATCGACGGGTTATTGGTCAGCCCTGCGAGCACCGCGCACTCCGCGAGCGTCAGCTGGGATACATCCTTGCCAAAATAGCGGTCCGCTGCGGTCTGCACGCCGTAGCAGCGGTAGCCGAGGTAGATCGTATTGAGGTACATTGTCAAAATGCGGTCTTTGTTGTTTACCGCATCCTCAAGCGCGAGTGCGCGGAAAATCTCGTTGAGCTTGCGCTTGACCGAATAATCGTTTTCTTCAGTCGCGTTTTTAATCAGCTGCTGGGTGATGGTAGAGCCGCCGTACTGATCGTCGCCCACCAGCCAGTTGATGACCGCGCCGAACGTGCGTTTCCAGTCGACGCCATTGTGCGAGTAAAAGCGCTCGTCCTCGATCGCGACCGCCGCGTCTTTGAGGTACTTCGGGATTTGCTCGCTGTCGACCCACTCGCGGCTTTCACTGCCGCTGAGTGTTTCATATATCACATATTCGCCGGTAGCTGGATCTTTTGCGTAAATAAAGCTATTCAGATTCAGGCCGAGATTGTTATTCAGCTCATTTGCCGTTTCCTGCGCGGTGGGATTGATATACGCATGCACATAGTATGCAAACGCGATGCCGCAAAAGCATGCGCAAAGCACGCCAATGAGCAGCAGCGTCAGCAGGATGCGGGAGATGATATGCCCAACGCCTTTCCTCGTTTTTTTGCCAGTTGCCAATTCGGTCTCCTCCTTGCCCGGCAGTGGCTTTGCCACGGAGTCTTATGCATTCAGACGCAAGTAGCATCCGATTTGTTCCCCACATACGGTGGTATTATACCATATTATCCCGCAAATTCCAAACAAATTTTACATGTGTAACCGAATAGTTTACAATTTATTTGGACACACTTGGAACAAATCCATTTTCCAGGAGGTCGCATCATGTTGCAGGGGTTTTACATGCTTGCTTTGCAGCGCGCGCGCCGGCAGCGCCGTATTGCGCTGCTGTTTTGCATCGCGGCGGTGTTAAGCGCATTTTTCGCGCTGCGCGCCTGGTTTGTACCGCAGGCCGTGCCGGCGAGCACGACGGCCGTACAGCCGTATATCGCACAGATCGAGGACGGGCGGCTGGTGGTCTCGCGCGAGGGCGAGATCGTGCTGCGCACCGAGATTGACGTGCGCACCCTGCCCGAAGCCGACCGGGAGGCGCTCGGGCATGGCGTTATCCTATCGGACGCACAGGCGCTGGCAAGTCTGCTGGAAGACTACGGATCGTAACGCTTTGCTACGCCGGCTCTGCCGGAAGCGCTTTTCGTATTCTCTATACTCTGGTATCATATCTTTCGGGAGCGGCGCATATGGTATCGCAAGGGGGGCGTTTACCATGTTCATCACCATCACCCGCGATACCTTATGCCGTGTCGGCGCAGGCGCGGGCGTGTGCGCGCTGCTGGCGGCGTTGTTTTTCCTGCTGCCGCCGGAAGAGGAGCGAGCCACGCAAACCGCCGCCGAAGCGCAGGCTGCCGCCTCGATCAGCGACTGGGGGCTGTCCTTTCAGACAAGCGGCGAGCCGCCGGTCGGCAATGTGCCGGCAGAAGCGCTCCGGCAGTGGAATGCCTGGTATGTGGGCGACAGCAGCGAAAAGAAAATCTACCTGACCTTTGACGCCGGCTACGAAAACGGCTACACAGCCGACATTCTCGATGCGCTCAAAAAGCACAACGCGCCCGCATGCTTTTTCCTTGTCGGCAATTACATTGACACCGCGCCCGAGCTTGTGCAACGCATGGTCGACGAAGGGCACATCGTGGGCAACCACACGCTGCACCATCCGGACATGTCCAGCATTGCGGACAAGGACGCCTTTGCTGCCGAGCTGCGCGGGCTAGAGGAAAAATTCACCGCGCTTACCGGCCAGCCCATGCAGAAATTTTACCGCCCGCCGCAGGGCAAATTCAGCGAGGAAAATCTCAAACAGGCGCAGGAACTGGGCTATACGACCGTATTCTGGTCGCTTGCCTATGTCGACTGGTACACCGACAACCAGCCGACCGATGAGCACGCATTTTCCAAGCTGCTGCCACGCATCCACAATGGCGCCATCGTACTGCTGCACTCAACCAGCGAGACCAACGCCCGTATTCTGGACGAATTGCTCACCCGTTGGGAGCAGGCCGGCTATACGTTCGGCAGCCTGACAGAGCTGACCGCCTGATTACTCGCAGGCGGCCTCCTCTGCCCGGGCGAGCGCCCGTGCTAGACGGTCGTGCACTTCGCCGAGGCTGATGCGCACGCCTGCGGTTTCGATCTGCTCGGCGAGTGCGGCCACATCGCTAAACAGCGCAAGATAGGCCGCGCGGTAGTGAAGGGTGGTTTGCTCCACCGGATCATGTGTTTCCAAATTGAATATCATATATTATCACCTCTCTTTTATATTGTGTCATATTGACACAAAAGTCAAGTGTTTCGATTTGACACATTAAAATTGATTGCGAGGTGATTTCTGTGAGACTTCGCATCAAAGATTTGCGTGAAGACTGCGACCTTAGTCAAGATGCTGTCGCTCGTGCGCTAGGCATTCCCCGCGCTACCTATTGCAGCTATGAAAACGGCAGACGCAATATTCCCAATGCACTGCTGTGCGAGCTTGCAGATTTCTATCACACAACTGTAGATTACCTACTCGGCCGAACCGATGAGCGAAAACCCTATCCGCGCAAAAAATAAGCGCCTATACGCACCTGCGGTTTCGATCTGCTCGGCGAGCGCGGCCACATCGCTAAACAGCGCAAGATAGGCCGCGCGGTAGTGAAGGGTGGCTTCAAATTGCTTCATTTTTATCACCTCATAGCAATTATAATGGAAATACCCTTAAAATGCAATGACAATCATTCGCTTAACTCATACTTATCCAGAGGTGAACGATATGTATGAGCACTTGCGGGGGCTAAGAAACGATAAAGATATGAACCAGAAGCAGGTAGCCGATTTATTAAAAGTACATCAAACGACTTATTCTGATTATGAGCTTGGCCGAGTCAATATTCCCGCAGAACAACTTAAGCGGCTGGCAGAATTTTTTGATACCAGCATCGATTATCTGCTTGATTTTACCGATGAGCGAAAACCCTATCCGCGCAAAAAATAAGCGCCTATGCGCACCTGCGCGCCATTTTTTCAGTAAAAAAACGGACTGCCTGACGGCAGTCCGTTTTTTGTGGTACATAGGGTCATGTCCGCCGTTTTTTGCGGAAATACCCCAGATAAAGGATGGCCGCGGCCATGCTCCAAAAGTAGGCCATCATATACGGCACCTCAAAAATATTTTCAAAATAGCTGTGCATCAGCACGCCGCACATGCCCGCAAACATGGATACCGCCAGCACGCGCGTGCGGTCGGTCTTGCTATAGCCCGTGCGGCCAATCGAGCGAAGGCACCACAGCGCCATGCCGATGAGCAGCAGGATAAAGAAGATCAGGCCGATATATCCCATTTCCACAAGGGTCTTAAGATAGTAGTTATCCATATAGAAGTATTCAAAGGTTTCGGTCTCCTCGATCACCTGATTCTGCATGGCCACCGCGCCGCCGAAACGGCCCAGCCCAAAGCCCAGCAGCGGATTGCTGTTGTGCAGCAGCTCCAGGCCGGTATCCCACCGCACCATGCGTCCAGCGCGCTGGCTGGTCTCCACATAATCAGAGGTAAACAGGTAGGTGATACGTGTCGCGATCGAGGGAATGGCAAGCAGAGCTGCCGTGCCCGCTACGCCCATCAGCGCGATCAGACGGCGGTCGAGAAAAATGGCGAATACGACGACCGCGACCA
This sequence comes from uncultured Agathobaculum sp., assembly GCF_944380985.1. Classification (GTDB taxonomy): domain Bacteria; phylum Bacillota; class Clostridia; order Oscillospirales; family Butyricicoccaceae; genus Agathobaculum. The sequence goes on along the minus strand of NZ_CALWJJ010000005.1, from coordinate 129,923 downwards.
CAAGGCCGCCCCACGCGCCCTTGGAAAAGGTGAAAATACAGCACAAGCACATCATACCGGTAGCACAGATGGCCAGCACCTTGACCCACATCTTTTGGCTGTAATACGCGATGCCCGCCACAAGCGGCGCAAACAGCACGAGCAGGCTGCCCATGATGTTGGGGCTGCCGGTGATCGAATAGACGCGCGTGCGCACACTCACCTCGGTTGAGGCGATCCAGCTGGCCGGTATCGGCGCGGCAACGATATACTGATAAATACCGTGCGCCGCAACGCCAAGCGCCATGGCGACCAGCGCACCATAGAAAATCGCAAAATCACGGTCATCCTCGATCAGGCGGGTGACGAGGAAGAACCAGAGCAAATATTGCACAACCGCACGATAGCCGTCTATCGCAATGCCCATATCGGGCGACACCGCGCACATCAGAAAAAAGCCCACACCGATAAACAGCGCAAGGTAGGCGTCCACCGGGGTCGCGCGCGACTGGAGCGGCGCACGGCGCATAGCAGTGTGCCACAATAGATAGACAACCGCCGCCAACAGCATGCCCTCATCCCAGACAGAGCCGATAAAGCCGGGCAGGTAGCCTTTGGTTGTCGACATCCATCGGATGGCCACATCGAGCGGCAGGTACAGCGCAAGGCAGATCAGCAGCAAGCCGCGCACACCGGCAAACCGGCACGCCTTTCCGATCAGACCGCCGCCGAGAAAGCCCGCAACCGGCTTCCATACGGCCAGGCAGACGCGATAGATCAGACTGCTTGCCGCAGCGTCTCCCACACGCTCGACAAAACGCCGCAGCGCGGCGATCAGGCGCGCATACCGGCTGTTTGCCGCCGTGCAGATGGGCGCGGCGCAAAAGCGCTCCCACAGCTGCCGGAAAAGCGAATCCGGATAGGCGCGTGCGATGCGGCTGAAAAAGCCCGCGATCACGCCCTCGTGATACCACTTACGCAGACGCATAGCGGCCCGTACCAGCAGGCTGTTTTGAAAAACTGCTTTCATATGCTTATTCCGCCTCGCCAATATCGACCATATCAATATTGCCAGTGGTCTCAAAATCGTTGGTCTTGACAATCATCGTGCGGCCGGCACGGATCTCTTGCGTGCCGATGGTGGGCGACGCCGTGCCCTCCGGCACAGTGGTCTCGATGGTGAACACCAGATCCTTTTTGCTCGGGTCAGTCGCGTCAACAATGTTGCCGTCCGCCGTCATCACCTGCTGCACATAGTCCTCGATCTGCATATCTGTGATAACAGCGTTTGTGTAAGAGTTGCCGCTTACGATCTGCTTGCCGACCTGACTGTTACGCTGCACCTCGTCTGTGAGGAAGGGCGTTGCGCCGCGCACGCGTACGGTTATAGTCATCGGCACCTGCCTGGCTGCAGCATCGGCAATCTGCGGTGCAAACAGCTTGTAGCCAACGCCCACCACAATAGCAATTGCTGCCAACAGCACCAGCAGGTCAACGACATTGATTACGCCGAACAGCTTTCCTTTTTCATTGATGATTTTCATGGTATTCCTCCGGTTTGGTAATCACTTGAAAATTTACCATGCTATTATATCACAGTGTTCGACATTTGCAAAGCCCAATCGCATTCCAAGCAGACAGAAGCGGTCAGCCAGCAAGCGAACGCAGCCAGTCAACCAGCCACAGGCGGTATTCCACGCCCTCTTGCTGCGCCGGCTGCGGCTCCGCGGCCTCGTCCGGCGCGAGGGAAAACGCCGTGCACCACCAGGCTGCGTGCGGCTGCACGGGCGCAAAAGCCCCTGCGGCAAATACCCCCACCGCGGCAAGCAGCGCCGCGAGCGCCTGTTTTTTGTTCCTCTGCATAAAAAAACCGCCTTCCGTTATCTGGTGTTCCCAGTATACCCGGAAAGCGGGATAGTTATACGGTTTCGGTAAAAAAGGTATCCGCAAACCGGCGAGATAACATCTTTGCTGCGGTTTTAGCGCGCCCCTCGTCGGCAAACAGGCCGTAAACCGTCGGCCCTGAGCCGCTCATCAGCGTGCCGTCCGCGCCGTTTTCGGTGAGAAACGCGCGGATCTCGCCGATCTGACGGCGCTTGGTGGCGATCGCAAGCTCCATCACGTTGGACAGCCTCCGGCACACACCGCTGTAATCGCCTTTTTCCAGCGCCCGGATTATGCCATTGGTATCCGGCCGGTCTTTGATGTCAATCGCATCCATCTCGCGGTAGGCCTCGCCCGTCGAGACCGCAAACGGCGGTTTGCACAGCACCACCCAGCAGTGCGGCATAGGGGCGAGCGCGGTCAGCTGCTCGCCGATGCCCTCGGCCAGCATGGTGCCGCCACGCAAGCAGTAGGGTACGTCCGCGCCGAGCTTAAGCCCGATGGCGCACAACTCGTCGTCGGTCAGGCCGGTCTCATGCAGCGTGTCAAGCGCGCGCAGCACGGCGGCCGCGTCGCTCGATCCGCCGGCCAGCCCGGCGGCAATCGGTATGCGCTTTTCGATGTATATTTCGCATGTGCCCGGCAGCGCACCGGTCTCCCGGTAAAACAGCTCGGCCGCTCGGTAGGCGAGATTGCGCTCATCCACCGGCAGATAGGGCAGGCTGCAGGTCAGCAGAATGCCGCGCGGCTTCTTCTCGCCCCGCGTCACCGCCACACGGACTTCATCATGCAGTGCGACCGACTGCATCACCATGCGCACGGTGTGGTATCCATCCTCCCGTCGGCCGGTTACATCCAGCGTCAGGTTGATCTTGGCGCGCGCGCAGACCGCGGTCTCCGCGCGCGTGACTTCTTGCTTTTTGCCAAAAAACATATGTCCTCACTTCATTTAATGCCGCTGCGCCGCAGCGACGATAATCAGTCGAGCGCGATCTGCACAGGCTGGCGCGCGCGGAATACGGTCACGCTGTCAAAACCTGCGTCTTTCGCCTTACAGATGCACTCGTCCACCCCACGGCCGACCGTATCCAGCGTATGCGAGTCCGAGCCGATTGAGATGCGCTCGCCGCCCATGCGATGGTATTCGTACAGTATACTCTGCGGCGGGCCGGCCTTTTTCATCCATCCGCCAAGCCCCGCCGCGTTCAGTTCAAGCGCGTAACCGCGCTCGATGCACGCGCGCAGCACCTGCTGGACGCGATCCATATACTGGTCGAAGGACGGCACATAGCCGCCGTGCTTCATCACGCGCAGCGGATAATCGATGTGCGCGAGCACATCAAACCCGCCGTGCGCCTCTATCTCGAGCAGCTGGTCAAAATACTCCTGCAGAAACGCATCGCAGTCGATCGCCTCAAAGTCGTGGAAATAAATGTCCACATCGTTCGGCATGGCATGCAGCGAACCGATCACCATGTCCAGCTCGTGCGCGCGAATAAATTCGTCCGCTGCGGGGTCGGCGTGGATCTGGCCCAACTCGATGCCGACCAGCACCTCGATCTGTCCGTCAAACGCCTGTTTTGCCGCGCGGATGTCACGCAGGCAGCCCTCCACATCGCGGTTTTCTGACGGGCCATGCGTGCGGAAGTAGTCCCAATGATCGGTGATGCCGATGATGTCCAGCCCCGCATTGATGCAGGCGCGCACCTTGTCCGCCACGCTCTGCGGGCTGGCCGCATCAACCGAATAATCCGTATGCATATGCAGATCCACTCGCATCGTTTATCTCCGCCTTTCATTTTAAAGAAGCAGCAGTGCGCTCTCGACAAAACAAATAACGATCGCTGTCGTCATGCCGGCATTGCAGAAAATCACAGGTATCGTGGGAGCGCAGATCCCACGCGCCCAGGCCTGCTTTTTCCAGCCGCGTGTAAGCAGCGCCGCGCCCACTATCGTAAGCGCCGGCCAGCTGAGCGCGTACAGCACGATCACCCGGCTGTCCTCCGGCAGCAGCAGCGCGACAAACGCCCCGTAAAAGTTAAACAGCATGTGCAGCACGACAGGCGCGACAAAGCTTCCGGTGTAAAAATACGCATATGCCAGCAGAAGGCCAAGCGCGAGCGCATAAAAAAACTGGCTGAGATTTGCGTGGTACAGCGCGAACAGCAGCGCTGAGACGAGCGCCGCAGGGCGCTGCCCATAGCGCGCCAGCCGCCGTGCGATCAAGCCGCGGAAGAGCAGTTCCTCGCACAAAGGGCCGAGCACGCACGCGCCCAGCAGCGTGACCGCCACAGGCAGCATACCGAGGCTTTCGCTCACTCTGTCGACCGGCTGCAACCCCGCGATGCGATAGACCAGGCTGTTGGCCCACGACCCGACCAGCGAGCCCAGCCACATCAGCGAGACGCCGATCGCAAACCAGCGCCCCAGCAGGCGCAGCCCGAGCCCGCACCCATCCATCCGCGGTACGGGCACCCGGCGGCACACCAGCATCGCCAGCGGCAGCGCTACAAGATAGTAGCCCACCAGCGCGAGCAGATAGTAGACTGTCTGGCTTTGTGGCAGCAAGCCGGCGTAGTCTGCCGCTGCGATCACGATCTGCCACAGAAATGAGCAGCCAATGGTCAGCGCCAGCGAAAAGCCCAGCCGCGAGCAGTATAATTTCTCCTGTCGGCGTTCTGTTTGCTCCATATTTCCCCCCGTTGTACACAAAAACAGGGCAGAGCTTTGCCCCCCTGCCCCGTTTTCTATGTTTTATCCGTTTTCCCGCGCGATGTACCCGGTTACTTCAGCTCTCTTACCAGGCGCTCGGTGTCCTTGGCGATCATAAGCTCCTCATTGGTCGGGATGACCAGCACGCGCACGCGCGCCCAGTCGATGGAAATATCCATCTGTCTGCCGCGGTATTTGTTCTTCTCAGGATCGATCTTGATGCCCAAATACTCCATGTGCTCGCACACATCCCAACGGACCGAGCGGTCGTTTTCGCCCACGCCCGCGGTGAAGATAATAGCGTCGACACCGCCCATCTCGGCGATGTACGAACCGATGATCTTCTTGACTGAAATGTTGAACATATCCTTGGCCAGCGCCGCACGCGCGTTGCCGTCCGCGATGGCGGTGTCAAGGTCACGGAAGTCGGACGATACGCCCGAGATGCCCAGCATGCCGGATTTCTTATTCAGGATATTGATGACCTCGGCCGCCGAGATGTTCTCATGCTCGGACAGAAACTCGATGATAGCAGGATCGATATTGCCCGCGCGCGTGCCCATCGGCAGCCCATCCAGCGGGGTAAAGCCCATGGAGGTATCATAGCTCTTGCCGCGGTTGATTGCACAGATCGAAGAGCCATTGCCGAGGTGGCAGGTGATCAGACGCAGCTCCTCGATCGGACGGCCAAGCATCTCGGCGGCCTGCTGCGAAACATACTTATGGCTTGTGCCGTGGAAGCCGTAACGGCGGATCTTGTATTTTTCATAATACTCATAGGGGATCGCATACATGTAGTGCGACTGCGGCATCGTCTGATGGAAGGCCGTGTCGAACACGGCTACCATCGGCACATCCGGCCCCATTACATCGCGGCAAGCCTGGATGCCGATCAGGTTGGGTGGGTTGTGCAGTGGCGCGAGCGGCACGCAGTCCTCGATCGCCTTAAGCACCTTTTCGGTGATGATGACGCTGTCGGTGAAAAACTCGCCGCCGTGCACCACGCGGTGGCCGACGGCGTCGATCTCGGACATCGAAGAAATCACGCCCTTTTCCGGGTCGAGCAGCACGTTGATAACCGCTTGGATCGCTTCCTTGTGCGTCGGCATTGCGATATCAAACCGAAACTTTTCATCCGTCTTGTTGCCGGTGTGGGTCAGCACACCATCGATACCAATACGCTCGCACAGACCCTTGGCCATCACCTCGCCCTGCTCGGCATCGAGCAGCTGGTACTTGAGCGAAGAGCTGCCGGCATTGATAACCAGAACTTTCATTTTGCAAATCTCCCTCATGCCGTATTTGGCTGCTTGCATCAAGCCGCCAAAGCCTTTATAATAATGCTGTATTTTTATTTTACACGATTTCTATCAAATGTACAAGCCATAATTTGCCTGTAACCGACCAAAATTACGCCATTTATCAAGGAGATAGCGCCATGACCGTCTGCGGCATCGTCGCCGAGTACAATCCCTTTCATGCGGGCCATGCCCACCATATTGCGGAAACACGCCGCCTGCTGGGCGCGCACGCCGCGATCGTGTGCGCGCTGAGCGGCAACTTCGTCCAGCGCGGCGACCTGGCCGTGCTGGAAAAATACGCCCGCGCCGAAGCCGCCGTGCGCTGCGGGGCCGACCTTGTGCTCGAAACGCCGATTGCGGCCTGCCTGTCTTCGGCTGAGGGCTTTGCGCGGGGCGCGGTCGCACTGCTCGCTTCGCTCGGCTGTGTCACCCATCTTTCTTTTGGCGCGGAGCTGGCCGACCTTGCGCTTCTGCAACGCGCCGCCGTCCTTTCCCATATGCAGCAAGATACGCTGCGGCGTGCGCTGGCCGCCGGGCTGTCCTATGCCGCGGCCATGCAGCGGGCAGTTGAACAAGCCGACCCCGCGGCCGGCGCGCTGCTCGCCTCGCCGAATAACACGCTTGCAATCGAATACCTGCGCGCGCTCGATGTAATCGACAACAGCATCACGCCGCTTGCCATTGCGCGGCGCGGCGGCGCGCACGACAGCGACATCCCTGCCGACGGCCTGCCCTCGGCCTCGCTGCTGCGCCGCCTGCTGGTTGAAGATGGCCTCGACGCTTGCCGCCCCTACATGCCGGAGGCCGCGTTCGCCGTGCTTGCGCGCGAGATAGCGCGGAGCGCGGCGCCGGTTGTGCGCGGGGCAGTCGACCAGGCTGTGCTTGCACGCCTACGGCGGCTGGACGCCGCGGCCCTCCTGCCGTATTGCGGCGCAGACACCGGGCTTGCACACCGCCTTGCGGAAGCCGCGCGCGAAAACGTTAGCTTTTCGGCCATCTGCGCCGCCGCGCAGACCCGGCGTTATCCGCTCGCGCGCGTACGGCGTGCGCTGCTGCGCGCCTGGCTTGATCTACCGCAGGCGCTTGCGGCAAAGCCGCAGTACGTCCGTGTGCTTGCGATTGGCCGCCATGGTCGCGCACTTCTGCGCCAGATGAAAGAATGCTGCGCGCTGCCGGTCATTGTAAAGCCCGCGGCAGCGCGCAGCCTGCCGGATAATTTGCAGACCGCTCTTGCGCGCGACGCGCTCGCGGACGATCTGTACGCTCTGGCCTATCCCGCGCCCACCCTGCGTGCAGGCGGCGGGCACCTGCGCAAAACTCCATTTTGTCTGCTGGATGCATGATACCGTCTACCATTTTCCCCAGCAGGAAAAAATTTTAAATAATTACTTGACCTGTCGTAGTAATTATGCTATGATTACTACGACAGATCAAGTAGCGAGGTGATGGCATGCTGGGGAGCGACGTGATGCGCGGCTATAACGACATGCTCATTTTGTGCCTACTGCTTGAAGGCGACTCCTACGGCTATGCGATCTCGCATGAGATCGAGCGGCGCAGCGGGGGCGTGTACCCTATCAAGGAAACCACGCTCTATTCGGCTTTTGGGCGGCTGGAAAAGCTAGGGTTTATTGCACCCTATCAAGGCGCCGAGACGCAGGGGCGTCCGCGCACCTATTACACCATTACGGATGAGGGCCGTATGGCCTGCGCCGCCAAATGTGCAGAGTGGCGTGTAATCAAAGCCGTGGTCGATCGGTTTGCAAAGGAGGATATACCAGATGGAAGCGATCCGTAACTATGTTGAGGCATTGTTTGCCGCGCTGCCGCAGCGCGAGGACATCCTGCGCCTCAAGGCCGACATGCTGGCCAATTTAGAGGATAAATTTAACGCCCTGCTAGCCGAGGGCAAAAGCGAAGCCGAAGCGACCGGCGTGGTCATAGCGTCCATCGGCTCGACAGAAGATCTGCTGAGAGAACTCGGCCTGCCAGAGAAGGAAGCCGCGCCTACAGAGAACAGCGCGCACCGCCCAGTCGATCCCGCGCTAGCGGAAGAGTACCGCCGCTATCAAAGCCGCAAGCACTGCATGGTTGCGGTTGCGGTCGCGCTGTTCATCCTTTCTCCCTTCTCATATAGCCTGTTTGAGAACATATTGTATCTGGGAGAACTCAACAATTTCCTGTTTTTTGCCATGATTGCAGCCGGTGTGGCGCTGATCATTCTATCCGGCCGGCAGGACGACTATTACAAGCAGCTGTTCGCACTTGGGTCTGATGAGGAAAGCGACGCGGATGATGTAAACTATCCAGTCACTGCGCTCTTCTCCGCAATCGCATTTCCAACCGCCACAGTGATCTACCTGCTCATCGGTATACTGTGGAACCTGTGGCACCCCGGATGGATCATCTATGTGGTCTGTGGTGCATTGACCTCTGCCATTGCGGGTATTGAATATTACCGCCACCGCAAAATTTGACTTTCCCCCTCTTTTGTTTTACAATACTTTTCAGCATTGCAACGCAAAAGAGGGATTTTTTATATGATCGGACTGGGAACTATTGTCAACTGCGGTACCGTCCTCGCAGGGGCGACGCTTGGCGTCTTTCTCAAAGGCGGGCTGCCGCGGCGGTTTGAAACCACCATCATGCAGGCGCTCGGCCTGTGCACATTTTTCATCGGCATTGGCGGTGCGGTTGCCGGGCTGGTAACCATCGAGGACGGCGCGCTCGCCACCCAGCACACCATGCTGCTTGTGCTCAGCCTGGTCATTGGCGCGGTCATCGGCGAAGCGCTCAATATTGAGATGCGGCTAAACGACTTCGGCGCCTGGTGCCAGAACCGCTTTGCCGGCGGCGGCGAGGACGGGCGGTTTGTCGAAGGCTTTGTGGCCTCTTCTCTGCTGTTCTGCGTGGGTGCGATGGCGATTGTCGGCTCGCTTGAGGACGGCCTAAACGGTAACCCGTCCATTTTGATTGCCAAAGCGGTGCTAGACGGTGTGGCTGCCATCGTGTTTGCGGCCTCGCTCGGCAAGGGTGTATACCTATCTGTACTGCCGTTGTTCGTATACCAGGGTGGCATCACGCTGCTGGCACGGTTTATCCGTCCGTGGCTTACCGATACGCTGATCAGTCAGCTGTCCTGCATCGGCTCGGTACTGATCTTTGCCATCGGCTTTAACCTAATGTTTGACAAAAAGGTGCGGATTGGCAACCTGCTGCCCGCAATCTTTCTTCCCGTGGTGTTTTTCTTCCTAACGCAGTTTTTCCCCGCGTTTGGCACGTTATGACATAAAAAGGAGGCCGTCAGGCCTCCTTTTTATTGGGATCTTGCCGTGTGGATTCAGCTTTCTGCTCCACTTTCAGTGATGGTCACGCTCTGCGGTATATCGGTATCCGCACCCTCTTCAATGGCGACGCCCGTGCCGTTTTCGTCTACATATACGCCGAATGTCTCCGCAACGCCGTCGCCGTCCAGGTCCTCCTGCCTGTACTGCGTCTCATATGTGCCGTCCTGCCCGGCCTCGTTCGGCAAAGTGATGGTAAGATCGCTGCCGTCCTCGCCCTTGACCGAATAGGTAGTCGAGCCGTCCTGCTCGGTTTCAACGGCGATCACCTCTCCGGTGAACACAACGCTGATGCTGTCGAGCAGCGCGCCGTCGGTCGCTATATTCGCCGCGCCCGCGGCGGTTACGGTAAGCGCGGCAGCCGCAGCTACGACGACGCCCTTGCGAATATGTCCTTGTCTCATGTGTTTGCCCTCCTGCTTGATCTCACTGCCGGAGGCGTGCAGGTGCGCAAAAGTTTTTTTATACAGATCTTTATCAATCATCGCTCCAGCCCTCCAGCTTTTGTTTGAGTTTTTGTCTTGCCCGAAGCAGACGGGTCTGCACCGCGCTTTCGCGCAGGCCGAGCGCCCCTGCAACCTCACGCACCGAGTAATCCTCATAATAATAAAGATGTATGGGTACGCGGTATTTCTGCGGCAGTTCCATCACCGCGAAAAACAGCGCGGATTGCTCAGGAGTTTCAAAGCCGAGCGTTTCGGCATAATCCTCGATGGGCGTGGTGCGCTGCCGCCAGGGGGATACCAGATAACGTTTACACTCGTTGATGGTCACGCGGATCAGCCAGCGCCGGATATGCTGCTCGCTTTCAAACGGCTTTTTTGCCTGCAGACATTTGACAAGCGCAATCTGCACCATATCGTCTGCGTCGGCCGCGTTTTTTGTATATTGGAACGCGATGGCGAACAGGTTATCCCGATACCGTTTCGCGATGTCCTCAAGCTGTGCCTGGTCCATGGTTCACCCCGTCTGCTGTGGTTTTGAAAGGCCTTTCATAAAATGTACCCTGGAGCGTGGCAAAATATCACATTTTTTTGCAGCCGCCCACGTTGTTCCAGCAGGGCCGCGCAATAGAAAGAGAGGACCGCACGGTCCTCTCTTTCTATCGCGTACAAAAAGCAACCTGCAAGGCACGCTTTTCGCACTTACAATATGTAGACCTCGGTGGTCTCATACACCTCATACACCCGCTTGAGCGAAGCCATCTCGGTGCCCGGCAGACGGCTGCACGCACGCGCCGTCGCCACAGCAAAGCGCGCCATTTCGTCAAACTTCAGGCCGTTGTTCATCGAGTTTGCGATCGCGCCGACCATGGCGTCTCCCGTTCCGACCGCACCCTCGTTGTAAACCTTAGGGTTAGTATTGACATAAAGCGCCTCCGGCTCGTCTTTCGAGACCAGCACCGCGCCCTCCTGGCTCATCGAGACGCACACCGCGCGGGCGCCCATATCCAACATCTTGCGCGCGGACACCACGACCGCCTCGGGATCGGTAGACGGTGGGTCTCCCACGGCCTCACCTAGCTCAAAAATGTTAGGTTTTACAAAATCCGGCTCGATCTTAAGCGCCTCAAGTAGCAGCTCGCCCTGCGCGTCAATAATCAGTTTGCAATCGCTCCGTTTGATGGTCTTGCACAGCTTGAGATAGTTTTTGACCGGAAACGCAGGCGGCGTCGAGCCAGAGAGCACAAAGATATTACCCTTGTCCAGATAGGTTTCCATTCGGTCGAGCAGACGCAGGAAATCCGCGTCATCCACCTTGCCGCCCGGCTCATTTACTTCGGTATGCCCACCCTGCGCGTCGATAATCTGAGTGTTAACGCGCATCTGCCCCGCAATATCGACAAAATCGTGATGAATATCCGCTGCGGTCAGCATATCCTTCACAATGCGGCCATTGGTGCCCGCAGAAAACCCAAGCGCGATGCTAGTACCGCCAAGCGCTTTGACCGCGCGGGAAACATTAATGCCCTTTCCGCCAGGTTCCAGATGGCTGGAGGTCGCACGATTGAGCTTATTTACCATCAGCGGGCGCTCGATGCGCAGCGTGCGGTCGAGAGCAGCGTTGAGCGTTATCGTGATAATCATAAGACGCCCCTCCTGAACGTTCTTCTTCCCACATTCATTTTACCCAATCAAGCGGGTAATGTAAATCCCTTTTGTGATTTTGCTTTGAAAAACTGCGCTACACTGCCTTAGAATGTCACTTCCACCAATTCCTTACACTATCTTAATATACTTTTTATCTCACTTGTGATATTTGCTGCCGGCGGCAATGCCCAGTGCGCGATACAGCTGCTCAAGCGCCATCACCCGCGCCAGGTGGTGCGGAAAGGTCATTGCCGACATGGACAGCCGGAGCATGGCGCGCTGTTTAATCCGTTCGGCAAGTCCATACGAGCCGCCAATAACAAAGCACAGCCGGCTTGTGCCGGACACGGCCAGTCCGCTCAGATAATCCGCCAGCTGCTCGGACCCCATCGCCTTTCCCTCGACGCACAGCGCGACAACCGCCGCGCCGGCAGGCAACCGCTCCTCGATCCGCGCAGCCTCGCGCTCGAGCGCCCCCGCGATTTCACCGGCCGAGGGCGACGGCGGCAAACGCTGCTCGGCAAGCTCGACAGTTTCTAATTTACAATATGCAGCAAGGCGCTTTTCGTATTCCTTAACCGCATCCACCCAGAACTTTTCTCCAAGCCTTCCCACGCAGATCAGCCGGACAGAGAGCACGCCGCCTCCTCCTCTCCAAGTGTTACCATCTGTTCCATGCACGCACGCGGTGCTACGATGACCTTGCACGGCGGCAGGCCGCGCAATGCAGCGCGAGTCTGCTGGAGCGCAAGCGCCGGCATGTTATTTTTTTCGCTTAGATGCGCCAGAATGATCGTGCGCGTGCCGTTTTTGACTAAATCAGCTGCAAACACCGCGCAATCCGGGTTGGACAGGTGTCCCGCAGGGCCTGCCACGCGCATCTTGAGCGGATAAGGATAGGGTCCTACTTGCAGCATGTACGGGTCGTGGTTGCTCTCGAGCACAACCGTCTCGCAGCCGCGCATCAGCGCGGCCCCGTCGCGCGGCACAAAGCCCAAGTCGGTCAGGTAGCCAAACCTGCTGCCGCCGTGCTCCAGTATGTAGCCGACGCTCTCGGCCGCGTCGTGCGGCGTGGCAAAGCTCGTCACCCCAACCCCGCGCACCCGAAAACGCGCGCCGCTGTCAAAGACGTGCAGGCGGCCAGCGCAGAACGGCTCTTTTTCAGCAAGCGCCTCGGCTGTGCCGCGCGTTGCAAACACCGGTGCGCCGCATTTTTTTAAAAACATCGGCAGACCCTTAACATGGTCGATATGCTCGTGCGTCAGCAGCACGGCCGAAAGATCGTCCATCCCAAGGCCCAGTGCCGCGAGCGCCGTTGTGATCTTGCGCAGGGATACGCCAAGATCGATCAGGATCGCCGTTCCCTCCGCCATGTACAAGCCACAGTTACCCGACGACCCGCTTGCAATACTGTAATAATACCGTTGCGCCACTGTTTAACCTCCGTGCTAATAAAAAAAGCCGCGAACCTTGTTCGCGGTCGCGTTCCTATGCCGCTGCCCACAGCGCGCGGGTGCAAAACGGCCGCCATATAGACGGCAGTCCGCCGGCCTGCCACGGCAGATCGCGTCCTGCGCGACCATCAAATCCGCAAATGGCCGCGCCGTTTGCATCCAAAAGCCCAGCTTTACCGGGCTTTTGGATGCTCCCATCCGCGTTTTACGCGCGCTGCGCAAGCCCCATTGTGTCCGGAATTTCCGAACGGTACATATCCGCGCCCAGCGCAACGAATTTCTCGACCAGCGTCTCATAACCACGCTCGATGTTTTGCACCTGCTCGACCTCGGTCACGCCCTTGGCCGCAAGCCCCGCGATCACCATTGCCGCGCCTGCTCGCAAGTCATGTGCGCGCACGGGCGCACCCTTGAACTCCTCCACGCCCTCGATAATCGCGATCTTGCCGTCCACATGGATGTTTGCTCCCATGCGCGCAAGCTCCTCTGTATAGCGGTAGCGGCTGTCCCACACACCCTCGGTGACGATGCTCGTACCCTCCGCCAGACATAGCGCAGTCGTCATCTGCGGCTGCATATCGGTTGGAAATCCCGGATAAGGCATGGTTTTGATGTTGGTGCGGGTCAGGCTCCCCTCACGACGCACAAGCACCGAGTCATCAAACTCGGTCACCTCTACACCCATCTCCTTAAGCTTTGCCGTGATGCATTCGAGGTGCTTGGGAATGACATTCTTGACCAGCACCGAGCCGCCGCACGCCGCGACTGCGGCCATAAACGTACCTGCCTCGATCTGATCCGGAATGATGGAATAGCTGCCGCCGTGCAAGCGCTCGACACCGCGGATTTTAATCACATCAGTACCCGCGCCCTTGACGTTCGCACCCATCGCGTTTAGAAAATTCGCAAGATCGACGATATGCGGCTCCTTGGCGCAGTTTTCCATAACGGTCTGTCCTTTGGCGAGCACCGCGGCGAGCATAATATTCATCGTCGCGCCGACCGATACCACGTCAAAGTAGATGTGCGCGCCGTGCAGGCCCTCCTCAGGCGCCTCAGCGCGGATATAGCCTCCCTTTGGCAGGGTAACGGTCGCCCCGAGCGCCTCAAAGCCCTTGATATGCTGGTCGATCGGGCGCACACCGCCAAAATTGCAGCCGCCCGGCATGGCGACTTCGGCAAAGCCGTATCTACCCAACAGCACGCCCAGCAGGTAATAGGACGCGCGCAGCTTACGCTCGAGCTCATGCGGCTTCAGGCTCGGGTGGGTGGCGTTTTGAATCTCGACCGTTGTCGCATTGACCAGACGGACCTGTGCGCCCAGCTCTCGCATAATCTCGAGCTGCAATGTCACATCAATGATTTTAGGCACATTTTCAATACGGACCGGCCCGTCTGCCAGCAGAGCCGCCGGCACGATGGCAACCGCCGCATTTTTTGCCCCCGAAATGGTAACTTCGCCGTTGAGCGTCTTACCGCCGTTTATGACATATTTGGTCAAACCTACCTACTCCTCACTGACATGCTGCGCGGCCGTGCGCGCCCGGTTTTACAATCCACTCTACTATAACGTATGAACACGGTCTTTGCAAGGTGCAGCCGCAAAATTCTCACCGATATATTGTACCACAATTTTTAACAAAGGAAAACTGTTTTTCAATTTTCCTGATTGATAACCGTCTTTTTGTCACAATCCACCAAATATTCGCCCGCATCGGTCACGATCTTCCAAGTTGGCGTCAGCTGCAGGCGTCGGCTGCTGTCGATTTGCATACGGTAGCCTACAGTCATGGACAATATGGTTCCCGCCTGCGGCTGCCGCGCGGCAAATTCAAGCAGCGCGTCCGCCGCGTTGCAGGTCACGCCGCTGCCGCTGACCGTCGTATACGGTGTGCCAAAGCTCCACAAGCCGGACACAATCGCGCCGTCTTCCTCATCAAAGCGGATGGACAGTGAGCGGTTGAACACCGGCAGGCCGGCGACCACGCCGGTCTGTACTACGCGCAGGCCGTCCGCCCGCAGTTGCGCGCGCTCGGCCTGCAAATCCCAGTCGGAAAACAGCCGGCGGGCCAGACGGTAGGCACCATCCTCATCCTCAGGCAGCTGCTCGTCAAGCGAGACACAGCCCTGCACGCTTCCATCCGCGCGCCACTCGACCGTGCCGCGCGCGCTTTCAAAGATTACCGTGCCATCCTCCTGCTCGCTGCGCTCCATCCCATCTCCCAGCATGGCGGCCGCGGCCGCCTCCTCGCTCGGCCGGCTGCGGTCAATCGACAGCTCGGGCAGCACCACGTCGTCCGGCAGGTCAAAATCCGCTGCAAGCGTCAGGCCATAGCCCTGCATCAGATCGCTCAGGCTGTCGGCCAGTGCGGCTTCCCGCTGGCGGTTCTGCCAGAACTGCATCCCAAGATTGGCAAGCAGAAACAGGTTGACCACCGTCAGTATCGCAATCAGCACTGTTTTTACCTTATCCCACTGCAAGCGGCCTCACCTCCTGTCAGTCTTCGGTTTGCAGATAGAACCGCGCCGGTACATAAACGCTATCCTCGGCGCGATAGGCCACCATCATACTGCGCTCCTCTGCGGAAGCGCCGGCCGCCGCCTGCCGCGCAGGCAGCACGGTGCGCTGCGCTTCGCGCGCGGCAAAGCGTTGCAGCCGGATGGTCGCGCTGAGCAGTGTGCCGTCCTCGGCAAAGCAGAAGGTTGCAAAGTCGCTGTCGCCAAGCACAGGTACGCCACCGTACAGCTGCATGAACGCCAGCGTCGTTTGCTCGCCGCTTTGCTGCACGGCATATAGCGATGCATGCGTGTCGGTCTCTCCCGCGCGCAGCGCTTCGTTCAGAATCAGGCGCGCGCAGTCCATCTGCGCCTCAAGCGCAGACTGGCCGCGTACCTCGCCTTCCTCATAGGCACGCACCGTGCCCTCGCCGCCGGACGAGGCGTATTGCAGCAGGCCCTGCGCGCTCACGCGCAGCGTGCTGACGTTATCGACAAAGACGCGCGCTGCGCCGTTCTGCTCGGCATAAAAATCCGCATATGCGGTAAACCCAAACGCATGCAGCAGGCCCTCAAGCCCCGCGCCGCTCTGCACGCTGAGCAGATCGACCGTACGCGGCTCGAGCAGCGGCAGGCTGAGCCGCTCACTGTCAAACAGCAGCGTTTCAGGATAGACCGCGTATTGTCCGCCCGCAAAGGCGCACGGCAGGCCGCGAAAAGCCTGTTGGGCAGAGCGCATAGCGCCGCCGCTCGCCTGTGCATCAGCGGCATAGAGCGTGCCGGCCGCGGCACGCACAAATAACTGCCCCGTGCCCGCCGTATATACCAGCGTCTCAACCAGCAGGCTGCCGTCCTCGCTCCAGTTCCCATCCATCCAGCCTGCGATCACACCGAGCGGCAGACTGCCATGATACCGCAGCAGCGCGCAGTCGCCCGCTTGCAAGGCATCGGTAAGCGCGTCTTCGCCGGCCGGCTCGAGCGCACCGTCCGCCAACACCTGCGCCCAGAGCGCACGAACCGCGTTTACGCCGGCGTCCATTTCGGTCAGATTGTACTGCACGCCGTAAAGCTGCCCGTCCACGGTCAGCGCAAGCTGGGCAGGCTCGGCTGCGGCCACGCCGGACGAGCGCAGCTCATATCCTACCGCGCCGCCAAATAGATGGTCATATGCGCGGCGCAGCAGGTTGTCCGCCGGCATCTGCGCAATGTTCATGCCGGTCAGCCAGTTTGCCGCGCACAAAATGCCCAGCAGCGCCACCAGCACGAGCAGCGATATGTTCTTTGCGATATTCTTCACCGATCGCCGTGCGCTCTTCATGCCGAACCCTCCTCAGTTGGGGTCAGGTCAGTCGGCAGGGTGATGGTGACCGTCGTTCCCTTGCCGTATTCACTAGCCAGCGCGATCTTGCCCTCGTGCTGCTCGACAATCTCTTTGGCGATCGCAAGGCCAAGACCGGTGCCGCCCGCGGCACGGCTGCGCGCCTTATCCACGCGGTAAAAACGCTCGAACAGGCGCGGCACGTCCGACGCAGGAATACCCACGCCGTCATCTTCAACCGTGATGCGCACGCGCTCGCCCTGCACCGCGCAGGCCGACAGTCGGATATGTCCGCCCGCCGGCGTATATTTGACTGCGTTGGACAGAATATTTACCACAACCTGCTCAATCCGCTCGCGGTCGCCCACGATCTGCGGTAGATCGTCCGGCGTGTCCACCTTCAGCTCGTGACCACTGTCCTCGGCGGTCAACTTCATGGCGTTTGCCACGTTTTTCAGCATATCAGCCAGCGAAAAACGCGTCATGCGCAGCTCCATGCGGCCGTAGTCCAGCTTGGACAAGGTGAGCAGATCGGTCACGATGCGCGCCATGCGCTCAGACTCACTCGAAATAACGCCGAGGAACTGCTTTTGGGTATCAAGCGGAAGATCGCCTGCCGCGTCGAGCAGGGTCTCGGTGTAGGAGTGAATGTTAGTCAGCGGCGTGCGCAGCTCGTGCGAAACATTGGCGACAAATTCACGCCGTGCGTCGTCCAGCCGGCGCTGCTCGGTGATGTCATGGATAACCGCAATTACACCGCCCTCGCCATCGAGCGCGCCATAGGGAGCGAGCGTGACTGACAGCACGCGTCCAAAGCGCGTAATCTCACTGGTCAGAAAACTGCGCATGGCGGTCTCGTCCGAACCCATCATATCAAGGTCGGCAAACATCTCGTCGAAAGTCAGGCCGTCCTCCATGCGCACGCCGAGCATGTTTTCGGTCGCCGGATTCATATGGATAAGCTTGCCGGCGGTTGTAAAGGCGGCAACGCCGTCGGTCATGTGCAGAAACAGTGTGTTCAGCTTGTCGCGCTCACCCTGCACCTCGCCCACCGTGCTGCTCAGCCGCCGCGCCATGTAGTTAAACGAGCGCGTCAGCTCGCCGATCTCGTCCGAAGACTGCACGCCAAGATCTTGATCAAAGTTGCCCTCGGCAATCAGCTTGGCGCCCTCGGTGATGCGCTCGATCGGCGTGGTGATGGTCTTGGACAGCAAAAAGGACAGCAGGATCGCCGCGAGCAGGCCGAACATCATCGCCTGCATGACAATTTGGAAAAAACGCCAGGACAGATCGGAAATCTCTTGCTTATCGTCGGCAATGTACACGATATAGTCAACCGAGCCGTTCTCATCCATGTCGATCGGCACGGCGATGTCCATAACGCTGTCCGACACCGCGGAGCGCATGCCGGTACCACCTGCCATGGCCGATATGATATTGTCCGTGCGCGTGAGCGTAATATTGGGATTGGAGCCGTCCAGAAAGCGGCCCTGGCCATCAAGAATATAATAATTGCAGTAATCGTCAATACCCAACCGGCTGCGGTGCGCATCGACAATGGTGATAAGGCCATCCGCGCCGCTCTCTGCCGCGGCCTCCTCCATGGAGCGGATGGTATCCCCGGTAAACACGCTCTGCATCTGGTCATAAAAACTATCGAGATAAAACGTACTCACGCTGTTGATCAGAAAGGTACCGACTACCGCCATGACTGAAATAATCATAAGCACCAGAATCAGCACCAGTTTCATATGCAAGGACCGAAACATTTGACACCTCCGTATTTCGATGGCGAGGGATTTCGCTGCCCACCATCGAGAGGAACGCGCCGCGATTATGCTGCGGGTGCATCTAAGGCTGCGAAAAGCGCCGGCCGCGCCAAAGCTTTTCTCCGCCCCAGAATCAAAACCGTGATGCGTGACCCAGGCCGTCTTCTCTCGGCCTACGGCCAATTCACCTTGTGCTCCCGGTTTTGATTTATCCGCACGCAAGCGCACGGATTTTGCTGCATGCCGCGCAGGGCGCGAGCTGTGGAGCCCCTAAGACTCCTGTGGCCAAGCGGCTATTGCGCCGCAAAATAGTATCCCATGCCCCGCTTGGTCATAATGTACCGCGGGCTTGCGGGCTGATCCTCGACCTTTTCACGCAGGCGGCGGATTGCCACGTCCACCGCGCGCAGGTCGCCGTAATACTCATAGCCCCATACTTGCTCCATCAGCTCCTCGCGCGAGAATACGCGCCCCGGCGCGGCCGACAGAAAGCACAAAATATCAAATTCGCGCACGGACAGCTCAAGTGCTCGTCCGTTTTTATATACCATGCCGTTGTCTCGCGAGATGCGCAGCCCGCCGCCCGAAGACGACGCGGGCTTTGCCCGCTCCTCGCCCGAAAGCGTGCGCCGCATGTTGGCCTTGACGCGCGCCATCAGCTCGCGCATGGAAAACGGCTTGGTGATGTAGTCATCCGCTCCCAGGTCGAGGCCGAGCACCTTGTCGGTCTCCTCCTCCCTGGCGGTCAGCATGATGACCGGAGTATCCTGCTTTTCCCGGATGTGCCCCAACACCTCAAAACCGTCCATGCTGGGCAGCATCACATCCAGCAGAACCAGGTCGGGCGCGTCCGCCAGCGCACGGCGCAGGCCCTCCGCACCGTCATAAGCGACGAGCGTGTCATAGCCCTCGCGCTGCAGGTTGAACACCAGAATATCCGCAATCGCTTTCTCATCCTCAACCACGAGGATCGTTTTCTTCTCCATATCTTGCTCCTTCTCAGAAGGGTTTGTCTGTAAGGGGCCTCATCTCATACAGCCCCATTAGCCCTGCGCGGTACATGGCGACCGCCGTCTTGGCGTCGCGTATCGTATTGTCCGCGATCATCCGCTCGACCGTAGCGATGGGCAAGTGCATAACCTCGACAAATTCGTCCTCGTCCGGCTGCATTTCGCCCTCGGTCAGATCGAGCGCGGCAAACAGATGCACAACCTCGGTCAAAAAACCGGGCGATGGGTACACGCAGCCAAGCGGCACAATCCGCCCGGCGGTGCATCCGGTCTCCTCGCGCAGCTCGCGCGCGCCGCACGAGGCCGCATCCTCGCCCGCGCCATGGTCAAGCTTGCCCGCCGGAATTTCGAGGATCTCCTCACCGTATGGGTAGCGGAACTGGCGCACGAGAATGATATTGCCATTCTGATCGATGGGCAGCACGCCCACACCGCCGACATGCTCGCATACCTCGCGCTGCGCGGTTTTGCCGTTTGGCAGCGCGACCTTATCGAGCCGTGTTTTGATGATACGCCCTTTAAAGAAATACTCATGGGAAATCTGTTTTTCTCGCATATCCACTATATTACCCTCCTCTTACGGCGTGCCGAAGCACCGCAGAATATAGGCCGTTTCGGGTGGCACGGTTAGGTGTACGCCCTGACTGTCCGCCTCGTCAAACTCTGTGTTTTCCAGCATATCCACCGCGTATACCGCCGGCACGCAGGCCGGCGCTGCATGGTGGCCGCGGTTGACCAGAATGTGCAGCCGCGCATGATCGCTTGCACGCTCATAGTGCAGCAGCGCACCCTCGCTTTCTGCAAAGTGCAGCGCACCGCGGGCAAGCGTTTCACTGTCCGCCCGCAGCGCGCACAGGCGGCGGTAAAACCCGAGCAGTTCGCGATCCTCACCGCCCCAGGGATAGGTGCGGCGGTTAAACGGGTCCTCAAATCCCTGCAAGCCGGCCTCGTCGCCGTAGTAGATGGCCGGCGAGCCGGGCATGGTGAACTGGATGACCGCTGCCAGCTGCAGTCTTCGCCTGGCAGCTGCCAGACGATCGGGCGGCAGCGTGTAGTGCGCACGGCCGTCGCGGTCCATCTTCCACGTTTCTTCGGATACGCCGAGCAGCGTGAGCGCGCGCGCGGTATCGTGCGTGCCGATGATGTTCATCAAGTTGTAAAACACCTCGTGCGGATAGTTTTCGCGCAGGCACTCGATCGTTTCGGCAAAGTGCTCGGCCGTGCCGCCGTTTAAAAACGCGATAATTGCCTCACGCAGCGGATAATTCATCACGCTGTCAAGCTCGCCGCCCTGCAAATACCGGCGGCGCACAGAGTAGGCGATCTTATTCGATGCGTCCTCCCATACCTCGCCGATGACGACCGCGTCCGGCTTTTCTTCTTTGGCCGCGGCGTTTAACCGCCGGATGAATTGGTCCGGCAGCTCGTCGGCCACATCCAGCCGCCAGCCGGAAGCGCCCAGCCGCAGCCAGCGCCGTACGACGCTGTCCGCATCCCGGAAGATATAGTCCTGATAGCTTTCCTCCATCTCGCGCACCTGCGGCAGCGTATAAATGCCCCACCATGCGCCGTACGCATCCGGCCAATGCTGAAAATCATACCAGCGGTAGTAGGGCGAGTCCTCCGACTGGTGCGCACCCACGCTGTCATACCGTCCGCATCCGTTAAAATAGCGGCTGTCAAAGCCTGTGTGGTTGAACACCCCGTCGAGCACGACGCGCATGCCGCGCTTTGCCGCCTCGCGGCAGAGCGTGCAAAAATCCGCTTCGGCGCCAAGCATCGGGTCGATGCGCTTATAGTCGCCGGTGTCGTAGCGGTGGTTGGAATAGGCTTGAAAAATCGGATTAAAGTAAATCGTCGTCACGCACAGGCTCTCGAGATAATCAAGCTTATCGGTCACGCCGCGTATTGTGCCGCCGAAAAAGTCGTTGTTGCGTATCTCGCCGGTTTCGTCCGGCTGATATACCGGTAGGTCATTCCAGTTTTCGTGTATCACACGCGGGGCGAGCCCTTCCCCCTCGGGCTGCACAGGCAGCCGGTCCCGGCAGAACCGATCGGGAAAAATATGGTAGGTAATACCCTCGCCAAACCAGCGCGGCGGCCGGTAGGCGGGGTCGTAAACGGTCATCTGATACTTATCGCCGGGCACGTCGAGGATCTCGCCGCGCCCGCCATAGCCCCGCGCGCAGTAGCGCGGGCCGTCCGCGGTGTCCAGCGTGAAATAGTACCAGTACAACCCCGGATGCGCCGGGGTGAAGGTCGCGCTATACTGGTCACGTGCGCCGGCAAGCCCATACCAGTGCATCGGGATGGACTGCGGCGCGCAACCGTCCTCCTCTACCCAGAGTGTGATATGCGCGGTGCCGTGCTCGCGCCGCGGATAGGCGGAAAACGTCACGGTCTGCCCGGCCGGAACCGCGCCGTAGGGCGATTTACACGCGAGCGCACGCGAGTGATAAATACAGTTGGGCACGGCTTTCAAGCAATTTCCCCCAGACATGCAAGACAAATAGCGGCATCACGCGGTCCGGCCGCGCCGCCGCATGAAATTCCTTTTTGTAGTATAGCACAAAATCCCAGTCAGGTAAACAGAAAACGGCCGCCGCCCCGCCAAAACACAAAAGCGGGAGCCTTCGGCCCCCGCACTGCGGTTTTATTTCAGGTTTTTAGAGAAAAAATCGACCAGCTTGTCAAACGGAATGGCGTTTTTGCCGCCGCCGTCATACAGATCGGTATGCACCGCGTCCGGAATGATGAGCAGTTCCTTGTTAGCTGCGTACGGATTGTTCTTTACCATATTGGCATAGGCATCCCGGCTAAAATAGCACGAGTGCGCTTTTTCGCCGTGCATAACCAACACCGCACTGCGAATCTCGTTGCTGTATTGCAGGATGGGCTGATTGATGAAAGACATGCAGCCGATCACGTTCCAGCCACCGTTGGAGTTGAGCGAGCGCGCATGGTAGCCGCGCGGGGTCTTGTAGTAGTCGTAATAGTCTTTGACAAAGAAGGGTGCGTCCTCCGGCAGCGGATCAACCACGCCGCCGCCCAGCGCATAGCCGTCGTTTTTGTAATCCTCCAGCCGCTGGGCGCACAACGCCTGCTTTTTGGCGTAGCGCGCATCCGCGGAATCCTCCGCGTCAAAATACCCCTTTGCGTTGATGCGGGCCATATCATACATGGTTGAGGCAACCGTCGCCTTGATGCGGGTGTCGAGTGCCGCCGCGTTGAGCGCCAGGCCGCCCCAGCCGCAAATGCCGATAACGCCGATCTTATCCGGGTCGGCCTGCTCGTGCAGCGACAGAAAGTCGACCGCCGCCTGATAGTCCTCGGTATTGATGTCGGGCGAAGCCATATACCGCGGCTCACCGCCGCTCTCGCCGGTAAAGGAGGGGTCAAACGCCATTGTCACAAAGCCGTGTTCGGCCATGGTCTGCGCGTAAAAACCGGACGCCTGCTCCTTGACCGCGCCGAAGGGGCCGCACACCGCGATCGCAGGCAGCCTACCCTGCGCACTTATCGGCACATAGAGGTCAGCCGCGAGCGTGATGCCATAGCGGTTGTGAAAGGTCACCTTGCTGTGGTTTACCTTGTCGCTTTTGGCAAAGGTCTTATCCCATTGCTGTGTCAGTTTAAGTTGTTCCATGTTGCAAACGTCCTTTCCAGTGTTAGATGTGGTTTTGCAATCTATCAATCTGATATACCATAAAATCCAGGCAGTCGATTTGCTGCTGGCTCTGGTGCAGATCTGCGAGCAGCACGTGCCGTCTGCGGCGCAGCAGACGTCGCGCGGCGTCCAGCTCGCCGGCACGGATGCATGCGCCGATCCGCCGCGCCTCATCCTCGGCACAGCCCACCGCTGCCAGCAATGTAATCAGCTCTTCCCGTTCGGCCATGCCTGCCGCCATGTGCGCCGCCCCCTCTTTGCTGTTCCGATCATATTATACGGTGGTGATCCGATGTGTGCAAATGGTTATATTTCATTTCATGTTATTCCATTTTCTTATATGGTATGTTATACTTCATCTATACAGACTGCCGACGGGGCGTACAGCATGGCAAGCCACCGGTCGGTCAAAGTCAAAGCAGGGAGGTACCGCCGTGGAAATCCGTACACTGCGCTATTTTATGGCCATTGCCCGGGAGGAGAATATGACCCGGGCTGCCGAAACGCTGCACGTCACCCAGCCAACGCTTTCCAAGCAGATGCAGGCACTTGAGGCCGAGCTGGGCAAAAAGCTGTTTCGCCGGCACAGTTTTTCAATCGAGCTGACCGAGGAGGGCATGCTGCTGCGCCGCCGCGCCGAAGACCTGCTTTCCATGGCGGACAAGATTGCGGCAGAGTTTTCCGCCATGGACGATATTATCGGCGGCAACATCTATTTCGGCTGTGCGGAATCATTTCAGATCCGCTATCTGGCGCGGGTGATCCGCCATTTCAAAATGCAGTATCCGGAGTTTCATTACCACATCACAAGCGGCGATACCGAGCAGGTGACCGAAAAGCTTGACAAGGGTCTGCTGGATTTCGCGGTCATCGTCGAGCAGCCGGATTACGAAAAATATCATGTGCTGCAAATGCCGGAAGGCAACCGCTGGGGGCTGATTATGCCGTCCGGCTGCGCGCTAGCGCAAAAGGACCGCATCCGGCCGGACGATCTGCGCGGGCTGCCCCTCTTCTGCTCAGAGCAGGGCTGGCGCAACGATCTGCCCCGGTGGTGCGCAGACGGCATGGATGTCCTGCGTTTGGAAGGCTCGTTCCGGCTGGCTTATAACGGCGCAGTGTTCGCCCGTGAAGGGCTGGGCTATCTGCTCACCTTTGACCATCTGGTAGACACCGGCCCGGATAGTGGGCTGGTCTTTCGCCCGCTCGATCCACCGCTGGAAAGCTGCATGTATATCATCTGGAAAAAACAGCAGGTGTTCACACCGATTGCCGAGCGGTTTATCGACGAGCTGAAAACCGCCTTTCAACATCCTTAAACAGCGGTCTGCCGCCGTCGGGCAGGCATAAAAAAACAAGCGATTTCCGCAGAAATCGCTTGTTTTCCATATAATATGATATGGTACAAATGGCGATACTGAACTTTTCAAAAAAACTTATAATATTAACGGTTTCCGGGCACGCCGGCTAGTAATCAATTTGTTTATGGGTTCTTTTTAGAGCGGCGGTTTTCAGGGCGGGCGCCCTTTTCCTATGCTGTACGATTGTTGGCAAAGTATGAAAGCCTGAACTGTTGCTTGCAAAAAAGCACGGATATAGACCGAAAGCGGCGGTTCTGCAGCAAAATCTAATGGAGGCGTTTCATTCTGCTTTGATACAAATACTTTTAAAATTGCATTTTACCCTCAAATATTAACCACTTACCGAAAAACCAAAGACAAACATGCATACCTCTTTTATAATACATTTAGAAGCAAAGTAGGTGATACGAGTGAGAGTTAAAATAAAAATATCCGAATCCGTAACAGAACCATATGCAACAATCTATGCCAGTGAGATAACAGCAGAGATCAACTATATTGCGGCACTCATCGAAAGCTGTACCAATCGTGGTATTGTGCCAGTTACCGAGAATGAACGGATTTTTGTCCTTCAATTTGATGAGATATACATGGTTCGCGTGGAAAACGAAAAGACCGTTGTATATTCAAACACAAAAAAATACAACAGCAACAAGCGTTTATATGAATTTGAGAATATGCTTGGCAAAGAATTTATGAGAATATCAAAATCTGCATTGGTCAATCTAAAATACCTTAATTGTGTGGAGCCATCATTTGGCGGTACAATGCTGCTTGTTTTGAAAAATGGGTGCAAGGACTATATCTCACGGAAGTATCTGCCTGCTTTCAAAAAATATCTTGGCTTATAGAAGGTGCGCATGATGAAAAAATTGTTTGAAAAAATTAGATTTGGGGTTTGTATTGGCTGCTTTGGTTTTGTAGCCATGTTATATATTGCTTCCGCCTTTGCTGGTGGAGCAAACGCTTTCATTGGGCAAAAGACTGGCGAGGAATGGCTGCAACTTGCAACATGCTTTATCGTTATTGCGGAGGGTTTTTCTGTTCCCTCTTTAATCTATGAAAAAGAAAATATAGCAGTTAGTTTGAAAATTCTTATTCATATGATAGCCGGAACCATTGTGTTTCTTTTCGTGTCCTATTTTGCAGGATGGATTGATACTCAATCCACCGTAGTCTATATCTTGATAGCAATAGGTGTTGCGGCGTTTTTCTGGGTATTGTATATGCTGGCTTTTAAGCTTCAAGCGGATAGAATAAACAGCAAAATAAAAGAACGGCAGCAAAATAAGTGAGTGTTATTCGCCCAGCGGTAAGCAAAAACCGTTGTTATGGTGGCAGTTTCCCTCAAGCGCCTAAACAGAATATAGTTTGCCTAACGGCGGTTTTGAATTGCAAGTTAAAGCCGCCGTTTCCTTTATCCGTTTTTCTGCCTGTTCCAATGCTTTTACGCTGCTTCATACTGTCGCGGTAGTATGGAGAGAAACAGAAGGCGCTTTGGGAGAAAATCAAGAAGCGCCGCACCGAGATCGACAAGCAGAGCAGCTAGGCCATGCCTACAGATATGTTTCTCCCCCTGGTTTGCAAGTACGCCCACGCCCACCAGCTGGCGCCCCGGACGCTGAACGAGCTGATCGAGAAGATCAAAGTATACCAAGCAACAAAAATCGAAGGAGTATGGGGATAAAGTCCACCATCCACGATAACTGCGCGGGCGTCAATGGGGTTTTTTCGGTGCTGCCGCTGCCCATTCCAGAAGTGCCCGCAAACAAAAGAAAGGGCGTAGTCGTTAGCTACGCCCTTTCGCCATTGCCACTTGAGAAACAAAAATGGCGAGTGTTCTTACAGCTTTCAAATACGATAAGAACACTCGCCATGGTACGCCAGAAGGGATTCGAACCCCCGACCTTTTGGTTCGTAGCCAAACACTCTATCCAGCTGAGCTACTGGCGCATATGCAGTTTTGACTGCCTAAATAGAATACCACAAATCCCTTGTTGTGTCAATCATTTTTTAATCTCAGCTGATATATTACAAATAGTATATTTTTAGAAATATATTATAACTTGCTGCCAGGACTGAGATGCACAACGAAAGGGCCGCCCTTGCCGCGCGGCCGGGCGGACGCTTCCCCTGTTCGTCGATCACAGTGTCTGCGCCTGCTTGCAATGGTCGACAAAGATGTCCGCCACGGCATCCATCTCGCCGAGACCGGTAAGGTGGATCTCGACGCTGTAGCCCTCGTTTTCCAAGCGGCTTTTCCAGCTATCCTCCTGCTCGCCCGCCAGATCGTTTTGCGCATGGTCACCCGCGACGATCATCAGCGGTGCGAGGTGCACATTTGTCACCGCATGCCGATGCAGCCGCGCGAGCACATAGTCAAAGTGCGGAAAGCCCTCTACCGTGCCGACATACACGCGCTCGGCGCCATGGTAGCGAAAGCTGTTTTCCACCAACGCGTAGGCGGCATTTGCCGGGTGCTCGGTGCCATGGCCCATGAAGACAAACGCCTCGTCCGCGGCAAGGCGCGGCATGCGCTCGAGCAGCGATGCGGTCAGCCGCAGATAGTCCTGCGTGCTTTGCAGCAGCGGCGCGCCCGCCGTTAGCTGCGCAAACCGGCCGCGGTACGTGCTCAGTTGCGCCATCAGCTTTTCATATTCAATGCCGGGGATCACATGCGTGCTTTGGCAGCACACCTCCTCATAGCCCTCATCCGCCAGCTGTTCCAGTAGTTCGGCCGGACTTGGGATGTATACGCCCTCTTCTTTTTCGATTTTGCGCGCCACCATGCGCGAGGTAAACGCACGGCAGAGATCATACCCCGGGAAGGCCGCGTGCAGACGCGCCTCCAGGTTTTCGATCGCGCGCCGCGCCCGCGGCACTGTTGTGCCGAAGCTGACGACCATCAGTGCTTTTTTTCCCATCTCTTAAAACCCCTCCCGCTCGACAAGCTGATATAATAGCGCGTTTACAATCGCCGCAGCAACATTCGAGCCGCCTTTGCGCCCGCGCGCGATGATATACGGCGTATCGCCGCCAATAAACCGCTCTTTGGACTCGACCACGTTGACAAACCCAACCGGCACGCCAATAACAAGCGCGGGCGACACTGCGCCCTCTTCAATCAACTCATGCAGACGGATGAGCGCGGTGGGCGCGTTGCCAATGGCAAAGACCAGCGGCCCCTCCATCCGTGCGGCGTGTTCCATCGACACGGTGGCGCGCGTGACACCGCGCGCCTTGGCCTCGCGCGCGACCGCCTCGTCGGCCATCAGGCATACCGCGCGGCCGCCCAGCCCTGCGAGCATACCCTTGTTGATGCCTGCAAGCGCCATATTGGTGTCGGTCACGACGGTCGCTCCCGCTGTGAGCGCAGCCTTACCCTTTTTGACCGCCGCGGGCGAAAAGCAAAGATTGTCGGCATAGTCAAAATCCGCGCTTGTGTGGATGACGCGCTTGACGACCTCCTCGACGCCCGCCGGAAAAGTCCGCGCGCCAAGTTCTTTGGTGATGATCGCAAAACTGCGCTTTTCGATCTCTGCGGGCTGCATGCGTCCATTCATAGCTCGATCCCCTTTCTCGCGGGAATGCCCTTGTCAAATGGGTGCCGGCGCTTTACCATTTCCGTGATATAATCGGCGCGCGCCTGCAGCGCCTCCGATGGGCCGCGCCCGGTCATCACGACCTCAAGCATCTCCGGCTTGCTGTCGAGAAACGAGAGCAGCTCGCTTTCGGGCAGAAAGCCGCAGGAGATCGCGGCACACGCCTCGTCCAGCACAAGCAGTGTCGCGCCTTCGCGCACGGCAAAGTCGGTCGCAGCGGTGAACATGCGGCCGATCGCCTCGGTGCACTGCCGCTTTTCCTCTTCGGTCATCTGATAAGAAAATTTGCTGCTGGGGTTGGCGGCCAGCATAGTGACGTTTTCAAACTTTGCCAGCGAGCGGCACTCGCTCGAGGTGCCGTCTTTCAGAAACTGCGCGAACACCACCTTGCCACCCGCGCCCGCATGCCGCACAACAAGGCCGACAGACGCGGTCGTCTTGCCCTTGCCGTCGCCGCAATAGATGTGGATCAGTCCAGTGTCTTTCATTGTTTATTCCTCCAGTATTCGATAGATCATATTGATATCCAGCGACTGCCGCACGGTATCCGCAAGACGGCCATACTGTTCTTCCTGATAGCGCACCGCGTCATACGCGGCGCCGGAAAGCATCACGCCGCGGCGGGCAGCGAGCGTCCGCGCGAGCATTGACGCCACGCCCGGCGCGTCAAACACGCCGTGCAGATAGGTGCCGTAAGCGTTTTCGGCCTGGCAGCCATCCTCAAAGGCCGGCTGTTCCGCGCGCAAGAGCCGTGCGAACGGCAGCGCGCCCGGCCGGCACACACTGTGCCCCATGTGTATCTCATATCCTGTAACCGCCATGCCGGAGAGCGGCGCGAGCATACCCGAAAGCATGCCCAGCGTGCCCGTAGACTGCGTCGTTATCTTTTGCGGACGGAGCACGGTATCGACCGGCAGCAGCCCCATGCCGTGCAGGCTGCCGCCACCCTCCGCGCCGGTGGGGTCGGATACTGTTTCACCCATGATCTGATACCCACCGCATACACCGAACACCGGCGTGCCAGCCGCGTGCTGCTGAAAGATCGCAGCCTCCATACCACTCTCGCGCAGCCATTTGAGGTCGCCGAGCGTGTTCTTGGTGCCCGGCAGAATGATGAGGTCGGCGTCCTTTATCTGCGCGGGCCTGTCTGCGTAAAGCACGCCCACGCCAGGCACGCGCGCAAGCGCGGAAAAGTCCGTAAAGTTTGAAAGCCGCGGCAGCCGCACGACTGCTATGCGCACCTGTTGAGCGCCGCCCGCGCTGTCCAGCCGCTCGGCCAGGCTGTCCTCATCGTCGATGTCGAACCGGCCGTATGGCACAACGCCGACGACCGGCTTGCCGGTAAGCTGCTCAAGCTGACGCAGGCCGGGGCGCAGGATGTCCACATCACCGCGGAATTTGTTGATGACAAGCCCCTTGATGCGCGCCTGCTCGTCATCCTCAAGCAGCTTTACTGTGCCGTAAAGCGCGGCGAATACGCCGCCGCGATCGATGTCGCCCACGAGCAGCACGGGCGCGTCCACCAGCTTTGCCAGCCCCATGTTGACGATGTCGTCCTGCCTTAAGTTGATCTCGGCCGGACTGCCCGCACCCTCGATAACGATGATGTCATATTCAGCAGACAGGCTATCGTACGCCTCCTTTACAACCGGGAGGAGCGCACGCTTATCGCCCCAGTATTCGCGTGCGGTGCGATTGCCGCGCGCCTTGCCCATCACGATCACCTGCGAGCCGACGTCGCTTGTCGGCTTGAGCAGCACGGGATTCATGCGCACATCGGGCACAATACCCGCGGCCGCAGCCTGCACAGCCTGCGCGCGACCCATCTCACGGCCGTCCGCGGTGACAAAAGAGTTAAGCGCCATGTTTTGCGCCTTAAACGGCGCGGTCTTGTAACCATCCTGCCGGAAAATACGGCACAGCGCCGCACATATCAGGCTTTTGCCTGCGTTCGAGCAGGTGCCCTGCACCATAATGCACTTTGCCATCAGTGCCCCTCCTGTATGCTGTCCAGCGCAGCAAGCAGCCGCGCGGTATCCGCTCGCGTTTTAACCGCAATGCGGTAGTATCCCGCGCCGAGGCCACGGTAGTTTGCGCAATCCCGGATGAGCACGCCGTACGCCATGAGCTTCTCGCGCAGCGCGGTATCCTTCGCGCGGAAGAGCACGAAGTTCGCCTCACCCGGGAAGACAGTCAGTCCACGCCGGCAAAGCTCGGAAATAATGTGCGCGCGCTCGTCCGCAATGCGCAACGCGGTCTGCCGGGCAAAACTCCGCTCGCCCGCCGCCGCTGCGGCGCACGCCTGCGCGATGACGGATACATTCCACGGCTGTCCTGCACGGTACAACCCCTCGATAAGATCGGTATTTGCTGTCATGCACCAACCAAAGCGCACGCCCGGCACGGCGTACATCTTGGTATATGCCCGCAGCAGCACCAGCTTTGGGTAATTTGCCAACAGGCCTTTCAGCGTATGCCGCGCCGGCTCGGACAAAAAATCACCAAAGCACTCGTCCACGATCAGCCACGTATTGCTTTGCGCGCACTTTTCCGCAATCATGCGCAGCAGGCGCGGCTTGATCGTGCGGCCGGTCGGGTTGTTGGGATTGCACAGATACACCGCGCTAGTATCGGGCGTAATATTCAAAAGGATCCGCTCGGTGACCGCAAAGCCCTCGTCCTCGTGCAGCAGATGAAATTGAAGGTGCGCATCTGCAAGTGTGCGCTCGTATTCCGCAAAGGTAGGAGCGGTCAGCAGCGCGGTTTTCGGGCGCAGCACAGCCGCTAGCCGGTCGAGTACGTCGGCCGCGCCGCCACCGCAGTAGATTTGTGCAGGATCGACGCCCTCGGCCGCACCGATCGCGCGCCGCGCCGCGCGGCAGAACGGGTCGGGATAGCGCGTGCAGCCGTCGACCGCCGCATGCATCGCCTGCCGGACCGTCTCCGGCATACCAAAGGGATTAATGTTGGCGGATAGGTCGAGCGGCATGCCGCCGTAGGCCGCCGCATAGGAATACACATCCCCGCCGTGTATATATTCGGGCATACCCGCCCCTCCTTTCTGTCAGCCGAGCAGCGGCCAGTCGGCGGTCAGCCTGAAAGCCGCGCACAGCACGAGCGCGAACACGCTTGCTGTGGTCATTAAATCGACCGCACGCAGAATGTCACCGCGGTTTATCTCCCGGCCGGCATCGCCGAGCGCAGCTTTTTTGACCGTTTTGCCGAAATAGCGCGCATCCCCGCCAAGCCGAATGTGCAGCGCGCCTGCGCAGACCGATTCGGTCTGCCCCGCGTTCGGACTTTTATGCTTGCTGCGGTCACGGCGGTAGACGCGCAGTGCGTTGCGATTGTCCAGATGCAGCATGCCCGCGCCCGCGATCATGCAGGCGGCGGCTATCCGCGCGGGAATGAAATTAAAAACATCGTCCAGCCGCGCGGAAAACTTGCCGAAGTGCTCGTATTTATCGGTATGGTAGCCGACCATCGAGTCGAGCGTATTAACCGCCTTGTAGAGAAAGCCGAGCGGCGCGCCGCCGATCAGCATAAACAGCATGGGTGCGACAACGCCGTCGGTCGTGTTCTCGGCCACGGTCTCGACCGCAGCCTGGATAACGCCCTCCCGGTCGAGCGCGGCCGTATCCCGGCCGACGTACATACCGACCGCCTTTCGCCCATCCTCAAGCGACCGGTCAAGCGCAGCATATACATGCACGCCCGCGTCCGCAAGGCTTTTGCGCGCGAAAATCATCCAGCACAGCAGTGTCTCCACGCCAAAACCCAGCCAGAAATTGACGCCGCGCAGCCAGCGCAGCAGCAAAAACGGCACGGCAAAGCTGACACCGCACACAATAAGCCACAGCAGTACGCCCGCTGCGGTCATCCCGCGCGGTGTTTTGGGAAACAGCCGCAGCAGCAGCCTTTCCGCAAGCGATGAAAGCCCCCCTATCGCACGGATGGGATGCGGCAGCCATGTCGGATCGCCCAGGAGCCAGTCAAGCATAAAGCCAAGCACGACGGCGCTTGTCACATACATGGCTTCTCCCCCCGAATCCACTGCGGCACACCCGCTGTAACACGCACAACGGCATCCGCCTCGGCCGCGACCGCGCAGCACAGCCGGCCGACCGCCTCGCGGTAGGTTTCGTCCGCGCGGTCGACCGGCACAACGCCGCAGCCGACCTCATCGCAGGTCACAGCATGGCCGCGCAGACTATCCAGCAACGCCATCGGGTCGCGCCCGGCGGCAAGCTCGTTTCGCACACGCGCGTGCAAATCCCGGATAAGTGGAAGCGCGGGATACAGCTGCCTTGCAAGCGCGGCCTTGCCCTGATACGCGCCGCCAACCAATAATACCGTCATCAAATCAATCCTCCCAACGCGGCGCAGGCCAGCACAATCAGCTCGGATACCGAAATGCAAAAGCCCGCAAGATCGCCTGTAACGCCGCCGAACGCACGGCGCGTCAGTCTTTCGTGCAGCCCGTACCACAGCAGCAGCATAAGCGCCATTAGTCCGGTCACCCATCCGCCCCGCGGCAGATCAAACACCAGCAGCCCGGCGACTGTCACAAGCAGTGCAAACTCGGCCATCAGCGTGGCGGCGACCGCCCTTTTATCGCTGTTTTCCGCAAAAAGATGCGCCAGACCGCTGTCTTTAGCGCAGGGCGACAGTACAACCTTGCATCCGCCCAGCGTTCGCGCTATCGCAAAGCCTGCGCACGCGTGCGGCAAAAACTGTGACGTCTCATAAATCTGCGCAAAGCATGCCGCCTCGGCCAGCAGAAAGGCCGCAAGCCACATCGGGCCGAACGCGCCGACATGCGGATCTTTGAGAATAGCCAACCGCTTTTCGCGCGCGCCGTATGAGCAAAGCGCATCACAGGTGTCGCACAGGCCGTCTAAATGAATGCCGCCCGAGAGAATAAGCGGGAGAATCGCCGCGCCCGCCGCGTAAAATAGAGTCGCCGCGTTATAATGCGCGCAGAACAGATACCACAGCCATTCGGCCGCGCCGATCAGTACGCCCACGAGCGGCAGGAAAGACAGCGCCCAACGCATAGTACGCCTTTTCCACTGCACCTGCGGCACGGGCACCGCCGAGTAGAGCGAAAACGCGACCAGAAAGCCGCTCCATGCGCTTTTCATCGCCTCTCCCCCTCCCCAATGGGCAGCAAAATACCGCACACCGATTGATAGACCGCTTCTGCACGTGCAGCGAGCGCCGTGTTTAGCTGCCCGAGCAGACGAATATATCGGACGGTCTCGGCCGGGTAGTCCAGGCCGTCCGAAAACACCTCGTTTGTCACGATGACCAGCGTCTGGCAGCAGTCTTGCAGGCGCGCTATCCCTACAAGGATGCTGTCAAACGCCGCGTCTTTCGAACCTGCAGGTGAGAACAGCTCGTTTGCGAGCAGGTTGCCCATATCCTCAAGCAAAATACCATCATACCGCTGTGCAGGCGCAAACCCCGCAAGGTCGAGCGGCCGCTCGATCGTCTGAAAACCCTTATCCTGCCGCATCGCGCGGTGCCGTACAATGCGCCTTTGCGCCGGTGCGCCAAAGGGCTGCATGGTCGCAAGATACAGGCGCGCACCCGCCGCGTTTTCACACAAAAGCCGTTCCGCATGCGCGGACTTACCGCTTGCCGCGCCGCCTGTGACAAGGATCAGCATGGCTTTCCTCCTCCCGTCTGCATTGCCCGATGGGGTGTCTTTGAACCTGCGCCTTAGCTTAACGGCCGGTACGGCTCAATTCCCACCTCGTCAAAGCGCGGCATGCCGTTATATGCCGCCAGCACAAGATCGAGCAGCGCGACCGCCGCGACCGCGCCCGTACCTTCACCAAGGCGCATGCCCGCGCTGATAAACGGCGTGCAGCCAAGCGTTTCGAGCAGCAGCCTGCCCGCGGGTTCGGCCGATTGATGCGCCGCAATTAGATAGCCGTGCACAGCCGGGCACAGCCGCACCGCAATCAGCGCGGCGGCGCACGAGATCACGCCGTCCAGCACGACCGGCAGGCCGCATGCCGCCGCGCCAAGATACAGTCCGGCAAGCCCCGCGATGTCCAGCCCACCGACCTTATGCAGCACATCGATGGGGTCGCCGGGGTCTGGCCGGTGCAGGGAGAGCGCGGCCTCAACCGCGCGCACCTTGCGCATAAGCCCTGCGGAAGAAAGCCCTGCGCCTCGGCCGGTGACATCCACTGCCGCCGCGCCGGTCAGCGCAGCGGCGACAGCCGCACTCGAGGTCGTGTTGCCGATGCCCATCTCGCCGCCGCACACAAGCTGATAGCCCTGCGCGGCGCAGTGTCCGGCAAGCGCGATACCGGTCTCGAGCGCACGCACTGCCTCCTCCCGTGTCATCGCAGGCTCTTTTGTCATATCCGCCGTACCGTACCGAATCTTACGCCGTATAATGCGCGCCCCCTGAACGTCGCGCACGATACCAATGTCAACCGGCAGGCTGTCCATGCCAATATGCCGCGCCATCAGGCAGACGGTCGACTGCCCGCGGTCCATATTTTCAGCCACGGTCGCGGTGATCTCCTGCCCACACTGGGTCACGCCCTGCGCAACTACACCATTATCCGCACAGAAAATGACAACCACACGCCTTTCAATCAACGGGCGTACCGTGCGCTGGATCGCGCCGAGCTGCGCGACCGCTTCTTGCAGCAGCCCAAGGCTGCCCAGCGGGATCGCAATATCGGAAAACCGGCGGCGCACTGCGGCGCGGCTGTCCTCACACACAGGCCGCACTGCTGTAATTGTCTGTCTGAGATCCACCGCTTATCACCTCTTTCGTGCACATGCACGCACAAAATTCTGCGCAAACGCCACATTTGCGCGAAAATACAGATGCGGAAAGCCGGCGTACAGCGTATCGGTCGCGTACACGCACTGCCATGCGCGGCCATTTGACTTTTGGGCACAAAACGCGCCGCCGCTGTCCGCCGACTGCGCATAGTGAAACTCGTGCGCGCGAATGCTCTCGCCCGCGCGGCCAAGCAGATTGTCTTTTTGAGCGGTCAGCGTCACATAGCCGAAAGGCTGAAGCTTTTCGGTCATGCGAGCGTCCGCATCGACCACGCCCGCCATTTCCGCACCATCCAGCGTGCGGTGCAGATAGAGAAACCCGCCGCACTCCGCAATCGTCGGCAGACCGCGACGCACCGCTGCACGGATACTTTCGCGCATACTGCGATTTGCGGCAAGCCTGTCTGCATACAGCTCGGGATAGCCGCCGCCGATGTACAGCCCGTCGACACCGTCGGGCAGTTTATCGTCCGCAAGTGGTGAAAACATGAAAAGCTCGGCGCCGAGCGCACGCAACACCTCCAAATTGTCCGCATAGTAAAAGCAAAACGCCTGGTCACGCGCCAGCGCAATGCGTACCGGCCTGTCCGCCACCGGGGCGAGCGGTGCATCCTCATCCGCAAGCGGCGGCGCGGTGCGCGCAAGGGCGTAAAGCCTATCGAGATCAAGCCCCTCCTCGGCCGCGTCCGCCAGCAGATCAAGCTTGCGCTGCAAGCCCTCGATCTCCTGCGCGGTGACAAGGCCAAGGTGACGGTCGGGAATCTCGGCTGCGGGCACGGGCGGCAAAAAGCCGTAAACAGCAAGACCCGTACGCTCGGCGATTGTCTTATAAAACGGATACATCTCCTTGGAAACCCCGTTTAAGATAACGCCACCGAGCGTGTTCGGCGCAAAATCCTGAAAACCCTGTATCTCGGCCGCAAGCGATAGCGACTGCCCACGCGGCCGCACAACGAGCACGGCGGGCGTGCCGGTCGCGCGCGCAAGATGCGCGGACGAGGCCATGTCACTCGTGCCCGAAACGCCGTCATACAAGCCCATTACACCCTCGATAACGCCAATACCCTTTGCCGGAACATGCCGCGCAAGCTGGCTGCGCACCGCGCGCTCGTCGACAAAAAACAGATCGAGGTTGCGGCTCGGGATGCCCAGCACCGCAGTGTGGAACATGGGGTCGATATAGTCCGGCCCGCATTTAAATGCGGAAAGGCACACGCCCCGCCGCCCGAGCGCGCGCAGCAAGGCGTTTGTCACAGTCGTCTTGCCGCAGCCCGAGCCTGTGCCCGCAATCAGCAAGCGGGGCGCGTTACTTTGCATCTGTGCCGCCTCCTGACAAGATGAACACCGGGTTATTCGCGATCATCATCGTATAAGATCCGACTGCCCGGCCGCGCGCAGCGGCGATCTGAACTACCTCGACATTTGCAAATCCGAGCTCGGTCAGAGCTGCCTGCGTCTCGTGCAGCGTCTCGAGCGCAATCGCTGTGACTACGACGCGCACCGCAGGGTTTTTTTCCTTTGCGATCTCAAGAATACGACGCATCGCGCCGCCGCTCCCGCCGACAAATACGCAGTCCGGTGCAGGCAGGGTCTCGAGCGCATCGGGCGCCGCGCCCTCAACGATCTGCATATTATACCCGCCGAGATTGCGCCGGTTCTCGCGCAGCAGGGCGATCGCCTCGTCCTCGCGCTCGATCGCGTACACCAGGCCGTCGGACGCTTTCCGCGCCAGCTCAAGCGTCACCGCGCCCGTGCCCGCGCCCACATCCCAGACCGTGTCGCGCGGCTGCACCGCGAGTCGGCTGACCGATACCCAGCGCACCTCCTCCTTGGTCATGGGCACCTTGGCGCGGGTCAGCATGCTGTCGCGCACCGGCTCCCGCGCGTTTACCGCGTTTGGGTTTTCGATCAGCAGAACGGCCAGATCGCCGCACGGCTCTTTAGCAAGCACCTCCGCCGTGGTGGTCTCGATGCGCTCATTTTCTGCGCCCAGGTTTTCGCCAAGGTGTACGGTCAGCCCGCCAAGCCCGGCCTCGGTGAGCGCGCGGCACACATTAGGCACGGTCTGCACACCACCCGTGAGCAGAAAGAT
The DNA here is from genome assembly GCF_944380985.1 of uncultured Agathobaculum sp. Classification (GTDB taxonomy): domain Bacteria; phylum Bacillota; class Clostridia; order Oscillospirales; family Butyricicoccaceae; genus Agathobaculum. The sequence continues at coordinate 93,034 of NZ_CALWJJ010000005.1, read as the reverse complement.
CTTTTTGTGGTAGCTGACCGCGCCGAGCGCGCTGCCCGCGCGGCCGTGTAGACTGCGCACGCAGGCATCGTCATATGAAACGCCAAGCCTTGCGCAGAAATACTGCATGCTCGACAGGCCGCAGATCAAGCGCACGCCGCCGTGCGGCGCAAGCTGTGCGCGCAGCCGGCCGGCAGCGCTGAAAAAGCCCACATCGCCCGAGACCAAAATAGCGGCCGTGCGCGCGAATGCGTCGATCGCTGCGGCGGCAAGCTGGTCGAACGGGCGCACCACCGCGCGCGCGCAGACCGCGGTCAGCCGCTCGGTAGCAAATACCACGTCTGCTGCCTCGATCGCGTGGGCGGCCTCGCCTGTCAGGCCGTCCGGGGCGGCCATGCCGACGCCGATGATGTAAAATGTGCGAGACATAGGTTCCCTCCTGTCCATGGAGAATGAAAAATAGAAAATGACGGTGTCGCGCGATGCGCGCGCATTCTGCGCGTGACAATCGCCCGGCAATCCTTATACAAGCGCAGCGAGGCTTTCCTCAGCCGCCCTGACGGTCGCCTCCAGATCGTCCTGCGTATGGGCGGATGAGACGAACATCGCCTCAAACTGGCTGGGCGCAAGATATACTTTACGAAATAACATTTGATTAAAATACTTTGCGTATAAATTTGTATCACTTGTCCTAGCCGCAGCAAAGCAATTTACCGGGGTTTGGGTAAAATAGGGGCAAAGCAGCGAGCCAACTTGGTTGACCTGCAGACGGATGCCGTACCGCCGCGCGCTAGCGCGCAGATGGTCGGCGACAAAGCGCGCTGCGCGCTCCATCTTTTGGTAGATTTCGGGCTGCGCGGCGAGAATAGCAAGCTGGGCAAGCCCCGCCGCCATTGCGACCGGATTGCCGGACAGCGTGCCCGCCTGATACACCGGGCCGCAGGGCGCGACCTGCTCCATCAGCGCGCGCGGGCCCGCGTATGCGCCGACCGGCATGCCGCCGCCGATAATCTTGCCAAAGGTGACCAGGTCGGCGCGCACGCCAAAATACTGCTGTGCACCGCCCGGCGCAAGGCGAAACCCCGTGATAACCTCGTCAAAAATGAGCAGCGCGCCGTGCTTATCGCACAGGCTGCGCAGGCCCTGCAAAAAGCCTGCCTGCGGCGGCACCACACCCATATTGGCCGCAACCGGCTCGACGATGACTGCCGCAACCTGCCCGAGGTTGGCGTTCAGCAGATGGTCAACCGAGGCAAGGTCGTTATACTGCGCCATCAGCGTATCCTGTGCCGCGCCCTTTGTCACGCCCTTGGAGTCCGGCTCGCCCTGTGTCAGCGCACCGCTGCCTGCACCCACCAGCATAGCGTCCGAATGGCCGTGGTAGCAGCCCTCGAACTTGATGAGCTTGTCGCGTCCAGTTACGCCGCGCGCCAGGCGCAGCGCGCTCATAACCGCCTCAGTGCCCGAGTTTACCATACGCACCATCTCGATATGCGGCACCATCTCGATCATCTTTTCGGCCATTTCAACCTCGAGCGCGGTCGGCGCGCCAAAGGATAGACCGTCCATCATGCGCGTCTGCACAGCTTTTAAGATGTCCGGATGGCTGTGCCCGAGCACCATCGGCCCCCATGAGCCGACAAAGTCAATGTATTCCGTACCGTCCTCATCCCAGATGTGGCTGCCCATGCCGCGTGAGACAAAGCGCGGATTGCCGCCCACTGCGCGAAACGCGCGCACAGGCGAGTTGACCCCGCCGGGCAACACTTTGACTGCACGCTCGAATAGCTTTTCAGACTTTGTCATATCAGCCGATGTCCCCCTTTCGGATCGCGTCCGCAAGCTCGGGCGCATAGTAGGTGATCAGGATGTCCGCGCCTGCGCGGTAGATGGACGCTGCCGATTCGCACATCGCGCCATATTCGTCGATCAGCCCTGCCGCGGCCGCGGCCTTTATCATCGCATATTCGCCTGAAACCGCATACGCTGCAACCGGCAGCTCAAACCGCTGTCTGCACTGGTAAACAAGGTCGAGATAACTCATTGCGGGCTTGATCATCAGGATGTCCGCACCCTCCTGTACATCGAGCGCGCACTCGCGCATGGCCTCGCGGCTGTTGTGCCAGTCCATTTGATAGGAGCGGCGGTCACCAAAGGACGGCGCAGAGCCTGCCGCGTCGCGGAACGGGCCGTAGAAGTAAGAGGCGTATTTGGCCGCATAGGACATGATTGGCACATTCTGAAAATCGTTTTTGTCGAGCGCTTCGCGGATGGCCGCAACACGGCCGTCCATCATGTCGCTCGGCGCAACCATATCGGCGCCCGCCATCGCGTGGCTAACCGCGATCTGCGCAAGAAGCGCAAGCGTCTGATCATTATCCACATCATGTCCGCACAGAATGCCGCAGTGCCCGTGCGCGGTGTATTCACACATGCACACGTCGGTGATAACATACATCTCAGGGTCAAGCGCTTTAATCGCGCGGATGCCCTGCTGAACGATACCGTCCGCCGCCCAGGCGCCCGAGCCGATCGCATCTTTATCTTTCGGCAGGCCGAACAGAATAACGCGGGACACGCCGTGTTCGCGGGCGCGCTCGACCATGCGGTGCAGCTCGTCCGGCGAATAGTGGTACTGTCCGGGCAGCGAGGGAATCTCCTCATAGATATGCTCGCCCTCGATAACGAAGATCGGCCAGATCAGGCTTTCGGGCGAGATGCGCGTCTCGCGCACGAGCCGGCGCAGATGGTCCGAGGCGCGCAGGCGGCGGGGTCGGATGGTATTGTCAAACATAGCAAAGGCTCCTCTTTCAAAGTAAATAACAGTAAATGTACGACAGAAAATGAAGGCCCCGCGCAAAGCGCGTTTATCCAGCCACCGGCCCGCAGCAGATACTCATATGCTCCCTTTTCAATCTTCCATTCCCAGTGCGTCAATCATCGCGTCGATGGTTGCATTTTCAGCGGTTTTGACGTGCATGCCGTACCTACGGGCGGCGCCGGCTGTCTGCTCACCGATGCACAGCGCGGTAAATCCGGTGTAATCAGCCGCGCCGACGGCCCGCACAAAGCCCTCGACCGTCGATACGCTGGTAAAGGTCACGACGTCGGCCGCGTTTTGCTCCAGCATAATGCGCAGCGCGTCTGCTTTGGCGCAGCGGTACACAGTGTCATAGAGCGGCACATCGGTGACCCGCACTCCCGCGTCTAATAGCGTTTCGGGCAAGACCTGTCCGCCTGCCGCCGCACGCAACAATAGCGCCGCGCCACCCTGCGGCATAGCCGCCGCAAGCGCGTGTGCAAGGTGCGTGCCGTCGTACTGCACAGGTACAAGATCGGCCGCGAGGCCGTAGTCCGCGAGCGCGTCCGCCGTGCCGCGGCCGATGACCGCAAAGCGCATGCCGTACAGCGCCCGAAGATCGCGTCCGAGTTTGCCGAGCGCATGCACCGCCGCGTGCACGCCCGCCGGGCTGGTGAATACCGCCCAGTCATGTTTTTGCGCGAGCGCGTCCGCCAGCGGCTGCACATCCGTGCGCTGAACCGTCTCGATGCACGGCGCTTCGACCACGTTTGCACCAAGCGCGTGCAGGCGATTTGCCAGCGTGCCGGCCCGCGCGCGTGGCCGGGTGACAATGATGGTTTTGCCGTGTAGCGGCAGGGGCGTAAACCAATCGAGCTTATCGCTTAAGGCGCACACCTCGCCAACGATGATGAGCGCCGGGCTTTTTAGTCCGGCCGCGCGCGCCTTGTCCGCAAGGACGGATACGGTCGCCACAACCTTGCGCTGGATGCCGCGCGTGCCGTTTTCAATTACAGCAGCGGGCATGTCGGGCGCGATGTGTGCCGCGAGCAGGCCGTCCATGACCTGTTCGAGCGCGGTCAGGCCCATCAAGAACACCAGCGTGCCGCGCAGGCGAACCAGGCTGTTAAAATCAATTTGCAGCGGCTTGCCCGCGCGCGCGTGCGCGGTAATAATATGCACGGACGAGCAAAAATCGCGGTGGGTGACCGGAATGCCCGCGAACGCGGGCGCCGCAAGCGCGCTCGTCACACCCGGAATGACCGCAAACGGCACCCCGCTTGCGCGCAGGTACTCGCACTCCTCACCGCCGCGGCCAAACAGGTAGCAGTCGCCGCCTTTGAGCCGCACGACGTTTTTGCCCTCTCTTGCCAGCTGCACGAGGATCTCGTTGATCTGCTCCTGCGGCACGGGATGGTGGTTATTTTCCTTGCCGACGTTGACGCGCACCGCGCCCGCCGGGATGAGATCGAGAATGGATTCATCCACCAGCCGGTCGAACACGACCGCATCCGCCTGTTCGATCGCCGCCGCGCCCGCAAGCGTCAGCAGCCCTCTGCCGCCCGGCCCCGCGCCGACAAGCGTTACCTTTGCTGTCATAGCTCTCCCTCCGCCTGTCGTTTCAGATCTATGGCAAGCGCACACCCGATGGCCTCGGCCTCACGCCGCGGCCCGGTGCGCGCGCCGCGCGCCGTGTGCTGCTCGTTCTCAGTAACGTACAGCCCGCGCAGATAAAGCGTATCGTCCTTGATCTCGGCATAAGCCGCGACCGGGGAAAAGCAGCCACCGCCAAGTGCCCGCACAAATGCCCGCTCGGCGCGCGCACAATCGCGCGCATCCGCGTCGTCTATCACGCGCACTGCGTCCTCAAGCTCGCCCGCGCGCCCTTGCACGGCAAGGATGCCCTGCCCCGCTGCGGGAAGCATCTCGTCCGGCGAAAAATAGCGGCTGATGCGCACGCTAAGCCCCAGCCTGTGCAGACCGGCCGCAGCAAGCACGAGCGCGCCATACTCCCCGTGGTCGAGCTTTGCAAGCCGCGTGAGTACGTTGCCGCGCACAGGTTTTACTGCAACATCGGGGAACAGCGCGTTTAACTGCACCCGCCGCCGGGCAGATGAGCAGCCGATGGGTTTTGTTTTATCCCATGCGCCGCCCTCCGGCAGCACAAGCACGTCACGCGCGTCCTCCCTGCGGGTGAACGCCACAAGCGGCAGCCCGTCCGGCTGCTCCATCGGCACATCTTTTAGGCTGTGCACGGTCAGGTCGGCCCGACCGTCCGCGAGCGCACGGTCAAGCTCTTTGACAAACAGCCCCTTGCCGCCGACCTTGTCAAGCGTTTTGTCCAAAATCATATCGCCCGTGGTCTTCATTGTAATAAGCTCGCAGTCTCCGAGCGCGCGGCAGACCTCCTTAGCCTGCACGATGGCCAGACGACTGTCCCGGCTTGCTATTTTAATCATCCATATCCTCCAGTACCGCGCGGATACGCCGTGCCGCCGCAGCAGTCCTGCCGTGCGCCGTGCCGTCCGACACCACGCCCGCGGTCAGTCCGCTGCCCTCGCACACAGCGGGAAAGAAAAAGGTCGACTCGGCCGCGCAGTCAGCCACGCTGCATGGGATGCCCTGTGCCGCGCAGTCCTGCGCGATGCGTTGGTTGACCGCGCGCTCGTCGGTCGCCGCGACTGCCAGAAAAGCCCCCGCAAGATCACTTTTCTCGTAGCCGCGCGCATATGTCAGGCCGACGCCCGCGCGATCCTCGGGCGCAATGACGGTCACCGCGGCGCCAAAGCGCCGCAGCACGCCGATGCGCCGCGCCGAAATATTGCCCGCGCCGAAAACGACGCATTTTCTGCCCGCAAGCGATACAAACAGCGGAAAGCGCGGCAAGCTTTGCCCCCGCTCCTGCACGGGTTCGGCAAGGCCGAGCGTCCGTGCGAGATGGTCTTGCATCTCCTCGAGCGTGCGGCCGGTCTCCTTGCGGGGGCGCGCGATGACAAGTGCGGTCGCGCCCACCTGCTGCGCAGCGGACAGCTTTTCCGCAAACCCGCCTGAGGCGCCCGTATCCTTGGTGACCAGAATGTCCGCGCCGGTCTGCCGCAGCAGTGCCACGTTAATTTCGTGCGAGAACGGACCCTGCATCGCAATCAGGTGCGCGCCCGGCACGCCAAGCGCCTCGCACTTTGTCAGCACGGACGCGCTCGGCAGCACGCGCGGATAGAGGCGCTCCCGCCAGTTTTCAACTGCAGTATACGCATCAAGCTCCTTGCTGCCAGTCGTCAGTAACGCCCGGCCAGGATGCGCGTTGAGCCACGCGACGGCAGCCGCCGTATCCGGCACAGTCACGCAGTTTTGGCCATCCTGCGCCGGGCGGAGCAGCCGCTCATAAACGGCGCCGATCTCGGCGCAGGCCGCGCGCAGGTTGTCGGTCACGGCGGCGGCATACGGGTGGGTCGCGTCGATAAGAAGCGTGTCCGCGTCCAGCCGGGCGGCGATCTGCGCCGTATCCAACCGCCCCTCATACACCGTGATGCCGTTCATCGGCTCCATAACCGCCGCACCATATTCGGTTGCGACATATACGTCCGCGCGCGCGCCGCGCGCAGACAGAAAACAGCACAGCGCGTGCCCCTCGCTCGTACCAGAAAAAATGACCAGCCTCATACGCCCCGGTACCCCCGCGACGTGACCATACGGCCGTTTATCACGCGCGTGCGGCTGTTGCCGACAAATACCGTAGTGAGCATATCGGTCGCCGCGTCGCGCAGTGCACCGAGCGTGGTGAGCGTATATTCCTCGCCCGTGCGGCCGATGTTACGCACAATGCCGCACACCGTCTCGGGCGGCTGGGTCTCGAGCAGAATGTCGCACGCACGCCGCAGATGATCGGTGCGTTTTTTGCTCGCTGGGTTGTAAAGCGCAATACAGAAATCACCCTGTGCCGCGCCGCGCAGACGCTGCTCGATCACCTCCCACGGGGTGAGCAGGTCGGAGAGCGACACGCATGCGAAGTCGCATGTTATCGGTGAGCCAAGCACCGCGCCGCCAGAACAGGCCGCCGTGACACCTGGAATAACCTCGACCTCAAGCGTAGGATCGTCCTGGCACACCTCAAGCAGCAGGCCGGCCATGCCGTAAACACCTGCGTCACCCGATGAGACGACCGCAACCGTCTTGCCCTGTTTTGCCATGTCGCGCGCCGCCGTGCAGCGGTCGACCTCCTTTGTCATGCCGGTCTGGATGCGCTCTTTGCCTTCAATCAGGTTTTCAATCAGGTTAAGATACAGACCATAGCCCGCCACACAGTCGCATTGCTCCAGCGCGCGTACCGCGCGCAGCGTCATTTGTTCCTCGCCGCCCGGCCCAATGCCGATACAATACAGTTTCATTTTCCACTTCCCTTTCTCATATGTGTCAAACAGCCCGCAAGCCGTTTCGCGTCCACCAATTCTTTCATGCCGCCGAGCAACAGGTCGACGGTCTTACTCACCGCAAGCTCGGCCAGCCCCTCCAGATCGCCCGATTCATACAGGCCGCCGTATGCGCGGTCAAAGCGCAGGCGCTCGAGCGCCTCGTCCTTGATCGCCGCAATCACAGGCAGCGCCTGGCGGTAGCCAAACCACTCGTAAAACGCCTGCTCCTCCTCCTCGAGGATGCGCTGCGCGAGCGCGCGCGCGCCGGCGTCCGGGTCGCCGAGGTCACCCAGGTCGTCCAGGTTGAGCAGGGTGACGCGCTCGTCCGCACCCACGGCCTGCTCGATGTCGCGCGGCATGGCGAGGTCGAGCAGCAGACGCGGCGGCGCTTTCATCGACGCAACCTGCCCGGCGGTCAGTGTAAAGTGCGGGCTGACCGTTGCGCTGACCGCAAGGTCGGCGCCGTCAAGTATCTCACACCGCGTATCGTAAGGCCAGGTGGCACAGCCCGCCGGCACGACGGTTTCACCGTGATGGTAGCTGCGCAGCGTCACCGTGACCACGCAGCCCTGCGCCCGCAGGGTCGCGGCGGCAAGCCGGCCCATCTCTCCGTTGCCGATCACAACCGCGTGCAGACCGTCAAGTGAGCCGAAAAACGCCATCGCCCGCCGCACGCCAACCTCGGCCGCCGAGGCGGGCACCGCATTCAGCCTTGTCTCGGTACGCACGCGCTTGCCCGCTGTGACCGCACGGCGAAACAGCGTGTCGAGCACGCCGTCCGCGGTTTTGGCCTGACGCGCAAGCGCGGCCGCGTGCCCCACCTGCGAGACGATCTGATCGTCGCCAAAGATCTGGCTTTCCATTCCGGCCGCCACACGCATCAGATGGCGTACCACATCCTTGCCCGTGCGTGTGACGCTGCAATCGCGGTATCGCGCCGCGTCGACCCCAGCCGCCCTGGCCAGCACCGCAAGCGGATCAAATGCCGCATTTCCCGCGCTGTGCAGATACAGCTCAGTGCGGTTACAGGTCGCCAGCAGTACGCAGCCCGAAACGCCCGCCGATTCGTAAATACGCGGCAGCAGCGCCTGCGCCTGCCCACGCACCAGCGAGATTGCCTCGCGCTTTTCTATTGGCGCATGTAAAAAATCAATGCCTGTCATACACAAGCTCACAACAGAAATCCTCCAGAAAAAATCCTCTCATCACGCAAACGACACGCGAAAATCCGCCAAAGCCAGCGCGACTGTTACGCCATCGCGCGCCCGCTTGCGGCAGAGCAGCCTGCCACCGCGCAAAGCACACACCGCCGCGCGCTCGCACACATTGTCCACGCCGACAGTCTCATGGACAAAGGCCGACGGGATAAATTCCCCCGGCGCCTGCCGCAGCGTCTCTGCGGAAAAGGTTGCAAGCGTCAGGCCATGCGTCTGACAAAACAGCAAAAGCCCCGGCTCGTCTTTCTTTATATCGATGCTTGAGGCGCCCCGCACGGCCTCGGGCGGCACGCCTGCCGCCTCGAGCGCCTCGCACACGGCGGCCTCGATCTTATCCGCGCCCGTGCCGCGACGGCAGCCGATACCGATCTGCACAATGCGCGGCACCAGATGCAGCGTGTGTACAAAGGGCGCGGCAGCCTTGTCAAATCCGATCACAAAACCGCTTCTGGCCGCACCCTCCAGGCTGACATGCGCGGGCAGCTGCCCGTCTACCGGAAAGTCCGACCGCAGGCCAACCATCTCGCCGCGCAGCAGTGCGCCCGAAACGTGCTTGATGTTCGCCGGGTCGATCACTGCGCAGCCGTGTTTGGCCGCCCAGCTGTCGACCGCGAATACATCGCGCCCGTCGGTCGCGGTGGTCACGACCGCCTGCGCGCCAAGCCCATCCGCCAACCGCTGGGCAAGCTCGTTTGCGCCGCCGAGATGGCCGGACAGCACCGGGATGACAAACCGACCCGCCTCGTCGATCACAACGACTGCGGGATCGTGCGCCTTGTCCGCCAGGTAGGGCGCGACCGCGCGCACCGCAATGCCCGCCGCGCCCACGAATACGATAAGGTCGCAGTCGGCCATCGCCTGCTGGGCAAAGCGCGAAAGCTTTGTGCCTGCAAGAGAAGGGTCGACCGTGCGGGCGTACTGCTCACAGAGGAATTCCGGCAGCAGCGCAGCCGCTTTTGCCGCAGTCGCGGCGCCCACCGCGGTAAAGGACACGAACTTTGCGTGCTTCATTTGCTCGCCTCACGAAATTCGGTCGAAAAAGCCGGGTCATACAGTCTTGATCGCTCATATTCTTCGCCGAGAAAACCGCCGACCGTGATGAGTGCGGTTTTGGTTATACCCTCGCGTGCGGCGGCCGCAGGCAGCTGCGCAATTGTCGTAAGAATGACCTTTTCATCCGGCCATGTCGCTTTGTAGACGATGGCTGCCGGTGTCTCCGGCGCATAGCCGCCCGCAATCAGCCGCTGGCACAGCCGCTCCGTCTGCCCCGCCGACAGGAAAATCACCATGGTCGCGCCGTGCGACGCAAGCAGCTCGATCTGCTCCTTTTCCGGCACCGGGGTGCGCCCCTCCATCCGGGTGAGGATGACCGTCTGGCTGACGTTTGGCAGCGTGTATTCGGCTCTCAGCGCCGCTGCCGCACCGCAAAATGAGGATACGCCCGGACAGACCTCATAGGCAAGCCCCAGCCTATCAAGCGCGTCCATCTGCTCGCGGTGCGCGCCGTAGACACACGGATCGCCCGTATGCAGACGCACAACCGTCTTGCCCTCTTTTGCCGCGGGCGCCATGACTGCGATGACCTCCTCAAGCGTCATCTTGGCGCTGTTGTAGACTGCGCAGCCCTCTTTTTTATAGTCCAAAAGCGCGGGGTTTACCAGCGAGCCGGCATAGACGATGACATCCGCCTCGCCAAGCAACCTTGCGCCGCGCACGGTAATAAGATCGGGCGCACCCGAGCCTGCACCGACAAAGTAGATCATGCCTGCCCCTCCTTGACCAGAATAATGGAAAAGTAGCCGGTGGGGTCATCCATCGCGGCAAGATCGGTCACGATGCGTTCGCCCTCCATGCCGCAGCGCTCAACAAGCGCCGCATGCCGCAGCTGCCCGCGCGCGGCGAGCTTGTCGCGCACTTGCAGGATCGCCCGCCCCGCTTTCATCAGCACTTTGCTGCCGGGCAGATCCAGGCCCTTATCCACCCCAGCGTGCGAGGCCGGAATGATGTGCAGCATCTCGCCGTCTTCACACAAAGCGCGGCCGAGCGCGGCCGCCGCCGCGCAGAAAGACGGCACGCCGGGCACAAGCTCGGTCTGATACCCGCGCGCCGCGACCCGCTTTGCTACATACCAGCAGGTCGAATACACAGTCGGGTCGCCGAGCGTTAAAAACGCGACTGTCTTTCCCTCATCCAGCAGCGCGCAGATCTCGTCTGCGGCGCGCTCGTGGCTTTCATCGCGCGCAGCCTTGTCGCGCGTCATGGGCATATCGCAGTGCAGCACGGGTTTGCCATCGATGTATGCCGCCGCGATCGTCAGCGCAGCTTGGTCACCCGCACCCGATTGCGGCGCCGCGATCACGTCGCTCTCGCGGATGACGCGGATGGCCTTGGCGGTCATCAGCTCCGGGTCGCCCGGGCCAACGCCAACGCCGTACAATTTTGCTTTGCTCATTTTTCTTCCCTCAATCTTTCACACAGCGCTGCCGCGCCGGGCGACTGCGCCAAAATGCCATATTTGGCTGTAAACAGAATAAACTCTACCTTGACGCGGTTGCGCAGCCGAAGCGCGAGCCGTTTTTCAATTTGGCTTGCAATACGCGCCATCACGGGGCCGCGCAGATTTTCCCGGTCGAGCAGCTCGACGCATGCATCCGCCGAAATCGACTGCATCAGCCCCTCGAGCGTCTCGCGCCCCGCGCCGGCGAGCGCCGCGTGCGCGGTGAAGATCTCCTGCCGCGCGTCGGCCACCGAGGAATGCGTGTTCATCACGCCTGCGGCAAGCTTGACCAGCTTGCCCGCGTGGCCGATCAGCAGAATATCGCCAAAGCCGCGAAACACCGCATGGTCGAGCGCCTCTCCAATGAAGTTGGAGCACTTGACCGCCTTTTCCAGATCAAGCCCGAGTGCACTTTGCGCAAAGTCTGCGCCGTAGTTGCCCGGGCAGAGAAAGGCGATGCGCTGTCCGGCAGCATACAGGCTGTCCAGCTCAAGGCGGATGGTGTCGACCAGCGCTTTCTCGCTCATCGGCTCGACAATGCCGCTCGTGCCTAGGATGGACAGCCCGCCGACCACACCGAGATGGCTATTGTAGGTCTGCTCGGCAAGCGCCTGTCCATTCTCGGCTGAAATGATGACCGAAAAGCCGCCCGTATAGCCGCAGGCCTGCGCTGCGCGTTCGACCGCCGCCGTGATCTGCGCGCGCGGGGCTGGATTGATCGCCGCCGCGCCCACCGGCAAGGCAAGCCCCGGCCGGGTCACCCGTCCGACGCCCGCGCCACCGTCGATCAAAACGCCCTTTGCCGCACGACTGACCGCCGCCGAAATGCCCACGCCATCTGTGACGTCCGGGTCATCGCCCGCGTCCTTGTAAACCGTGCAGACGGCCGCGCCGTCCTGCATGTGCGGCGCATCGACCGGCAGGGTAAAGGTTACACCGCCCGGCGTTTGCAGCCTGATCTCAGCGGGCGCTTTGCCAGTCAGCAGCAGCATCGCCGCCGCCTGCGCGGCTGCCGCCGCACACGAGCCGGTCGTCCAGCCCCGGCGCAGCGCCTGACCGCCGTGATAGGCAAGATTTTCGCTTTGCATTGTGCGCCTCTCCTCTCCGGCTACTTGGGGCATCTGCATCACACATGGCCTAAAATGCCGGTTTATCTATTGCTCCTGCCGGCTCTCGCGCAGATTCTCCTGCTTTTTTCGCTCGACCAGCCGGCCGAGCAGAAACGCAATCACACCCACGCCGATACCGGTCTGTACGCAGAATATCAGGCTTTCGATTTCGCCCGGCAGCTCGCCGCCGAGCATCTGCTCAAACACCGGGGTAAACCACGGCTCATATGCCTCCCCCGTGATCTCAGACACTTTGACGCTGCCCGCGTCGTCCGAGCCGCCAAACGCCGCGCCGCGCAGAGCGAGCACCGGCGTCACGATCAGCGCCGCACACAGCACAAGTAAAACCACAATCATCCATTTATTTTTCCGTGTCATACTTTACGCCTCCTCAAAACCGACCGCGCGCAGCTCGGGCCGCGCATAGGACTCAAGCGCAATCATAATGATAACCGTCAGCACACCCTCAAGTACCGCAAGCGGCAACTGCGTCGGCGCGAACACGCCCAGAAACTCAACTGCTGAGCCCATCACGCCGCCCGTGGCGGACGGATAGGCGAGCGCTAGCTGCACGCTGGTCACACAGTAGGTGAGCAGGTCGCCCAGCGCCGCGGCGAGAAAGACAGACACCATTTTGTTTACTTTCAGCTTGTGGCACAGCTTATAGATGCCATAGGAAACAAACGGTCCTGCAACCGCCATGGAAAAAGTGTTTGCGCCTATCGTGGTCAGGCCGCCATGCGCCAGCAGGATGGCCTGGAAGAGCAGCACGATCAGACCCAGGATGGATACCGCGCTCGGCCCGAACAGGATCGCGCCGAGGCCGGTGCCGGTCATGTGTGAACAAGAGCCGGTGGTGACCGACGGAATCTTAAGCGACGAGATCACGAAGATAAACGCGCCCGCCATTGCGATCAGCGTGAGCGAGCGACGATCACGCGCAACCGTTCGTTTGATCGAAAAATAACCTGCGAGCAAAAAGGGCAGCACGACCACGCCCCAAATAATGCTCACAGACGGGGGCAGAAATCCCTCCATGATGTGCATGGCGCCCGCAGCGGGCAGCGCACCGCACATAAGCGCGGCACAGACCGAAAGACGCACGAGCTTTTTTTGCTTTTCTGACATATTTTTTCTCCTTTCCTTGCCCTGGGAGGGGGCACTATGGCACGGCTTATTCCCGCGCCAAAATACAAAAAACGCCGCATCCAGATGCTTTCCCATGCACTGGACCGGCGTTCAGCCTACACCTCTCCCCTATCCTAATTTTGGGGAAGGCGCACCCTGCACACCGGCCATCTCCCGTGACCGTATGCACTTCCATCCAAAAAGGCAGGTTTTCTGGCTTGGGCGTCATCGCCCGCCGGTCGGTCTTCCCGGTTTCCCAGTGACCATTCGCTTGACCGCGGACTCTTCCCTTACAGTGGCGGGACCGCAGAGGAGTTGCACCTCTTTCCCTATTATCCTGCCGGAGAACTGGCAGGCACCTTTTTGTATCCGGCATTTTGCCAGAAGAAGTAACTTTATTATATCACACGCCCCCGGTCTGTCAACCGCGTTGCGCATGTATTTTGTATCCGTCCGAGGGATACGCACCCCTAAACGCTATGCGCCGGCACCGTTGAGCAGCGCTGCAAGCTCTGCCGGTGTGCGCGGACAACGCGCGCCGGCAGGCGTTATCGAGCGCGCGCAAAGCAGATCGAACACCTCCATCATCGCAGGCAGGCGGAGCTGCGCGCGCGCTATGGCGGCGCGGTCACGGAACACGTTTTCGGGCGCGCCGTCTGCAATAACGCGGCCGCCCGCAAACACGACCGCTCGCGTTGCCCAGCGAAAGGCAAAATCCATGTCGTGCGTCGAGATGACAAGCGTTCGCTTTTCGGCGGACAGGCGGTCCAGCACGGCTTCGAGCCGCGCGCCGCCTGCAGGATCGAGCGAGGCGCCCGGCTCGTCAAACAGTATGATTTCGCTCTCCATCGCAAGGATGTCCGCGATCGTCACGCGCTTTTTCTCTCCGCCGGACAGCTCGTGCGGCGGCCGCGCGCGCAGCGGTTGCAGCGCCATGTAATCAAGCGCGTAATCGACCCGCCGCGCAACCTCTTTTTTGGGCAGGCGCAGATTCATCGGACCAAAAGACACCTCGCCCGCGACGGTCGAAGCAACGATCTGATCATCCGCATTTTGGAATACGATGCCTACCCGCGCGCACAGCCGCCGGCGCTCCTTGTCACGGAGCGGCGCGCCATCCAGCGCGATCACGCCCCGCTCGGGTGCGAGCACACCAGTCAGGCACAGAAAAAAGGTCGACTTGCCCGCCCCGTTCGGGCCGAGCACCGCGATGCGCTCACCGGCGTAAATATCAAGCGATGCGCCGGAAAGTGCGTCTTGCCGGCCGTCGTAGGAAAAATATAGCTCTTTTGCTTGCAAAACAGGCTGTGCCACAGGCGTTTCCTCCCCTCTATACAGTAACTGTGCCGAGCAAAGCAAGCGCGGCCCAAAACGCCGCCATGCCCGCCACCTGCGCTGCGCGCCACGGCTTGTCCTCCTCGAGAAAGCGCAGCGCGCCGTCATAGCCGCGCGCGGCCATCGCGTCGTAATAGATACGCGACTTGCGCAGCGAAACAACCAGCAGCGCGGCCGCCGTGCCGCCAAACGAGCGGCATGCAGTGCAGAAATCCCGCCAGCCCAGCCGCGCGCCCGCAGCCGTACGCATACGGTCATGCGTGTCCAGCAGCACAAAAATGAAGCGATAGATTAGATACATCAGCTCGGTCAGCAGCCGCGGCAGGTGCGCCCGACGCAGCACGCCGACAAATTCGCACGCGCTCGTCGTCAGCGCGAGCAGGTAAAGCGCGCTGACCGCGCCAAGCGACTTGAGCACGAGCGCAAGCGCAAAGTACGCGCTGTCCGCCCCCGCGCACACATAAAACCAGCCGAGCGGCAGGTTCCAGTCGCCCGCGGGCGTGGACGATATGTCGCACGCGATCGCAAGCCCGCCGAGCATCACAAAGGCGAGCGGCACGCGCATAAGGCCGGCGTAATCGCGCACCGCAAGGCCGCCTTTGACCCGTTGCAGCGCCGCAAGCGATACAATCACCGCGACCGAGACCACGACCCGGTCGACCGCGAGACACAGCGCTAGCGTACCAAGCGCGAGCACAGTTTTGAACACCGGGTTCCAGCCTCCCATGCCCGAAATATACGCCAAGTGGTCAACCGAGCGCACGCTGTGGCTATGTGTGTGCCGCATTTGCCGCTCCCCCTCCCGCTGTCAAAAATACTTGCTTCATTGTATCGCCACGCGGCGGGGTTTGTCAACCGGCAGGGACACGGCTCCGCCGGAAAAAGTGCCGTATGGAATTGCCTTTATGCGCAAACTATCGTATAATGGCAATACTCAAAACCCGTTCCACTCGTTCGTTGCCGGACGCAGACGGCGCTTTTTCCCGCCACATAATAAAAGGAGGATATATACGCATGAACAACATCGACCTTGAAGTCTGGAAACAGGATCTGCCCGCTTTCCGCGAAAAAACCGCCGCGTTTTACGCCGGCGGCAGCACGGTCGGCGCTTACAAGGGATTTTCTGGCTACTACGGCAGTTACGCACAAAAGGGTGGCAATGCAAGCATGCTGCGCCTGCGCATGCCGGGCGGCCGCGTGACAAAGGAAAAACTGGCTTTTGTCGCCCGCATGATCCGCGCATATCGCGTCGCGCGCGCCCACTTCACCACCTGTCAGACCATCCAGCTGCACGACCTCGACGCTGATACCGTGTGCGCGATCATGGAGCAGGCGCTCGACGCCGGCATTATCACGATGGGAGGCGGCGGCGACTATCCGCGCAACGTGATGTGCTCGCCGCTCTCGGGCGTGCAGACGGACGAATACTTCGATACCCTGCCCTATGCCCAAGCCGCAAGCGACTATCTGATGCACTTTATCAAAGCCGAAAAGCTGCCCCGCAAGCTCAAAGTGGGCTTTTCCAACTCTTCCGCCAACCAGACCCACGCAACCTACCGCGACCTCGGCTTTGCCGCCCGGCCAGACGGTAAATTCGATGTGTACAGCGCGGGCGGGCTTGGCAACAACCCGCTTTTTGGCGTCAAAGTTGCTGAGGCGGTCGATCCGAGCCACATCCTCTATTACGTCAAGGCTATGTGGCTGACCTTCCGCGCTTACGGCAACTATGAAAACCGCGGCAAGGCACGCACCCGCTATATGCAAGAGACGCTCGGCGGCGCGGAGAACTACAAGAAAGCCTATCTCGAAAAGCTAAACGAAGTCATCACTTCGGGCGAGGAGCTGACGCTGTCTATCGCTCCCACCGTCATAACCAAGACCGGCGACGGCACGACGGCCGCCGGCCCGCGCATCCTGCCGCAAAAACAGGACGGGCTGTATACCGTCGTCTGGCATCCGATCGGCGGTCAGCCTTCGATGGACGAGCTGTGCGCGCTGAGCGATCTGCTGGCCGACATCCCGGATGCCGAGTTGCGTCTTGCACCCGATGAGACTGCCTATATCGTTCACCTAACCGGCGCGGAGGCCGAAAAGGTGCTCGCCGCCACGCCGGACAGCGCCGGGAGCCTGTTTGAGACCTCGGTCAGCTGCATTGGCAGCACGACATGCCAGGTCGGTCTGCGCGACTCGCAGGGTCTGCTCAACGCCTGCGTTGCGGCCGTGCGCGCGGCCGGCCTGCCGGACGGCGCGCTGCCCCAGATCCACATTTCGGGCTGCCCCTCCTCATGCGGCACGCATCAGACCGGCGCAATCGGCTTTCGCGGCGCCTCACGCTCGGTGGGCGGCAAGCCGCAGTCCGGCTTCCAGCTGTTTGTCGGCGGCTGCGACCGGCAAGGCAGCGAGGCCATAGGCCGTATTCTAGGCACCGTGCTCGAGGACGACATACCCGCCCTGCTCGTCGAGCTGGGCAAAGCTGTCGCGGCCTCCGGCATGGACTACGCCGCGTGGAGTGCAGCGAACCCGGACGCAATCGACCGCATTGCAGCGCCCTATCTCGGCTAAAGCTTTCACCCAAAGAAAAAATCAGGCCCTCTCTCCCATTCCGGGAGAGAGGGCCTGTTGCTTTATGCCGCTGATAAGCGACTCTTAGCTGCGCGCAGGCTGCGGCAGTTTATGCCGTCGCCGCGTACTTTTCGACCAGCGTCTCGGCCATAGCAAGCGGCATTTCGCCTTTGTTCAGGCGCAGCGACAGGTAGGGCGTCGATCCCGCGCCCAGCAGCAGCCGGCCGTGAAACTCCTCGTCTCCACACAGGGCGGACAGGCGCGCAAAGTCGGTCTTAGCAAAGCTAAGCAGCAGCCGTCCATCCTTTTGCCGGATCTCGCTAATGCCTTGCTCGCTCGCCCGGCTGCGCAGCAGCGCGATGTCAAGCAGTGACACCGCCTCCTGGGGCGGCTCGCCAAAGCGGTCGATCAGCTCGTCGAGCATGTCGCTCTTTTGCTCCTCGGTGCGGATGAGCGCGATGCGGCGGTATAGATCAACACGCTGGCCCGCGTCCTCTACATAGTCGGCAGGCAGATTGGCCGGCAGCAGCAGCTCGGCCGCACAGTCAACGCGCGGCTTGGGCGTCTCGCCCTTTTCCTCCTGCACAGCCTCCTCAAGCAGCTTGAGATACAGATCATAGCCCACGCTCATCATATGGCCTGACTGCTCAGGTCCGAGCACGTTACCTGCGCCGCGGATCTCGAGGTCGCGCATGGCAATTTTAAAGCCCGAGCCAAAGGCTGCAAACTCGCGGATGGCAGACAGGCGCTTTTGCGCCACCTCAGAGAGCGCCTTGCCGCGCCTGTAACACAAATAGGCAAATGCATGGCGCGACGAGCGTCCGACCCGCCCGCGAATTTGATGCAGCTGTGCAAGCCCCATCGTATCCGCATTTTCGATAATCAGTGTATTGGCGTTTGGAATGTCGATGCCGGTCTCGATGATGGTTGTGCAGACCAAAATGTCGATCTCGCCCTCAGCCATGGCGCCCATCACGCTGCTGACCTCTTTCTGCGGCATCTTGCCATGCACGATGCCGATGCGCGCCTCCGGCAGACGCTGTTGCAGCTGCATGGCACACCGGTCGATCGACTCGATGCGGTTGTGCAGGTAATACACCTGCCCGCCGCGCGCAAGCTCACGGCGAATCGCATCGAGCAGCACACCGTCGTTCTGCTCAAGCACAAAGGTCTGCACCGGGTGACGGTCAAGCGGCGGCTCCTCGATCGACGACATATCCCGAATGCCGGACAGCGCCATATTCAAAGTGCGCGGGATGGGCGTGGCCGATAGCGTGAGCACGTCCACCGTTTTAGCAAGCTCTTTGAGCGTCTCCTTATGCGAGACGCCAAAGCGCTGCTCCTCATCTATCACAAGCAGCCCCAGATCCTTAAACCGAATTTTTTTATTGAACAACTTATGTGTGCCGATAACAATATCCACCGATCCGGACTCAAGCTTTTGTAGCAGGCTTGCCTGTTCCGATCCGGTCTTGTACCGGGTCAGCAGTTCAATCGCCACCGGATGACCCTGAAATCGCTGCAATACCGTCAGGTAATGCTGGCGCGCGAGCACGGTGGTCGGCACCAAAATGGCCGCCTGCTTGCCTGCAAGCACGCACTTCATCACGGCGCGCAGCGCGACCTCGGTCTTGCCGAATCCCACGTCGCCACACAGCAGGCGGTCCATCGGCCGGTCAGACTCCATATCCAGCTTGATCTCCGCGATGCAGCGCAGCTGATCCTCGGTCTCTTCATAGGGGAAAGCGTCCTCAAACTCGCGCTGCCAGGCGTCGTCCGGCGGGAAGGCAAATCCCTTGAGCTTAGCGCGTGCGGCGTACAGCTGGATCAGCCCCTCGGCCAGCTCTTTGGCCGCCGCCTTGGCGCGCGCCTTGGAGCGCGCCCATTCCGCTCCGCCAAGTTTGTTCAGCCGCACGCGCTCCGGCTCGCCCCCGCCGATATACTTGGAGATCAGGTCAAGCGAGGTCGCGGGCACGTATAGAAAATCCGTGCCCGCAAACGCGATTTTAACAAAATCGCGCGCAGCGCCGTCCACTGTCATGCGCTCCATGCCGACAAAACGGCCGATGCCATGATGTTCGTGCACGACAAGATCGCCCGGTGCAAGGTCGGTAAATGACTTGACATGGTCGCGATTCGATTTGCGGGGCGACGTCTTTTTGCGCCGCGCGAGCATCTGCCCTTCGGTGAGGACGACTAGGCCGAGATCAGGATATTCAAACCCCGCGGACAGCCTGCCCTCCAGCACGCTCACCTGGCCAGCCCGAGGCAGCAGATCGCTGACCTCGGCCTTTATGCCCGCATCGGTCAGCGCGTCGCACATGTTGCGGCAGCGCAGCTCACTGCTGCAAACGACTGCTACCGCACGCCCCTGCTCGGTGTAACTGCGGATGTCCGCGGCCGCCATATCCAGATTGCCGCCGTAAACGTTCATCTGGTTTGCGACAAAGTTTTCAAGGTGTTGCGGCGCAAAATCCGGCACGCTATTTAAAAAAGTATCGAGCCGCAAAAATGCGCGCGGCAGGCGGGAAAGTCCAGCAAAGTCGATCGCATAACCGTCCAGCCCGGGCGGTATTTCACCGCGCTCGAGCAGGGCGGATACATCGTCCGCGATGCGGGCGACAAAATCGCGCGCCGCGCCGCGCAGACGTGGCGTATCCTCAATCAGCACGAGCGCATTTTCGGGCAGATAGTCGAGCGCGGTCGTCATTTCAGGATAGACAAGCGGCAAATATTTATCCGCCGCGGGCAGGCTGCCGGTCTCACGCAGACGCTCGGCGTCGCGCTCGATGTTGGCAGCGAGATCGGCGTGCTTTTTGCGGCGGGTGGACAGTGTGCCCAGCACGGCGCGCGCAAGTCCTTCTGCACCGCCCGGCGCGAGGTGCGGCAGCGTCTCCATGCAGGGCAGGCACCGTACCGCGTCGGCCTGCTCCAGCCGCCGCTGGCTGCCTACATCAAAGCTTGCGATCGAGTCAACCTCGTCAACCCAGAACTCAATACGGTAGGGATACTCAGCCTGCGGCGGGAATACATCCAAAATACCGCCGCGCACCGAAAACTGCCCCGCGCCCTCAACCTGAATGCATCGCTCATATCCCGCACAGGTCAGTTGCTGCGTCAACTCACTAAGTTGCACACGCTCACCAGCAGAGATCGTCACGACCGCCTTCGCCAGCACCGCCGGCGGCAGTGTGCGCAGCAACGCCGCCTGCACCGAGAAAACCGCAAACGGCGCGCCCGGCAGCGCATCGAGCACTGAAAGCCGCCTTTGTTCATAGCCGCGCGATACGCCCACTACGTCCACCATAACAAGCTCACGCGCCGGCAGCTGCAATACAGTTTTTTCCGTAAAGCCCTGCAAATCGGCAGAAAAGCGCGCAGCGGCGGTGTCGTCGTCGGTCAGTACGCAGACCGGTCGGCCCGTATCCAGTCCAAGCGCCGCCGCCAGATGCGCCTTGTGGATAGCTGACAGGCCGGTCGCCAGCACGGGCGTCTTACCGGCGTAGAGCGCTTCTTTCAACTGTTTGTATTCTTTTAGATAAGTTATACTATTAGTAATTTCTATCATACTCTACCTGCTTTTCTTAGCCTGCATACAGAAAAACGCCAAAAGGCAGGTTTTCATCCATCCCTGCCTTGATCAAATGCCCTGCACCTCACCGAAAAACGCGCCGGTTTGCTCGCAAACTTTTTACATGCACGCCAAAAGGGCAGATTGTACAATCTGCCCTAATTGTATGTGCGTTATAGGCGCTTAATGCGTGTGCGCCTCGTGCTCGTGATGGCTGGATGCGGTTGGATCAAAACCGAGGATCTCGGCAGGATCCTTGCCCATACGCTTGTAATAGTCCGCAATGGCTGAGCGAAGCGCCTCCTCAGCGAGTACCGAGCAGTGCATCTTGACCGGCGGCAGACCATCCAGCGCCTCGGCAACCGCCTTGTTGGTCAGCTCAAGCGCCTCTTCGAGCGACTTGCCCATAACCAGTTCGGTTGCCATCGAGCTGGTCGCGATTGCCGCGCCGCAACCGAAGGTCTTGAACTTGACATCCTCGATAATGCCGTCGTCCGACACCTTGAGGTAAATCTTCATGATGTCGCCACACTTGGCATTGCCAACTTCGCCGACGCCGTTGGCGTCTGCTATTTCACCTACATTGCGCGGATGTGTGAAATGATCGAGTACCTTATCTGTGTATTGCATAGTAAAAACTCCTTTATTATAAAAACAGTTGGTGAATAAGTGATAGCTGTATCAGTGGTGGCTGTGGAGGTCGGAAGCCGCCGTCAGGTTGGGCTTACCGTTCTCCCACACCGGACTCATGCTACGCAGGGTGGCAACCACCTCGGGCACGGTCTTGATGAGATAGTCCACATCTTCCTCGGTATTCTGCTCGCCAAGGGTCAGGCGAAGCGAGCCGTGCGCGATCTCATGCGGCAGGCCGATCGCCATGAGCACATGCGACGGATCGAGCGAGCCGGTCGAGCAGGCCGAGCCGGTCGAACCACAGATGCCCGCCAGATCAAGACGCAGGATCAAGCCCTCGCCCTCGATCGCTTCGAACACGAACGACGCTGTGCCTGGCAGGCGGTTGACCGGATCGCCGGTATAGTGGGTGTAGGGAACATTGTCCATAATGCCCTTGACCAGCTTGTCGGTCAGCTTTTTGACATAGTTCATCTTCTCGTCCATATGCTCTACGGCCTCCTGCATCGCCGCGGCAAGGCCGATGCAGCCCGCGGTGTTCTCAGTGCCCGAGCTGAGACCGCGCTCCTGTCCGCCGCCGTAAATAAGCGGCTCAAGCGCAATGCCCTTTTTAATATATAGCGCGCCCACGCCGCGCGGGCCGCGGAACTTGTGCGCGGAGAGCGACAGCATGTCGATGCCCATTTCCTGCACGTCGATCGGCATGTGGCCGACCGCCTGCACCGCATCCGTGTGGAACTTCGCGCCGACTGCGTGCGCCAGCGCGGCGATCTCCTTGATGGGCTGGATGGTGCCGATCTCATTGTTGGCCGCCATGATGGTGACGAGCGCAGTCTCTTCGGAAAGCTCTCTTTTAAGCTGCTCGAGATCGACATGACCCTCCTTGTCCACATCAAGATAGGTGACGCGAAAGCCCTCCCGCTCAAGCGCCTCGCAAGTGTACAGCACCGCGTGGTGCTCGATCTTCGAGGTGATGATATGCCGGCGGCCCTTAACCGTCGGTCCGTGCATAAAACCGCGGATGGCCAGATTGTCCGCCTGCGAGCCGCCGCCGGTAAAGATGATCTCGCCGGGGGCGTAGTCATTGGCCTCGTTTACCGGCATGGCAGCATTCAGGCACCTGCCCACTATGGTGCGCGCCTCGTTCAGCGCCATCTTGGCCTCGCGCCCAATATGATAAAGAGAAGATGGGTTGCCGAAATATTCGGTCAGCCACGGCTTCATTGCGTTAAACGCTGTCTCGGACAGCGGCGTAGTCGCCGCATTATCCGCATAAACAAATCGGTTCATTATATATCTGCCTTTCTTTCCCAAAAGGTTTGATCCTTAACGCAAAACCCCCGTTTTCCGGTTGGTTTTATGTCATCTCTAATATACACCTGCTCCGCGTATTTTAGCAAGCGAAAAACTGACGAAACGCGCGCTTTCATTGTTACATTTTTGTATCAATTTGTGCATTTTGTGTAGTTTTACCGGCGCCTATGCATGTCAAGCTCTTTTTTCAGCTGCTGCAGCACGTCGTCATATCGGGCGGAACGCGCGGTCGGATTGCCGCGCAGCATACTTTTGCGCGCCCGCCCAAGGCCGTTTGCCCGCGCCGTAAAGCGGCGCCGCAGCTCGTCCAGCCGAGCAAGGATCTGCCCTTTGGCGTCGTCCATCCTCTCGGCTATCTCGCCGCGCGCCTCGTCAACCCGGTAGGAAAGCCCGGTCAGCCGCACCTTTGCCGTCTCGGCGAGCTGGCCGCAGGCATCGCCCGCATGCTCGCGCAGATCATCCAAACGATCGACCGCGCCGTCTATCCGGTCGGCCAACGCACCGCGCACTTCATCGACCCGATAGGAAAGCCCGGTCAACCGTACAAGCGCGCTCTCCGAGAGCGCGCGGCGCAGCTCGGCGCCCTGCGCGCGCAGCTCATCCAGCTCCTCCAACAGACGGGCCAGATCGAACGCGGCGCGTACCGAGACAGCCACATCGCCTATAAATGCCACAGTCAGCAGAGTGTCTACCGCGACCAGCGCGACGGTGGGCAGCCCGGTCACGATCCACTCGACCGGCGGATGAATCACACGCGCCAGCAACACGCCGAGTACGCCCCAGCACAGCGAAGATTGCAGGCAGATCCTTCCCTGAAACTGAAAACGATGGGCCGAATAATCCCAGTATTTCACGCGGAACAGTTTTTCCATCACAAGGCCGACTGCGTATTCAAACACGGTCGCCGTGGCCATACTGGCCAGAAACAGCATGACCGGCCGGCCGTAAAGCGGCAGCGAAACGTGCAGCAGCATGGTCGCGCCAAAGCCGTAGATCGGCAGCATCGGACCACGCAAAAAGCCGCGGTTGACAAAACGGCGCTGCTGCAAAGAAACCACCGTGGACTCAAAGCACCAGCCCAGCGCGCTGTATAGGTAAAGCACCAGCATCCACTGCCAGGCGGAGTAATCATATGGCACGGCTATCCCTCCGTTTCCCGATTGTGCCGTACATATGCTTATCTTTATATATAATATTATTCTACCGAATATTTTGACAATTTTCAAGGCTGCCGGTATAATAGCCTTACAATATCCAAGACCGATAGAAAGGACGGCAAGCCCATGCTGAACTTCACCATTCACACCACGACCGAGGTCGTTTTCGGCCGCGATATTGAGGGGCAGATCGGCCCCAAGCTGAAGGAGATTGGCGCGCAGCGCGTGCTGGTGCATTTTGGCGGGGCGAGCGCACGCGCCTCCGGCCTGCTGGGCCGGGTGGAAAAAAGCCTGCTGGACGCAGGGCTTTCCATTGTTGAGCTGGGTGGCGTCTCCCCCAACCCCAAGATCTCGCTTGTGCGGCGCGGCATCGAGCTGTGCCGGCGCGAGGGGATTGACTGTATTCTCGCGGTCGGCGGCGGCTCGGTGCTCGACTCGGCCAAGGGTATCGGCATGGGTGTGGCGACCGGGCGCGACCCGTGGGAATTTGCTGCCACAAACACCGCGCCTGACCGCACACTACCGGTCGCGACCGTATTAACGCTTGCAGCCTCCGGCTCAGAGACCAGCAATTCCTGCGTACTGACCAACGAGGAGACCATGGAAAAACGTGGCATCACCAGCCAGACCAATCGTCCGCGCATTAGCTTTTTGAATCCAGAAAACACCTTTTCGGTTTCCAAATTCCAGACTGGCTGCGGCATTGTCGATATTATGATGCACACGCTCGAGCGGTACCTTACGCCGCAGGGGGGCGAAAGCGACCTGACCGACCGGCTTGCCGAAGGTCTGCTGATCGCCACGCGCGACGCCGGGCGCCGTGCAATCGCCGCTCCGAACGACTACGAAGCGCGCGCCACACTCATGTGGGCGGGCAGTGTGTCGCACAACGACTACACCGGCTGCGGCCGCGCCCGTCTATTCCCGGTGCACAAGCTCGAGCATGCGCTCTCCGCTTTCCGCGACGAAATTGCGCACGGCGCGGGTCTGTCTGTGCTCTTCCCCGCCTGGGCAATGTACGAGATGGACCGCGATATCCCGCGCTTTGCCCAATTGGCAAACCGCGTGCTCGGCGTCGAGATGGACTTTGTAAACCCCGCGCGAACCGCGCGCGAAGGCATTGTCACGCTCCGGCGCTTTTTTGAGGAGATCGGCATGCCGGTGCACATGGCGCAGCTCGGCATCCACCCAGCACAGTATGAAACGCTGGCTGAAAATACCGTGCAATCAGTTGGCGGCCCGGTCAAAAGCTACACACCGCTTGACAAGGCGGCAATCATCGAAATCTATCGCCTGGCCGAGTGACAGACGGTAAAAAGAAGGGGAATGCGCCGGCATCCCCCTTCTTTTCGCCTAGTTTTCCTACTGCTTATCGCCGCACCACATGATAAAATTTTTAACAATCCCTATTGACAAATTCAAATCTGGCGCGCTATAATATTTAGGCTAACCGCTATATACAGGTGCGCCTAAATTTATAATACATTCCTCAATAGCTCAGTTGGTAGAGCATGCGGCTGTTAACCGCAGGGTCGTTGGTTCGAGTCCAACTTGAGGAGCCATACAGGGGTATAGCTCAGCTGGTAGAGCATCGGTCTCCAAAACCGAGTGCCGTGGGTTCGATCCCTACTGCCCCTGCCACTTTGCTGCTATAGCTCAGTAGGTAGAGTGCATCCTTGGTAAGGATGAGGTCACCGGTTCAAATCCGGTTAGCAGCTCCAGCAAAAGCCCGACATTGGCGCTCTGTGCGCCGGATGCCGGGCTTTTCTCATACGCTGTTCCGGCATACCGTTGCTAAACCAGCCGCGGCATGCCCTGCCATTTTGCTCTTAAAGAGGAGGCATGCTGTTGAAACGCCGCAATTTTCTGTTTCTTTTGCTCACCGCAACCATTTGGGGCGTGGCCTTTGTCGCGCAAAGCGTCGGCATGAACTATGTCGGCCCGTTTACCTTTCTGTTTGCGCGCAGCATAGTTGGCGGCATCGTGCTGCTTCCGGTCATCGCCGTGCTGCGCACGCGCAGCTCCGGCCACGCTGCCGATACAGTGCAGGAAAAACGCAGAGCGCGCCGCATACTGTTTGCGGGCGGCGTGTGCTGCGGTGCATCGTTATGCCTGGCAAGCATCTTCCAGCAGACCGGTCTTGTCTATACCACGGTCGGCAAGTCCGGCTTTCTGACCGCCTGCTACATACTGATCGTGCCGCTGATGAGCTTTCTGTTGTTTCACCGGCCGTGCGGCGCCAAGGTCTGGTTCGGCGTGGCGCTCGCGCTTACAGGCCTGTATCTGCTCTGCATGACAGGCGAACTTGGCATCAACCGCGGTGATCTGCTCACGTTTATCAGCGCCATCCTTTTTTCAGTGCAGATTTTGGTGGTCGATTATTTTTCCCCGCGCACAGACGCGGTGCGGATGAGCTGCGTCCAGTTTTTTGTATGCGCCGCCATAGCGGGCGCGGGCATGCTGCTCTTCGAGCAGCCCAGCCTCGACGCGCTGCTCACCGCATGGATGCCCATCCTTTATACGGGCGTGCTGTCCTCAGGCGTGGGTTACACGCTGCAAATCATCGGCCAGAAAGGCATGAACCCGGCCGTTGCCTCACTGATATTGAGCATGGAATCGGTTATCTCAGTTATCGCCGGCTGGCTTCTGCTCGGACAAGCGCTTTCTACGCGGGAGCTTTTCGGCTGCGCGCTCATGTTTGCTGCCATCATCCTTGCCCAACTACCGAATAAAACTATGCAAAAAGCTGCTCAATAGCGGCTTTTTCTTTTGTGCATTTTTTTCATAAGCCGGTATTGACAAATGGTCTCGTCTGCACTAATATGAATATATGAACATATGAGCAACTATTCATATATAATCGACAGGAGGCGAGCTTATGACAAGCGAGCAAACCCGCACTGCTGTACCAGTCCGGGAGGATGAAGTTGCGGCACAGCTTCGCGACGCCTGTGGCTGCGGCCACGAGCACGCGCATCACCATGACGGCGCATGCAGCTGCGGCCACGAGCACGCGCATCACCATGACAACGCAGACGATCACACCCGCGCGCAGACGCACCAGCGCAAGGTGGGCGGACGCAGCGTGCGGCGCATCTACACGGTGCAAAACGTAGGCTGCGCGCACTGCGCCGCTGAAATACAGCGCCAAGTCAGCCAGCTTGACGGCGTGGACGACTGCGTGCTGGTATTTGAAACCCATCAACTGCGCGTGACCGGCAAGAACCCCGACGCGCTGCTGCCCAAGATCCGCGAGGTGTGCACCTCAGTTGAGAGCGGTGCGCGCGTCATCGCGCCCGAAGATGCGCACGAGGATGCGGCCGGCCACCCGCTCGCCGAGATCCTGGTCGGCGCGGGGCTGTTTATCGCGGGCGAGTTTGTGCTTGGCGGCATACCTAAAGTGGCCGTCATGTTGGCGGCCTATCTGCTGCTCGGCTGGCATGTGCTGCTGACCGCAGTCAAGAACATCGGTAAGGGCCGTGTGTTTGACGAAAACTTCCTTATGGCGCTTGCGACCATCGGCGCGTGGGCGGTTGGCTCGTTTGACGAAGCGGTCGGCGTCATGCTGTTCTACCGCGTCGGCGAGTATTTTGAGGACCGCGCGGTCGAACGCTCCCGCCGGCAGATCATGGCGGCCGTCGATCTGCGGCCCGAGACCGTTCAGCTCGTCGGGTTGGACGGCAGCATACGCACCATTCCTGCCGGTGAGGCCGCAGTGGGTGATATTGTGCTCGTCCGTCCGGGTGACCGCGTGCCACTCGACGGCGAGGTGATTGATGGCGAGAGCCGCCTGGATACCTCGGCCGTCACGGGCGAGCCGGTGCCGGTACGCGTCGCGCCCGGCGACAAGGCGATCTCCGGCTGCGTCAATACGGATGGCGCGATCCGGCTGCGCGTTACCCATGTGCTCGCCGAAAGCATGGTGCAACGCATTCTGGACAGCGTCGAAAACGCTGCCGCGCGCAAGCCTAAAATTGACCGTTTTATCACCCGTTTTTCCCGCGTGTATACGCCGGCGGTCGTCGGCATTGCACTGCTGACCGCCATTGTGCCCAGCCTAATCACCGGCAACTGGAACCAGTGGGTGTATACCGCGCTGACCTTCCTTGTCATCTCCTGCCCGTGCGCGCTCGTGCTCAGCGTGCCGCTGACCTACTTCGCCGGCATAGGCGCGGGCTCGAAGCGCGGCATCTTATTCAAGGGCGGCGTATCACTCGAGGCACTGAGCGCAGTCAAGGCCATTGTGATGGATAAGACCGGCACGATCACCAAGGGCAACTTTGCCGTGCAGCGTATCGTGCCCGCGCCAGGCGTGCAGCTGGACGAAACCGCGCTGCTCGGACTTGCCGCAGCGTGCGAGGGCGCGTCTACGCACCCGATCGCGGTCTCCATCCGCACGGCATACGCAGCCCGCGGGGGGGCCGAGCGCACGGCAGACAGTGTCCGTGAGCAAGCTGGTGAGGGCGTCGAGGCGACCATCGACGGCAAGACCGTGCTCTGCGGCAACCGCAAGCTGATGGCGCGCCATGGCGTCGACCTATCCGGCTATGAGGGCACGCCGGGCAGCACCGAGGTGCTGCTCGCTGCTGAGGGCCGCTTTATCGGCCACATCATCATTGCCGACACGGTCAAGGCGGACGCGCAGCAGGCCGTTCGCCGCATGAAGGAACAGGGGCTGACCACCGCCATGCTGACCGGCGACGGACAGGACAGCGCCGACGCGGTTGCGCAGCGGGTCGGTATAGACGAAGTGCGCGCCCGCCTGCTGCCCGGGGAGAAGCTGTCGGCGCTGACCGACATCCGCGAAAAACGCGGCGCGGTCATGTTTGTGGGCGACGGCATCAACGATGCGCCTGTACTCGCGGGAGCGGACGTCGGCGCAGCCATGGGCAGCGGCGCAGATGCCGCAATCGAGGCTGCAGACGTCGTATTTATGAACGCTGACCTATCCTCCATCCCGGCATCGATCTCCATTGCGCGCAAGGCAAACGCCATCTCCAAGGAGAATATCGCGTTTGCGCTCGTAATCAAGCTGCTTGTCATGGCGCTCGGCCTGTTCGGTATCGCGTCCATGTGGCTGGCTGTGTTTGCCGATACCGGTGTCGCCATGCTGTGCGTGCTCAACTCGGTGCGCATGATATATATGAAAAAACTTGGTTGAAAGCCTAGTGCCGGCCTGCATAAAGAAAAGAGGAAAACCCTTAAAGGTTTTCCTCTTTTTTATTTCAGCCGGTCAAGAAAGCTATGTCTGCCGCGCTCATCCCGCCAGCCAATGAGCTTTGCGGTATCGACATTTTTGACCGCATTTAGAATATTTGCCTCGATCTGCGGATTGCCTGCCGCGAGCGCGGCGATCATCGCCTTGACTTCGGCTCGTTTGGTGTCGTGCTCGAGCGTTTTTGCCGGGCAGTCACAGGGCAGAAAGGTCAGGCCACAGTGGCCGGCCCAGGCCTGCACGTTTTTCTCGCGCGTCAAATAGAGCGGGCGGATAAGCTCCATTCCCGCATGGTTTTTCGCACGGATACGCGGCAGCATGGCCTGCACCTGTCCGCCATAGATAAGACCCATCAGCACGGTCTCGATCGCGTCGTCATAATGATGGCCGAGCGCGATTTTGTTACAACCGCGTCGCCCGGCCTCGGTATACAGATGGCCACGCCGCATTTTTGCGCACAGAAAGCATGGGTGTCCAGCCGCATGCCTGCCCGCAATGCGCAGCACATCGGTCTCAAAAATATCGAGTGTCAGCCCGAGAATAGCGGCGTTTTGCTCAAGCTGCGCGCGCCCGTCCGGCCCGTAGCCCGGGTCCATCGCGAGAAACACCAGCTCAAAATCCACCGTGCGCTGCAAATCCTGCATCAGCAGCGCGAGCAGCATCGAATCCTTGCCACCCGAGATGCATACCGCAATCTTATCCCCTGCCCGCACCATATCATATGCCTCCACCGCGTCGACAAATGGCCGCCGCAGTGTGCGTACAAACTCGCGCTGGAGCGTGCGGCGGATCTCCTCCAACCTCATACGCCGCCCTTTCTGTGCTGAAAGTGCCAGGTAATGCGCGCGAGCAGCCAGTCGGGCGCGAAATGACGCCCAACAGCCATCGCCTTCATCGCGCCGCCCGGCACGATGATGCCCTTGCCTGCAAACAGCCCGTCCAACGCCTGGCGCGCGACCCGTCCGGCTGAAAGCCCGCCGAGCGCAAACCGCACACCCGCGACCTTGTTAAACTCGGTGTTCACCGGCCCGGGACAGAGCGCGCACACACGCACCGGGCTTCCCTCTCGGCGAAGCTCTTCGCGGACAGCCTCGGTCAGCCGCAGTACATAGTTCTTGGTCGCGTAATAGGCCGCCATAAGCGGACCGGGCAAAAAACCCGCCGCTGATGAAACATTCAGGATATACCCCCGCCCGCGCTGCACAAAATCCTGCAAGGCAAGCTTGGTCAAAATGTGCACTGCACGGATATTCGTGTCGATCATTCGCAGCTCGGCCGTAAGGTCGGTGGAGGCAAACTCCCCAAACAGGCCAAAGCCTGCGTTGTTGATGACGACCTCCAGATCATCCCCGCGCACCGCCTGATACATTAGGTGGCACTCGGTGGCATCCGAAAGATCGGCCGCGATCACATGGCACACAGTCGGCAGCTCGCGGGCGAGCGCGTGTAGGCGGTCCTCACGCCGGGCGCACAGCACAAGTTCATATCCGCGCGCGGCCAACAGATGCGCAAACTCGCGCCCGATCCCCGAAGACGCACCGGTGATGAGTGCTTTCATCGTTTTTCCTCCCCTTCCGGGTGTATTTTTTCACCGCTTTTAGTGTACCATGCCGAAAAGCGGCCGTCAAATCATGTCATACGCCTTTTTTCCTTTT
This sequence comes from uncultured Agathobaculum sp., assembly GCF_944380985.1. GTDB lineage: Bacteria > Bacillota > Clostridia > Oscillospirales > Butyricicoccaceae > Agathobaculum. Next base: position 62,453 of record NZ_CALWJJ010000005.1, on the reverse strand, counting down.
AATCCTACACAAAAGATGGTATACTGATACTGAGAAAAAAGGGGGATATCCATGCAAGACACTGCGCTCGAAAACCGGCTGCTAACGCTGCTGGTACAGCCCATGCGGATCGAAGAGATCCGCCGTGCCCTGCCCGAGGCTGGCAAAACCGAGTTGAAAGATGTGCTTGGCCGTCTGATTGAGGACGGCCGGGTGATGAAAAATAAGAAAAACCGCTTTGCTGTATCGGCGCACTATGGCTGCATTACGGGCACCTATCTGGCCACCGAGCGCGCATTTGGCTTTGTCTCACCCGACGTGGACGAGGGCCAGCCCAAACTGGACGATCTGTTTATCCCGCCGAACGCTGCGGGCGGCGCATGGCACGGCGACCGCGTGCTCGTGCGGTTGACCGAGCGCAAAAATGGCCGAGGACGGCGCGAGGGGGTTGTCCTCCGTGTGCTCCAGCGCGCGGACAAAGACCTGACCGGCGCGCTCGTGCAGCGCGGAAACGCTTATTTCGTACAGCCGACTTCAAAGAAATACCCCGAGATCGCAGTCGACCACCACCATCTCGCCGGCGCGCGCGTCGGCGACCGCGTTGCGGTATCGATATCACACTACGGCAACGAAAAAATTATGCCGCAGGGCGTCATCCAGGCCGACCTTGGTGAGGACGGCACGATGGAGGCCTCGATCGCCGCGATTTTGCACGAAAACGCGGTTTTCGAGTCGTTCTCGGACGAGGCGCTGCGCGAGGCCGATGCCATCCCCCAGCAGGTTGAGCCATCTGCCGCAGCCGGCCGGCTCGACCTGCGCACGGAATTGATTTTCACGATCGACGGCGACGATGCCAAGGACTTTGACGACGCTGTCTCGCTCGAGCCGATGGACAATGGACATTGGCTGCTTGGCGTGCACATCGCAGATGTATCGCACTATGTCACGCCTGGCAGCCCACTCGACCAGCAGGCCTACCACCGCGGCACATCGGTCTACTATCCCGGACACGTCGTTCCCATGCTGCCGTTTGCCTTGTCGCATGGCATCTGCTCCTTAAACCCCAAGGTGGACCGGCTGGCTTTCTCCGCTCTGATAGAAGTAGACATGGACGGGCGGCGCTATGGGGCGAAATTTGCAAAGTCGGTCATCTGCTCGGCCGCGCGCATGACCTACCGCAAGGTAAACCAGATCCTTGCGGGCGATAAAAAGTTGCGCGCGGCGTATCATTTTCTCACCGAGACCGTGGAAAGGATGAACGACCTTGCGCACGCGCTCTATAAGCGGCGCATTGAGCGCGGCGCGCTTGAGCTTGACATCCCGGAGGCCGAGATCCGCGTGGATGAAAACGGCCGTCCGATTGATATTCAGTACCGCGCGCGCGGCGAGAGCGAAAAGCTCATCGAAGAATTCATGCTGCTGGCAAACGAGTCGGTCGCCGAGTGTATGTGCAGGCGCGGCGATCCGACCGTCTATCGTGTGCACGAAAACCCGGACCCCGAAAAGCTACGCGTGTTCGCGCAGTTCGCGCGGCCGTTCGGCTACCGCATCGACCCGTCCAACTCCAGCGACACAGCACAGTTTCAAACCGTGTTGCGCGGGGCGAAAAACGATCCCCGGCAGCGCATCCTGCCTATGCTGCTGCTGCGCAGTCTGGCCCGCGCGCGCTATGCGGACGAGTGCATCGGGCACTACGGCTTGAAAGCTAAATATTACCTGCACTTTACCTCGCCCATTCGCCGCTATCCCGACCTGATCGCACACCGCATGCTGCAACGCGCATTGACCGGACAGCCTTTCACCGACGCCGACCGGCGGCTGTGCGAGGATGCGGCGGCGCAGTCGACCACGCGCGAGCAGGCGGCGGACAACTGTGAGCGTGACATCGACAAGCTGTTTATTGCAGCCTATATGAGGCAGTTTATTGGCGAGGAGTTTGACGCCGAAGTCTCCGGCGTGCAGGCGTTTGGCATTTTCGTTGCACTGCCAAACGGCTGCGAGGGGCTGGTCCGCATCGAGCTGCTCACGGGTGACCGCTACGAGTACGACGAGCCGCACATGTCGCTCGTGGGTCGGCACACCGGCATGCGGTTTACAATCGGCACGCCCATCCGGGTCAAGCTGCTTGCCGCCAGCGAGGTAACCGGCCAGATTGACTTTGCGCCCGCCGGAAGCGCAGGACCTATGGCAGAGCACATCGAACCCAACCCGCAGGCGTCCTATGATCCGTCCGGTCTGCACGGCAACCGCGCGCAGCGTCGCCGCCACAGCAAAGGACGTGGCGGCCCGCGCAAAGGGAAAAAACCGCCTACGCGAAAGCGGCGGTGACCATCTGCCTGTCGCGCAGAAGGCATTCTATCTGCCCGCCGTCAATACAGAAAACGGCGGACAGACGCTTGAACCAGGCTGCAAAATCATGTATAATATGGCCGGCGCGCGGGCGTATTTCCTTATATGGGAATCTGTTCCCGTGCGGCAGATACGCAAAAAACCCACGCGCTGCCGTGGGTTTTGAATCAAGCGGGGGCGGGCACCGCCCGTTTCCGCACATCTTTTGAGAGGGGACAGAAGAAACGATGCAGACCAGAAAAATCATTCAGGTAGAAGACAAGGTGCCACCCCGGCTGCTGGTACCGCTTTCCATCCAGCACATGTTCGCCATGTTCGGCGCGTCCGTGCTGGTGCCGTTTATGTTCGGCATCAGTCCGGCAATCGTGCTGTTTATGAACGGTATCGGCACGTTGCTGTTCATCCTAATCGCCAAGGGCAGGGCGCCGGCATACTTAGGCTCGTCGTTCGCGTTCATCGCACCTGCGACCCTGGTTATCGACCAATGGGGCTATGAATACGCGCTTGGCGGCTTTGTGGTCGTCGGCTTGATCGGCTGTATTCTGGCCGCAATTATTTATAAGTGCGGCACCAGATGGATCGACGTGGTGCTGCCGCCTGCGGCTATGGGTCCGGTTGTTGCGCTGATTGGCCTTGAGCTTGCAAGCTCGGCAGCCTCGACCGGGCTGATCGTGCCAACGGCAGACGCACCTCAGGTGCTCGCGCCAAACGTCATCACCTTCTGCGTTACGCTTGGCGTAGCCGTCCTCGGCAGCGTGCTGTTCCGGGGGTTCCTGTCGGTCATCCCGATCCTGATCGCGATCCTTTGCGGCTATGTATGCGCCGTGCTCACCGGCGTTATCACCCCGGCCGACATTATGGCGGCGTTCAGCGCGGACATCATCTCCATTCCGAATTTCCAGCTGCCAAAATTTGACCCCGAGGCCATCCTGATCATTCTGCCGGTCATCCTTGTAATCGCAAACGAGCACATCGGCCATCAACTGGTGACGAGCAAAGTAGTCGGCCGCGATTTGCTGCGCGATCCCGGCCTACACCGTACACTGTTCGCGGACAACTTCTCGACTATGTTATCCGGCCTGATCGGCTCGGTACCGACCACAACCTATGGTGAGAATATCGGCGTTATGGCGATCACCCGCGTATATTCGGTGCGCGTAATCGGCGGCGCGGCCGTGCTGAGCATCATCTGCTCGTTTGTCGGCCCGCTCGCCGCGCTCATCCAGACCATCCCCGGCCCGGTCATCGGCGGCATCTCCTTCCTACTATACGGCATGATCGGCACCTCAGGCCTACGCATCCTGGTAGACAACAAGGTCGATTACGGCAAAAACCGCAACATGGTACTCACCTCGGTGGTGTTCGTCGTCGGCCTGTCAGGCGTGACGCTATCGCTCGGCAACGTCGCCTTATCGGGCATGACGCTCGCCGCGATCGTCGCCATGCTGATGAGCCTGCTGTTCTTCGCATTTGACAAATTCGGCTGGTCGAACGATCTGCAAAACTCCTGACCTGCCGCGCCTTTTCGCGCAGGAGGAAACGCGCCCTTCCGCAATACAATAACGAACCGCCCGGAGCCATCCTGCGGCAGCATGATACACATGTGCTGCCACGGGTCGCTCCGGGCGGTTTTTCGTTCGTTTGCTTCTTGCCGCGCCGTAGGCTGTCATCCCGCGCCTTGCCGCGCCTGATGCCGGTATCCCTTTCCCTGTCCGCCGCCCGTATGTCCAGTCTGTACGGTTACATTCCCGTCCGACAGCGCGGCAATCTGGTCGCGGATAGCGCGCATGGACATATCGCGCACCTCATCCGGCGTGACCGACGGATCGAGCTCCCTGAGCGCCAGATACGCACGGTATTTGCCATAAGACAGACCGGCCTCATGCGCGTGCTGAGCAGCGTCCATATCGTCTGCAAGACAGTGCGTATTTTGCCGCCCTGCGGTACAGGACTCGACCCGTGCAAGCATTTCGCCGCCGCGCGCCTCGTCTGCATCCAGCACGGCGATCAGGACGATCGCACCGTCCGCCTCATATGCCGCAAACGCCTCGCTGTCCAGAATGCGGCTGAGCGCCTCGGCATAGTCCATAAACCGCACGTCGAGCGCGGCAGCGAGCGCCTCTCCATCACGGTTATAGCCATTGACCGCAACGACCCTGCCAAAGCGGTTGACGCCTAGCTCAACCGATGGGTTGACATCAATGCTGATGATCGACGTAGGCGTAAAATACACCTGATAGCCGCCCCAGCCGGTCAGCAGCATAAGCGCTAGGCAGGCGAGCACGGTAATCGTGCGCAGGCGCCCAGGCAGAGCGCGCCGCCGTCCGGCCTGCCTGCGGGCGAGACTCGCGCGTGTTCGCTCTTTTAGCGCCTCGTCCGCACGGATCTGATCAAACGCTTTCCTGATCCGTTCATCCATCGCCCTCACCTCCCAGCTTTGCGCGAAGCTGCTGCCTTGCGCGGCCGAGCAGCGTATACACCGTGTTGGCATTCTTGCCCAGAATGCGGCCAATCGCAGGCGCGGCATATCCCTCATAATAATGTAGGTATACCACATCCCGGTATTTCTGCGGCAGCGCAAGAACAGCCTCGAGCACTTCCCGATGGTCTGGCGCGATCAAGGCGGGCTGCTCGAGCACCTCGTCGAGCGAGACCGTGCGACGGCGGAAAAAGCTTTTGAGCACATCCTTACATGCGTTGATCGTAACGCGGATGAGCCATGCCTTTTCGTGCTCATCATCGGCAAAAGGCTCGGTATGCAGCAGATACTTCATAAACACGGTTTGAAAAACATCCTCAGTATCGGCATGATTTTTCAAATAGAGCATGCACAGACGGCGGACAGTATCGGCATACTGCTCAATCGCCCTGTTCACCTCTTGTTCATTGCGCATTCCGAACCCCCACCTGCTATCAGATCATCTTCCGTATACTCCGCATGCGCCGCGGCCGTAACCGAGATATGCGCCGTCTGCATAGCGGTCGCACACGCCGTCGCCGTTTTCATCAGTGTAATACCGCCCCGCTGTGCCGCAGCCAAGGCGAACGCCGTTGCCGCCAACACTCTCATCGTATCTGCCCCATCCGGACACGCCGACAGCGCCGCAGACATCGCACACACCATCGCCATCCGCATCCGCATAGCGGCAGAATGCGCCGGTGCACGCGGGCCGGACAGCGTCTCGGCCTGCCCGCCATCCCCAGCCGGGGCCGGCGGCAAACGCACTCGTCACACCGATAGCCGCCAGCAGCGCCGCGGCCACAATACCAGTCTGTACCTTTTTCATAATTTGTTCCTCCCTCTGTTGTGTGGTGGTGTTTTACCCTTTCACCCCATACACGATCCAGCGAGGGAAATCCATTCAAAAATCCCGCAATATTTGAAAAAAAGATCCAAAGCACATTTGGCGCCCTGGATCTTAACATTTTCGCTATCGGTTTTACATGGGGGCGCAAACAGGCTGGTTCCCCCGCGGGAAGTCGCGCGGATTCACTTATCCTTGATCAGCGTGTTGAGCTCCTCCATAAAAGTGTTAATATCCTTAAACTGCCGGTAGACCGATGCAAAGCGGACATAGGCAACCTCATCCACCTTGCGCAGGCCCTCCATGACGAGCTCGCCGATCACCTTGCTCGACACCTCGCTCTCAAGCGTGCCGAACACCTTCTGCTCAACCGCATCGACAATCTGCTCGAGTTGCATGAGCGAGACCGGGCGCTTTTCGCACGCCTTCATCAGGCCGCGCAGCAGCTTTTCACGGTCGTAAGCCTGGCGGGTGCCATCCCGCTTGACCAGCATCAGCGGCATGCGCTCGACCGTCTCATAGGTGGTAAAGCGTTTGAGGCACTTGAGGCATTCCCGCCGGCGGCGGATACTCGTGCCCTCGTCAGTCGGGCGCGAATCGACGACCTTGCTGTCGTCACAACCGCAAAACGGACATTTCATGCGCTTCACCTCTCATTAAAAATTATTAATTATGTATATTTTTATTATACCACTGCTTGTTCGGCAAAGTCAACGCATCCGCACAAAATGCCCATTATATGGGGTTTGCCCGCAGACTTATGCCGGCGTCATGCGGGAGAGCATGCGCAGCGTGCGCGCCAGCTCCTCGGGGTCGCCAAAATTCGAGCGGTATACCTCAATCAGTGCATGCCCGTCGTATCCCACGCCGCGCAGCGCGGAAAAGAGAGAGGCGTAGTCCATATCGCCCTTGCCTGGCATCAGGCAGCTTTGCCCGGACGAAAAATCGTTGATATGGACATTGACGATCCGCTCGCCCATCACGTCGAAAAACGACCGCCAGTCCTTGCCCGCGCGGTGCGCCTGCTTGATGTCAAGCGTGTAGCACAGCTCGGGCACATCGCGGCGCAATGCCGCCAGAAATCCCGGGTCGTGCGAGCGACACCAGGCCACGTTCTCTTGCGCAAGCGTCACCCCGCAGGCCGCCGCCAGCCGGCACAGGCGGCGGTAGCTTTCGCACTTTCGCTCCCACTGTGCAGGACTGTCGGACTGCCCCATGTCGCGCTCACCGTGAAAGATCAGGCAGCGCGCGCCAAGCGCGGCCGCGCACTCAAAATACCGCTGGTATTGCAGCATACCGTCCTCCGTGCGGCGCTTGTAGTCGGAAAACAGCATCATACCCTCCATTGGCGAGGCATAAGGGTGCACCGAAACAATCTCCAGCCCGAGGCTTTTCGCCTGCGCGCCGATCTGCTCATAAAAGCGCGGCTGAAACTCGCTCTCTGTATTGACAAACAGCTCGATCGCGTGCGTGCCCAGCGCCGCCAATACCGGCAGAATTTCCTCAATCGGCTGCGGGTAAAAGCACGCGGTTGAAATGCCGACCTGCATAATAAACCTCCCATCAAAAGAAATCACTGGCAAAGGGGCGCGGTACACCGGCGCCCCTGTTGTTTTTTCTCGTTCGAGCAACCTGGCAAACGGACATTTGCTCCCGCGCCCTTCACTTAAAGGTTAATTTCCACCTCGATCGCCTCGCCGTCGAGATAGGGCGCGATAGCCGGGCGGACGCATTCGGCGACAAATTCGTCTACCTGCGAGGGGCAGCGGCCGATATATGCCTTGGGATCGAGGTGCGCGACAATCTGCTCGCGCGTCATGCCGAACATCGGATCGGCCGCAATGCGGTCGATCAGGTCGTTGTCCAACCCCTCTTCCTTAACGCGCCGTCCTGCGGCCATCGAGTGCTCGCGGATGCGCTCGTGCAGCTCCTGTCGGTTGCCGCCGCGCTTGACCGCGTCCATCATAATATTCTCGGTTGCCATAAAGGGCAGTTCATTCCTCACATGCGCCTCAATCACCTTGGGATAAACCACAAGGCCCGAGACCACGTTAATCATAATATTAAGGATAGCGTCGACCGCGAGGAAAGCCTCGGGCACCGAGATGCGCTTGTTGGCCGAATCGTCCAGCGTGCGCTCAAACCACTGCGTTGCGGATGTAAACGCCGGGTTTAAGCTGTCCGTGATGACATAGCGCGCGAGCGCGCAGATACGCTCGCTTCTCATCGGGTTGCGCTTGTACGGCATGGCGGAAGAGCCGATCTGGTTTTTTTCAAACGGCTCCTCTACCTCCTTTAAATGTTGAAGCAGGCGCAGGTCGGTCGCAAACTTGGACGCTGACTGTGCAACTCCAGACAGCGTTGCAAGCGTCTGCGCGTCGATCTTGCGTGAATAGGTCTGGCCGGATACCGGCACCACGCCTGCAAAACCGAAATCATCCGCAATGCGCTTTTCCAGCGCCTTTACCTTGTCCTCGTCGCCGTCAAACAGCTCCATAAAGGATGCCTGCGTGCCAGTCGTTCCCTTACTTCCCAGCATACGTAAGGTCTTCATGCGGTATTCGACCTCACTCAGGTCCATGAGCAGCTCGTTCATCCAGAGCGTCGCGCGCTTGCCTACTGTCGTCAGCTGCGCCGGCTGGAAGTGGGTAAAGCCGAGTGTCGGCTGTGCTTTGTGCGCTTGCGCAAAATCGGCAAGCTGCGCCAGCACGGCCGCGAGCTTTTTGCCAACAAGCCGCAGCCCCTCCCGAATCTGAATGATGTCGGTATTATCGCCCACATAGGCGCTTGTCGCGCCGAGATGGATGATGCCCGCCGCCCCCGGCGCGGCCTTGCCATAGGTGTAGACATGCGCCATTACATCGTGGCGGACTTCTTTCTCCCGCGCGCGGGCGGTATCATAGTCGATGTCGTCAATATGCGCCTGCATCTCATCGATCTGTGCCTGTGTGATGGGCAGGCCAAGTGCCATCTCGGCCTTGGCGAGCGATACCCACAAGCGGCGCCAGGTCGAAAACTTCATATCCGAAGAGAAAATATACAGCATCTCCTTGGAGGCATAGCGCGAGGAAAGCGGGCTTTCGTACACGTCGTTCATGTCAGTCGTCCTTTCCTATCTGCCCGATTGCGGTGCAGATTACGTTAATAACAGATTTTAACCCAATTTTAGTTTAACACTGTATGCCGCACTTTTCAAGCATGAACACCCGTTTTTGCCGGTCGATTGCCGCAACCTACGACATTTTGCTCGCACATGGCGCCATATGCCATATCAAGTAAGCCATCTTACCAAAAACAATACGCGCCCGACAGGAACTCCCTTCCCGCCGGGCGCTGTTTTTCCTTATCCGGTTTTCAGGAGAAGTCGCGGCTTCTCAGCTCAAGATTGTAGGCCAACAGCGTGCGCAGCCGTTTTTTGCCACGCGTCAGGTGCCGCGACACAGCCGACTGGCTGATGCCCAGCTTGTACGCAATCTCCTTGCCGGACAGCCCTTCCACCTCCCGCATGAGCAGGATCTCATACTGCCGCGCGGTCATCTGCTCGTGCAGTGCCTGAAAGAACGCTGCGCGAAACGCCGCGCGAAACGCGCTGTCATCCGCAGCAAGGCCGGCAAGATACTCTTCGTATGCCGCCCGGTCAGCCAGCTCTTTTGTCATCATGTGCTTGCCCTCCTTTTCTGTCATAATAATGTTCCAGCACAAAAACGGTCTTGCGGCTCTCGTTGATCAGCACGCGCAGCAGGCCGATCCGTCGCTTGAGTCGATATTTGACCTCCTTTTGCTCGGCACGGCGCTGCGCGACCTGCAGCTGCTTCATCCGCAGTTCGAGCAGCGCTGTGTTCCTTCGGTATTCCTGTGCCATTTCACGCAGCACCATGGTGCCCCTCCTTATTTTTATCGAACATTTGTTCGTTATTTCTGTTTTATAGAATACTACATATTGGAATGATTGTCAATACTATCCTAGATTTGGTGTTCTATCAATATTTGAACCTGCATAGACTGACGGAAGAAGGAGGCTGTGGACATGCGCAAACTACTGCTGACGGGCGGCGCGCTGGTGCTGATGCTGTATCTGCTGCCCGTGTTCTGGTCGCTAGGCGAGCCGGAGGAGAGCGCCTCGCCGCCCGCCGCCGTGCAGGCGGTGCAAGCGGACGGGATGGCGGGCGATTATTCTGCCGTTACGGTCATGCTGGACGGCACGCCGACCGAACTACCGCTCGAGGACTATGTGGCCGGCGTTGTTGCAGCCGAGATACCAAATGATTTCCCCGAGGAGGCGCTGCGCGCGCAGGCGGTTGCGGCGCGCACCTACGCGGTTTACAAGCTATTTCGCGGGCGACCTGAGGCCCACCCGGAAGCCGACCTGTGCGACGACTACCGCCACTGCGCAGCCTGGCGTGATATTGCAGTAGAAACCGCGGCAGGTAGCGATCTGTCGCGCGTACAGCAGGCGGTGCAGGATACGGCGGGTGAGATACTGACCTATGACGGCCAGCCCATTGCTGCGGTGTTTCACTGTGTCAGCGGACCACGCACTGAGGCCGCCAGAGATGTGTGGGGAGAGGACATCCCTTATCTGCAAAGCGCGGTCAGCCCGGGCGGCTCGGCTTACGACGGCTATGAGGACGCGGTGACCCTCTCTGCGGACGATTTCCGCACCGCGGTTGCGGACGCTTTCCCCTCTGCCGACCTTTCCGGCGCGCCGAACACCTGGTTTAAGGCGTCCGTTCGATCCGAGGCGGGCGGTGTAATCACAGTCGAGCTGGGTGGAGTGACCGTTGAGGGCGCCGCAGTACGCGAACTGTTCGGCCTGCAATCAACCAACTTTACCTTGACCACCACCGAGGACAGTATCACCTTCCACACCATCGGCTATGGACACGGGGTCGGACTATCGCAGTACGGCGCGCGATATATGGCCGAGCAGGGTGCATCCTACGCCGAAATACTCGCGCATTACTATCTAAACACCGCGCTTGTCACCCTGTAAAAGCGGCAAAACAAAAAGACCCGGCAGCGCCTGCAAGCGCTGTCGGGTCTTTCTCCTTATAATACAGCCGTTGGTTTCTGCTCAGTCGAGCCGCGGCAGCGTGTCAAAACCGACCTGCAGCTCCTCATCGGTCGGCACGCGGTTGACCATCTTGCCATTGTGGTAGGACTCATAGGCAGACATATCGAAGTAGCCTGTGCCGGTCAGGCCGAACAGAATGGTCTTGGCCTCGCCGGTCTGCTTGCACTTGAGCGCCTCGTCGATCGCACAGCGAATTGCGTGCGAGGACTCGGGTGCAGGCAGGATAGTCTCTACTTTGGCAAACTGTACTGCCGCTTCAAACACATCGGTCTGCTTGGCCGAGACTGCCTCCATATAGCCGTCGTGATACAGCTTGGAGAGAATCGGGCTCATACCGTGATAGCGCAGACCGCCCGCGTGGTTGGGCGCAGGCATAAAGCCGTTGCCCAGCGTATACATGCGTGCCAGCGGGGTGACATGGCCGGTATCACAGAAATCATAAGCATACTTGCCGCGGGTGAACGACGGGCAGGAGGCCGGCTCGACCGCGATAATGCGCGGATTGGCCTTTCCGGTCAGCTTATCCTGCATAAAGGGCGCGATCAGGCCGCCGAGGTTGGAGCCGCCGCCCGCGCAGCCGATGACGATGTCCGGATATTCGTCCAGCATCTCCATGGCCTGCTTGCTCTCCAGGCCGACGATCGACTGGTGCAACAGCACCTGGTTGAGTACCGAGCCGAGCACATAGCGATAGCCCTCGTGCGTTGTGGCCACCTCGATCGCCTCGGAGATCGCGCAGCCAAGCGAGCCTCCGGTGTTCGGATCGTGCGCAAGGATGGCGCGCCCCGCCTCGGTGGTGTTTGAGGGGGAGGGCGTCACGTCTGCGCCAAAGGTCTGCATGACCGCCTTGCGGTAAGGCTTCTGCTCATAGGACACCTTGACCATGAACACCTTGAGATCCAGCCCGAAAAACGCGCACGCCTCAGAGAGCGCCGTGCCCCACTGACCCGCGCCGGTTTCGGTCGTCAGGCCCTTCAGGCCCTGCTCCTTGGCGTAGTACGCCTGCGCGATGGCCGAGTTAAGCTTGTGCGAGCCTGAGGTGTTGTTGCCCTCAAACTTGTAGTAGATCTTGGCCGGGGTATCGAGCGCCTTTTCCAGATTGTACGCACGGCACAGCGGCGACGGGCGGTATAGCTTATACATATCGAGCACCGGCTCGGGAATGTCAATATAGCGGGTCGTGCTGTCCGTTTCCTGCTGTGCGAGCTTTTCACAGAAGATCGGATAAAGCGCCTCGGTCGGCAGCGGCTCGTGCGTACCCGGGTGAATCAGCGGATCGGGCTGCTCCCTCATATCGGCGCGCAAGTTGTACCACTGGTGCGGCATCTGGTCTTCAGTTAAATACAGTCTGTACGGGATCTTCGCCATGGTGGGTCTCCTCTCTTTCTATGCATAAATGGTTTGCCTGCGTTTTTCCGCGCCGCCACGCTGTATGTTTGATAAAAATCCAGGTATACCGACTTTTTGCGGCATTTGGAAAAACCTCGGTCTGTCGGAAAGAATTTGCCAAAGGGGCTGCACGCAATCAAAAAAGCCCCCATCCCATGTATGCCATGGGACAGGAGCTTATCAACCAGCTCTTGCGGTGCCACCCAAGTTGACGCATCTGCGTCCGCTCGTTTCCACGCATCCGACAATGCGTGCTTCCCCTGATAACGGGCGGAGTCCCCGTCGCAGCTACTTGGGAGCAATCCCTTTCGCCTTGCCCTGATAAAGTCCATTCACCGGGTCCTTGCCTGCCGCGATCCCACCGCCCGCGGCTCTCTTGGAGGTTTGGCTTCCCCGCTACTCGTCTTCGTCATCGGTTTTGCGCTATGGGCACAGTATATTCCCATCCTCCCGCTTTGTCAAGACTGTTTTGTAAATTTTTATAATTTATTACGCTGATACTTTCTTATCGCTCTCGCAACATTTCTATCCACCGGCGCAAAAACGGACAAAAACGCGCCACTTTTGTTGCCGCGCCGCAGCGGCTGTGCTATAATCGAAGCCGAACAGAGAAACAGCCGAGAAAGGAGGCGCGCCATGCACATTATCGAAGGGGAAAACGAGCTGCTGCTGACCTGCCTGCAAACACCCGCCGGTGTTTCCATCCTGCGCTGCGCAACGAGCGACGAGAGCGTTTGTCTGCCGGATGAGATCGCCGGCGCGCCGGTTGTATCGCTTGGCGCCTACTCGATGAGCGCGCGCCCGCCTGCCGTCCTGCCGGGCGATGCGTTCCATGTGCGCGTCACCTGCGGCGCCGCCGACCCTGTGCACGACGCGGGCGCCATACGCGCGGTCACACTGCCGGCGCATCTGCAAAGCGTGGGCGCATATGCGTTTTACAACTGCCGCCGTCTGGAAAGCCTGACGATAACCGCCTCGGTGCGCGACTTCGGCGGCGAAACACTGATGAACTGCCGCGCGCTGCACGCCGTCCGCCTGTATGCCGATCCCGCCGGGCCAACCTGTCTGCGTAAAATTCTAAACGAACACGCGGGCGAGCTGGATGTTGTATTCTACCATAACGGCGCGGCGGCGCGGCTGCTTTTCCCCGCATACAGCGAGGAGCTTGAGACCGTGACAGCCGCGCATATCTTCCAGCGGCGCATCCACGGCGCGGGCTACGGTTACCGCGAATGTTTTGCCGCCGGTGTGTTCCAGCCCCATCAGTACGACCGCGCACTCGACGGCCTCATCGCGCGGCACGATTTTATCGACGCAGCCCGCATTGCAGCACGGCGGCTGGCCGCGCCCTTCGGACTGTCGGACGCCGCGCGCGATATGTATCTCGACTGTCTGCGCGCACACGGCGGCGAGTTGGCGCGCGCATGCGCTGCGGCGGGTGAGAGCACGGCGCTCAGCTTTCTTCTGTCGCGCGGCGTGCTGTCGGCGCGCGATATATCGGCCGCGTGCGATACCGCCCGTGAAAACGAGCAGACCGCCGCGCTGTCCGTGCTGCTGGCCGCCATCGGACAAAACGCGCCCAGCGGGCGGACTAAGTCGTTCAACCTGTGATGCATAAAAATCATTTGACCAAAACCAGAGGAGGTGGCGTCGTGCCCCAAAGCGAGCGTTGGCAGACGATCGGCCGGGAGATCCTGACCGCGGCCCGCACCGAGCTGTATATGCACATGCCTTTTCTCGATCTGGCGCTTTCCGCGCTCACCATCACCGATCAAGACTATGACACGGCAACGCTTGCGACCGACGCCAGACACCTGTATTTCAGCGGCGCGTGGCTGGCGCAGCAGCTCGAGCAGGCGCGCGCGCAGGTCAACCGCGCCTATCTGCATACCGTGTTCCACTGCCTGCTGCGCCACCCCGCCAAAACGCGCGGACGCGACCTGCCGCTGTGGGATCTTGCATGCGATATTGCGGTCGAAAGCATGCTCGACGCGCTCGACTACCGCTGCGTACAGGCGGACAAACCCTCTATCCGCCGCCAAAACGCCTACCGGGGGCTGCGCCAGTCTATGCCAGTGCTGACTGCCGAGGCGATTTACCGTCAGTTTCGGCGCGAGCGGCTCAGCGCCTATGATTGCGCTACGCTTGCCCGCGTGTTCTATATAGACGACCACTCGCTTTGGCCCGCCTCAAATGAAGACGAGCAGGACCGCCAGTGGCAGCGCACTGCCTCGCAGACCCAGACCGCCATGGAGACTGTGTTCTCCAACCAGTCGACAGGGGGCGAGGCTGTACGCGAACAGCTCGCCGTTGCCGCGCAGCCAACAACCGATTACCGCGCCTTTCTGCGCCGCTTTGCCGCGTTGCGTGAGGAGGTCGCAATCGACGCCGACGCATTTGACTACGGCTACTACGCCTATGGCCTGCGGCACTATGGCAACCTACCGCTGATCGAACCGCTCGAAACCCGTGAAGTGCGCAAAATTGAGGATTTCGTCATTGCGATCGATACCTCGATGTCGACCTCGGGCGAACTGGTTCGACAGTTTTTATCCTATACCTACTCACTTCTTACGGACAGCGAAAGCTTTTTCCGGCACATCAACCTGCGCATCCTGCAATGCGACGATCAGCTTCGCTCGGACAAGCGCATCACAAGTGCGCGTGACCTGCGCGCATACATGGACAGGTTTGAGCTGATCGGCCAGTCGGCAACCGACTTCCGTCCGGTGTTTGAGCATGTGGACAAGCTGGTTGCCGAAGGCGCGTTCCACCACCTGCGCGGCATGATCTATTTTACCGACGGACTGGGCATCTACCCCCAAAAACCACCCAAATACGATGCGGCGTTCGTCATGCTCGAGGGCGATGCGCATCCGGAAAACGTACCCCCATGGGGCATCCGCGCAGTGCTGCGCGAAAACGAAATTTTTGCCGCGCAAGGAGGATAACATGAACATCAAGCGAGCCAAAAACGAGATCAAAAACGCACTGCGCGCCTATTTTGCGCGCGATGCGTTCGGCGTATATCGCATCCCGCCCATCCGGCAGCGCCCCATCCTGCTTATGGGCCCGCCGGGTATCGGCAAAACCCAGATCATGCAGCAGATAGCGGACGAGACCGGCGTAGGACTTGTATCCTACACGCTCACCCACCACACGCGCCAGTCGGCGCTCGGCCTGCCCTATATCGAACACGAGACCTTTGACGGACAGGAATACGCGGTCACAGCCTACACGATGAGCGAGATCATCGCCTCGGTCTACCGCGAAATCGCGCGCACAGGCGTTCGCGAGGGCATCTTGTTCCTCGATGAGATCAACTGCATCTCAGAAACCCTTTCCCCCATGATGTTGCAGTTTTTGCAGTGCAAAACCTTTGGCAACCAGCAGCTGCCTGCGGGCTGGGTGGTCGTTGCCGCAGGCAACCCGCCTGAATACAACAAGTCCGTGCGCGAGTTTGATGTAGTCACGCTCGACCGCGTCAAGCGTATTGATGTGGAGGAGGACTTTACGGTCTGGAAAGAGTACGCCTACCGGCGCGGCGTACACGGCGCCATCCTGTCGTATCTTGAGATTCGGCGCGACCACTTCTACCGCGTCGAGGCGGCAGCGGACGGCATGCAGTTTGTCACCGCGCGCGGCTGGGAGGATCTGTCCGAGCTGATGCAGGTGTACGAATCGCTCGGCCTTCCGGTCGACCGGCAGGTGGTCGGTCAATATTTACAGCTGCCGCGTGTGGCAAGCGATTTTGCAAACTATTTGCAGCTCTATGAAAAATACAAGCGCGTCTACCGCATTGAAGAGATTCTGAACGGCAGCTGGGAAAAGCTGCGCGCCCGCGAACTTGCAGACGCCGCCTTTGACGAAAAGCTAGGCGTCATCGGCCTGCTCATCGCGCGGCTGACGGACAGCGCGCGCGAGACCTACCGGCTGGACGGCCTGACCGGCGCGCTGCACCAGGATCTAATCTGCGTGCGCGAGGGTGAAAAGACGCTTGGCACGCTGCTTGACGAAAAGCAGGCTGCGCTTGCACACCACCGGGCTGCGGGCGCGGCCGATCGTGACGCGCTGTTCGTCGCCGCGCGCGAGGCTGAGCGTCTCGCTGGCTTCCAGCAGACGATCTCGCTTGAGAAAGTGCCGCGCGGACAGGCGTTTGACCGGCTCAAGGCGCTGTTTCAGGACGACGTGCAGGCACGTGCGGATGCAGCCGAGCAGACCGACCGGCAGCTTGCAAACGCATTTGCCTTTCTCGACGAGGCCATCCCGAACAGCCAGGAGCTTGTGCTGTTTGCCACCGAGCTGACCGCGAACTACTTTATCTCATGGTTTATTCAGAATTTCGGAAGCGATGCATATTACGCACACAATAAGCAGCTTCTGTTTGACGATACGCAGCAGCGTCTGCTCGATGAGATCCGGCAGGCTAGACAGGAGCTATAAAGCCTTTTGAAGTTTTATTTTAATTTAGGCATATAAACAGGTCGTACTAATAGCTGCACCCTTTTGAAAAGGCGGTGCGAAAAAATGGGGAACTTTTGTTCCGAAACCTTATTGCATTGAGCAGCTATCCATCCGGATAGATGCCGCACTGCTTGCCCGGATCGGGTCCTCGGCAAATCAATTTCACATGGGCCGGAACGCATTTATCAATAAATACATTTGGTGCACCATAGCAAATATGGCCGGCCTGTCGAAGCAGACCTGATATTAACAACCCCCCTCGGGCAGCGCGCTCTGCGCTGCCCGAGGGGGGTTGCTTTCAGCCAAAGTGCGCCATCGGGCCGTACATCTCCGGACGCCGGTCGCGGAATGTGCCCCAGCTGCGGCGCAGCGCACAGATCTCGTCCAGATCGAACGTATGCGTCAGGATGCACGCGTTGTCGCGCCCTGCCTCCTCGACCAACCCGCCGGTCTCGTCGGCGATGAAAGACGAGCCGTAAAATGTCAGCGACGAGGACTGATTCTGGTTGTCCGGCGAGGGGGTGACGGTCTCAGTGCCGATGCGGTTTGCCGCCACAAGCGGCATGATATTCGCCGCTGCATGGCCCTGCATGCAGCGCCGCCAGTGCAGCATGGAGTCGCAGTCCAAAATAGGCTCGGAGCCGATCGCAGTCGGATAAAACAGCAACTCAGCGCCCATCAGCGCCATACAGCGCGCAGATTCGGGAAACCATTGATCCCAGCAGATGCCAACGCCAATTTTGGCATAGGCGGTATCCCACACGCGAAAGCCGGTATCGCCGGGCGTAAAGTAGAATTTTTCCTGGTAAAACTGATCGTCCGGGATATGGGTCTTGCGGTACTGACCGAGCACCAACCCGTCCGCGTCGATCACCGCGACCGTGTTAAACGTCGTGTTGCCCACGCGCTCGTAATAGCTGACCGGCAGCACGACCGCCAGCTCGCGCGCCGTTTCTTTCAGCGCGTTTACCGCAGGGTTTTGCTCGAGCGTTGTCGCAAGCTGATAATTCTCATAGTTCTTTTCCTGACAGAAATACCAGTTTTCAAACAGCTCGGGCAGCAGAATGATCTGCGCGCCCTGCGCGGCGGCCTGACGAACGTGTTCAACTGCACTTGTAAGGCCATAGGTCATTTGGATTGCGGCAACGGTTACTTTGCTCATCTGAATGCTCCTTTTATTTTTCAGAATGCTTATGCTTTGGGAATCTGCTGGGTAATGCAGTGAATATTACCCCCGCCGATTAGAATATCGCGCGCGGGAATGGCAACTACCCTGCGCGTCGGGAACAGGCTTTGTAAAATCGCCTGCGCGGTTTTGTCCATCGGATCGCCAAAGGCGGGCATGACAACCGAGCCATTCGCAATATAGAAATTAACATAGCTCGCCGCAAGCCGCTCGCCCGGCGTGCGGGTGGGTGCACCGTCACACAGGTCAAGCCCATCGCACTCCTCGGCCGTGATGGTCACGGGCGCGGGCAGCGGCAGTTTGTGTACGCGAAGCCGGCGTCCCTTGGCGTCCACCGCGCCCTCGAGCGCACGCAGGCTCTCCTCGGACAGTTTATATTGGGGATCGCACTCGTCATCTGTCCACGCGAGTACAACCTCTCCCGGCGCTGTAAACGCACACACATTGTCCACATGCTCGTTGGTCTCGTCGTTATAGATGCCGCGCGGCAGCCAAATCACCTTAGATACGCCCAGATAATCGCACAGCGTGCGCTCGATCTCATTTTTGGACAGCGCCGGGTTTCGCCCTGCGGACAGCAAGCACGCTTCGGTGACAAGCGCGGTACCCTCGCCGTCAACGTGGATCGAGCCGCCCTCGCAAATAAAATCCCGCTTATCGTAGCAATCAGCCTCTATAAGGTCGCAGAACTTGCGCGCAGCGCGGTTGTCCTTTTCCCAACTCGGATAAAGACCGTCCACCGTTCCGCCCCAGGCGTTAAAGCCCCAGTCAATGCCGCGACGCTCACCCCGGCCGTTTACAACAAAGGTCGGCCCTATATCACGTGCCCAGGCGTCGTCCGTCTCCATCACAACAAGACGCACCTGCGGCGGAAGCTGGGCGCGGGCATTGTCATATTGCCGCTCGGAACATAGCACGGTCATTTTCTCACTGCGGCTTATCTCGTCTATCACGCGCAAAAAGGCGCGGCGCGCGGCATATGCGCCGTATTGCCACGAATCCGCCCGCTCGGGCCAGATCATCAGGCAGCCCTCGTGCGGGGCAAACTCTGCGGGCATGAAAAACCCATCCTGCGCGGGGCTTGTTTGCAGAATCCTCATATCCGTTCTCCTGTTCGACATACTTCGTTTATAGGGTACATCATTTCGTTTGCTCTTGCAACGGTTTCCCATCTATGGTACACTAATACTACAAATTTCTCAGTGTTGTTAGGAGGAAACCCATGTATACTTCATTTCCGTATTCTTATGCATACAGCTATACATCTGCGTTTTACAACTTTTTTCTGCCCGTACTGGCGCTGATTGTTATTATCGCGGGCGGCCTTGCGCTGTATTTCCTGTTTGTTCGAAAGCCCAACCACTACCAGGGCGCAACTGCCAAGCTGCACGATATTTTCACGTTCCGCACGTTCTTTACCGAGCGGCTGCTGCGTGCGCTCTACTGTATCACTGTTGTTGCGATCGCTGTATACAGCGTGATGCTGCTGTTTTCACAGTTTTTCTTCGCGCTGGTGTTCTTTGTTTGCGGCAACCTGATCGCGCGCATCGTATATGAATATGCGCTGCTGCTGCTCGTGCTATGCCGCAATGTGCAGGAGGTCAACCGCAAAATGGGTCCGCTGCCCGATGAGCCTGAGCAACCCCATCCCCCGGTGCAAGGCGCCCCAGCGCCCGAGCAGCCGGTCACGCCCCCGCAGGGTGGCGCCACGCCTGTCGCGCCTCAGCCACAACCCCCGGCGCAGGAGCAGCCGCAGACTCCCCCGCAGGACGGCCAGACATTATAAGACCAATACCGCTTCACCGATGTGGAGCGGTATTTTTTATGCGCGGGCGATAAAGGTGAGCGTATTGTTGTCCGACAGGCTCTGTTCATACTGGAAGTCGTTCCAGTCGAAAAAGGTCAGCTGCTCGGGCGCTTCGATGCGGTTTTGCAAAATGTACCGCGCCATGCGGCCGCGCGCCATTTTGGCCATGGTTGCAAGGCAGCGCAGCTTGCCCTTGCGGTAGGTCAGAAACTCGCAGGTTATCATGCGGTTGTCCGTCCGAAGGTGCGGCCGCACGGCCTTGCTGTATTCGCTCGAAGCCAGATTGACCGCAATGCCCTCCCCTTCGCCGAACAGCGCATCGTAAAACGCACGACCCCAGAAAGCATACAGGCTCTGCCCGTCCAGCTTGTGCGCCAGCTCGAGACGGTAGGGCTGGATAGCGTCCAGCGGGCGCAGCGGACCGTAAAAAGCGGAAAACAGCCGCAGGTGCTGCTGGGCAAACATCAGATCGCCTGGTGTGAGTGTCTCGGCCTCCAGATATTTATATGCCAGCCCGTCATAGGCGAAGATGGCAGGCACGCCGCCCTGGTTTTTCCAATCCTGATACAGCGCGGCGGCGCGCAGCGCAATGGCCGGGCTGGTCTGCAAAATGCTCTCCAGCTCGTAGGGCGCCTTGGATGAGAGCGCGGCCGCCAGCCCCTCAGCCTTGTAAAGATAGCCCGGCTCTGTCGCCGCGGGCGTGTCCGGCCGCACCTGCGGCATCACGCGCATGTTTTTGGCCGGTGATAAGAATACTTTCATGTGTGTTCCTCCGTTTTCTCCATTGTACCGAAAAATCCCCGCCCCTGCAAGGGCGCTCTGCTTGCAAAAAAACGGCAGGCGTGATAAAATAAAAACACTATCTCATCAATCCGCTGATAAAGGAGGGCCTGCAAAGTGAAAATTCAGGAAAGCGCTGAAAACTATCTGGAGGCTATTCTGGTCCTGATGCAGAAAAACGGGCAGGTTCGCTCGATTGACGTAGCGCACTATACCGGCTTTTCCAAACCAAGCATCAGCCGCGCGGTCGGTCTGCTGCGTGATAACGGCTATGTTTCGATCGACCAAAGCGGTCTGCTCGAGTTGACCGAATCCGGCCGCAAAATTGCCGAAACCATCTACGAGCGCCACACCGTGCTGACCGATCTGCTGACCCGCCTGGGCGTTCCGCCCGAGATCGCGGCGGAGGATGCCTGCCGCGTCGAGCATGTGATCAGCCCAATTACCTTTGACAAACTCAAGGAGCATGTGCAAAAATTTGGCGCCCATGCAGACAAATAACGATCTATCCAGGGGGCTGGCCCGGACGGGCCGGCCCCTTTTCTAACCGGCGGGAGGGAAAGCGCATGCCGCAAACCATTGAACAGCTACCAAACGGCCTGACCCTGCGGCAGGACGACCGCTATTTTAAGCTCGGGCAGGACAGCGTGCTGCTCTCTGCCTTTGCCTGTCCGCGCCGAGGCGCGCGCGTGCTCGATCTGGGCTGCGGCACGGGTGCGCTCGCGCTGCTGCTTTACCGGCCGGATCTGCGCATTACCGGGCTGGAGATCCAGCAGGGCGCGCTCGACCTGTTCCGTCAATCCATTGCGGACAACGGCTTAGAGATGACCGCACTGCACGGCGATCTGCGCGAGATACGCGCGCTGCTGCCGCACGGCAGCATGGATTATGTTATCTGCAACCCGCCCTACTTTGACCGTAACGCGGGCAAAAACGCCCCCGCGCCCGAAAAGCGCACCGCGCGGCAGGATGTATCCTGCACGCTCGAGGACGTCGCCCTTGCCTGCTCGTTTGTGCTGCGCACGGGCGGCAAGGCAGCATTTGTTTTCCGCCCGGAGCGGCTGTGGACACTGCTCGAAGCCCTCTCCCGCGTGCGCCTCGCGCCCAAGCGGCTGCGCTTTGTGCACCAGCATGCGGCCGCCGCGCCAAGCGCGGTACTCGCCGAGTGCCGCAAAGGCGGCAGCGCGGAGGGTCTGCTTGTCGAGCCGCCGCTGCTCGTCGAAAGCGCGGAATACCGGAAAATCTACGGAATGGAAACCTGAGAGCGGAAAATAGCGGGCGTGCCCGGCGCCTATGCACGGCTAACGCCCCGTGCGATGCTGCGGCGCTCTGTTTTCATTCCCTATCACCAAAGGAGTGGCCTATGTCAACGCTATATCTGGTCGCCACGCCCATCGGCAATCTAGGCGATCTGTCGCCCCGCGCGCGCGAGGTGCTCGCCTCAGTCGATTTCATCGCGGCTGAGGATACCCGCGTCGCCCAAAAGCTGCTAAACGCCTGCGGCCTGCCCAAAAAGCCCATGCTCTCCTACTACGAGCACAACCGCCGTGCGCGCGGCGAGGAGGTACTCGCCCGCTTGCGCGCAGGCGAAAGCTGCGCGCTCGTGACCGACGCGGGCACGCCCGCGATCTCAGACCCGGGCGAAGATCTGGTCGCACTGTGTGCCGAAAGCGATGTGCCCGTCATACCGATCCCGGGCTGCTGCGCCGCAGTGTGCGCGCTCGCGGTCAGCGGCCTGCCAACCGGCCGCTGGTGCTTTGAGGGTTTTTTGTCCGTTAATAAAAAAGCGCGGCACGAACATCTGGATATGCTGAAAACCGAATCGCGCACCATGATTTTTTACGAGGCGCCGCACAAACTGTGCGCCACCCTGCGCGACCTGGCCGAAGCCTTCGGCGGAACGCGGCGCGTTTCGCTCTCGCGCGAGCTGACCAAACTGCATGAGCAGACGCTCCGCATGACGCTGGACGAGGCGGTCACCTACTTCAGCCAAACCCCGCCGCGCGGCGAATTTGTGCTGATCGTCCAGGGTGCGCCGGTTTTGGACGGCACGCAAGACGATCCGGACCGGCTTGCCGCCGCGGCTGTCGAGGTCCGCCGCCGCATGGCCAATGGCCAGACCCAGAAGGATGCAGTCAAGGCGGTCTCGGCCGAGGCCGGGGTCAAGAAAAACACACTCTACCGCTTTGTGTTGGAGGCCAAGGAGGAATAACCGTTTTTCGGTCACATTGTGTTTTCAGTTTGTTCACAAAACGGACAAACTGCACGGCTATACTGAGAACATCTGATAATTGAGGTGGTTTTTCCATGTCTACGATTTTGATCGCCGACGACGAGGCGCGCATTCGTCGCCTGGTCAGCGACTTCTTAAAGCGTGACGGCCACACCATTCTGGAGGTGGCGGATGGCCGCGCGGCCATGCAGCTGATCGAAAACCGCCGCCCCAGCCTGGATCTTGCCATTCTGGATGTGATGATGCCCGGCATGGATGGGTTTGACGTGCTGCGCGAGCTGCGCAGCCAAGAGGGCGGTGGCAGCCATCTGCCCGTTATGATGCTGACCGCCCGCGCTGAGGATGCCGATCAGGTGCGCGGCCTCGAGGATGGCGCGGACGATTATGTAACCAAGCCCTTCTCCCCCATTGTGCTGGCAGCGCGCGTGCGCACGCTGCTCAAACGGGAGGGCCGCTCGGCCGCGCCGGTTGCGCAGATTGGCAAACTATCCATCAACGAGCTGCGCCGCGAGGTGCTGGTCGGCGGACAGCCGGTTGACCTCACCCCCAAGGAATACGAGCTTCTGATCTATTTTAAGAATAACCGTTCGATTGCACTTTCCCGTGAAAGCATCTTAAACGCCGTCTGGGGCTATGACTATTTTGGCGACTTGCGCACGGTCGATACCCATGTTAAAAAGCTGCGCGCCAAACTGGGTGAGTGCGGCGCGATGATCGAAACCGTGCGCGGCTACGGCTACCGTTTTGAGGGATGATTATGAAACGTCGTTCCATCCGTTTTAAATTCTTCGTAGCGATCAGCGCGGTCTCGCTGGTCTTTGTCGGCGTGCTGCTGGTGCTCAACCTATTCTTCTATGAGGATTACTACATGTTCATGCGCCGCAACGAGCTGCGCGACGCGTATCAGAGTATCCGCAGCAGCTATACCGGCGACATGAAACAAATGCTCACCGCGCTTGACAGCTATGAGAGCCAGACCGCCATCCGCATGGCGGTTGTTTGCGCGGACGGCACAGTGCTGTATACCTCCTTTCTCTCTCCTAATACAAGTGGGCAGGAGCAGAGCGCAGGCGATCCGTTTGATCTGCCGGACTTCGATCTGTTTGACCAGCAGCGCCGTGGGTATACCATTCTACAATCGATCGCGCAAACAGTCGACTGGAACACGCTCGGCGACCGTGAGTACCAGTTTTTAAACGTCACGCTATGGGATAACGACCAGTACCTGTGTCTGGCCGGCGCGCTCGATGGTGCGGTTGACAAATGCCTGTTCGCCTACATGCCCTATGCCTATATTGAGCAGAACTCTTCGCTTAACCTAGCTTTTCTCATCATTGCGGCCGGCGGCGCGCTACTGATCTGCCTGGCGTTCGCCTACCTGGTCTCGCGGCAGTTTACCCGTCCGCTGATTGCTATGGCTGGGTTGGCCGACCGCATGAGCGAGCTAGACTTCTCAAGCAAATACCAGGGTGGCAGCACCGACGAGGTCGGACAGCTCGGGCAATCGCTCAACCGGCTGTCTGCCTATCTCGAGCAGACCATCGGCGAGCTTAAGCAGTCCAACGAGCAGCTTGCGCAGCAAATCCGGGAAAAAGAACGCATTGACAATATGCGTCAGGAGTTTATCGTCAATGTCTCGCACGAACTGAAAACACCGATCGCGCTCATCCAAGGCTATGCGGAGGGTCTGACCGCCGGTGTGGCCGACGATCCTGAGGATCGCAAATACTACTGTAACACAATCGCGGACGAGGCCGAGCACATGAACAAGCTTGTCATGCAGCTGCTCAGCCTGTCGCGTCTCGAACTGGGGGCGGAGCAAACCTATGACGAGGATGTCGATCTGCACGCGCTGTGCGCTGAGGCCGTGCACAAAACCGCAGTGCTGTGCGAAAGCCGTGGGCTGACCGTAAAGTATGACAACACATGCGTTACTGTGCGCACGGACAGCGACCTGCTTGCACAGGTGCTTATGAACTATCTGTCCAACGCCATCCGCTATACGGCGGAAGGCGGCAGAATTGAGATTTCTGCAACGCGCACGGCAGGCCGCGTGCGGCTGACCGTATTTAACGAGGGCGACGGACTGCCCGAAGAGGAATTACCTAAAATTTGGGAAAAATTCTATCGCACTGATCGTGCCCGCACCCGGGAGGCCGGCGGCACTGGTATCGGCCTTTCTCTGGTGCGCGCGATTGCGGACACGCTGCACGGCAGCTGTGGCGTCCAGAACGTAGATGGGGGCATTGCGTTCTGGTTTGAGCTGGCAGACAACGTGAGCAACAGTGATGACACGGACACAGAATAATTCGCGCTTCTTCCATAAAAATTCCTTGACATTTCCATTTAGCTATGGTATAGTATATAAGCACTTCAAAAGAAGGCGCGATATCGCGGGGTAGAGCAGTTGGTAGCTCGTCGGGCTCATAACCCGGAGGTCGTTGGTTCAAGTCCAGCCCCCGCAACCACTAAAAAGCACTGATTCAGCAAGAATCAGTGCTTTTTCTTTGCTTTTTCTGGGATTTAGCAATCCTCATGCTTTGAGTAATTCAATTAAGGTATTTCTACACTACTTATCTTCAGCAGATTGAGAGTAGTACAAAATGAATAGAATAAGAAATTAGATTTCCATCTGCAAATAAATCATATCTATAAGCTGCTTTCCACACTCATAGATAGGGTGATCGTAGTTGTCAACAAAGAAATTCTTGATATAATGTGTTTTTTTAAAACCGCAGTTTTCGTAAAAAGAAACCGTCAGTGGGCTATCGCCTGTTCCAACCTGCAATATTTTAAAATACCCGCTGTATTTACTTTTTAGAAACCGAATCAGTTGTTTCCCATATCCTTTTCTTTGACTTGCTGGTTCTACTGCAATATTCTTAATTTCCAAAATGCCATCCTTTTCGTCTGTCACAACACAAACCGCTTTCACGCTATTATCTTCCAAAACATACATAATGCCCTTGTCCAAATATTTATCTATCATGCTTTCCTGTTCATCAGCAAGCAAAAGTAAATCAATATATCTTTTTTTATCTGTGGTTAATTCAAAAATATTCATGTTGGGGCAACTCCATCAAATAAAATAATTGTTGTGAGCCACTTCATCTTGCTTCAATTTGACCACACCAAAAATGCCGCAATTAAAGGCCTTACAGATGTGATCCAGCATTTCCATGCCGATGTTCTTGCCCTCTCACATCTTGGCGATCATATTGGTAGTAAGACCGGCGGCAAGCCGCAAGTCCTCTTTTCTTATGCCGCGCTCTTTCAGGGTACTACATAGCCTCTGATTGCCGATGTGCATAAGCGTTCCGCCTCTCTTTCCTTCGTTAAGTGTTTTGCACACATTGTAGCAGAAAACTTGATTTCCACAATATATCTTAATATCATCACCGATTCCGTCCAAATTGTGCCTTTCTTCTCCTTCAATCATACCTAATTTGCGAATAGCTTTGTTATCCCCGGCAGCTGGACAGATTGACAGGGCTTGTCTCTTGACAAACAAATCTCCCATAGCAAATTTTTATTAAAATTTGTTTTGCATAATTGAACAGCATGGAAAGTCGTGTTATACTTGGCTCAAGGAGGCGATATGAATGGAGCTGCGCGTTCTGCAATATTTCCTTGCCGTAGCAAGGGAACAAAGCATTTCGGCGGCGGCGGCATCGCTGCACCTGTCACAGCCCACGCTTTCCACCCAGCTGAAAGCGATGGAGACCGAGCTTGGCAAACAGCTGCTGATCCGCGGCACCAAAGGCTCGCGCAAGGTGCTGCTAACCGAGGAGGGCATGATTTTGCGCAAGCGCGCTGAGGAGATCCTATCACTGGTCAAGCGTACAGAGGATGAGATCAGTCGCTCGGATGAGACGATCGTAGGCGATGTATACATCGGCGCCGGCGAGACCGATATTGTCCGCTATTTTGCCCGGGCGGCAAAGCAGATCCAAAAAGATTATCCGGATATTCACTTCCACATATCAAGCGGCAACGCCGAATATGTGCTCGAATACCTTGACAAGGGCCTGATTGATTTCGGGCTTTTATTCCGAAGCGTGGACACCCAGAAATACGAGTCGATACCGCTTCCGTTCCACGACACATGGGGCGTGCTGATGCGAAACGATTCTTCCCTGGCGCAAAAGGCGACCGTCTGCCCGGAAGATCTTTGGGGCAAACCGCTGATTATCTCCCACCAGCAGGGGGACCTGCACACGCTTTCCCAGTGGCTGAAAACCGATCAGTCACAAATGCACATTGTGGCGACCTACAATCTGGTTTACAACGCCTCGCTTCTGGTAGATGAGGGCCTTGGCTACGCGCTGTGTTTGGATAAACTCATCAACACAAGGGGCAGCAGCCTATGCTTTCGGCCCTTTTCCCCAACACTTACGGCCCAAACCTGCCTTGTCTGGAAAAAATACCAGATTTTTTCCAAAGCTGCCGATGCCTTTCTCAAACGACTGCGCGGCATGTTCTAAAGCTGTCCGCCATCAAAAAACACCGCTTTTGCACGCAAGATGTGCGGAGCGGTGTTTTTATACAAATCTTGGGCAGAAAATTCTTAAACGCCTACTGGGTCGGGCACTGCTGGCTGGTATAGATTGACATCTTGTTCAGAGTCGGAGTGTCCGCGTCAACCATTTGCCGCGCAGCAGCCGTATCAAAAACAGCAGCCCACGCACGCAAAGCTCTCCGCACATCGCCAGCCAGACGCCGATCAGCCCGAGCCGAGGCGCGAGCATTGCGGCTGCCGTAATGCGCACGCCCCACATGCTCACCAGGTTGAGCAAGCTCGGAATAAGCGTATCCCCAGCCCCGCGCATCGCCCCGGCTGCCGCAATGGAGACGGCATACAGCGGCTCTGCCACCGCCTCAATCCGCAGCACATGGACGCCAAGCGCACGCACAGCGGGGTCAGATGTAAGCAGCTGGAATACAAACGGGGCGCACAGATACATGAAAACGCCCATGCCACCCATCACCAGCGCGGCAAAAAGCGTGGACAGCCGGGCATACCGCCTGGCAAGATCGCCCCGCGCCGCGCCAAGGCTCTGGCCGACCAGCGTTGTCGCCGCGGTCGCAATGCCGTAACCCGGCAGATAGCACAGGCTCTCGGCCGTGACCGCAAGCGAATTTGCCGCAATGCTGATCGTACCGAGCGGCGCAACTATACGGGTCGAAGCAATCTGCGCACCGCACATGACCGAGTGCTCGAAGGCCATAGGCAGCGCAATGCGCGCGGCATTGCGCAGACAGGTCCGGGTAAACCGCCATTGGCCCTTTTGCCGCAGCCGTAGTAAGGGGGAGTAACAGCACGCTGCCGTCAGCATAAGCGCCGCAGTCAGCCATTCTGCCAACGCCGTACCGAGCGCGGCTCCAGCAACGCCCAGCCCTGCGCCGGGCAATATGCGCCCAAAACCGGGCACAGACAACTCAGGAAAAATGAGAAGCGCATTAAAGATTACATCCATGCCGCACATTGCCGCATTGAGCATGCTGGGGGTGCGCATATTGCCGCTGCATTGTAGCATGCTGCCCGCCAGCTGCCGCATCTGAACGGCGGGCAGCGCACACGCATAAATAAAAAAGTAGCTTGCAGCATCGCCGTTAATCGCCGGCTCTCCTCCGAGCCATGCCGGCAGATATGCACTGATCGAAACGCCGATGACGGCAAGCGTCACCCCAATGACCAGCGCGGCCAGCAGCGCCTGCCGAAATACATTGCGCGCCTCAGCGTCGCGCCCCGCACCAATCAGATGCGCAACCTGAACGGAAAACCCGGTCGCCGCTGAGATGCACAGTCCACTCAGCAGCCAGATTGTGGTCGATACCAGCCCGATGGATGCCGAGGCGTTGGCGCCCAGACTGCCTACCATCGCCGCATCGATATATTGCATCGCCATCGAGCTGAGCTCGGCCAAAATTGCCGGAATGCTAAGCGATACCAGCCGACGCACCTGCTCCTGCCATTGGCCCGGCCCGCGGCTGTGTAATGTAATCAAGTTATCCTGTTGTTTCTCCATTTTGTGTCCGACCATATCTTGTGTGTATTTCCATTCTTATTATAGAGCCGACGCCGCCGAACATCAAATACGTAGATCCAATATAGCAATATATTTTTTACCTATGATTACGCTTTGCCCAACCTCTGCTAAAATGCGCATGCCTGTTATTCCGCAGTTTGCATAATGCCGCGCGCGTATTTCACCATTTTTTTGTTGACAATTTTAATTATATTCTTTATAATACGAATATAGTCTATTTTATCCAGCAATATTTTCCATTATATTTTACTTTTCCGGCAAAATTGACAGGCCCTCGGAGGCAGTTAAGCCTTGCAGCTGCACTGTGTTTCGAGTATGATGCGACTTTTTCTGTGGTTGCTGCCTGCCATACCGCGGCAGTACCACAAATCGATCGCGTGCCAGGCAAAGTCCATTGATACTATCCTTATAATTCCCAGTAAAAGCATATGTAATCCCGCCGCAGCTACGCCGCGCGGCGGCTCAAGCAAATATGCCGCGAAAACAAGCGGAAACTCAAAAAATCAATGCACGCTTTTGCCCGCCAAAGCGGATGCGGCCGGTATGGTTGCAGCGCGATACCGTTTTACAGCGGCAGACGCGGCCCTTACAAACGGGTCTGCGCTGGACCGGCTGCAAAACCCCACCGCGCCAGGATCTGCCGCATTGCTCCAAAGCGCGGCGGCGTGCTTGTAATAACGCTCAGATCTGCACTGGCGCAAGCCGGTTTGCCATCTGACAAACAAGCATTTCTGCCAATCACAATTATAAGGAGGTCGTTCGTATGAACCCAATCAATCCTGAAGCGATCGGTCTGTTCGGACTGTTTGCTACGGTCATCTGCTTCGGTCTGGAGCAGATCGGCGTCGGCGTCAAGGGCGCCGATCACGAAAAACTCACCCGTACTCTGGGACACATCGCCATCATTTTTGGTGGCTGCACACAGATTTTTACCGCTATTTGCATGTACCTATTCTCTGTGGGCGGTGGCCACAGCAACTTCCTCGGCACGATATTCGGTTTCTTCGGCCTGTTCTGGATTCTGGTCGGCGTCTTTTTCCTCAAAGGCGGAGACAAAAAGGTTATGGCGCACTTTTTCCTGTGCAGCCTTATCCTGTGCATCGTCTTTACCGTGCGCGCCTTCCAGGATGGACTGGTCTGGCCGCTGGGCATCGACCTGGTCGTTATCGATCTGCTGCTGCTCACCCTGATCCCTGGCTGGTATACCGGCAAGCCCGGGCTGACCAAGCTCGCGGGCATCTTTAACCTAGCTATCGGCGTGATTTCGCTCTTCCTCCTTTTCCCCGCTCTTTACCTGTAAGTTAAGCGGGATCAAGTTTTCTGCAGAAGATCAACTCGATTTAACAACAAACAGCGGACGTTTTAAAGCGTCCGCTGTTTTTATCTTTGCAAATCTAAACCGGTAGCGCAGGTTTCCGTCTACTCCCTGTCGCCCGGCCTGAATATCCAGAATTTGCTCGCTATATAGTTGGCGATGACCACAATGATATTGGAAACAATTTTCCAAAATACGCCGCTGCCGCTTAAATAGTCGACCGCAGCCACCATAATGGCAACATCCAGCGCGCCGGTCAGCAGCCGGCAGGCCAGAAAAGAGAGCAGCTCGGCTACCCGCTCGGACGATCGAGACCGCCGGCTTTCAAACACAAAATCTCGGTTTGTCACAAAGGCGATCAGCATCGCGGCCAGCCAAGCCAAAACCGTACTGGCCGCATTGCTCATATCCATGCCCGCAAAGCACAGGCTGTAAACAGCGATATTGACCGCCATCGAGCACGCGCCGAAAAACAGGTACAGCACGATTTGCCTGTATGGTTGCAGCCGCTCTTTAATTGTCACGCTTGTTTTTTTCTTCATGGCGGTTTTTCGCTCAATTCGGTTACGGATTTATTACGGACCGTCCAGATGGAGCGTCTGCGCGGCAGCATGCACCACATCCGGATAGTTGATGCCCACCGTATGCATATAATACAGCGCCGAGGCGAGCACTGTCACAACCGATAGGATAAGCGTGGACGTCCGCAGCCGTTTGCGCTGCACGGGTGTGCCGGTCTCATACCACAGGCCAATCACAATAAAGCAGCCGATGCCCATCAGAAAATAAATATCCATGCGATAGCGCTCAAGCAGATAGGGCGTCCACAAAATATCCATCGAGGTAATCAGGGTGGCTACCAGCAGCAGGCCGGTTGTAAATAGCGCCAGGCCGTTCTGCCGCAATTTACGCCAAACAGCTGGGCGAACTATGCCCACATACAGCAGAAGAATTGGAAAGTTAAAAAATACGCTGGCCGGCTTAAGATAGGGAAAAGCGGCTGTGATTTCGCCGACTGCAAAAAAATTGCTTGCTATGCCGCCCGCCAGCCGGGCTGCCGTTTCTTCGCCCAAGGTAACGCCGAATTGAGTCTGATCCGCAGTAGTCAGCTGGTACTTCTGCCCGAATTCAAGCGCATCGCCAAAGCGGGCGTAGTTGTACAGCATCAGCCCGGCTGCCACAATCACATAGGGCAGCGCCGCCAGCACCAACTTACCCAGCAGCCGGGGTGTAAATTTGCGCTGCCGCAGAAAGGCGGCCAGCATGGGAATTACTAGCAGATTGGCAAGCGCAATAGGCGGCCTGCATCCGAACGCCAACGCACCCAGCAGCGCGCCGATGCCTGCAAGCGCCACCTGACGATTTTCACGCGTCTCGCCCCATACCGCCCGAACAAAAAAATAGAGGCTCCATACCTCGACCGCGATAGCAGCCGTGATCGCAGTGGTATAAAGCGCGGATTCAGCGGCGCTGTACCAAAGGCTCATCACCGAAAAAGCCACGGACAGCGCAAGGTAAACGCTGTAGTTCAGGTTTTTAAAAAACAGCCTTGCCAGCAGGTGAAACAGTACAAAAATACCGGCAACAGACAGCGCGGCAAAAATCTGGGTCGCATGAAAGGTGGTCAGCGCCGCGCCGGTCAGCAAGCGGTACGGCAAAAAGACAAGAAAAACCGGCACAACGCCGAAATACATATAATAATGACCTTCATAATAGGCATGATCCCAGTGAAATGGTACGCCACTCTCTTCGCGCTCTGCCGGGTCATAGGGATTTTCCAACCTGGCAAGCGCCTGCTCATCGCCGTATACAAGGTCGATACGCCCATCCAGAATAGCCTCTGCCATCAGTTCGTACTGGTTGCGATGGTCGGGCTGCTCGCCGTTCCACAGCGGCAGGTCATCCATCGGCAGCACGCATGCGGCAATGGTGACGAGCGCTGCCAACATGCCGCAGATCGCTTTGGCGGCCGAGCCGTCCGCAACCGGCCAAGCATACAGCGCCGAATCCGGGCGGCAGGCAAATAGGATGAGAACTGCTATTCCACCATACAGCCAGATATAGCCGTTGCCTGTAAGGGGCGCCGTTCGGAACAGCGCCACGGTCGCTGCCAGGCAAATCGGGTAGAATATCCAGCTCAGCGCCGAGCGCTTTTGCCGCAGCGGCTCATTCATGGCGCGGCCCCTCCTGCTCCCGCAGCATCTGCCGGTAGCGCGCGTTTGCCTTGATCCGCTCCAGTTCGAAATCCTGCCGGTTCTTTTGCACCGCGTTTTGCAGCTGCAAGCCGGTAAAAAACGCAAGCAGCGCCGCCATTACGGTAAATCCGCACACGATCAACGTAGGAAAGGCCAGAACAAGTCCGGTGCGTATGTAGTCCGCCAGCACCGGAAAGAAAAACGCGGCGGAAAGCGCGGCCAAAACCACAGCAATGATGCCGAAAAACGAGCAGGGCCGGTAATTTCTGTGCAGTGTCAAAATGGTATACAGCACTTTGATGCCATCCTGCACCGTATTGAGCTTGGACTCACTGCCCGTCGGACGGTTGCGATATGGGATCGCCACATGATCGATCTTCATGTTTTTATCCAGCGCATGGATGGTCATTTCGGTTTCGATCTCAAACCCGGTGGACAGCACCGGAAAGGTTTTGACAAACTCAAAGCTAAATGCCCGGCAGCCCGTCATAACATCACGCACGCACGAGTGAAACAGCATGTTGATGCTCCAGCGCACGACCGCGTTGCCAAAGCTATGAAAGGGGCGCTTGTTCTCGGTAAAATAGTTTGCGGACAGCCGGTCGCCAACCACCATATCCGCCTGGCGGTGCATCACCAGATCGACCATCTCGCGCGCACCGTCGGCCGGGTAGGTATCATCCCCATCCACCATTAGATACGCCCGCGCGTCCACCTCTCTAAACATCCGCCGGATGACATTGCCTTTGCCCTGCCGGTATTCCTGCCGCACGACTGCCCCGGCCGCGCGGGCGATTTCGGCTGTACCGTCAGTCGAATTATTGTCATATACATATATGGTCGCGTCCGGCAGCGCCTGTTTCCAGTCGGCAACCACCTTTCCAACCGTCAGGCTTTCATTACAGCAAGGGATCAAAACCGCAATTTTATCCATGATTCCCCTCCATTTCCCCCTAGATGATGGCGCGGGCGCACCTCACCTCTCAAAAAGATATGCATGCTGCCAACATTCCATGTCTTTGCATGCAGAAAGCAGATGCGCACCGCCAAAACGCGAGCGCGAGCGCAATCCGTCCATCCACCCTGCATTCCGGCACACTTTTGCTTGTTTTATTATACATGCGGCCTGTGCGCAAATCAAGTTTTTCCACAGGATTTGGTAAATAGCCCATGTGCCATGCTGTGGACCATGTTCGGTCAGCCTCACTTTTCCCACGCACTACAGAATAAAGAAAAGCGCGGGTTGCTACAACCCACGCTTTTTAGAACATGATACGCCAACTATCTTACCGCTGAATGCGGCCTGATCCGTCGCCGCCGGCAAGCTTTTCCACCTCATCAACCGTCACCATATTGTAGTCGCCCTCGATGGTGTGTTTGAGCGCCGAAGCTGCAACCGCAAACTCGACCGCCTGCTGCGTGGTCTTGCCGCTCAGCAGCGCATAAATCAGGCCGCCGCCAAAGCTGTCGCCGCCGCCGACGCGGTCGATGATACGTAGCTCATACTTTTTGGAAAAGCAGCATACGCCGCTCTTTGCGTCAAACAGCATGGCGCTCCAACCGTTGTCGGATGCGGAGTGTGACTCGCGCAATGTGATGGCGACCTTTTCAAAGCCGAATTTGTCCGCTAGCTGCCGCGCTACCGACTGATAGCCCTCGTGGTTGATTTCACCCGCATAGATGTCGGTCGCCTCGGCCTCGATGCCGAATACATCCTTGGCGTCCTCCTCGTTTGCAATGCACACGTCGACATACTGGCACAGTTCGCTCATCGCCGCGCGCGCTTCGGCGCGGGTCCACAGCTTGCCGCGATAGTTGAGGTCGCAGGATACCTTGACGCCACGCGCCTTGGCCGCCTGGCACGCCGCACGGCAGATCTCGACCAGATTGGGGCCAAGCGCCGGGGTGATGCCGGTGAAATGGAACCAATGAACGCCCTCGAAGATCGCATTCCAGTCAAAGTCCGACAGGCTTGCTTGCTGAATAGCCGAGTGCGCGCGGTCATAAATGCACACCGAGCCGCGCTGCGACGCGCCCTTTTCATTAAAATAGATGCCGATACGGTCGCCGCCGCGCACGATCATACTGGTATCGACGCCATAGCGGCGCAGTGAGTTGACCGCCGCCTGGCCGATCGCGTGCGCAGGCAGCTTGGTGACGAAAGCCACGTCCATACCGTAGTTTGCCAGCGACACGGCGACGTTCGCTTCGCCGCCGCCAAATGAAAATTCAAGATGGTCGGCCTGCACAAACCGTTCGTAGTGATATGGCTGCAAACGGATCATCAGCTCGCCAAAGGTGACAATTTTCATGGGTTTCCCCTCCTTGTTGTAATGCTTAACTTAGATGCCGGCCCCATTGGCGCCCGTATGGACACACCAAAATTCAGGCGCGGCGCGCCGCTTTTACGATCTCGACCGATTGCCTACACAGTGTGGTGATCTCATCCCATTTGCCGTTATCAATCAGCTCGGCTGTGACCATATATGAGCCGCCGCAGGCCGCGATAACCGGGTTTTTTATATAATCAGCCAGGTTCTTCAGCGAGATGCCGCCGGTCGGCATGACCTTGAACATCGGAAAGGGCGCGCTCATCGCCTTAATCTTTGCCAGGCCGCCCGACTGCTCGGCAGGGAAGAACTTAAGCACCTCAAGACCGAGCTTGTAGGCTGTGTGGTAATCAGTCGGCGTGGTGCAGCCGGGAAACACATCGATGCCGCGCGCCTGGCAGTAGGCGACAAGCTCGGCGTCCATGCCCGGGGTGACGATGAACTGCGCGCCCGCGGCGATCGCCTCGTCCACCTGCGCCTCGGTCAGCACGGTGCCCGCGCCGACCAGCATATCGGGAAAACCCTCACGCATGGCCCGGATGGCGGTAGCCGCGCCCGCCGCGCGGAAAGTAACCTCGGCTACCGGTACGCCGCCCGCGATCAGCGCCTCGGCCAACGGCGCCGCGTCGCGCTCGGGGTGGTTAAGCTTGATCACCGGCACCACGCCGATCTCAGCAATGCGCTTTTGCAAATCGTTCATTGGGGTAAACTCCTCTCTGCAATATCCTCTCCGGGGTTGTTTTTATGCCAGGCCCGCTAACTGCGGCAGCACCATGCTGATGGCCGGGATATAGGTCACCAGGATCAGGCCGACCAGAATTGCAACATAATACCAGAGCATATAGGGCATGGTTCTGGCGAGCGTGCTGCGGCCGACCTTGATAGCAACAAACAATGTGTTGCCGACCGGCGGCGTGATATTGCCGATGCACAGGTTGTACACCAGGATCAGGCCGAAATGGATCGGGTTCATGCCAAAAGTCTGCACAATGGGCAGGAACAGCGGGGTAAAGATCAAAATCGCAGGGGTAACGTCCATGAATGTGCCGGCGATCAGCAAAATTACGTTCATAATGAGCAGAATGATGATCGGGTTTTCCGTAATGCCCAGAAGCGCAGTAGACACGGCCTGCGGAATCTGCAAAAACGCCATAACCCAGCCGAGGATATTGGATACACCGATAAGGAACACGACCATGCCGCTCATTTTAGCGCTGTCGACCACGATCTCCCAAAAAGACTTGAGCGTGATATTGCGGTAGCAAATACCGAGGATGAGCGCGTAAACGACCGCGATGGCCGAGCCTTCGGTTGCGCTGAATATGCCCGCGATAATACCGCCGATAACCACGACGATCAGCGACAGTGCGGGGATTGCCTGCAAAGTTGCCTTGCCGAGGTTTGCCCAACTGAACTTGCCGGCTGTACCCTGATAGCCCTTCTTCTTTGCGATAATAATGGCGACCAACATACAGCACAGCGTCCAGATGATGCCGGGGATATAGCCCGCCATAAACAGCGCGGCGACCGATGTGCCTCCTGCAGCAAGCGAATAGGTAATCAACGCGTTGGACGGCGGAATCAGCAGACCGGAGGGGGCGGAAGCGCCATTGGTTGCAGCACACAGGGCAGAATCATAGCCTTGCTCCTCCTCGCCCTCGCGCACCATAGAGCCAACTGCCGCGGCCGCCGCCGAGGCCGAGCCTGAGATCGCGCCAAACAACGCGTTGGCGCCAACATTTGTCACAAGCAGCGCGCCGGGCAGCTTGCCCAATATTGCCATGACAAAGTTCACCAGGCGTTTGGCAATGCCGCCCTGGTTCATCAGGTTGCCCGCCAGAATAAAAAACGGGATTGCGGTCAGGCTGAATTTGCTCATACCGACAAAGATGCGCTGCGCGCTTGTAACGACCGAAATATCGAGCGGAACAGTTTGCAGGATAGTAACGAGCGACGCGATGCCGATCGAATAGGAGATCGGCACGCCGATCACCAGCAAAATTGCCAGGATGACAATAATCATCACTAGGGATGTCATAGCCATAGTTTACGCCGCCTCCTTTTTCTCTTTGCATATTTCATAGATGTTGAGCACGGTATACAGGATATTGATCACGCCGCACACCGGCATTGCGATATAAAACACACCGACCGCGACTCCGAGCGACGAGGTCATCTGTCCCATAGCCAGCAGCGTGATCTGATAGCCGCCATAAATCAGAATGATGGCGGAAAACAGCATGGCAATAATCTCACCAAAAATGCCAAAAAACTTCTGCGCCTTATCGGGCATCAGCTCAACTACGACCGGGATGTTCATATGGCCACGCTCGCCGGTGATGAGAGATGCGCCAAACAGGCTGGCCCATGCAAAGATATAGCCCACCAGTTCTTCCGACCAGGTGGAGGGATTGCTGAGCACATAGCGGGTAAAAACCTGCCAGCAGGTCAGCGCGGTCATGGCGATCAGGCTGGCGCCTGCCAGCACATTCATTATTCGATTGAGTATATTTCGAAGCGATTGCATATTCAAGGCACCTCCCTTGTTCATGATGCCGAGGCAAACTCGGCGTTGTGCTGCTCGATCAGCTCGTAGATGGGGGCGAGATCGGGATACTGCGCCAGCATGTCCTCGTGCATGGGCTGGAGCGCCTGCTGGAAAGGCTCAATGTCGGGGTAAATAAAGTTTACCCCCTGCTCGTTTTCCGCATAGGCCTTGGACTCCTCAACGGCCACCTCCCACGCCGCGCGCTGGGTCTGATTGAGGATGGTGAAGCCCTCGTCAAACACGGTGCGCTCCTGTTCGCTTAAGCCCTCCATAAAGTCCAGATTACCGATCAGTATGTCTGGAATCATCTGATGCATATCGTAGGAGTAGTATTTACATACGTCGCCGTGACCGTTATCGGTCAGCGCCAGCTCGTTATTCTCCGCGCCGTCCAGCATCTGCGCCTGCAAGGCGGTGTATACATCGCCAAAGCCCATCGGCGTGGCCGCACCGCCAAGCAAATCCATCATCGTCACATTGGTCGGCGACTGCTGCACACGGATCTTGAGCCCGCGTAGATCCGCTGGGCTTTCGATCGGGGTATCCACGGTATAGAAGTTGCGCGTGCCGGCATCCAGCCAGGTGACCGCCTCAAACCCCGCCTGCTTGGTCGATTCAAAAATCGGGCCGACAATGTCCGGATCATCCATCGAGGCGTGATATGCTTCCGGGCTGGAAAACAGATAGGGCAGGTTAAACAGGGTGTAGTTTTCCGAAAATGTCTCAAGCAGCGAGTTGGAGGCCACGCAGAAAGTAATCGCGCCGGTCTGAGTCAGCTGCACCATTTCGTTTTGCGATCCGAGCAGCTCGCTCGGAAATATCTCGACGTCATACTTCTCGCCAAGGCGGCTTTCGATATACTCCTCAAAGGCGATCAAGCCGGTGTGGGTCGGATGGTTGGTCGACTGGTTGTGTCCAATGCGGATGATCTGCTTTCCCTCAGCTGTTCCTGTGCCGCCGCAGCCGGACAGTATGCCCAGTGCCAGCATAGCCGACATTGCCAGCGCCAGTGTGCGGGTTCTCTTTTTCATATACGCCTTCCTTTCTTTGTGTCAGTCATTGGGAAGTTCGCTCTTATACGCCCGAATACGCCGCGTAGCCTCCGTCAATCGGGATGCACACGCCAGTGATAAAGCTTGCCGCTTCGTTGTTGATGAGGAACAGCACTGCGCCGACCAGCTCCTCCAGCTCACCGAATCGGCCCATGGGCGTGCCGGCCAGAATCTTACCGGTACGCGGCGTAGGGGTGCCATCTGGGTTAAACAGCAAGCTGCGGTTCTGGTTGCCGACAAAGAAGCCCGGCGCGATCGCATTGACGCGAATGCCGGATTTGGCAAAATAGGTCGCGAGCCATTCAGTGAAGTTGACAACCGCCGACTTTGCGCCCGAATACGCGGGGATTTTGGTCAGCGGGGTGTAGGCGTTCATCGAGGCAATGTTCAAAATATTGCCCGCGCGGTCGATCATATCGGCAGCGAATACTTGGGTTGGCAGCAGCGTGCCCAGCCAGTTGAGTGAAAACACAAATTCCACGCCCGATTTATCTAG
The DNA here is from genome assembly GCF_944380985.1 of uncultured Agathobaculum sp. Taxonomy (GTDB): domain Bacteria; phylum Bacillota; class Clostridia; order Oscillospirales; family Butyricicoccaceae; genus Agathobaculum. Next base: position 23,901 of record NZ_CALWJJ010000005.1, on the reverse strand, counting down.
ATCGAAAAACGTCTTGCAGTTTTCGATGTCTTTTGCCTCGTAATGGAACTCGTTATCCGTAGTGGCCCGCGGGTTATTGCCGCCCGCGCCGTTGATCAGCACATCGCACGGGCCGAAGTCGGCCAGCACCTGCTGGTGCACCCGCTCGAGGTCCTCGCGGTCGAGCACGTTTGCCTTGTATGCTTTGGCAACACCGCCCGCAGCGGAAATTTCATCGGCAACCTGATGCGCCGCCTTGTCATTAAGGTCAAGCACGGCCACCTTGCCGCCCGCCGCCGCGAGCTTTTGCGCAAACATGCCGCAAATTGCGCCGCCCGCACCGGTGACAACACAGACCTTGCCGGTCAGATCGGTATTCAGTACATTTTTCGTCATCAGTACCCTCTCCTTTATCATACTCTATTTCCCGGCGGAGCTGCACCCCCGCCTTGCGCATTGTGCAATTATTTTGTCTGCGCCTTTTCGCAGGCCTCAAACAGACCGTTGAGGTAGGCCGCACCAAGCGCGCGGTCGTACAGTCCGTAGCCCGGCTTGCCGGTTTCACCCCAGATCATGCGGCCGTGATCGGGGCGAACATAGCCGTCAAAGCCGGTCTCTACCAGCGCCCGGGTGATCTCATACATATCAAGCGAGCCACAACCGGATAGGTGCGCGCGTTCTTCAAACGAGCCGTCCTCCATGATTTTGACGTTGCGCATGTGCATAAAGCCGATGCGCTTTCTCGCAGAATACTTGCGCACCATTTGGGGGATGTCGTTAAACTTGGCGCAGCCCAGCGAACCGGTACATAGGCACAGCGTATTGGCCGGCGAATCGACGATGGACAAATAGCGGTCCAGGTTGTGCTCGTTGGTGATAACGCGCGGCAGGCCGAAGATCGGATACGGGGGATCGTCCGGATGCAGCGCCATGGTAACGCCGCATTCCTCCGCCACCGGGATGACCCGCTTGAGAAAGACCTCGATATTCTTCCACAGCCCCTCTTCGCCCAGCGCGCTATAGGCGCGAATCAGGTCGCGCACCTCATCTTGTGTGTAGCTGGCATCCCAGCCGGGCAGGTTGATGTCGTCCGTGAGCGGATCAAGGCCCTTCATCTGATCCCAGTACATGACAAGGCTGGTCGAGCCATCCGGCGCCTTTTTGTCCAGCTGGGTGCGTGTCCAATCAAACACTGGCATAAAGTTATAGGTCACGCACTTGACGCCGTATTTGGCACAGCGGCGGATGTTCTCGCAGTAAACGTCTATGTGCGCGTCGCGCTTGTCGGTGCCGAGTTTGATGTCCTCGGACACCGGGATGGATTCGACCACATCGAAGATCAATCCGTGCGCTTCGCACTGCTGCTTGATCCTGGCAAGACTCTCCTCCGGCCAGACCTCACCCGGTTTGACATCGTAGACGGCCGAGACGATCGAGCGCATACCCGGAATTTGAGAGATATACGCCAGCGAAACCGGGTCGGTCTCGCCATACCAGCGAAATGACATTTTCATAGCGGTTTCCTCCATTTTCATCGGTCGATGCCGATGTAGTCGCAAACATTATAATAGCAAATATTCTCAACAATCTGCCCGATGCCGTCGTAATCCGCAGGCGCCATGCCGCCCGCAATCCATCCACCGATGACTTCGCACAGAATGCGGCGAAAGTACTCATGGCGCGGATAGGACAGGAACGAGCGCGAGTCGGTCAGCATGCCGACAAAGCGGCTGAGCACGCCAATGCTCGCGAGCGACCGCAGCTGCGCGGTCATGCCGTCGTAATGGTCGTTGAACCACCAAGCTGAGCCAAACTGGATTTTGCCCGCTGTCGTCTCATCCTGGAAGCAGCCTGCGGTGGCGATCAGCTTGTCGTTATCCGCCGCGTTGAGCGTGTACACGATGGTCTTGGGCAGCTTGTCGCGGCATGCCAGCCGGTCGAGCAGCTTGGCCAGCGAGGCCGCCGGCATGACGTCGCCGATCGCGTCGCCGCCGACATCCGGGCCGAGTGCATGATACAGTTTGCTGTTTAAATTGCGAATCGCGCCCATGTGCATTTGCATTACCCAGCCGCGCACGGCATATTTCTCACCGAGAAAATCCATTAAAAGAGACTGGTATGCCGAAACCTCGTAATCGAGCAGGGGTTCGCCCGCAAGCGCTTTGCGCATGGCCTCCTCGGCCGCACTTTCATCCCAAACTGTAAAGTCAGGCGAGCCGAACGAATGGTCGGACAGACGGCAGCCCGCCTGCGCAAAGTGCTCAATGCGCTGCACAAGCGCCTGCTTTACGTCGTCTATCGTGCGGATATATACCCCGGAAGCCGCGCCCAGCTTTTGCAGATACGCCGGGTAGCCGGGATCGGCAATGCCCAGCGCCTTTTCCGGGCGGAAAGTGGGCAGTACGCGGATGGTAAAATGTGTATCCTCGGCCAACAGGCGGTGATAACGCAAATCGTCAACCGGGTCGTCGGTCGTGCACAGCGCGCGAACGTTACTTTCCTCGATCAGCGCCCGCGCCGCGCCCGCCGGACTTTGCAGCTTGGCGTTTGCGCATTCCCATACCTGATCCGCAGTCCTTTTGCTCAGCAGCTCGTCGATGCCGAAAAACCGTTTAAGCTCAAGATGTGACCAGTGGTAGATCGGGTTGCCGATCAGGCCCGGCATGATAGCGGCGAAGCGGTCGAACTTATCGCGGTAGCTCGCGCTGCCGGTCACATATGCCTCGGGCACTGCGCACGCGCGCATGACGCGCCATTTGTAATGGTCGCCCGCAAGCCATGCCTCGCCAATATCCGAAAACCGCTTGTTTTCATAGATTTCCGCCGGGTTTAAGTGGCAGTGATAGTCGAAGATCGGCATCTTCGCCGCGTGCTCGTGGTACAGTCTGCGTGCAGCCTCCGTGGTGAGCAGAAAATCCTCGCCGATAAAGCTTTTCATGCCAGTTACCTCTCCTTTTTATTGATCTTGCTAAGCTTGTCAGGTTCTCGCTTGTGTCTTATATCACCAGTATAAGATGGTTTTATCCCACAATCCCGGAATATTGCGCTTGAAATCTGGTGAATGTTGCTATATAATATAAATATATACAATAGGACGGAGTTGAATTTGTTGAAATCTGACAAAGACATCTTCACACAGCGCCAAATTATGGAGCGCCCTGATTTTGAATGCTATCACTATTTGGATCCAGTACCGCCTGTAGTTGATTTTCATGAGCATGCGTTTTACGAGATCTTCTTTTTCCTGTCAGGCGATGTATCGTACATCATCGAAGGGCGTACTTATCAATTGCGGCCCGGCGACATCCTGCTGACCGACAACCGCGATATTCACAAACCGGACATTCGGCCCGGCAAGCCATATGAGCGGTTTGTAATCTGGATTGATCCGGGGTTTCTTTCTCGCGCCAATATGTTCGGCCTGGATTTGACCCGCTGCTTTACCGATGCGAGCGAGAAGAAATACAAGCGCATCCGGCCGGAGAGCAATGTGTTGACTCATCTGCGCAGCATCTGCGAGAAAATGCTCCGCAATCGGGATGACGCAGGGTTTGGCAGTGGCACGCTGTCTTACGTCTATCTGATCGAATTTCTGGTCTACCTCAACCGCGCGTATTTTACAACGCCTGAGGACATCCGCAGGGATGTTACAGAAAATGAAAAGGTAAACGGGGTTGTCGCCTACATCAACGACCACCTTGCAGACGATCTGACACTCGACCGGCTTGCCGAAGCCTGTTATATTAGCAAATCCCATCTGATGCATCAGTTCAAAACCTATACCGGCCTGACACTGTACCAGTTCATCATTAAAAAGCGCGTAACAGTCGCACGCAACATGATTCACGAGGGTACACCGGTCACAGAGGCGTGCATGCGGTGCGGATTCAATGATTATTCCAACTTTCTTAAGGCATTTAAACGTGAATTTGGACGCAGTCCTAAAGAATTTATGGCACGCAGATAAAAAAGCACAAAAATGGGTGGGCAGATTGACGCTGCGCCGCTTTGCTGCCGAAGAAACGAAAAAACGCAAGGGTCAGTTTTTACCCTTGCGTTTTTTTGAAAATCGGCTATTATCATATACGCTTACTTTTCCCGGCCAGCAATATATCCGGCAAATATTAAATGAAAAGGAGGGATTTCATGTCATTTGAGGCCAACAAAAAGGCCGCGTTTGAACACACGATCACCGACCTTGCTGACCAGCCCAACATGCAGCCAAACGAGCTCAAATCATACTTCGATAACAACCCCGAAGAGCTGCGCCAAGCGCATAACGAGCTGTGCGATGCACTAGGTGATGCATCAGCTGCGGCTAACCTCGGCTTTGCACCGACCGCCGGCGTACCCAAAAACACGGTGCAGCAGGCAATCGAAAACGTGCAGGAGCAGGTTGCAGCTGCGGTCGTCGGCAGCATCCCCTCGGGCAGTATCGACGGCGACAAGCTCGCGCAGGATGTGCGCAATCGTCTAACCGCCATCGAGACCGCCATTGAGACCGAGGCCGATGACCGTGCTGAGTCGGATGGCCTCGAGGCAGCCATGCGCCAGAGCAGGGATAACAGCTTACAATTACAGATCAATACCCTGTCTCTCGGCAAAAGCGAGGTCGCCTGCGGTTTTTTTACCGGCGATGATGCGGCAAGCCGCACAATCACCCTGAGCTTTACCCCAAAAGTAGTGTTTTTGCTCTGCCATGGATGGCAAATGTACAGCTACGGCGTATGTGGCGGAGTGGCGCTTTCAGATCGTCCGATTATAATGGATACGACCACTTGCCTTGCCATTACGGAAAACGGATTTACCGTTTGTTACAAAGAAAACGTCTCAATGACCAATTCACATGATGTTGAATATGTTTATGTGGCGTTTAAGTAAATAAGAAAAGCCCCGGGCTATGCCCGGGGCTTTTACATGCAAACTTACCGTTGCGTTAGATTAGCGGTAAGCAAACGGACGCTGGTAGCCAACCTCAACAAAGATTACCTCAATGTTGTTGCCGTCCAGAATGTAAGCGGCATTTCTCTGGTTGTAGGCATTCGCCTCAGTCAGATAGTTGCCAGCGAACGAAGCGTCGTCGTCGTTGCCGTTAATCGTACTGCCGTCGATCGAAATAATCACAGTGTCGCTGGTGATCGTGTAGGTCGCGCCAGTCTGATCCGCAGTGCGATCGTAGAAGCGTACGCTTCTGTCGCTGTAGCTGCGAATTGCATCGGTATTGATGTCGGTAGCCTTATCAATTACCATTACGTCGCCGTCCATGGTGTAGCTGATGATCGTGCCGATACCATAGTTGGAGCCAGCAGACTTCTCATCAGTCTCGACATTCTCCTGCAGGCCGTCAGCAGTGATCACACTGATGTACAGCTTGACATCCTGATCAGCGTTCTCCGCCTGGTACGTATCAACGATGTAACCATAGTTGGTAGCGCCAATCGAGATGGTTCTGGTGGTGCTGCCGAACAGAGCGACGATCTGACCATCCTCATCCATAGCCAGGTAGCCCTGCACGCTGCCGTCGAAGGTGATGCTGTTGCGCTCGAGCAGATCAGCGCCAGTCATGTAAACGTAGTCGTCGTTGTTGTTCTTGATGACTACCATCGCGCCCTCAGCAATATCGTAGCTGCGGCTGCCGTTTACAATAACAGCGCGCTCGTCATCGTAGCTCCAGCCAGATGCCGGCAGCACAGCGTCATGACGGGTGTCGCTCTGGTTGTCAAGAGCGCCGACCATGATGTTGCCAGCCTTAATGCTGTACAGCGAGTACTTGTCGTCGTTGGTGTCGTACGCAAACATCTTGTCGAGCAGGCTTACGTCGTCATAGGTGTTGCGATCGAGTACGTCGTCTTCGTTCGCGGGATCAACCGCCTCAACATTAACGACTTCCTCGGTGCCGTCTCTGAACATCAGGCGAACAGTCAGAACGCCATCCATGTTGTTCCAATCGCCAACGCCGGTTACAACCGCTACATCAAGAGCCGAAGCAGAACCCTCAACGTTGAAGTACACGCCGCCGTAAACGACCAGATCAACGTTGGAACCCATAGCGGTGTCAAGCGTGCTGGAAGCATTCTTGTACCAGGTGCCGTCTACGCGAAGCTCGGTAACGTTGTTGGTGGTGTTGTCGGTGTGGACAGAGCCAACACGGCCGGAGAGAACCTCAGCCTTGGTGACAACATAGTTGCCGCTGGAGGTGTGGTCCTTGTCAACAACAACCGCCCAATCGTCACGAGCAGCATCCGCATAAACCTCGTTCTCGTCGAAGTCAATGCTGTTGCCGTTGTTGATACCATCAACACGGATGCCATCGCTGTTAACATAGGTGACCTTCTTAATGTCAACCTTCTGTACAACCGCGTGGTTTGCATCGCCGTCGCCGTCGATGTCGATCAGCTTGATGTTCCAAGCAGCCTGAGACTTGTTGGCCATGTCGTCCAGGTCAGCCAGGCGCATCGAAGCAGTGTCGCTGTTGGTGTTGTAAACATTGTAAGCACTTGTGGTCGCGTCCAGATCATAGGTCGTGCCGTTGAGCTTAATCTTGTTGGTCTCATTCGCAGACTCGAGCTGACCAACAACGCCGGTCGCGATAACCGAGCTGTCCTCATGAGCGTAAACGCCGTAAACCTGGTTGGTCTCGCCGTCACGGATCAGAACGTTGACACGCTGGCCAATCAGGTCAGAGTAGTCAGACGTAACGCGGGTAAACGCACCGTCGTTGAGCGAGTAGGTCTCGCGGCCGCTTTCCTGCTTAACAGAAGTCAGCATAACCTCACGAGTCTCCAGGCCCATGCACTTCTTGCCCAGGGTCTCGTAGTCAGAGATCGGAACCAGTGCATAGTTACCGTTGCTGTCAGCAACCATCTGGTAGATGACAGTGCTTACGCGCTCGTAAGCATTGCGGTCAGAGCTCCAGACAACAGTGTCAGCCTTCAGCGCATTGTACATGATCTGCGCAGCGAACTGACGCGGCATAGCGGAAGCAACCGGAGCGGTTACGTCCACATACAGGCCATTCTGCGTAGCCAGCGCGTTGGTGCGCTGCGCATAGTTCGCGCCCGACAGACCAGAGTGCTCAACCTGGTAGCCCATGCAAACCAGCAGCATCTTAGCCAGCTCAGTGCCGGTTACGTTGCGCTCCGGCGCAAACTGCAGGTTGCCGACACCATCAATGATGCCGTTGGCATAGCAGAAGTTGATGTAGCCCTCTGCCCAGTAGCCACGATAAACGTCAGTAAATATGCTGGTGCCCTCGAAAGCAGAAGCATTGGTGTTACCACCGTTCCAGATCGTGTAGATCATCTTAGCGGCCTCTGCACGGGTGATGTTCGCGTCCGGCTGGAACGAGCCATCCGGATAGCCATCAATTACACCCAGAGCAGTAAGCATGTCTACGGCCTCAGCCTGAGTGATCTCAGCCTGATCCGTATACGTTACCGCACCGGCAAACATGGTGAACGCGCAAGCGAACGCCAGTACCAGTGCAAGAACCTTTTTAAGATTCTTCATGGGATTTCTCCTCCTTTAAAATTTTTGGACTTTCGCCCTTTACGCAAATTATAATACCACAGGTTCAGTAGGCGGTCAAGCAAACGCCCGAGAATGTAACACGGGTGTAATATTGCAAAACAACGTGTAAATATTGCAATATTGCGACGCATTTGGCGCATCATCCTGCGGTTTGACGCCGCGCGCCGTGCATGCCTCCCTGCCGTGCCTTTGCGGGCCGGTATGGGGGGTAGTCCGTGTTTTATCATCGCCTGCCCGCCGTTTTATTTGTTAAAAACTGTTTTGATACCCTTTTTTTAACATAAAAAAGCGCGTTTGACGGCAAAACCGTCAAACGCGCCCAATTGTTATTGTGTTTGCACCGCGATTATATCCTTATATATGTTACACGGTCTACCGTCTCACCCGCCGCAACATTGAGCGTGATCGCGCTTTGCGTGCCACTGCCGGACAGGCTGACCGCGGCAGCGGTGCCGGTCTGCGGATCAAGCGGAGCGATGCTACCGTCGATCGAGGCGGATACGGCCGCTGGATTGTCACAGGCAACCGTGAGCTGATAGTCGCCGTCAGTCCTGATTGACGTGGTAAAGGTGATAACGCTTTCGGTTTGTGCAGTGAACGAGCCATCCTCATTCCATACGACCTCGCCCTGCGATACAGCCGCAAAGTCCGGCACGCCGTCGTTATTGACGTCCGGCGCCGAAGCGGTATCCAGACCGAGAGTGGTGAACACGTTAATCGCCGCGGACTGCTCGTACGGCTCAAGCGCCTCGATTGCAAGCAGCTTATTGACAAACGCATTGTTCTCAGTCGCCAGCAGCACCTCGTCCAGCTGATCGGCGTTGACCTGTTGCAGCTTTTGATAGCCTGCCGTCATGCGCTGCACATAGGTGTCGTCCGCGAGCAGCTGCACCGAGTTGACATTGCTGAGCGGATCAATAATGGATTCATACGTGCTAAACAGGTTCTGCCATACCGCAGCGTCCGCGCGCATATAATCCGAGCCATGGTCGAGGGTGTCAAGCGCGTCATCTATCTGGCCGACGCCGGCAAAATACTGCGCCAGCGGAATGGTGATGGAGTTCGATTCCTCCTGCGCCAAATCACGTGCGTATGTTTCCGCCACGCCTTCCTCGTCGCCTCCCGACAGCAGATAAGACAGCTTATAGTCGTTGGTCTCAAACAGGTCGATGGCCGCGCAGGTCTTGAGGTCGGACAGCGTCAGGTTGCTGCCGTAGAAAATGCTCTGCGCGATGAGGTTCAGACCGATTAGAACGACAAACACCGCCGAGACCGCAGCGACCGGCCAGCGCACCGCGCCGTTTGCGCGCTTTTGCGGCAGCTTGAGCCGCAGGCTGTCGCCGCAGTACAGCGTGATGAGCGCGAGCACTGCAAAGAACATCGGAAGACAGCCGCCGACTGACCAGATAACGTCGGTCACGGCCTGGCCAAACATCTGTAGCACGCAGGCCGCCAGCAGCATAACGGCGAGCGGCTTTTGCCGGCGGGTCTTGACCAGCGCCCACACGGCCGTACCCAGCAGCGCAACAAAGGCCGCAAGGCCGAGCACGCCGAGGTCGCACAGCATCTCGACATAGTGGTTGTGCGCGTATTTGGTTTCGTAGTAGTAGTCCTGCACTGAGACGATGCCGTTTTCAAAACCGCCGAGGCCGCGGCCGATGATAGGTGAAGTCAGCCAAAGCTTGATTGCATCCTGCCGGTATACGCCGCGCTGCACCACGTTGCCGTTTGCCGAAAGGTCCTGGATTCGGTCGGCGATGAACGCCGGCAGAATGGTATAGCCCAGCTTGAGGCTGCCCTGCTGCGCGCCCGTGTATGTGGCGCTGTTGATCGTCACGCCCGGCTCACTGCAGGAGAAGTAGAAGAACGTAAGCTCGCTATCCTCAGGTACGGTAAAGGTCACCGCGCTATCCGAGCTGCCGCTTGCCAGATTGGTCTCGTTGTTCTGGATTAGGTTGCTCGTATTTTTGTATGCAACGCGCACATTCACCGGCGCAGTCGCATCTATTGTCAGCGTATATTCACCTGCGGACAGATCAGCCGTGCGGCGGAAATCGCTCTCGGTGCCAAAGGTGTAAGGCCCGGTCATATTGAGCGCCGCTACAATATATATTGCGACCAATGCCAAAATGGCTACGATCAGGCCGATCAGCAGTTTGCCCTTACCGGCGAGCACGGCGGCCACCCTGCCGCGCACAAAGACCTCAAGCGCGCAGGCCACCGCGCAGCCCACTGCCAGCATGAGAAGCGGTACCGGCGAGCCGGTCACCGTATCGCCAAAGCCGGTCACCGATATGCCGCCCGCCACAAGCGCGACCACCGCGGTCTGCACCAGCAGCAGGAAAAAGCCCATACGGCTTTCTTTCGGGCTAAGCGCGAGCATCAGCAGGCAGGCCAGAACGAACACGCCCAGCGAGCCCATCGAAAACGCCAGCAGATACGATACTGTGTTGACCATCAGCAGAATGGTACACAGGATCTTCTGCTTGCGGCTCTCCGCCGTGATAACCAGCCAGAGCGAGAGCAGACAGGCGACCGACAGCAGGCCGGCATAGATATTCGGGTTGCCAAAAATCGTGTGCAGGCGGGAGTAGAAATACGCGCCGGTGGTCGCATAGCCCGTGCCGACCATCTCCATGAGCACGCGAAATGGCCGCATCAAAATGTTGACCGATGCCGCGTCGATACTCAGCAAGCCGACTAGCGCCGCCGCGCAGGCGAGCACAGCGGCCGTGCGCCGGAATGAGGTTTTGCTTTCCCGCGAATACAGCACAATTGCCACAAACACGCCAAAGGCGGTCAGCATGACGGAAAATTCCGCGATTGCAAACTTGCCCGAGCGGGCGTACAGCGTCGAAATGCCCGCCAGCAGCATATAGGCAAACATGGCAAACGCGGGCGGGGTCAGCAGACGCTCGGTACGCTGCCTATCGGCAAACAACATCATGCAAAGCACGGCTGCCGCCGCGATCAGCCCTGTCGTTTTCTGCGTAAAGTATGTGCCGTTGTTGTCAAACGTGGTAGCAAAAAAAACAACGACGGCTGCGGCGGCATACAGCCACCATTTCTCTTTGACCGCTGGTCTGACTGCTTTTGTTTTCATGGTGATACCCTCCCCGGCGCTCCCCTTTGAGCAGCGCCTGCTTTTTACGTCTTTTTACATTATATAATATATAGTATATCAGCGAAAGCTCTCCAGGGCGCTTCGATAGATCTCGGTCAGCGCAGGGAACACATGCGTCAACCCATATGGCTGCACCGACTCTATTGCTGCTCTGCTCATACTGCGTCGCGCGCCATCCTCCATCAGCCGGCAAACGGCGCTAGCAAAGGCCTGCTCATCGTCATACCGGTATAAAAAACCGTTTTCGCCATCGCGCACCAGATCCTGGTGTCCCTTGATGTCGCTTACAACCACGGGCAAGCCGCACGCCATCGCTTCCATCACGTTAAAAGGCAGACCCTCGATCCGGCTGGCCGACACACACAGATCGGCCGCCTGATAATACCGCTCTATCTGCTGTACAAAGCCCGGGAACCGGATACGGCTGTAAACGTCCGTCCGCTGGGCGAGCGTGCGGCACGCCTCCCACAAAGCGCCGCGACCCGGAAGCAGCAGTACAGCGTTTTCCGGCAAAAACCGCATCGCACGAATCAGCATGGCCTGATTTTTCCGCCCGGAAAACTCGGCCGCATAGACAAGCGCAATCTCGTCCGGCTTAAGCCCCAGCTCCGCGCGGGCCTGTTGCCGCGCCGACGGGTCCGGCGGACGAAAGCGCGCAAGGTCGATCCCCATGCCCCTTGTGCATGCCATATGACGAGCGAGCCGGTAACGGCCGGCAATCTCCCAGTCCTGCCGGTTCATGGTCAGCAGCCAGTCGGTGACCGGCGCCGTCATCCGCTCCGCGCCGAGCAGCAGCATGCGCCTGACCCAGGGCGTATTGCGATCAAACAGATAGCCGTGCGAGGTATTCATCACGACCGGGCGGCGCGAGCCGGACGGCAGCAACGCAAGCCTTGCGAAAAACGCTGCCAGCGCGGTATGCAGGCTGATGAGCGCGTACCCCTCCTCCCGCATCAGGCGGCGCAGCCGATACGCAGCGGCCAGATTTCCCGGCGAAAACATGCTTTTCTTGAACGGGAGCTCGATCATCCGGCTGACGCCGCGCAGCGCGCAGGCCGATCCGCCGGCAGCCGCATGCACTGTGCACCCTTGCTGCGCGAACCACTCCAGATAGGGCTGGTGAAAGCTGGCAAGGTGCCCGAACGACGAGGCGACATACAATATCTTTGTCTTTGGCATCATCTTCACACTGCTCCCATATTTTCAAAAAAACACGCAGGCGGCACCTCCACCCGCGTATTTCCCCGCACCCTGCATGCAAAACACGCCCGCAGCGCATTCTATTGGAATCTTACCCTATTGCTTCCTTTTTGTCAAGCGGGCGGGGGATAGAGTGGAAATCGCCTGTCAGATATGGTAGAATAAATACATTCTCAATCTTTTGGGGAGGAACCGGCATTGATCAAGGAAAATCAGAAAACGCTCAACCAGATCAACGGATTGACCGACGTGATCATTCTGTTTCCCTGCATGGTGCTCGCTTATTTTATCCGCTTCCAGCTGTTCAACGGCGATCCTGGGCACATCGGCCTTTCTTATTATATGTATGCTACGCTGTGTCTTACACCGCTGTTCTGGCTGCTGTACAGCCTGATGGGTCTGTATGGCTCGTTTCGCTCAAAAAATTTTCTGACCGAGTTTAGCCTGCTGCTGCGCTGCAACCTGATCCTGTTCGGGATCATGCTTGCATTCTTCTTCGTGTTTAAGGAATTTCATCTTTCCCGCTGGACGCTGTTTATCTTTTTTGCGCTGATCACCTTGCTGATCGCAGTCAAGCGCTGGTTTTTGCGCCGGCTGTTGCGCACATTTCGCGAAAAAGGCTATAATCTCAAGCATGTGCTGCTGGTAGGCTGCGGCGACCAGGCGCGCGCCTACCTGTCCGCCATCGAGCGCGACCGCACGCTCGGCCTTTGCGTCGACCACTACATCGCCCCGCATGACTGCCTGCCCGGTCTGTCCTACCTCGGCACCTATGAGGCGATTGCCAAGGTGCTCGAGCGCGTCAGCCCGGACGAGGTCGTCATTGCGCTTGAGGCCGAGGAGTACCGCTATTTGCAGGGCATCATTGCCAGCAGCGAAAAAAACGGAGTTAAGGTTTCGCTCATCCCGTTTTACACAAAGTTCATGCCCGCCCACCCGGTGTATGACGAAATCGGCGGCATTCCGCTTGTCAACATCCGACACATCCCGCTTGACAACATCGGCAACGCTTTTATCAAGCGCCTGCTGGACATCGCCGGCGCGCTTTTGCTAATCCTCATCAGCTCGCCGCTGATGCTGTTTGCCGCCATTGGCGTCAAACTGTCCTCGCCCGGCCCGATCCTGTTCCGGCAGGAGCGCGTCGGGCTGGATAAAAAGCCATTTTATATGTATAAGTTCCGCTCGATGCGCGTCAACGACCAGCAGGCCACCGGCTGGAGCACCGATACAGACCCCCGCAAGACCAAATTCGGCGCGCTCATCCGCAAACTCTCGATTGACGAGCTGCCGCAGTTTTTTAACGTCCTCAAAGGCGACATGAGCCTGGTCGGCCCGCGGCCCGAACTGCCGTTCTTTGTCAACCAATTCAAGGAGAGTATCCCGCTCTATATGGTCAAGCACCAGGTACGCCCCGGCATCACCGGCTGGGCGCAGGTCAATGGCTACCGCGGCGATACCTCGATCAAGGGCCGCATCGAGCACGATATATACTATATCGAAAACTGGACGCTGCTATTTGATATAAAAATCCTGTTTATGACTGTATTCCATTTTACCAACAGCGAAAAGCTAAAATGAAGCTATGCCGCTTGGCCGCCGGCGCGCATCCGCGAGCCGGCCGGTTGCAAACCGGGGTGGCGGCACGCTCCACACCTTGAGGAGGAACCCTGTCTATGTTCCAACGTATTTTCCGGCCCAAAGTTCTGCTTAACGTGCTTGGCGGCGCCGTGATCGGCGGCGTCCTGTTTTCACTTGGCGATGCGGACGACGCCCCCGGCCTCAGTTTCATCGGTCTGGCCGCTGCTTTCTTGCTCGTTATGCGCGGCGTTTACCACACCGGCCTGCTGCCTCGGGGGCTGCATCTGCCAATTGTGCTGGCAGTCTTTGGCCTGACCGCGCTCGCCTTTCCGTTTATCCTCTATCTGGACGGCGAGATCAGGCTGCTCTCACCCGTTTCGCTGGTCGGATGGTCTATCGGCCTTATTTTAACAGTGTCCGCATACTTTGGGCTGCGCCGGCGCGCAAAGCATCCTCCGTCTTAAATGCCGGGGGCTGGCCGTTCCATGTATACTGGTGCGGCAACAAAAGGGCATGTGTCCGCGCGGACACATGCCCTTTTTGACTTTTTCTCTATTTTTTTCGCTCGTCCGGCATATTCATCCGCACAGACGGGCACACCGGCAGATCATTTTAGAACTGCGCGTATTTTGCAACGTGCTCGTCCTTGATGCGGTTCTGAATACGCTCGACGTGTTCGCACACTACAGCCAAAGCGAGAGGTGGAAATCGTATCCGGTCCTCCCGCTCGGCAAAAGGGTTTCTCCCTTTTTGGTGTAAGCTACTGAGCAGAGCAAACACCGATACGGCAGAGTAGCCAGCGGTTCCGAGAGTCCAGGCCATCTATCCGTTCCGGACCACGCCGGAAACGCAGTAAATCAGCGGCAGAGTGAATGCGGTGATGATTATACCCATCGCCACATCGGAAAGCCTGTCAAAACGCGTGAAGCCAGCATAATCAGGCTGACTGCGCCAGCCGAAATACCAACTCATATGTGCTGGGCTACCGACCGCGCTACCTGCTATATAAGTATCTTGTGCACAAAAAGCAGCTTGCGCGCGAGCTGCTCTACGCGGATATTGCAATCCGCACCAAATACAGCGGCGATCTTTCCAGCGTGCTGTTCCCTTATATCGTGTCCGCCCGGCCCGCAAATGACGGCTGAGTGCAGCGTGCCACCCAGGACAAGCCCCGTGCGCTGATAAAACGGGCGGCAATATCCGCCGCAGATTTCATCTGTAAAAAAGAAAAATCCGAACCGATTTCCTACGAAAACTGGTTCGGATTTTTTTGATTTGGTACGCCCGATGCGATTCGAACGCACGGCCTTTGGAGTCGGAGTCCAACGCTCTATCCAGCTGAGCTACGGGCGCGGGTACAAAAGATATTATACCATCTTTCACATAGTTTGTAAAGCATCGGGCACCCTTTTTTACCCCGTCGCGTTGCAGAGCGCGGCCGCCCCGCTTAGTGTAGACTGGTTTTAGGCATCTGCGCCGCCTCCTGCTCGGAAAACTCAGTATTAGCTGGGGTCTGCCGCCGCATACCGAACTTGAGCAGGATGGGCGTGACAAGTGTGGTAACCACGACCACCAGCACGATTGCCGGAAACAGGCTGGCATCAATTAGCCCGGCCTGCTCGCCTTTTTGTGCTACGATCAGTGCGACCTCACCGCGCGATACCATGCCAAGGCCAATCGACAGCGAATCATATGCGCGAAAGCCCATCAAACGCGCGCCTATGCCGCAGCCGATGATCTTGGACAGGATGGCCACCACCGTCAGCGCAACTGCAAAGAGCGCCAGCATGCCCGTCAGCCCGTCGAGATTGGTCTTGATGCCGATAGAGGCAAAGAAAAGCGGAGAAAACAGCATATAACCCAGCACATTGGTTTTGCTTGCCACATAATCGCGCGTAGCGGACAGGTTGCACATCACAATGCCGGCAAAATACGCGCCTGTAATATCCGCAATACCAAAGAATCGCTCGGCGACATAGCTCATCAGCAAGGCAAACGCCACCGCGTAGATCGCAATGCGGCGATGCCGGTGCCACATTTGCTCCATCTTGCGAAAGAGCTTGTGCATAATTAGGCCAATTACCAGCACGAACATAAAGAACAGCACGATGCGGCCGAATACCATGATCGGCTGCACTGTGGGATCGGTAAACGCGGTCAGCACGGTCAGCACTACAACGCCCAGAATGTCGTCGATCACCGCCGCGCCCAAAATAGCCGTTCCCACCTTACTTTTTAGCTTGCCCAGCTCGCGCAGCGTCTCGACTGTGATCGAGACTGAGGTAGCGGTCAGCACTACGCCGATAAATGCTGCCTTGAGCAGGTTGAGCGTATCGCCCGGATCGTTGGCAAACAGCAGATAGCAGCCAAAGCCGCCCGCCATTGGCACAATCACGCCGATCACCGCAATCACAAAAGAGGCAAGTCCAGTTTTCTTAAGCTCCTCTATATCGGTATCCAGGCCGGCATTGAACATTAGGATGATCACGCCGATCTCGGCTGCTTTAATAAGAAAATCACTCTCGCCAATCCAGCCCAGCACGCTCGGTCCGACCAGCACGCCTGCAATCAGTGCGCCGACCACCTGCGGCATATGCACCCGCTCCGAGGTCAAGCCAAATATTTTGGTAGAAAGCATGATAATTGCAATCGTCAACAGAAATTCATATGACATAGCGGCACCGCTCCTCTCATCATAAGAAATGCACACCTTGCATTATACATCTTTTTTCTTATTCGTCCAGTAAAAATCCCAAATATATACAGCATCCTGCTGCAAACAGGCACTTGTCACAAATTAAAATGACCAAATTTATTTAAAATATAAATCCCCCCGAACATATAGGCATAGTTTACAGGCGAAAGACGGCTGCATCCGATCGCCGCAGGATATAACCCGTACAAAAAAGCAGACCGCTGCTGCGGTCTGCTTTTTTATGTTCACTCCACCTTGGGTGCGCGGCTGTGGATCTCGCGAATCTTGTCTATGCTTGCTTCCAGGCAGGCGCGCAGGCTGTCCAGATCCTCGGCGGACACGTTGCGCTCGAGGAACAGCAGCTCGGCCGCATGCGTCAGCACCACCATCTGATTGGCAGCGTCCAGGAATTTGGGGAAGTTATGCGAATGCATCGCATTGCGGAATTTTTTCACATCCTTGCGGATAAACTCAACGACCTCCTGTGCGCCGTCAAAATCGCCATGCGAGATCGGATATGGCGTCACACGCTGCAAAAAGTATTTGTTGCGCTTGGTTACATCAAAGACATAGGTGATGCAAAGGTCGCTCGAAAGCTCAAACTTTGCAATATACAAAATGCCGTTGCGGATCTCCTTGATCGAGGTAGCGCCCATCTGGCGCAGTGCGACATTGATTACATCGCCGGAAAAACTGCTTGTTAACATATATCAATTCCCTCTTTCTCGCCCTGTCATACATCAATGAAACCGGATGAGCAGATAGACCGTCGAGATCACAACCGACAGCAGCATCATCGGGTAGCCGACCTTGAGATAGCGCATAAAGGTAATCGGGTGGCCATGCTTGGCAGAAATGCCCGACAGCACCACGTTTGCCGAGGCGCCGATCAGCGTGCCATTGCCGCCCAGGCACGCGCCGAGCGACAGCGCCCACCACAGCGCGGTAACATCCATGCCGTCCGCCTGCATTGCAAGAATCAGCGGGATCATCGTGGCCACGAACGGGATATTGTCCAAAACCGATGAGAACAGCGCCGAGCCCCACAAAATAAGCAGCATGAGCAGCATGGCATTGCCGCCCGTCACCTCGACCAGCGCACTACCCAGCGCAGTAATGATACCCGTCTGCTGCAAACCGCCGACGACTACAAACAGTCCGGTAAAGAAAAGAATGGTAGACCACTCGACACCGAGAATGATTTCCTCGGTTTCCTGCTTGCCGATCAGCATCATTATTGTAGCACTGGCGAGGGCGATCACGCAAGAGTCCACACCGAGCGAGGAGTGGAAAACAAAACCCAATACGACCACGACAATCATAACGACGCTCTTAATAAGCAGCGGGCGGTCTTTGATGGCCTTATCTTCATCAAGCTGCATGACGGCCGCCATCTTTTCCGGCTCGACCAGCAGCTTTCTGCCAAAGATGAAATAAAAGCTGATGCTTAATGCAATCATAATGCATACGACCGCTGGGCCAGTGT
Organism: uncultured Agathobaculum sp.; assembly: GCF_944380985.1. Classification (GTDB taxonomy): domain Bacteria; phylum Bacillota; class Clostridia; order Oscillospirales; family Butyricicoccaceae; genus Agathobaculum. The sequence goes on along the minus strand of NZ_CALWJJ010000005.1, from coordinate 6,309 downwards.
TGGTCACAAACTGCATAAAGCTCAGTCCGGCTTGCGATCCAATCATAATATTCGGTGGATCGCCGATCAACGTCGCCGTGCCACCAATGTTAGAGGCCAGAATCTGCGCCAGCAGGAAGGGCACCGGGTCGATGCCCAGAATGCCGGTGATCGCAATCGCCATCGGGCCAACTAGCAGTACGGTCGTCACGTTATCCAGAAACGCGGAAAGCATAGCGGTCAGGATAGTGAACAGCAGCATAATGCGCCACGGGTTGCCCTTTGCGACCTTAGCGGCTTTGATCGCCACATATTCAAACAGACCCGAGTTGCGTACCACGGCAACAAACAGCATCATACCGATCAGCACGCCGATCGTGCTGAAATCTATGTAGCTGACCGCCTCGTCCACCGTCAGCACACGCAGTATCACCAGAATCACACCGCCCGCGACCGCCGCGATCGTTCGGTGGACTTTCTCCGAAATGATCGCCACAATGACCAGCAGGAACACCGCAACCGACAGGATCTGCATGGTATCCATGTTTTTCTTTCCCCTCTCTGACGCGTCCAGGCCTGTGTGCGCCCCGCCGCGCTCTGATAATTTTTTTTACGACATATTATACTCCCCATTTTCGCCGGTTTGCAATGTTCAATTCATCTGATTTATCGCGCGGTATGCAAAAAAACTTTTGTAATTTATCACGAAAATTTACAGCCCTCTTTGCACACTTTGCTCTAGGAAGGAACAGGCATCTCCCGCGCTGTTTTATCACGCTGCAAAAAACAAAACCCATTCCAAACGGAATGGGTTTTGGCTTTCGCTTTCAGATGACGAATCGAATCAGCCCTGCGAAATCGCACCTACCGGGCAGCCGCCAGCGCAAGCGCCGCAATCGATGCAGGTATCCGGGTTGATGTCGTACTTACTATCGCCCTCAGAAATCGCACTTACCGGGCACTCACCTGCGCAAGCGCCACAGCTGATGCAAGCATCACTGATAACATATGCCATTGGTATTGCACCTCCATTAAGTATTTTACAACATTATTGTATCACAAGAAATGAAAAATGCAACAAAAAGCAACGGTTAGCGTCCGGTAACTTTTTATTGCGCCATCCTAATTTTTTATATGTTTGAAAAACAAAGAAAATTTTAGATTTCATTAGATATTAAGAGAAAATTCACTATTTTTGCTCTTAAATAAAAATCTATGGTCAGATTTGGTCAATTTTTTCTCTTGCAAATGGGTGTTCAGTCTTATATAATAAAGACAAAGGTCAGGAAAGGTCAAAGATGGACCGGCTGACAAAGGAGGCAATTACCATGAAAATGTCCGATCTGATCGCCGACTTTATCGGCGAGATGCTGTCGGCAGGCGGCGGCGTTGCCGAGGTGCAACGCAAAAGTCTGGCTGACCGGTTTTCGTGCGTGCCCAGCCAGATCAACTATGTGATAGAAACCCGCTTTACGCCCGAACATGGCTATCTGGTTGAAAGCCAACGCGGTGGCGGCGGCTATATCCGCATCGTCCGTCTGATGGACAACAAGCAGCGCATGCTGCTGGAGGCCGCGCGCGGCATCGGCGGGCGGCTATCACAGAACGACGCGGCGCGGCTGACGCGCGCGCTCGTCTCGGCCGAGCTGCTCAGCCAGCGCGAAGGGCAGCTGCTGCTGTCCGCCTGTGCGGACGGTGCGCTGGCCGAGGTTAGCAAGGAACACCGCGACCGGCTGCGCGCTGCAATCTTCCGATGTGCGGTTATGGGCATTGCGACCGTGTAAGCAGCAGGCTGCCGGCGTCCTCTCTCAATGAGACCAGAATACTTTAGCACAATACCCGAAAGGAGTTTTGACTTATGAAATGCGAAAAATGCGGCAAGAATGAAGCGACAATGTATTATAAGGAAACGGTAAACGGCGTCACGCGCGAAATGCACCTGTGTCCTGCGTGCGCTAAGAAGGAAAACATCGGCGGCGCGTTTGAAAACGCTTTCCAGTCCATGAATCATTTGTGGAGCGACCCGTTCCACTCGTTCCTCGGCGGCGGCTTTAGCAGCCTGTGGAACGATATGCTGAGCGCGCCATCGGCCACCATGCTCGGCACCGAACGCAAATGCCCGACCTGCGGCCTGAGTGAGAGCGAGCTACGGCGCACCGGGCGCGTCGGCTGTCCAGACTGCTACACCACGTTCTCGGACATCTTAAACCCTTATGTGCACAAGATCCATGGCGCGACACAGCACATCGGCACCGCACCGGCAACGCCCGAGCAGCCGGCAGCCGATCCAATCGAGGCCCTGCGCTCGCAGCTCAAGGCTGCGATTGAGAACGAGGAATACGAGCAGGCCGCGCGCCTACGCGACGAGATCCGTAGAATGGAGGGTGAGCAGAAATGAGCATGTTTTCCATTACCGGCGGTTTTGCCGGTCTTGCAGTCTCAAGCCGCGTGCGGCTGGCCCGCAACCTGAAAGGTTACCCCTTCCGTCTGACCGAAGCGCAGCACCAGGAGATCGCAGACAAAGTGTTCTCTGTGCTGCAAAGCAACCCAACCATCGGCCCCGCGTTCGAAAAAATACAGATTATTCCCCGGTCAACCGAGGCGTCCCAGCTGGTTGAAGAGCATCTGATCTCGCCCGAGCTCGCCCAGAACGGCGGCTGGCTGATTGTATCCAAGGATAAGGGCGTTGCCATCATGGTGGGCGAGGAAGATCACCTACGCCTACAGGTAATTGGCGCCGGCCTGTGCCCCAAGGAGTGCCTCGAGACGGCCGAGCGCGTCGCCACACTGATTGAAGCCGCGCTCCCGTTTGCCTACGACGAGCACCTTGGTTATCTGACCGCATGCCCGACAAACGTCGGCACCGGCCTGCGCGCCTCGATCATGCTGCACCTGCCCATGCTGACTGCGACCGGCGCAATCAGCCACATAGTCGGCTACGCCGGCAGCCGGGGCTGCGCGGTGCGCGGCGCATACGGAGAAGGCTCCAAGGCAGTCGGTGGATTCTACCAGATCTCCAACCAGGTTACACTGGGTGCTTCATCGGCCGAGTTGACCGATCGGCTGGTCGAGACCGCGACCACGATCATCGATGCGGAAAAGAAGGCGCGCGAGCAGGTGCGCAGTCAGAATGAGGCCGGCCTGCGCGACCGCATCTACCGCGCGGCGGGCACGATGCGCTCAGCCTATCTGATCGATACGGCGGAGGCCATCCAGTGCGTATCAGATGTGCTGGTCGGCCTGCAGATGGGCCTGCTGTCCGGCGTTGACCCGCAAACGCTGTATGCGCTCGAACAGCACATCCGCCCGGCCATGCTGACCGGCGCGCCGCAGGAGCGCGACATTAAGCGCGCGGCCATGCTGCGTGAAACCGCTAAAGATATTATTATCAATGGATAAACCACGGTGTTACCAATTGATACGGTCACTTTCCGTGTGCAATATTCCATTTTCGTTCAAACGACTATTTGCTGATAAAGGAGTTGAAAAAATATGTTCTACCAGAACCGTTTTACCGAACGCGCCCAGCAGGCGCTTGCCAAAGCGCAACAGGCCGCAGGCTCGTTCGGACACAGCTATATCGGCTCAGAGCACTTGCTGCTCGGCCTGCTGCGTGAGGGCGGCGGTCCGGCGGCTAAGGCGCTCGCCGCCGCTGGTGTGACTGATGAGGCGCTCGAAAAGCAGATCGAGGCGTTATCCGGCCGGGGTACGCCCGATGCCTCGGCACCGCAGGGCATGACTCCGCGCACCAAACGCATTATCGAACTGTCCATTCAGTCGGCCGCCCAGATGGGCACGGGCTATGTCGGCACCGAACACCTGCTGCTCGGCATTCTGCGTGAAGGACAGAACGTCGCTCTGACCGCGCTGGCCAACCTCAAAGTGACTCCGCAGGCATTGCTTGACAAATTAAACGAGGCGCTCGGCGGCGCACAGGAGAACTTCGCCGAGGGCGCGCCTGGCGCGCCGGGCGGCGCGCCAGGCGATGCGCTCGCACAGTTTGGACGTGACCTGACCGCCGCCGCCCGCGAGGGCAAGCTCGACCCGGTCATCGGCCGTGACAAGGAGATCCAGCGCGTCATTCAGATCCTGTCACGCCGCACCAAGAACAACCCGGCGCTGATCGGCGATCCGGGCGTCGGCAAGACTGCGGTTGTCGAGGGGCTGGCACAGAAGATCGCTGCGGGCGATGTGCCTGAAACGCTCAGAGACAAGCGCGTGATCTCGCTCGACCTGACTGGTATGATCGCGGGCACCAAGTACCGCGGCGAGTTTGAGGAGCGCATCAAAAAGGTCATCGAAGAGCTGATTGACAAAAAGGATACCATTCTGTTTGTCGATGAGATGCACATGCTGATGGGCGCGGGTGCGGCCGAGGGCGCGGCAGACGCGGCCAACATTCTGAAACCTGCGCTCTCGCGCGGCGAGGTGCAGGTCATCGGCGCGACCACGCTTGACGAATACCGCAAAAATATCGAAAAGGACGCTGCGCTCGAGCGCCGTTTCCAACCTGTGCAGATCGACGAACCTTCGCCTGAGGACGCAGTGCAGATTTTGAAAGGCCTGCGCGACCGTTACGAGGCGCATCATCGCATCAAGATCCCGGACGAGGCTATCGACGCTGCGGTCAAACTGTCCGTGCGCTATGTGACCGGCCGCTTTCTACCCGATAAGGCGATCGACGTGATCGACGAGGCGTGCTCACGCGTGCGCCTGTCCACACTGACCACGCCGCCCGACCTCAAGCAGCTTGAGGAGGAAATCGCCGCTATTGCGGCTAAGAAAGAGGAGGCCGTCAAGGGGCAGGACTATGAAAATGCCGCCAAACTGCGTGACGAGGAAAAAGCCAAACGCGACGCGCTTGATGACCGCAAAAAGGAATGGTCTGACCAGCAGACCCGGACGCACGGCGCGGTCACCCCGGACGACATTGCAGCAGTTATCTCAGGCTGGACCGGCGTGCCGGTTGCCCAGCTGACCGAGGACGAGGGACAGCGCCTGCTGCACCTCGAAGACACGCTGCACAGCCGCGTCATCGGGCAGGAAGAGGCCGTCACCGCGGTTGCCAAGGCGATCCGCCGCGGCCGTGTCGGCCTGCGCGACCCGAAGCGCCCGATCGGCTCGTTCCTGTTCCTCGGCCCGACCGGCGTGGGCAAGACCGAGCTGTCCAAGGCACTGGCCGAGGCCATGTTCGGCGACGAAAACGCCATGATCCGCATCGATATGTCGGAATACATGGAAAAGCATGCGGTTTCCCGTATGATCGGCTCGCCTCCGGGCTATGTCGGCTATGATGAGGGCGGCCAGCTGTCCGAAAAAGTGCGCCGCCATCCGTATTCGGTCGTACTGTTCGACGAGATCGAAAAGGCGCACCCGGATGTGTTTAACATCCTGCTGCAAATTCTCGAAGACGGCATGCTGACCGACGGACAAGGCCGCCATGTGGATTTCAAGAATACGATTATTATTATGACATCCAACATCGGCGCGCAGAAGATCACCGGTAAGAGCCGCAAGTCGCTCGGCTTTGCCGAGGGCAGCGCAAGCGACGCCGAGCGCACCTTTGAGCAGATCAAGGCCGACGTGATGAGCGAGCTGAAAAACGCGGTGCGTCCTGAGTTCCTCAACCGTATCGACGACATTATCGTCTTCAACCGCCTCAGCGAGGACGAAATCGCCCAGATTGCAGACAACATGCTGCGGCAGGTTGCCGCGCGCATGCAGGACATGGAGATTATAATGTCCTGGACAGAAGCTGCCAAAAAGCATCTGGCAAAAGCGGGCTTCGACCCGGTTTACGGTGCGCGCCCGCTGCGCCGTGCGGTGACGAGCGAGGTCGAGGATCTGGTCGCGGAGTCTTCGCTTGAAGGCCGCATCAAGGCCGGCGACCATGTGATACTCGACGAGGCCGACGGCAAGCTGGTTCTGCATCCGGCAGACACTGCGGCGCAGCCTGCCGTACAAACCGAGTAGACTGACGACTAAATCCATTCCCAACCTCCCATTTAAGAGAGGGCCGTATCAGCGGCCCTCTCGTTTTTCCCGCCGGCGCGCGGAACGTAAAAAAGGGCCTGTCCGAAAGGACAGACCCTTTTGTCTTGATTGGATTTAACCGGAACGACCAGACATCGCGCAGATGCCATGTGTCCGCGGGAAGAATCCTTACTTTGAAGCCTTGGCAGTGCGGATGGCATCGATCATCATCGGCACGACCTTGAACAGGTCGCCGCAGATGCCATAGTCGGCCACATCAAAGATGGGGGCGGAATCCGCCTTGTTGACCGCGATAATGCACTCGGAATCCTGCATGCCGGCCTTGTGCTGGATCGC